>CAJTTH010000061.1 GCA_910579125.1 uncultured Oscillospiraceae bacterium | reverse complement strand
CCGCCGCTACCGTCAAACAGCGAGCCTAATGTAAGTTCACTCACCGCGCTCCACCTCCTTCGCGAGGTCGGAGTACGGTATCTTTTCGCCGCCGCGCGTTACGAACACGTCCCCGGGGCGGTTTGTGTATTCGACGTACCGCCGCAGAATAACGGACGCGTATTTCGGGTCGAGCTCCATTGTGAAGCAAATTCGGTTCGTCTGCTCGCAGGTCATAAGCGTCGAGCCGCTCCCGCCGAACGTATCGAGCACGACCGCGTTTTCGCGGGAGCTGTTGCAGATCGGGTAAGCGAGCAGATCGAGCGGCTTGCTTGTCGGGTGGTTTTCGTTTCGCTTGGGCTTGTCGAAGCTCCAGACCGTCGTCTGCTTGCGGTCGCTGTACCAGCGGTGTTTTCCGTTTTTTTGAAAGCCGTACAGGACGGGCTCGTGCTGCCACTGATAGTCGCTCCGTCCGAGAACGAGCGAATTCTTTACCCAGATACACACTCCCGCCAGATGAAAACCCGCATCGATAAACGCCTTGCGGAAATTCATGCCCTCGGTGTCCGCGTGGAAAACGTAAGCCGCTCCGCCCTTTTCGAGGTGCGCCGCCATATTGTCGAATGCGGACTTCAAAAAGGCGTAAAAATCCTCTCCGTTCATGGAGTCGTTCTGTATCTTTAAACCGCTCGACGACTGAAACGACACGTTATACGGCGGGTCGGTAACGATAAGGTTTGCCGTCTTTCCGTCCATGAGCGCGGCAACGTCGTCCGCGTTCGTCGCGCTGCCGCACATTACGCGGTGTCTGCCTACAGTCCAGATATCTCCCGGCTGAACGAACGCCGCTTTTTCCAGCGCGGCGGCGAGGTCAAAATCATCATCGGCTGCCGACTTTTTGTCCTCGCCGAATAAATCCGAAAGCTCCTTTTCATCAAAACCGAGCAAGGACAAATCGATATCGCCCTGCAGATCGGACAGCTCGACCGCCAGAAGCTCATTGTCCCAATCGGCGTTTAGCGAGAGCTTATTGTCCGCGATGATATACGCACGGCGCTGCGTCTCGGTGAGGTGCGTTTCCTTGACGCACGGTATCTTTGTCAAGCCGAGCTTTTGCGCCGCGTAGAAGCGACCGTGACCGCATAATATCGTGTTGTCCTCGGCGATAACTACGGGCGCGAGAAAGCCGAACTCCTTGATCGACGCGGAGATCTGCGCTATCTGTTCGGGGGAGTGGGTACGCGCGTTCCGAGCGTAAGGCAGCAGCTCGGAAACGTCGGCGAGGTAATATTCGGGAGTTTTATCCACCGTAAACCACCTCCCGCATAAAGTCCGACGTTACGGGACGGTTGTATTTTATCAGCTGATTTATCTCGGCGCGTATCGCGGATATCTGTTTCAGATACCCCTGCGCCATTGCGACATACGGCGACGGAATAGCCGCTCCCGTTGTGGGGTGCTTGGCGATGTAACCGTATTTCGAGATCATCTGCTCCAGATGTACCCAGCGCGCTACCGCCATTGAATACTCCTCGATCATCTGCTCGGATATAACGTTTTCGCAATGCTGCTCCTTAATCCATTGCACTGTGCGGCGGTATACGTCCTTTGCGCACAGCTCCGTGCCGTCGCGCTGTACGGCGGTCAGGTACTCCTTTACGGACGGCATTTCCACCGCCTGTAATTCCGTTGTCTGCGTTTGCTTTTTTCGCATAAAAAATCCTCCTCGATTTGTGCCGCGCCCGGGCGTGAGCGCGGAAATAAAGGAGTGCTTATTTGCAAGATCATGATCACATTTTAATTATATCACATATCGTTCGTAACAAAAGTGACATTCGTTACATTTTTTCAAAAAAATTTTAAGCGGCGCTGATCTCGGACAGCGCCGCTTTTCGGATTTTAACCGTTCGGGTGCTTTTCAATGTATCTGTAAAAAATCTGTTTCACGCTTTCCTCCGAGCTTCTGTCGTCAAATTTCATTGCGATCTCCCGGAATTTCTCGTCATCAAAAATATGCATTTCAAATATCATTCTGGTGCGGCGTTTTTTTATGCGGGATATGTACCGTTCAATGCGCTCGATCTTCGCGGTATCCTCAGCGATCTGCTGCTCGTATTTTGCCTTTTCGCACATAGCCTTGATGTATTTTTCCT
>CAJTTH010000060.1 GCA_910579125.1 uncultured Oscillospiraceae bacterium | reverse complement strand
AATATTTCAATCAAAATGGAGCGCCTTAATCTTGAAATTAAAAAATTTTGTTATATTTTCACAAAAAGACTTGTAATTTTCAAAAAATTATGTTATAATTTATAAAAGCTTCATATGTGTTGCATAAGTAAGATATTTTATGCAGACTGCACTCTCCACATTAAATACATAGACAGATAAGGCGATTGTGCCTTTCGGAACAGGAGGTTCTATGGCTAATATTCCCGAAAAATACGCCGCTAAAATAGTTTCTATGATGCAGGCGGACGAGGATACGATACATCTATTCTGGAGTCCGGCGGAGAACGCTGTGATTCAGCTTACGTCAACGATATTCCCCGAAGACGTCCGCGACCCATTGGACTATATGCGCGAGAGCGGCATGATCGAGGAAAGTTCTCTACCCGTTTTTGACGTGTTCTGCGCGAAGATCGAAAGCGGGATATTAAGCGGAACGGATACCAACAGTGCGGGCACGGACGTTTCCGTAAAGCTCCCCGACAGCGACGAGTTCGTGATGTGCCACCTGTATGCGCTATTTCTGCGCGGCGAGGACAACAAGGTCACGGACGTTCACTTCAATATCCGTCCGTATTCGCTCAAGGAGCAGTTTGACCGCGATGTGCTGAGATGTTTCACGTCCGATAAGAACCCGAAGCTCTTCTCGCGGCGCTGCGCAAACACGGTAAAGGCGAATCCCGACAAGAACATTGCATTCATACAGTTCGATGTTGAGCGTTTCAAGCTGATAAACGAGACTTACGGCGTCGAGGTCGGCGACGAGCTGTTACAGTTCTTCAACGATTCGCTGGCGCTGGTCTGCACCGAGGAGCAGCCTTTTTGCCGCCTTACTGCGGACGTGTTTATGATAGTAACCGTGTTTGATAAACGTGATGATCTTGTCGCATTTATCCGCAAGATTGAAAGTATGCTCTGCGGATATAACGATATGGAATATCGGCTCGTGTTCGGCGTGGCTGAGGTTGACGACAGGACGGCACATACCCGTCGTCACGGCGACAACGCGTCGCTCGCGCGGCAGCTTATAAAAGGCAACGCGCTTGAAAATATCGGCTTCTACAACAGCAATATGAAGTCTAAGCTGCAGCAAACTCAGGCTATTGAGGACGATATGCACAAGGCGCTGCTCAACGGCGAATTTCTGATGTATCTACAGCCCAAGCACTCGATAAAGACGGGAAAGATAATCGGCGCGGAGGCTCTTGCACGGTGGCAGCACCCGACAAAGGGAATGATCTCGCCGGGCGACTTTATCCCCGTTTTCGAGCAGAACGGCTTTATCCTGAAGCTGGACTCGTTCATTTGGGAGGAAGCGTGCAAACGCATCAGAAGCTGGATAAACAACGGCATTGCGCCCGTGCCGATCTCGGTGAACGTTTCGCGCGAATATTTGCAGACGTTCGACGTGGTGGAAAAGGTTCAGTCGCTGCTGAAAAAATACGATGTTCCTATCTCGCTTCTGGAGCTGGAGATCACCGAATCGCTGGACGGCATCGGCGTGGACGATATTGTAAAGCGAATGAAGGACGCGGGTTTCACCATGCTTATGGACGACTTCGGTTCCGGCTATTCCTCGCTGAATATGCTTAAAACCACGCAGTTCGACGTTCTGAAGATAGACCGCAGCTTCCTTTCTGAGTTTATGGAATCGGCTCGTGGACGCAAGATAATCGAGCATACCATTTCAATGTCGCAGGACATAGGGCTTGACATAATCGCGGAGGGCGTGGAAACTATCGAGCAAGCCGAATTTCTGAGCGAATGCGGCTGCGATTCTGCTCAGGGCTTCTACTACTCAAAGCCTATCCCCGTCGCAGAATTTGACAAGCGTTTAGTGGAAATAAATTCCAAGCAATAACAAAAGGGGCGGCTGTATAAACCGCCCCTTTTAGGGCAACGCCGACAAAGCGCGAAGCGCGGTAATTGTGCGGTGTTGCCTTAGCACAAAGACACTCAAAAGGGAGTTTCCCCCCACAGAAACTCCCTTTTGAAAAACACAAGAGGAAAAACTCATTTGCTATAATTACTTCTTAATTCCCGCACGCAGATTTGCGCTCATCTTGTCGAGCGTCGAACGCAGCGACTTAAGCTCCTTGTCAGAAATGCCGTTGAGCATCGTTTTCTCCGCGTTTTCAAGAGCCATGAGCACCTTTGCGTACATCTTCCTGCCCTTGTCCGTAATGAAAACGTGCGTTTCGCGGCGGTCGTTGTCGTTCTTTTCACGGCGCACTATGCCCTCGCGCTCCATATTGCGCAGAGTAATACTGATGGTCGGTGCTTTGAGCTCGGTGATCTTCACCAGTTCAAGCTGCGTCAGGCTGTCGTTTTCCATAAGCGGTTTCATCACATGCCTGTACGAGTATCGCATTCCGATACACTCTAACTCCTGGCACACGTAAGCTCCAAAAAGGTAACTGGCTTCGTTAACGCTCGTAATAGAATCGTTTTCCTGAACCATTAAGGAGTTATTATTCGTAGCTTTCATTATGTATCC
>CAJTTH010000059.1 GCA_910579125.1 uncultured Oscillospiraceae bacterium | reverse complement strand
GGCCGCGCCGCGCCGTTTCCCTGCGGGGTTCACGCTGCTTTTTGGATTGCGTTGCAGGAAGTATGATATTATCCAATATGGTGAGGTTTTTCAGCATATACATTTGCTGAAAGATAAAACCCATTTCGTCAAGGCGCAGGTCTGCAAGTTCTCTTTCGCCCATCCCTGCAATATTTCTTCCACAGAATTTCACCTCCCCTGCGGTAAGATCATCCATGCCCGAAACTGCGTACAGCAGCGTGGATTTTCCAGAGCCTGACGGCCCCATAACGGCGACCATTTCTCCCTCATCAATCATAAAATTTACGTTTTTCAGTACATTATTCTGCCGTTTGTTTACGATATATGTTTTGCAGAGATCTTTTACTTCGAGAATATTCATATCAGATTTCCTTTCTTATTCTATATTAGCCGTGTCTAAGGCCGTTATCGTTTTGGTATACAGCGAGGCGAAGAACGCGCTTGCCGCTGTAGCGGCAAGAATAACCAGCGGGAAAACAAGGATCATTTCAAACGGGTTTATCACATAATCAACAGCAAGCGCCATACCCATCATCTTGAAAAACGGATCAATGAAGAGATGCGTAAGCGGCAGGGCAAAAAGTTCCGCTGCGATTACCGTCATACATCCGACGAAAACAAATCGCAGGGTATGGTAAGCATAGATTTTTCCGTTTCGTGTGCCGATTGCTTTCATAAACGCAATTTCGCCCAACTCCTTAGCGATAAAGGAACGCTCCATAAGCACAGTAATCAGCACCGCTAAAATGAACGTGAGAACAACGACCATTTGCTTTGTCGTATCAAAAGTATCCACAACTTTGAGCAGATCCGATATAGTTTCGCCGCGATTTTTGACCTCGTCGAGTTCGGGATAAAGCTTCTGGATTTTTTCCATACGGCGGGCTGTTTCCGTTTCATCGGGTTCATCGGTGAATTTGATCTGTGTGAAGAGTGCTTTCTGCGCTTGTATGTAATTAATCTTCTCGTCCTCGTGAACCCGCACGCTCTCGCCTATATTGTTCATGGACTGAAAAATTGCTGTTATTATCAATTCCTTGTCGCCATCGATGGTCTTTATTGTAATCGTATCACCGATATCCGCTTTCAGTTTGTCCGCAGAAAGATGGGACAGCGCAGCCTCACCGACAGACTGCGGCGGCGTGCCCTCAATGTACTCATACATATCCGCAGTCGTTCCTGTGCCCTGATATATTGTAATGCTGCTCTCGTTTTCATCGTGTGACACAGGTAGCTTGAACATCATTTCCTGCATACAGCGCGCGGGCATACCGTTTTGGGCGAGATTTTCCTCCATATCCGAAAGGTATTCTTCCAGCTTTTCGTGGCCGTTCTCCGTCATAAACTCCGTTACCTCGCCTTTGGCGGATATGTCGAAGTCCGCAAGGTCGAAAAGGTTGAAGAGCGCACCGCTTTTCGCCGTGGAAACCGTTGTCGAAAGGACAAGCAGAAGCGACAGGCAGAGGAAGAATGCGAAGGTTATGATACTGAAGCGTTTCGGACTGCTTACGATATCGTTCAGTGCGAGAAACACTGTTTCGGGAAGCCTAGATCTCCCAAGGCTCATCATGCTCTTTTTGCGGAAGCGCTCGCCCGTCTGACCGTTTCGCACAGCGTCAATGGGGGACATTTTCCCGACCTTGCCCGTACAGCCGTAGCAGAACAGCATGATGACGCCAACCATGCACACCGCGCAAATGACGTTGGAAAGCGCCGCGTTCTGATTGTTTATGATAATGGAGCTAGGGACAACGCTCATCAGCATTTCACCGAAAGGAAAGCTGAGCGCAAGGCCGGCCACCGCGCCGATAACGGAAAGGGCCGCGTATTTCACAAGGTACAGACTCCTAATCTTCAGATTGCGGATACCGATTGCTTTCATAACGCCAATCTCGCGGAACTCCTCGGAAAGCGTGAACGCAATGGTAAACCGCAGGATCACAAACGCGACGGCTACAAAAATAAGGCTCACCATAAGGAGGGTCTCGACCGCCAGCATATCAAAAGCATAAGAAAGTTTGATAGTCGCCTTGTCCCCTGCCAAAAGGGCATCGTTGATAAGCGGTTTGACTTCAGAGAGCATTTTTTCCATATCCGAGGTACGTATGTAAACCAGCTCGCCGCCGTAAAATTTCTCAACATTTTCCGCAGATATGAATTTTTCAAAATCCTCGGTGCTTATGATATAACGCTGTATTGATATTCCCTTTGAGCCAAGAACCGCATCCTTGACACCACCCGCGAACGTAAATATACAGCTTATGCCGCCGAGCTTTACAGTCATTTTATCTCCGACCTCAAGTCCAATATCCTCCGCCATGCCCGCCGTCGTATAAAACTCGCCTCTCTTTACCGATTTCAGAATGCTGCCGTCGTCAAGAATATAATTCATGGACATATCCTCGTCACTCTGAAGAAAAATATAGCTTAAGTTTGATGCAGTTTTGCTTTCATCCTCAAAGGTGACATTGGCGGACTCCATATACAGTATTTTTTCCTTGCCGAAACTTTCCACCGAAGCGGCAGAATTTAAAATCCCGTCAACATCGACCGCACCTGATTTGTTCCTTGTCATCGCAATGTAGTCGGGTGCGTCCGCCATTTCAAAATAATCGTCCAGCGCCGTTGTAACGCTTATGATGTTATTCACGCCCGACGACACGAACATTGACGCAAGTATGATAAATACAAGCAAGATCACGTTCAT
>CAJTTH010000058.1 GCA_910579125.1 uncultured Oscillospiraceae bacterium | reverse complement strand
GATATTGTTGGATTTGCACAAAACGAATATCAACGGCTATTCCTGTGTATCAGCTCGATGATCCTGTCCTGCTCTGCGGCGCACGCTCCAATGCTCTCCAAAGCCTCGCGGGTACCGCAGTCGGAGCATATCGGCGAACCGTCGACGCGCGAGACTGCGGGATAGCCGCTTATCGCTTTGCCGCATTTCGGGCAGAATTCAACGCCAAGCCGCTCACTGTGCTTGTTATTCATACATTCACGCTCCTTTCGATTGCATTATCAATAAACCGTTCGTCAAAGCCGAATTCCCCGTAGCCCTCGCGGCAGCATTCGACGTATGCTCCCGTCGGCACACCGAGCGGACGCTCCTCGTGCATAACGTACACGAAAGCCGCTCGGCGTTCGGCCGTGCCGTCAGGGAGCCTGACATTGACGTTCATATCCTTTTTGTAGTAGAACGCCGGGAAGCCCTCGTAACGGTCGAGTGCCCGTTCGTTCTCGGCGCTTACCTCCCACACCGCAACGGGAACTTTGCCGCCGCGCTTCGGCTCTATCGTGAGGTACGCGCCCGTCCGCGAGCCCTTGAACAGCAGCTCGTAATTGCGTATCACCGCCGTACCGACGGGCTTTGCACCCGGGCAGCGGAAGCGCATTTGCTCCGTGTTCAGATTGCTCCCGTAAGCTAAGTACAGTTTTTTCATTGTAATTCCACCTTTCCGAGGACGTTCAACCGTTCCTCTACCGCCTTAAGCCCGCCGAAGCGGGCAAGCGGTCCGCGTTAAGCCGCTCGGCGCGCTCGGAATGAACCGTTGCCGTCGAGCCGCTTTGTGAAAGTCTCACGCGCGGTCTTGAATTCGTCGCCGATAAAGCCGAGGCGGAGCAGCCATGTTCTCATCGCGTATTTCGGGTTTTCGGTCTGCTGGGGCTTGGGCGAGGCGCTTTTCGCGTTCTTGGCAAGTGCGCTGAGTGCCAGACAAAGCTGAATGTAACTCTTGAGCTGCCCCGCGTGTAGCCCATTTTGTTTGCCGTCGCTCGGCGCATCGAATTGAAAAAGTCTGAACTCGACCGTTCCCTTTGTAAATGTCGCGTGGAGGTTAAGCATATGGTAGCGGCTTCCGTTGTAATGCTCGTTTCTGCCGTAGTTAGCATTCTGCGAACCGTACCAAATGTCCGCTAAGTCTGCCATGGTGTGCGGCTTTTTGCGGTTCAGCTCGTTCAGGAAACGCTCGTCGACCACTCGGCAATACTGCGCCATTCTGCGGTTGTCGAGCTTTAAGGCGCTTGCGAGAAGCCGCTCGTGGCTCGCCATAATATTCGCGAGGTTGCGCAGGGTTTGCGCCGTGTGCCCGTCCGCGCCGATGTGAATATGTACTCCGCAGCCCCTTGTCGCGTCGCTCTTCGCGCCCGCCTTGCGCAGTCTGCGGATAAGCTCCTGCAGCGTCTCAATGTCGTTGTAGGTAAGTATCGGCGTTACCATTTCGCATTTTTGGGTATCGTCGCCGCGAATGCTGCAGTCATACTGGAATTTCCACTCTCTGCCCTGTAAATCCCATGCGCTCCATGCTCTGTAACCGTTGCGGCGTTCTGTGTTTTCGCTGCGTCCCGTTCCGAAGAACTCGGCGGCGACCTTTGCCGCTTTTTCGCGCGTGATGTTGTTCATTTCAACCTCTACCCCTATGGTCTGGCTCTTTATCTCCGCTATCTGTTTTTCGGTGTTTTTCATTTTTTCGTCCTCCAAAAGCGTTTTTATTTTTGTGATTGTATATTAACTCTTTTCGGAGAATATAGCAATACGATACATACACAATCATTTCTGGAGAATGTTGTGTATATTATGGCCGCTGCATTTTCACGTTACAATTCGGCATTTTTCTTACCCGCTTGACAACAAGCAGTCGTTCTGTTATAATGAGACAAATAAATTGTAAAACGAGAAAGAGAGGTGATAACTATGGCAATCAAAAGTATTTTTAAATCAATAGAGATCAATGACGACAAAAAAGCGCAAGCATTTCTGGACGCGATAGAAAGCTCACGACGCGCACAAGAAAACATCAAGGAGCCCGAAGTTTCCGCAAAATGTATGAGTAAAGAGGAAATCGCGAAAATCTTTGGTAAAGCTGACAAATGACTTTTATATGCGGTACATTATAGCCGCCCGGTGTTGTATCAAACCGCCGAGCGGCTTTTTGCGCCTATAAAACGCTGTTGCCCGTGTACAAACATTCCCACAATTCATTGTCGGAATCGTACCAAGCGATCCCCGCCAGCACGAAGAATACGCAAGGAAGAGCCACGCCGTTACCCCAGAGCTTGTATTCCGCGCTGTCGCTGTGAGGACTGCGCAGCCACTTGATTATCTGCTTGTCGGTTTTCGGCTTGCCCGATCTGCCGACAGCCGCCCGGTATTCCTCGAATATGCGCCGCCAGCGTTGAATATCTTCCTCCGACGGCTCGTCCGTTCCCAGACCCGAGCACCACCAATCGGGAAAGCCCTGTAAGCGGGCGCATTCGGTCGGAGTCAGACGGCGAACGATGTAGTCAACGTCAAAGTCGTTCACGATCGGCGGCTCTTTATAGTCCGTTGCCGTGAGTGTGTTCGCAAGCTCCTCGGAAACGCGGGTAAAAAATGACGCGTGACTTGACGAGTATGTCGGCACGGCTGCGGCGCTTGGACCTCTCGCGACAATGGTCGGTTCGGTCTCGCGCTCGACCGCGAAGCCGTACCGCGCGTTTTCGCCTTGATTAAACGCGGCACGGTCAATGCCGTATGACACGACAGCAAGCCCGCCTTGATTCCTGTCGGGAGAATTTCCGCCGCAGTCGATAGTCCTTGACGCGTCCGTTTCGTAGACGTTTGCGCGGACGTTCCTCGTTCCCTCGGAAGTAAACCGCACATCATAGCAGCTCAAAACTAATGGTTGATTATTCCCTCCTGTGCCATACGAAGCGCTGACCGTCGACGCGACATCAAGCGGACCCGTTATTCTCGAGTCCTGCGCGTGATTTTCAAAGACGAGAGCCGCTCCGCCTGCCGCACGAGAGCGGTTTTCAGCAGCGGCGGCAGTTCTTTGCCACGCGCGGAAGCGCTCCGCAGAATATGCAGACACGCCCTCCGACTCAAATAATACTTTTGCGATACCGCGGGCATTAAGATCTGCGACAAGAAAGATACGTTTTCTTCTCTGGGGCACTCCCCAGTAACGAGCGTCAAGGACGCGCCAAGCGGCGGAGAAATTATTCCCCACGATAACTCCCGACTGCTGCCGTTTCGCAAGTCGAGGAACATCGGCGGCTTCATCGGCGATCCTGCAGACCTCCTCGAGCACGCAGCGGAAGTCCCCGCCCTTGTTTGAGGAGAACGCGCCGAGGACGTTCTCCCACACGATATATCGCGGATATTTGCCATTTGTTGCACACCTCATTTCTTTTATTACGCGGACAGCCTCGAAGAACAGCCCCGACCGCAATCCCGTCAAGCCGCTCCGTTTGCCCGCTACCGACAGGTCTTGGCACGGCGAGCCGAACGTGATTATATCGACGGGCGACAGCTCCGCGCCGTTCAGCTTGCTTATATCGCCGTAATGCCGCACATCGGGCAAACGCTTCTCGGTCACGCGGACGGGGAACGGTTCTATTTCCGACGACCAGAGCGGCTTTATCCCCGCGAGCATACCGCCGAGCGGAAAGCCGCCGCTACCGTCAAACAGCGAGCCTAATGTAAGTTCACTCACCGCGCTCCACC
>CAJTTH010000057.1 GCA_910579125.1 uncultured Oscillospiraceae bacterium | reverse complement strand
TGGAAACGGCGTCCCTTGCAGATTATGAGGGTGCGCTTGCGGTGATGGAGCAGTACGGTGACGAGCCTGATCCGGCGGCTTACGGCGTATGGGTTCCGGGCATTCCGGTTCTTGTAGGAAATGCTTTGGAAGCGGCAGGTGCGGCAGACTGGCTTGCAGGGCTGATCAATGACGGTATTGTAGCCGGCGTGGGCGCGGTGCTTGGCTTTGTGCCGCAGATGCTTGTTCTGTTCCTGCTTCTTGCCTTTTTGGAGGCGTGCGGCTATATGGCGCGTATCGCATTTGTACTGGATCGGATCTTCCGCAAGTTCGGATTGTCCGGCAAGTCCTTTATTCCGATGCTCATTGGTACCGGATGCGGCATTCCGGGCATTATGGCGTCGAGGACGATTGAGAATGAGCGTGACCGCAGAATGACGATCATGACAACGACTTTTATTCCCTGTGGCGCAAAAGTGCCGTTTATCTCAATGGTTGCGGGAGCAATCTTCGGCGGCTCCGCATGGGTGGCGACCAGCGCGTATTTCGTTGGCATGGCGGCGATCATTATTTCCGGTATCATGTTAAAGAAAACGAAAATGTTTTCCGGCGACCCGGCTCCTTTCGTTATGGAGCTTCCGGCTTACCATATGCCCACGGTGGGCAATGTGCTGCGCTCCATGTGGGAACGCGGGTGGTCCTTCATCAAGAAGGCGGGCACGATTATTCTGCTTTCCACTATCGTTATCTGGTTTACGACATACTTTGGATTTACTTCGGAAGGCTTCCGGATGCTTGGCGAGGAGGAAATGGATCAGTCACTTCTTGCGGCGGTCGGCAGTGCGATTGCATGGATTTTCATACCGCTTGGATGGGGCAACTGGCAGGCGGCAGTGGCGTCCATCACGGGTCTTGTGGCGAAGGAAAATATCGTTGGTACAATGGGTATCCTTTATCCCGGCGGATGGTCTGAGATTGGCGCAAACTTCAGTCAGCTTGCGGGATACTCCTTCCTGGTGTTCAACCTTTTGTGTGCGCCCTGCTTTGCGGCGATTGGCGCCATCAAGCGGGAGATGAACAATGCGAAATGGACGTGGTTTGCGATTCTGTACCAGTGCGGACTGGCTTATGCGGTGGCGCTGATGGTTTATCAGATTGGTTCGGCATTTACAGGAAACCTGAATGTCATTGGTCTGCTTGCGGCCATCGTAATTCTTGGCGGCATGATCTATATGCTGTTCAGACCGTATAAAGAGGCGACAAAACTGACAACAAATATGAAACTGAAAATGGCGAAGTAACGGCGCGAAAAGCGTTTTTAATGGCGTCCCGACATATACGGGGCGTCAGGTTTCGTCTTTAGATTTGTAACAGGGAAACAGGAGGAATTTCAATGCTGACATGGCTTATGGAAAATATGGCGACAATCATCATCAGTGCGGTTTTAGTTCTTGTGGTGGCGGCGATTATTGTCAGTATGGTACGCAGTAAGAGAAAAGGAAAATCATCCTGTGGCTGCGGGTGCGCGGGCTGCGCCATGAATGGCGCCTGCCATCCGGCAAAGCCGGAAACTATGGGAAAATAAGAACTTAAAGATAGAGGAATCGTGAGGCTGATGTACGACTTCTCCTGTACGGACGCAAAGGATATGTACTACGGAATCCTGGCAAGCAGGGTGAAATAAACAGCCCTTTTTAGGGCTAACGATAAACCCCCTCAACTAAGCGGTCTTTACTTTACGCCAATTTCACAACCAGTGTCACAAAGAAGCATCCGTTGCGAATATCCGCAAAAACCTCTCCACCCATAAGTGACATCACCCGTTTGCAGATAAAAAGTCCAAGCCCGTTGCCCTGCACCTTATCCGCATTGTTTCCGCGATGAAAGCTCTCGAATATCTGCGGCAGTTCTTTTGCTTCAAGTGTACAGCCCGTATTTGACACCGTGATAAGCTCACAGCCGTCCATTTTATCACAGCCGATCTCAATTCGTCTGCCGTCTCCGTATTTGATTGCGTTTTCAATCAGATTTTGAAAACATTCCGCAAGGCGGTTCGGATCGCAGGAAAGAATGCAGTCATCATATTTGCGAATCAAAAGCTCTGTTCCCGACATGGAAAGCTGGGGAGTATATCTCGCGTCTATT
Organism: uncultured Oscillospiraceae bacterium; assembly: GCA_910579125.1. Lineage (GTDB taxonomy): Bacteria > Bacillota > Clostridia > Oscillospirales > Ruminococcaceae > CAG-115. Next base: position 1,658 of record CAJTTH010000057.1, on the reverse strand, counting down.
TTTGTGATAATAACACTGAGAAACTCCTCGCCGGGTACGACCTCAAAGCTCATAAAGTCCTCGCTTACCGCCTTTGAGAGCTCGCTGACAAAGTGCTCTATCTCATCCGCGCGGGTATTGATGTTCTCGGCAGCGGCACGCTGTTTTTCCTCGTTCTTGTATAATCCCCTGGCAAGCGCCTTTGCATTCAGTTTGATAGCCGACAAAGGTGTTTTTATGTCATGGGAAAGGGAGAGCAGCAGGAGTTTTTTATCCTTTTGCATTGTAATCTCTTTTTTGCGGCTGTTTTCGATGCTCTCACGCAGGAGGTTAACTCCCCATGTGAATTCGCCGAAAAAACGGCTTTTTTCTTCGGATATCGGCACGGCAAGATTGCCCTTTGCAAGCTCCTTAGGAACATCACTCAGCCTGTTGAAAGGTACGATGATATGTCTGCGGATATAATGCAAAAGACCTGTCAGCAACAGGAACAGCGCACCCAATACGCAGTTTACCGCAGCAATGCCATATTGTCCGTTCCCCACGGTATATTCAACGCGATAAAGCGTTTCGCCCACTTCTATGATAAGATAATGCTCATCGGAACGGTAGATGTCATCACCCGTAAACACACCTGTAATGTGGGGGTATTTTTCAATGTCATAACTGCCCGTCTGTGCTATCTCACCCGCAAGCCGCCTGGCTTCCACACGATAAATACCTTCACTATTATCTTTCGATCCCACGAGAAATATGTTCAATACCGCCGTCAGTAAAAGAAATACCATCATCACTGCGATACACAGATTTTTGTAAGCTTTCATACAAACTTATACCCCACGCCCCAGACCGTAAGCAAACGCTTTGCATTCTTAGGGTCATCACCTAGTTTTTGGCGAATGCGGTTGATATGAACATGAAGCGTCTGCAGCTCCGAATCGCTGTCGCTGCCCCAGACAGTACCAAACAGGTACGATTTTTTCAGGGCTTTGCCTTGATTTTCAATCAAAAGCGCCAGCAAATCAAACTCCTTTGCGGGCAGCTCCACGGGCTTTCCGTCAATGACCGCCGTTTTATCGGCAAGGTTGAGTGTCACACCATCCGCCGATAATAGATCATGCTGATACCGCCGTTTGAATATACCCTTAATTTTAGCGATCAGAACATCTATATCATAGGGCTTTTCAATATAATCATCAGCGCCAAGTTCATAGCCGTTCAGCTTATCTTCCCTGCCTGTCCTTGAACTGACAATCAATATGGGAGTATCCGTGTTTTCCCGGAGTTTTGAACATATCGCAAAGCCGTTCATATCGGGAAGATTGATGTCAAGCACCACAAGCCTTGCGCCATATCGCTCAAAAAGATGTACGGCACGTTCTCCGCTGTTCACGCTTGATACGACATATCCTTCCTCGCGCAGAAAGTCGGTCAGCAAGTCCGCCAGTTCCTTATCGTCCTCCACAATCAGAATATCGGTCATAAAATCACCACCTGCAAGTATTGTTTCAAGTATCACCAGCCCTGTTCCATAAGCCAGTGATTCAGTTCTCTTTCACGGTCACGGAACTCTTTGTCACCGCCGCCAAAATGTCCCATCTCTTTTTCGCCGACGATACCGCCGTCCACAATGTAAAGCACCCTGCTGCACTTGGCGGCAACCTTTGAATCGTGGGTCA
>CAJTTH010000056.1 GCA_910579125.1 uncultured Oscillospiraceae bacterium | reverse complement strand
ATTATATCACATTTTTTGTTATATTGCAATAATTTTATGTGAACACGCTCTAGAAAACTCTCACGTTCTCTTTTTAGTGCCTAACCTTTTCAGTTAGGAACGTGTCGCACTGTTATCTTCTACAAGCTCCGCTTGGTAAGCCGACCATTTTGTTCCCCATGCTGCCACTGCCCATTGATACCAAGTAGGCGCACCGTATTTCTGCTCGTTCTGAAACGCTGTTCTGCCGAGTTCCCATTCGTCGCGCCGTATATCCTGCCGCGCCCTGAGGAACGCTGCCTCTTTTTCTTGCGGAATATTCAGCAAGTCTTTTTTCTCGGTTTCGGCGAATGTATAAACGTACACGAAATCCTTATACGCTTTCAGCCCTCTGTCCGTGCGGCTTCCGCACTCAATATTCAGCGATTCGGGCATCGGTATAATGCGGTTGAAATCCAACACGGATTCTTCACCCTTTACGCTCTGTAAAAGCTCGTCAATCCGTTCCTGATTTCCCGACAAGTGCAGTTGATTCATTATGTGGTTCGGCAATTTTTTCACCCCCTACGTCAAAAATAACATCACGAATTTTCTCACTGATAGCCTTGATAACGGGAACAGAAACGGCATTTCCGGCGCATTTGTAAAGTTGGCTGTCTCTCAATCCGATTGCAGCCGCTTTATTGAACTGCTCGGAACTAAATCCCTGCAAAAGCCATGCTTCTAATGGTAAAAGTTTGCGCATAATGCGGATTTAGGTCTCCCATTTTGCAAGTAGTCAATAATTGCCCAACCAATATCTTCCGGTAATGGCAGTTCTAACGGTTTTCCCGTTTTCTTTTGGACAATAGAGATTTTTTTATTTATCCAGTCGATATTCTCTAATTTGAGATTAACAGCATCGCTTATCCGCAAACCCAGCTTTGCGACTAAGGAAATCATCACATAATTGCGTTTTCCAAGAGGATTGTTTCTGTCGATTACCTTCAAAACATTTTCAACTTCATCAGGTGTAAGGACATTTGGCAGGCGATATTTCTTCGTATTTTTAATACGAATGACTTTTTCAGAGTAATTAATCTGATGATATCCGTTTTGGGCGGCGTAATCAAACAACTTGCAAAGTATTCTGACAGTTGCAGCTGCGGTTTCAACAGAAAATCCGGTCAGCGATTCTATGTAACTGTTAATATGACGCAACTCAAGTTCGTCGAATGTTTTAATGTCGTTTTCAATTAAAAAATGTTCAAATCTTAATAAGCGACTTTTCCACGTTTTTATAGAACCGGTCGCAACATTGTCCCGCCTTAAATTTTCAAGAAAACCTTCAAACACCTCCTTGTAATCCTCAGAGAACTCTTTTATTCTGCTCTTGGATCGTCCATAAACAGCTCCGTATCTCTGAAAATCATCAAGCATCATCATTGCACGGTTCACATTATGAGATGTATCCTCATCGCCTAACTGTGACCCATACCGCTCCCAAACAAATTGTTGTTCTACCTCAACCGTAAAGGTATTTATCTCGTTTCGGGCGCAATACTCTACGAATTTATTCCACACCGCATCATACCTCATAATTGTTGCCGGTCGATACCCAAGACCAACTAACTGTTCCTTTAGTCCTGCGATCATCTGCTCAATGCTGCATTCAGATTGCTGTTTTTTCGCTTTCATACATAATCCTCCAATAAATATGTAACAGATTTACTCTGTCCTCTTTTATTGTAAGAAATTATGTTAAGTTCCGCAAGTGCTTTTTCGCTGTTTAAGGGGGTGATGCTTATGTAACTTAACATTATTTTTGACTTAACATAAGCTCGTTACTGGGGAGTGCCCCAGAGAAGAAAACGTATCTTTCTTGTCGCAGATCTTAATGCCCGCGGTATCGCAAAAGTATTATTTGAGTCGGAGGGCGTGTCTGCATATTCTGCGGAGCGCTTCCGCGCGTGGCAAAGAACTGCCGCCGCTGCTGAAAACCGCTCTCGTGCGGCAGGCGGAGCGGCTCTCGTCTTTGAAAATCACGCGCAGGACTCGAGAATAACGGGTCCGCTTGATGTCGCGTCGACGGTCAGCGCTTCGTATGGCACAGGAGGGAATAATCAACCATTAGTTTTGAGCTGCTATGATGTGCGGTTTACTTCCGAGGGAACGAGGAACGTCCGCGCAAACGTCTACGAAACGGACGCGTCAAGGACTATCGACTGCGGCGGAAATTCTCCCGACAGGAATCAAGGCGGGCTTGCTGTCGTGTCATACGGCATTGACCGTGCCGCGTTTAATCAAGGCGAAAACGCGCGGTACGGCTTCGCGGTCGAGCGCGAGACCGAACCGACCATTGTCGCGAGAGGTCCAAGCGCCGCAGCCGTGCCGACATACTCGTCAAGTCACGCGTCCTTTTTTACCTGCGTTTCCGAGGAGCTTGCGAACACGCTCACAGCAACGGACTATAAAAATATGCCGATCGTGAACGACTTTGACGTTGACTACATCGTTCGCCGTCTGACCCCGACCGAATGTGCCCGCTTGCAGGGCTTTCCCGATTGGTGGTGCGGAGTACATATTCACATCGGCGCGGACGGGCACACGGCGCAAACCCTGCGCAACCTCGCGAATATTATGGCGAGCCACGAGCGGCTTCTCGCAAGCGCCTTAAAGCTCGACAACCGCAGAATGGCGCAGTATTGCCGAGTGGTCGACGAGCGTTTCCTGAACGAGCTGAACCGCAAAAAGCCGCACACCATGGCAGACTTAGCGGACATTTGGTACGGTTCGCAGAATGCTAACTACGGCAGAAACGAGCATTACAACGGAAGCCGCTACCATATGCTTAACCTCCACGCGACATTTACAAAGGGAACGGTCGAGTTCAGACTTTTTCAATTCGATGCGCCGAGCGACGGCAAACAAAATGGGCTACACGCGGGGCAGCTCAAGAGTTACATTCAGCTTTGTCTGGCACTCAGCGCACTTGCCAAGAACGCGAAAAGCGCCTCGCCCAAGCCCCAGCAGACCGAAAATCCTAAATACGCGATGAGAACATGGCTGAACAAGCAATACGAGCAGAACTGCCGCGATCCCGAAACGGCGAAACGCTACGGAACAGCATGGAAGATAATCCGCAAGAGATACATTGCCGCGCACCCGTTGTGCGAAGAATGTCTGCGCTGCGGATTTGCCGTACCCGCCGAGCACGTTCACCATATCATACCGCTTGCGGACGGCGGCACAAACGACGAAAGCAACCTTATGTCGCTGTGCAAGTCATGTCACTCACGCATACACATGAAAATGAAAAAGCCGCGCTGGGAAGCAAAGGTGAGTCCCTACACGCTGAAAATGTTTGACCCGGGCGGCGGAGCAGGCGGTTCTATTATGCTGAATCCAAATCAAATATTGATCCAAACCACGGACGGCTGCTCTGTAAATCTGACTAAGGACGTGTGCTATATATGGTTTGGCGGAGCGCTTTATAATCTCCACTCGGACGGACGTATAAATATAACCGCCAATAATTCAAATTTTTTTCAGATCAATATACTGAACAGAGAGATCAACCTGAACGGCATGGTTATAAGAGCCGACCCCAGTGGCGCGGGAACGCTCTATTTCAACAATCGGAGAGTATTAACGGAATAGGAGGAGCAATGAACGACATAAAAACAGTAACCCTCAACGGCGGCGAGCTTAAAGTCGAGGGGATAAACGGGCAGAACACGATCATCACCAATCGCGGAACGTCGACGGTATACGCGTCAACTCGCGCGAACGTAACGCCCGACGGCGACGGCACTGCGGCAATACCGCCGGGTTGGATAATGAACCTGCACGGAACTAACGGCACGGTGTATCTTCTCGGCACGGGCAAGGTACAGCTTAAGGGAACGGACGTTTCATGGCTGCCGATCTCGGCGGGAGGTTCGGGCGGCGGAGGCGGCTCGTCGGGAGACGGAGTTTCACAAGCATATGTAGACGACGCAGACGCGTTGACTTTAAAAGCGGCAAAAGATTACACGGACGGAGAGATACAAACCGCGAAAACCGACCTTGAAACGGAAATCGGCGGGGTAAGCGGTGAAATTGACGGCTGCAAAACCGAAGTCGCCGACATTAAGGGGTACATACCGAAGCTCTCATCGGGTTCATCGACCGAGGTTATATTGACATACTCGCCGATTATCCCGAGCGCTTCCTCATAGCTGCCGCTTGCGAACACCTTATTCGTCATTTCGGACGCTTCCTCGGACAAGCCGTTTCGCTTTAAGGTTTTCGCTGCTATCCCGACGATATTGAAGATATTGCCGTTCTCCCCAATCAAAGGGCAGTCGGGTTTTGTGTGCTTGTTTTCGTTGTTCATTTGCT
>CAJTTH010000055.1 GCA_910579125.1 uncultured Oscillospiraceae bacterium | reverse complement strand
AATTCTTCACCTATGCAGTTGTTTTCGCTTTATTATTTATAACGCTTTTTAAATTCAATTATTTACGCTGATAAAGTCGGCAAATTGCACAAAAGGCAGCAAGATTTTTTGTTAATATATCAATACAAAAAACTTGACTTAAACATGGAAATATGATAGGATATATTATATATGTCTGCAATACGATGCCGTTACCACCGTATGCGCTATGACGCCGTTACCGTCACCGGCATATCCGCCGCGTACCGCCGACAAGGAACGCGGCAGCGGAGCGAACCTCTCACGGAATACCATCGCTCCCGTTTGGTTTTGGTCTAAGGCAGAACGAATTTTCGTGTTCCGCCGTTTGTAATGGAGGATGAAATGTTTATTTTCAAGGAGAAAAAGCGAAAACAGGAGGACGAGCTTCATCGGGAATATGGTGTTCTCCGAAACTGCAAGTACATTTTAAGCGCCTACCTGAAGTACAGGAAGTCCATGATAGGGCTGCTGCTTCTCGGGGGAATTGCTGGCGCGTCTATGTCCTACATATGGACGTTTATCGGCAAGCTTGTCGTGGATATTATCGAACGGCAGGCGGCACAGGAGCACAAGGACATTATGCCGCTGGTATACCTTGTAATAATCACAACGTTGGTCGAGCTTGTAATGATGGTGCTGAATGCTTACGCGAGCAAAAAGCTTGTGCTGGGCTTTTACTACACGCAGATTTGCATAGTCATGGAGCGTGTGGCAAAGGTGCTAGGCATGGAGTATGAAACGCTAGAAACCCCCGATATGCTGGACAGGCTTCAGAAAGCGAAACGCGCAACATCAGGAGGAGGCAATGGTTTAAGGGGGTTTATGAGTGATATGTGGACGATGACGGTGCAGTTCACCTGCATTGTCGCCGCAGTGAGCATAATATCTACACTTAACCCGTGGATAGTCGCCATCATTCTGGTGCTGTCGCTTATTCAGTTTGAGTTTTTTGACTATGCCCGCTTAAAGGACAAGGAGATAATGTGGGATGCCATGGCGGGCAATTGGCGCAAGTTGGAGTATATGTCGACGGTGTCCACCGATTTTTCCTATGCCAAGGACATAAGACTCTACGGCATGAGAAAATGGTTGGGTGCGAAGCAGAAGGGGGTAAACGTGGACGAGCTGCGCCGCTGGCAGCAATCGAGGCAGTACTGGATATATTATGCGTTTTTTTCCTCGGGGCTGTCGCTGGTGCAGGCGGTGATTGTTTTCGGCTGGCTTATATATGATGTGGTGGCAAACGATCTCTCAATAGGAAACTTTATTCTTTACAGTGGCAGCGCATTTACATTCTCGGGAAGCATCCAGCAGTTTTTGCAGGCTATCGGCGGCATTAGGGAACACTCTTCACACTTGGATGATTTCCGCAGCTTCATGGATATCCCGAACCCAGATGAGGGCAAGAAAACCATACCCATACCCAAGTCGGATAAATACACCTTTAAATTCGAGAACGTGTCCTTTAAGTATAAGGGACAGGACGCATACGCGCTGAAAAATCTCAATCTGACGCTAGAAGCAGGTCAGCGACTTGCCGTGGTGGGACTTAACGGCGCGGGAAAGACTACCTTTATAAAGCTGCTTCTGCGGCTGTATGACGTGACAGAGGGACGTATCCTCTGCAACGGCACAGACATACGCGAGTTCGACAGGGCGGAGTATTACAGACTGTTCGCGCCTGCGTTTCAGGAGGTTGAGGTGTTCGCGTTTAAGCTCTCAGAGAACGTTTCGATGCGCATCGCCGACGATACTGACAAGGCGCTCACGGAACAATATCTGCGCGACGCGGGTATGGGCGAGAAACTGGAGAGTCTCCCGAAGGGAATGGACACCGAACTTTTAAAGGTGCTCTACGACGACGGAGTGGATCTGTCGGGCGGCGAAAAGCAGAAGCTCGCGCTTGCGAGGGCGCTTTACAAAAACGCGCCGATAGTGGTTCTGGACGAGCCGACGGCGGCGTTGGACGCGCTTGCGGAATATCGCCTTTATCAGAGCTTTGACGGCATGATAGGCGACAGAACTGCGGTCTACATATCCCACAGACTGTCCTCGACCCGCTTCTGTGACAACATAGCAATGTTTGTCGCGGGGGAAATGGTGGAGTACGGCACGCATGAGGAGCTTCTGGAGAAAAACGGTGCATACGCCGAAATGTTCATGGTTCAGGCGCAGTATTACGTCGAGGACGAAACGACTGTCGACGTTGCGGAAAGGGGTGTCGTTCATGAGTGATATCCGAAATGATGCAGATGTCGAAAACAACACGCGCAAAAATATTGTGGGGAAAACGCTAAAATACTTTTTTCCCGTCGCATGGAAATTTGATAAGGCTTATTTCATACTCTCGGCGATAAACGTTGTTATCGGAGCTGCGGCGCCTTTCTCCGAGATAATATTCATGCCGCTGCTCATAGATTCGCTTATAAGCTCACAGCGTGATATTCGGTTGATAATCACTTATGCAGCGATAATGATTGTACTAAACGTGGTATTGTACCTTATAAATTCCGCATTGACCATTCATATAGAGAAATATCAGGATAAATTCAACAACTTCGTTGCCGAGGAAATATCTCAGCGTTGTATGGAGATGGATTTCGCGCTGACGGAGAACAAGGAGGCGCTTGACCAGATAAACCGCGGACGCGAGGGTCTGGACTATTCCAACGGAGTGCACGGGATATCCATCGCGTTTTTCACCATTCTCACAAACACGCTGAAGATATTCGGCGCGGTGACTGTGCTTGCGGTAAGCGCCCCGTGGATGCTGCTTATTATCGCGGTGCTGCTGGCTGTTTCGGCGGTCATAAACAGCAAAAAGAACAAGATCGAGGTGAAATATTTTACCGAGCTTTCAAAGATAAACCGCGTCTGGGGATATATCCTTTGGGAGCTGGAGAATTTTCGATTCGGAAAGGATATACGGTTATACGGAGCAGCGGGCACGCTTATCAAAAAAACCAACGAGCAAACCGATTGGCTTATGGAGTTCAATACCGCATGGGAAAACGAGAAATTTCCGCTGTCGGTGCTTGACGTTATTGTGGCGGCGATACGCGATTTCGGTACTTATCTGTATCTCGGAGCGCTTGCTATTTTCGGCAAGATAACTATCGGCACGTTCTCGCAGCTTGTTTCGGCGGGAGGCACGCTCAACGCTTCCGTTCAGGGAGCGATCTTCGGATTTCAGGAGATAGTAAAGCGCTGCAATTACGCATACGAGGTTGTGAAGCTCATGGAATATCCGCCAATGCTGCAAAAGGGCGACCGCCGCGTTGAAAACCTCAATTCTCCGCACACGATAGAGTTCCGCAACGTGAGCTTTTCCTACCCGAACACGGGAGTACGCGTGCTGGAAAATGTTTCAATAACCATTAAGGCGGGTGAGCGGCTTTCAGTCGTCGGGCTTAACGGCGCGGGGAAAACGACGTTTATCAAGCTGCTGTGCAGACTCTACGATACGGACGAGGGCGAAATACTAATTGATGGCGTGAACATACGCGAGTACGATTATGACGAGTATATGAAGCTGTTTTCGGTGGTTTTTCAGGATTTCAGGCTGCTGTCGTTTTCGGCTAAGGAAAATATTTTGCTCGGCGCGGAGGACAGCGACGAAGCGGTCGACGCAATGTTCGAAAAGGTGGGGCTGCTGGAAAAAATCAACTCTCTGCCAAAAGGGCGTGACACCATGATGTTCCGCGAATTTGACCGCGACGGCGTTCAGCTTTCGGGCGGCGAGCAGCAGAAGCTTGCGATAGCGAGAGCGCTGTACAAGGACGCTCCCGTGGTAATTCTCGACGAACCGACAGCCGCGCTCGACCCCGTGGCGGAGTATGAGATATATTGCAGGTTCAATGAATTGGTCGGCGGAAAGACCGCAGTTTATATTTCTCACCGACTGTCAAGCTGCAAATTCTGCGACAGGATAGCCGTGTTCAGCGAGGGCACTATAAAGGAGTTGGGCACGCATGATGAGCTTGTCGTCCGTGAGGGCGGCATTTACTCGGAGATGTTCCGCGCACAGGCGCAGTACTATGTTTAATTTCCTTTAAAAAGGCAGTTCAAAATATCCTGAAGCCGTGTTTGCTGCTTCGGGATATTTTAATTAAAATACGGAAAAATGTATCGCTTTAAAAGGTTGACGCAAGCTTTACTTTGTGATATAATTAGATAATTGAATACGGACAATTCAAAACGAGAACAGCTTTACATGGCTCTCAAATAACGCTCGGCGTTCATTTGACATAAACTTATTATTTACATGGATGATCTATTATGAAGAAATCAAGCAACATCGCAGCAATATTTTATATGTTCACACTGCTCTGCAGCTGTACGAACGCCGCGTACAGCACGAACGGAAACGGCTCAGACGGTTCGTCGCCCGTTTTGTCCGCCAATGCAAGCCAAATCCGAACACACCGTATTTCATATTTGTAAACGGCGTGTTCGGCATTGTGGC
>CAJTTH010000054.1 GCA_910579125.1 uncultured Oscillospiraceae bacterium | reverse complement strand
GAGTGAATTTGTTGTTCTCAAAGTCTGCCTCAAGACCGTAAATGTCGCTGTCTGTGTAGCCGATGTAGGCTTTAAGGTCGGCGACATTCTTCCGAACCTCTTGAAGCTCCTCGACAGTCGCGTAGACCGACGGACTTACTACGACCTGAATGTTGTTCGTTCTGCTCACAGCGACCGTTGCGTACAGCTCGATCAGGAACTGCGGAAAATCGGCGTATGCTGGTATCTCCTCGCCGATCTCGTCCTGCAATATCCCGAACAACACCTCGCCGTCATGCTCCGACTTCGCGTACAGTCCTATCTGGCGCATTCGCGAGGTTTCCGTCACGCCGTCGTTGCGTATCTGTATTCTGATCTGCGTTCCGTTTTTCTGCGGCGTTTCGCTCTTTCCCGCGATAAGCGCAGGCGCGGATATCGGGGAGAATACCGACGTCTGCGCGGACAGCGCCGCGTTATTTACCGTTCTGTCGCCGACTACAACGCGCGTAAAAAGCAGCTTGCTGCCGTTCATCATCTTCGACAACAGCTTTTCTCCGTCGTTTGTAATGGTCACGTTTTCCCAACTCATTATTGCTTTACCTCCACATAAATTTTCTTGACGGCAGTATCCGCCGACGCTCCGACGTTCGCCTTTACGGTGATGTTTTTCGGCGGCGACGGCTTGGCGTATTCGAGCCGCAGAGAAATGCGCTTTACTCTCGCGGAGACCTTGATCCCAATCGCGCATGACAAAGTCGGCACGGAGAATATCGTATCGTCGTCAGATCGCACCGAAACGCCCGTTCTCTTGTAAAACGAGGAATTCGCCGCGCCGAAAAACGCCGTCAGATCACGCTCGGGAATATGCACGAACGCAACGCTGTCAAGCACGGAGCGCAGATTTTTCGCGTATTGTATCTTCTGATAGACCAGCTTGATATTACCGCTCGACGAGCCGAAAACCTTAATTTTAAAGTGAAACGGCTCGCCGCCGTACTCGAACCACTCGCAAACCTCGGCTTTGTCGTAAAGGCTGTGCACCGCCGTTTCGACCGCGTACTTCGTGCCCTTGTGCCTATGCACCGGAATGCATTCCTTGATAGCGTTCCGTTTATTTTGTATCGGCGCTGAATATTCGTACCAATCGACCTTAAGGTCATACGCCAGCATATCGAGAACCGCTTCCGGCAGCTCGTCGATACGCGGGAATATCAAAGCCTTGTCGGTGTCGGAGGCGGTCAGCGCAAGCTCGTCCGCAATGCTCTCGGCAAGTCTGCGCTTGTCCCCGTCGCGTGAAAGCGCGCTCGGAAAGCCCTGCAGCAGATCGTCTCCGCTGTCGATAAACTTACTCATTCTCAAAGCCCCCGTTTGTTATTTTTGTTGAGAAATGCCGCGCGAACTGCGGCGTTATACGCTCCGAGCCGTCGCGCAGCGGCGTAAAAACGGGCAGTCTGATATCCACGCGCTTAACGCCCGTTCCGCTAAGCAGCCAGCTCAGCTTGGACGGATTTATGTCGCGTCCTATCCTTGCCGTCTGCCATTTTATGTATTCGTCCACGGCATTGCGGACATCCGCGGCAATATCGCTCATTGTTTTCGCGCTGCTTCTGTCGACGTAATATGTAAGGTCAACATCGAAATCCACGGTTTCGGGATCGAGCACCTCGACAAAGTCGGTAAGCGGACGTATCCTTTCATCATTGCACGCCTCGAGTATGGCGTTCTTCGTGCCGCTATCCGCGATCGAGCCGTCGTTCATAACGGCGTAAATATGCACCGTGCCCGGCATATCAAGAGGGTCTATTGCGCAAACGTCCGCGATCTCCGAGGATACCGCCTTTGCGTGATACTCATACGCGCCCCTCGGTCCTGCCGTGCTGTACGCCTCAAGGCTCTGCCGCATAAGCTCGTAGTACCCGCTGTCGTCCGCCTTATCCGAGCCGCCGCTCGAAATGTCAACGTTCGCGCATGAGCTGAAGAATTCAACGTTGTCAGCGTCGACGAGTTTGCAGATCTGCCCCGCGACATACCCGTTCCCGACAATCCCCTCGGTAACGCAGACTGCGTGAACGAGTGTTTCGGTCTCGCCGATCGGAACGACCGCGTCCTCGTCCGTTTTCCACGTCATTTTCTGCGCGGTATCCGTCACACGCGTACCTATCGGAATACTCACCGCCGTATCACGCGGCTCGGTGATCGTGAATTTTATCGTACACTCCGACGGCTTTGCGGTCGGGCGCTTTAAATTGTAAATAAACTCGCCGAGCGCGTCCAGATGTGAGCCTACTGCGCGCGACGGGATATTCTGATTTGCCGCGAAATTCAGCAGCGAGCGCTCCTGAATTATCACGTCCGCGACCCACGAAATAAAAACGCGGTCGGGGTCTGCCGGGAGGAGCGTCCGCCCCGTCAGCTCCTCGTATTTCGCTATCAGCGTGGAAAGTACTGCCGCGCTGTCGGTCTGTACAAATTTATGATCCGTTCCCCTCATTGATCGTCACCTCAACTATTACAGCCATTGCGCCCTCTTCGGTCTTTGTGATCGTCAGGTCTTTGAGCTTGGCGCGCGGTTCAAATTCCTCGACAGCCTCGGATATCTCCAGCACCGCCATTGTTTCCGCAATATCTGTCGGCTTGTCGATAAACTCCATAGGTAAGCCGAATTCGCGGTACATCGGCACAGTGCCCTTTCTGGTGTTCAGCAGCAGGGCGATATTCTGTACAACGGACTTGACGGTATCGTTTTCCAGAAAAGTACCGCCGTATTCTTCTCTTGAATTTATCGTAACGTCCATAATTCACCTACTTCAGATACTCGGTAAGCTGCACGGAGACCTCCGCCAATATCAGCCTTTGCTCTCTGTCAAGCTGCTTGTAGGTCACGGTGTGCTTTGTTATCACCCACCGATACCGCCCGAGAATTTTCTTGCCTATAACGAACCTTAACGCCTCGCCCGACTGCTCCGCGCTCACGATCTTGGCGATCTCCGCCTCAACATCAACGCCGAGCTGCGCCGCCAATAACATATTGAACGAGATAGTATCCGCGTCACGTCCGACAAACTCCAGAAGCGTATCTCCGCCGTGCCGCTGATGCTTTCCATAGTTCGCCGAGCCGCTTTGCTTAAAGCCGTCCACGGTCTCGATCCTGTTCGGGGAGACCGTGAAAACAATGCCGCCAAGACTTCCGACAGTCATACCAACGCCCCCAATACATAGCCCTCGCCGTTGAACCCCGAAGCGAACGCACACAACACCACCGTGCCGACGCTCTGAACGCCGTTCACACAAGCGAGCCAATCGGACTCGATATTCACGTCCTCGAAATGCACTTTGACCCTGCCGCCGTTGACCTTTGTAACCTTTCCAATTCTCAAATCGGACATAATGTTCTCCTTAATATATTCCCAACAGCTCGTTGACGCGGCGCTGTACGGCATCGTAGTCATAACCCGCCGCCGTCAGCTTGTCGTAACGAGCGTCTCCGTTATCCCAATCTCCGCGAATGACCTGCAGCGCGAGCTCGTCAACGTCATAGGCGGGCTTGCCGTCCGTTTCCCCGTGAACCTCCGACGGCGCGGGCGGCAATGCTCTCCGCAGACTTATCTGCGTTGTGTGCCCCGAATGCGAAAGCGTATGCTTCGCCTGTTTAATGACATATCTGCCGTTCCAAGCGCCGAAATCCTCAAGCGCGACAACGCTCCCCGCCGTAAGCTCGGGGTCTCCGGGGAAAGTAAACGACGCCTCAAACTCGTATTTATTATGCAGACGGAGCATTTTATAGGCGAGCTCCTCCGCCTCGGCAATGCTGCCGACGTTCTGCTGTATCTCCAGTCGACGGTCGTTGTTACCGTCCTCTTTGTAATCATCAGAAAAAACGGTCGCGGAAACGACCCCGCCGTCGGGAGCGGTGCAGTAAACGCGGCAGCTTGTGTAGCTGTCGTTCTCGTTGGTTGTCAAACGGTATTTCGTGTAATCTCTGCCGAATTTTATCGTTCTGATCTCAGGGTTTTGGTCGAATTCCGCTTGGTCGAAAACAACGATGATATTGCTCGTGACCTTGAGAGAACACCCTACGTTATGACAGAGCTTGCTTAAAAACGCGATATCGCTCTGCCGGTACTGCTCAACGTGCGAATACACGGGGTCTTTCGCGCTGATGTACATATATCCCATGCCGCTTTTTTTCGTTATAAACTCGATGATCTGAGAAAGCGTGACATTCTCCCACGCCTTGCTTTTCTCGGTCTGTCTTACGGAGTTGGAATACGACAGCGAGGTCGCCTTTATCGTTACGGTATTCGGCGGACCGTCAACCGTAATGTTATCCAGCTCGAACTGTCCGCAGTCGAGGACTTCGTCGTTTCCGTCCGCGTTCCAATTCTTACGGACGATAGCCGCCGATATTTTTAAGCCCTTGCACGCCGATCGTTCCGCCGGCTGCTTGTCCTCGCCGTTTACACGCTGCACCTGATTTTCCGCGAACCAGCCCAGATAATCGACGTGAACGGGGTACGGAATACCCTCGCCGAGGTTCAGATGCGACACCTTGCCCTTGTGACCG
>CAJTTH010000053.1 GCA_910579125.1 uncultured Oscillospiraceae bacterium | reverse complement strand
GGCTCGAACCTATGACCCTCTGCTTGTAAGGCAGATGCTCTCCCAGCTGAGCTAAACTTCCAATTGCCGCCGTTTCAAGCGACTATTATATTATACACGTTTCACCTGAAAATGTCAAGCGTTTTTTGAAAAAAATTACTCTTTCAGCAATTTCAACATTTCATCGGCAGAGAATTTGTATCTTTTGTTGCAAAAGTGACAACAAACCTCGGTTTCCTCCTGCTCCTCTGCCAGCTTTGCAAGCTCCTTTTTGCCAAGCGAGATCAGCACGCGCTCTGTACGTTCACGCGAACAGTCGCAGTAGTATTGTGCCCCCCAACTGTCCAAAATATCCCCGCCAAGTCCAGAAAGCGCTTTCAAAGCTATCTCCGACGGGTCAAGCCGCTGTTCCAGCATCGGCTGTATCGAATCCATTTTCGAGAGATTTCTCTCAAGAAGCTCTACAGCCTCGTCCGAGATCGGCGGCACAATCTGCACCATATAGCCGCCCGCAGCTTTCACTTCGCCGCCGTCGCCGAATAAAATCCCCAATGCGCACACCGTCGGCAGCTGCTCGCTTATCGAATAGTACTCGGTGATCCCGCGCGCGATATTTCCCGAGCTGAGCGGAATCTGTCCGATATACGGCTCTTTCAGCCCCATATCTTTTATCACGGTGAGCGCGCCCTCTCTGCCGACCGCGCTCTCAACATCGGGCGCGACGGCCTGCGGGTCTCCCGCGCAGCATTTTACGTTTCCGCGGTAATCCGCGACCGCCGTAAGCGTTCCGCACGGACCGCCGCCGTTTATCCGCAGCGTAAGTGTATCGCCCTCGTATTTCAGCATAGCGCCCATTATTGAAGCCGCCGTGACCATTCTGCCCAGAGCCGCGGTCACGACGGGCGACGTGTTGTGCAGCCTTGCTGTTTCCCGAACCATATCGGTTGAGTCTATCGCGGAGCAAAGAACTCCGCCCTCCTCCGACAGGGCTCTTACAATTTTTCCCATTTGCATATCCTCACGTTTAACATATTGTAATATTTAACGCTTTTTTGCTGAAATCAGCAGTTTTTCGCTGTCGTCTTTAGGTATATTATATGTAAGATATTCCAGAATGTTCACAACTGCAAAGCCCGCTTCCTCCAGCATTTGGCAATATTCATCGGAGCTAAAAGCTATCTCGCGGAAGCTCTCCTCCCCGCGCGAATACGTCCCGTCCTCGTTTTCAAAGAATAAATCCAGCTCAATGTCAACGCCGTTATCACGCGGATCAAAGGTATTCTGCCACACGCAATATACCCCGTCCACATCATATATAAACGTATTGCCGCCCAGTATTTCGCGGTGCTTGCAAACCGTGTTCACGTCAAAAACAAACGCGCCGCCGCTCTCCAGACAGTCAGCCGCGCGCCTGAAGCACCGCAGCACGGCGTCGCGCCTGTCAAGGTGATTCACGCTGTCGAGAGTTGAGATCACCACGTCAACATTTCCGCCAATATCCGTCTCTTCCATATTCTGGCATATCCACATAACCTCGGACGATTTTCCCGAGGCTATCGAAAGCATTTCGGGAGACGCGTCCTGTCCGATAACGTCAAAACCGCGTTCCGCGAGCCGCACGGTCAGATTTCCCGTTCCGCAGCCCATATCCAGCACGCGTCTGCCGACGGTCATATTACGCAGTATTTCCGCGTAGTAATCAGCGATCTCATCATACGGCACGTTAAACGTCAGCAGATCATACGCCGCCGCGAAGTCGCCGTATCCGCACATTACTTATCGCCCTTCATGCGCTCGAATACGGTTTTGTAGCCGCCCGCCGCCTGATAGTTGAGCGTTTTGTTCACGCGCGAGATCGTCGCTGTGGACGCGCCCGTCTCCTCAACTATGGCATTGTAGACCTTTCCGTCGGTCAGCATATTTGCAACGTTGAGCCGCTGCGAGATTGCGTTAAGCTCCTGCGGCGTACATAAGTCCTCAAAAAACGCTCTGCATTCGTCCTCGGTTTTCAGCAGAAGCACCGCCTTGTAGAGCAGTTCCTTGTTTTCATCGTTTTTCTTCATGATACGTCCTCCAAGTCTTGGGAATCCGACCCTATTATACTACTTTCTATTTTAGCATAATAAAGCAGATAAGTCAAGTACTAAAAATACGTCCTTAATTTGTTGATATTGCACAATGTACTATTTCAGCTTTGCAATAACGCCCTCCGCCATATCTCCGATAACGGAAATAACCGTATCCGCACCGAACCGCCTGTTCTCGGAGTAAGCGTAGTAGCCGCCCATGATCATGTACGTCAGCGCGATGTTCAGTTCCGGCGAGTCCTTATGCTGCGGATATTTCTCGAAAATGAACCGCCGCACCTCGCTCTCAAACTTGTCCGCGAGTATGCTGCGGCGGTCGTCCGAGAAGATAATGTCTATCAGCGACTGATTTGCAATAAACCCTTCGGTCAGCTCACGTATAAACAGCTTTGGTTCGGACAGCACAGAGTTCGGGTGCTCGATACTGTTGAACACGCTGCGGAATAAATCGTTCTCCAGCTGCTCGGACAAATCGTAAATATCTTTGTAGTGCAGATAAAAAGTTGCCTTGTTTATTTCGGCGAGGTCGGCAAGCTCTTTTACGGCAATGCGCTCAAGCGGCTTTTTCGCGCGAAGCTGTAAAAAAGCGTTGATTATCCCGTTTCTGGTTTTTTTCACCCGTAAGTCCATATAGCCTCCAAATAGATAATTTTAGACAAGAGTCGCTTAATTGATTGCAAACAAAAAACGTCTATTGAACACAGCACAAATCTTTGCTATAATGATTATAGCATAATAATCGACGGCAGTCAATAATTTTATCTGATGATCCGGAGGAAATTTTATGGATTTTTACGGCTTTTATACGGGACAGGTCTTTGACGCGTATGAATATCTCGGAGCGCACCGCGCGGGCAGCGGTTGGATATTCCGCGTGTTTGCGCCGAACGCTGCTCGCGTTACTCTGCTCGGCGAATTCACCGATTGGAGCGAATACGAAATGAACCGTGTGAATGACGGAAACTTTTTCGAAGTTTATGTCGACCGCGGCAGCGACGGAGAAAAATATTTCCACCGTATCTACGACCGATCGGGCGGCTATACCGACCACTGCGATATTTACGGTTTCGGAATGGAACTGCGCCCCGGATTTAAATCCGTGCTGCGCGACCTGTCAGCGTATAAATTTAACGACCGCAAATGGCTCGCCTCGCGCTCCGACTGTCGCGACAAGCCGCTGAACGTCTACGAGATGCACCTCGGCTCGTGGTGCAGAAAGAACGACGGTTCGCGGTACCGCTGCGACGAGATCGCCGACAGGCTTATCGCCTATGTTAAGGACGCGGGTTACAATTACATAGAATTTCTGCCGCTGTCCGAGCACCCGTGCGACGAATCGTGGGGATATCAGAACACGGGATTTTTCAGTCCGACCGCGCGTTACGGAACGGCAGTGCAGCTTATGGAGCTTATCGACAAGCTCCACCAAAACGATATCGGCGTTATAATGGATTTTGTGCCCGTACATTTCGCCGTTGACTCCTACGGTCTGCGGAATTACGACGGTTCCGCGCTTTACGAATACCCGAACAGCGCCGTTGGCGTAAGCGAATGGGGCAGCTGCAATTTTATGCACTCGCGCGGCGAGGTCAGGAGCTTTCTTCAGTCCTGCGCGTACTACTGGCTCAAGGAATTCCACTTCGACGGAATACGCATGGACGCTATCAGCCGTATTATCTACTGGCAAGGCGAGGAAGCGCGCGGCGTAAACGGAAACGGCGTCGACTTCATCAAGACCATGAACAAGGGGATCAAGGAGCGCATTCCGCACGCGCTGCTCTTCGCCGAGGACTCCACCAACTTCCCGAATGTCACCAAGCCCGTGGAATGGGGCGGTCTGGGCTACGACTACAAGTGGGATATGGGCTTTATGAACGACACGCTGAACTTTTTCCGCACCGCGCCCGAGTACCGTCCCGACAATTATCACAAGCTCACCTTTTCGATGATGTACTATTACAACGAAAGCTATATCCTGCCGTTCTCGCACGACGAAAACGTTCACGGCAAGGCGACGATACTCCAGAAGATGAACGGTCAGTACGACGATAAGTTCCCACAGGGCAGAGCACTCTACTTATATATGTATATGCACCCCGGCAAAAAGCTAAACTTTATGGGCTGCGAGATAGGTCAGCTTCGGGAATGGGACGAGAGCCGCGAACAGGATTGGGATATCCTGAAATATCCCAAGCACGACAGCTTCAACGTGTTTATGAAAACGCTGAACAAGCTCTATCTCACGCATTCGGCGTTCTGGGAACAGGACTATCAGAACAACGGCTTCCGTTGGATCGACTGCGACAACGTGCAGAACTGCGTTTACGCGATAGAGCGCAAAAGCTCCAAGGAGACGCTGATATCTGTGTTCAATTTCAGCGATACCGAAAAAGAGTATTCCGTCTGCGGATTCCAAAAGTCAAAGCTGCTGCTCCACACCGACTGGAACAAGTTCGGCGGCGATACCCCTGACAGCGGGAAAATTTCTCTTGAAAAATTTACGATTCCGAGATTTTCCGGAATTTTGCTGCAAGTTGAATAAACGTTTGCCCCTCGGTTTTCGCCGAAGGGCAAAAAAATAACCGCGAACAAGGGGGTGTTCGCGGAAATCAAATCAAACCGCTCGTATCCGTTTGGGGAAATCGGGTACAAGCTAAATAATTGGGGAAAATATATTAAGAAGTATGTAAGCATAA
>CAJTTH010000052.1 GCA_910579125.1 uncultured Oscillospiraceae bacterium | reverse complement strand
AATATCCTTTTCGTTGTAGTCGAGCATTGAGGCGAGAGCGTCAAGCGACATCGGCGGCAGGCTGATTTTTGACTTGAAAAACCGCCGTCATAATTCCATCGTGCAGCTTTGCCGACGCATTAGCCATCGGCAGTAAAAGGTTGATAAGCGTTTCACGCTCTATGTGTTCAGACATTGTTCTTGATTTCCTCCTTTGTTGCTTCAAGCGATTTTTCAAGCATTCTGAATTCCTTTTCGCTCATAGATTTTATAAGCTTGTTCAGCTCGAAAAACAAGTCAAAAACCTTATTGACCTTAATTATAGAATTTACATCATCTTCCGAAAGTTCTAAAAGCTTCCCGATTATTTTCATTGTCACACAACCTCCTCCACAATGATCTCCACCGCGCCGCGCTTATCGCAGACGGCTTTCAGCTTAAGGTCTATCACGTCAAAGCTGTCGTCGGCGATAATACCCGCCTTTGTAAGCCCGTCGAGAATAAACTTTCCCGAATAGTTGTCGGGGTCGCGCCGTCGCCTATCCTTAAAATGATACAGCAGCGTTACCGAAGCGCGCCGCAGCGGCTCGGACGGCTTGGGTCGGCAGTATACCGCGATAAGCTTCGCCCACTGTTTCTTGAGCTTCTGATATTCCCAGCGGTTCTCCCGCCCGAGGAATTTGTTGTTGCTGGGCGGGATTTCGGGGATCGTGTATCTGTACTCCATATTCAGAACGGGTAATCGTCGGTGGCGGGAGGAGCGTCGCTGTCCGACGGCATAGGCGGCGCGTCGGGAGCGGACGGCGCTTTGCCGTTAAGATACTTCGGCTCGGGAACGGAGAATTTACCCTCCTGTATGAGCTTGATATCCACAAACTCGAATATCTCGGCGCAGAAACCGTGAACGTTGTTGCCCCCCTGATCGACGAAATCGTACTCCTTGTCACGCACCATAATGCCGACCTTCAAGCCCTTTAGCTTGGTCTCGTCCCAATCCCAGCGGTATCTCGCGTTAGACTGCTCGAGCGCCTGTGTGACCGCCTTTAGCAGGCTCTTCTTGAAGTTATCCTTTTGCGAGCCGTCGTCAACGGGCAGGAAAAACCGCGCCATGCCTTTCCACTTTTTGTCGTCGTAGGTAGAGCTCGCGAACTGATTTTTGAAGTAGTTCTTAAACTCGCCCGCCGTGATGTCCACCGCGATCTCCAGACGCTGACCGCCGTTCGCATTGTCGACGACTTTCGCGCCGATTATCTTCGCCTCGTAGCCGCCTGCGGGGAGCTTCTCAAAACTGCCTATCTTTGCCGCCTGTGTTTTTTCCCAATTGTTGCACTTTTTTATCATAATAAATCCTCCTTAAAGCTGCGCAAGTCCGTAGTACTCGCGTATTGTCCTGTCAACGAAATACAGATCATTGTCGATCTCCAAGTCGGCGAACATTTCCATAGGCGATTTTGCCGTTGTGGTGCCGTCCGACTGCGTTATAAATTTGTGCCTGATGACCTTGCCCTCTGCTTCGGTTCTGCAAAATAAAACAATGCTGCAAAGTCCCTCGATCGTCAACTTTTCGTCGAGCATTTTGCCGATGGTTTTCATCTTGTATTTGCCGTCGGACTGCTCAATATGGCTCAGCAGATAAACGATCGTGTCGTTGCTTGTGCCGACGCGTATATTCTCGAGCATATCGTAGAAATTCTTTCCAAGATTGGTGTATTTCTGATAGCCCGCTTCCCTCGCGTGTGCAAAAAATTCAAAGCTCATAAGATACTGCGCGTCGTCGATAACATACGCTTTCATGGCGTTCTTTTTCAAGGACGCGTTTATGCTGTCGTAGGTCACGCCGTTGCGCACCATCAACTCGCTGCGGAACGGCAGCGGCTTACTCGCGACGTTCAGCACTGCCACCTTGTCGGCGGGGAAATTCCGCAGTGAAGCGCTTTTCCCGCTGCCGCTCTCGCCTAAAATAAGTACGGGTAATCCCATGTTTTCCTCCTCACTTGATAATCATTGAAACATTATCGCGAACCACTGCGCCGCTTACGTTTTCGCCCGCCTTGATAGCCGCTTTTATCGCGGTCTTATCGGGTTTCGGCGGCTGCGGTATCAGATATTTTTCGGGGAGCAGCGCAATGTCAAGCACCTCCGTGGACTGCGTTTTCCGATACGATATCTGCACACGCGCGGTGCTCATTTTCTCGCCGCGAAGCTCCCCGAGAAGCTCTTGATAAATCCTTTCGCGCGTTGTTTTGATACGCTCGCGCCGCGCTTTGAGGTTATCCTCCTCGGCTTTTATAGACGATATTTCCGCGTCAAAATTCTTCACCGCGAGCGCATAACTCTCCAGCTTCACAGAGCGCTCCAGCTCCAGATCTGCAAGCACGTCAAGGTTCAGGACCTCGCCCGTTTCGGGGTCGGTGTTCTCCTCCAGAAACGCGCCTATCTGCGCGTTTATTTCGTATAATGTCATTCTCTCCTCCTGTATTCCTCATGATAATATATGAATTCCTCCCACGCCTCGTAGTTCTCGGCTTCGACTTCCGCGCGAGCTTTCTCCTCGCGAAGTTCCTCTTCTGTGTCGATCTCGTCGAGCGTGCCGTCGAGATCGTCAAAATAGTATCTCGGCATAATCAGTCCTCCCATGGTCCGTAAATTTTGGCGTAACATCGCATACAGTAGCGCAGCCCAAAGCCTATATAGTCCGCTTTTTTGCGGCATTTTCTGCATTTTTTCATAGTATATCCTCCAAAGTAATTTGTCTGGGGTCGTCACCGACCCACCAGCGCATAACGTCCTCGCCCGTCTCCCAAGTAGTAGGTAAATAATGTCGTTTGCGCTCCTTAAGCATACGGTCGAAAGCTCTGACGTAATTCAAGCGGTATTTCGGATATTTGGCGAAATCGGATTTCATACCCCTAAAGCCTTTCATAGAACAGCCAATGCAGCCTATACGATGATTGCCGCACTGATACAACGGATTAGCAGAACAGCCATAATGACGCAGAAACTCCCAGACGTCGCTGTCCGTCCAGTCAATTATCGGGTTTACCATAACACTTCTGGAGCGGTAACAATGCTCTACAAGACGACGTGCCGGGTCATTATCCATGTCCATTATAAGACCGCCCTGTTTTGTTACACGGTAATCAGCGCCCATTTCCTGAGCCGCTTTTTGCGTTGTTTTTGGCTTACCGATAACTTGAATAAGATCGGAGCGATCAGCACGTGCTCGACTCTCGGCTTTGCGAACGCCCGTTATTTTCAAGCGACCAAGCCCGCCGCGCTCTTTAAGCTCCTCGCAGCAGTATCTCACAAGACGGGTTGGCGGCATTAACTTATCTGGAATAAGCTCCCACATACTCTTTTCGGGCTTTTTGATAATAACGTTAGGTATAGACCTCACATAATAGACCGTCTCGGGAGCGTCGACCGTTGTCAGATTATGCACGATATCATGCTTGACACCCGCGAGCTCCGCTAATATGCGTATGCAGTCGCTGTCCTTTCCGCCCGAATAACAAAGATAATACGGCTCGTTTTGCGGTTCAAAGGCTCTCAAATTCTCGATCGCCCGGCGCTCTTTTTCAGCTAAACCATCATTCATCTCTTGACAAATCTCCTCCTATCTGCTATAATATAATTGGTTTAATTATGTGTGCCGCTTTCCGAGTTCGCTCGGGGCGGCGTTTTTTTGAATACGGTCACTTTTTAAGATACTTCCGTACCGACGATTCGCTGATGTCGCAAATAAATGCAATACTTCTATAGGTCTCGCCCTGCGCCTTGAGTGCTCGTATTTTCAAAATCGTCTCGGGCGGTAGTCCTCGAAAATGCGGAGCGTTACCGCGCAGTTCTTTTATGGTCTGCTTAGGCTTTTCAATGGGCTGTTCGGAACACCTTGAACTCACTATACTCGCACATAATTTCGGGCAATCAACGCGCAGTGCCGCCTGTATCGTAGATATACCGCGCGGCTTGACCGTTTCCACGGCGGGCGTTCGACGTTCCGTATGTACCGCGTTCTCTTTTGCGACGCATTTGCCGTAGGATAAGCCCTCGGCTTCCGCAAGTTCGACAATGCGGTTTATCGCTGTTTTTCTTCGTTTCAATCGTTATCGTCCTCCTCACTCTCGTCCTTAAACTCCAGATCGCGCCCAACGAGCATTCCCGCCGCCATAAGCGATAATCCGACAACGGCTTTCACCGAAGCCTCCCACAGCTCGTCCACTCCATACGCGACGCAGTGCTCGTTCAGATAATCCAGATGACCTATTGCACATAAGCTCACGATAAACCCCAGCCAAAACAGCGCGTTCGTTATCGTCAGCCGTATTTTGATTTCCTTTTTTGTCATGAATCCACCTCAACAAATTCACCGTTTTTGAGCGTGTAGAATGTATCCGGCTTGATTGTTTCTCCGTCAACTTTGTGAGTCTTGAAATCAACAAGTTGATAACAACTCTCGCTATCGTTCCACTTCCATTCAGCTAAGGCTATATAGCAGCCTAATGCGCCTTTTGCTTTGCTTCCAACACCTGTAGCAATCGCGAAACTTTCACTGCCGGTTACGGTTGCTGCTGAACGGTAGCCCGTGTTCATTGCTGCTGAACGGTCGCCCGTGTTCGCCGCTGCTGAACGGTTGCCCGTGTTCGTCGCTGCTGAACGGTTGCCCGTGTTCGTTGCTGCTGATCGGTCGCCCGTGTTCGTCGCTGCTGAACAGTAGCCCGTGTTCATTGCTGCTGAATAGTCGCCCGTGTTCGTCGCTGCTGAACGGTAGCCCGTGTTCATTGCTGCTGAATAGTCGCCCGTGTTCGTCGCTGCTGAACGGTTGCCCGTGTTTGTCGCTGCTGAACGGTTGCCCGTGTTCATTGCTGCTGAATAGTCGCCCGTGTTCG
>CAJTTH010000051.1 GCA_910579125.1 uncultured Oscillospiraceae bacterium | reverse complement strand
TACGGACGAGAACTTCCTTTTTTCACAAGATTTATGCCCACAAATGGCTTTGTACCGCCGTTTGTGGGCATAATATCTTTTTTGTCACTATATCATGGTGGAGTCGAGGGGAATTGAACCCCTGTCCGAAAACCCGTCCCCGCAACCTTCTCCGAGTGCAGTTCATCTTTTAAAATTCCCTCGCGCGAACGCCGACAAACAGGCTTTTGCGTCTGGTAGCCTTTGATACAACGAGAGTTATAAGGCTATTCGCTCAGGTCGTTCACCGCTGATCGACGCCATAACCCCGCATGCGGTACTGCGAGGAATGACGGCAGTGCCTTAGGCAGCTGCTAAAACGAGATCGTCGTCTGCGTTTAAATTTAAGTTGCGACTATTAAAGTGATTTCGCCCTCACTACTCGCTTATTGCGTATCAGAATCCCCGTCGAAGCCTTTACGACCCCATGATTTAGAAAAACAATACCACCTTGTAATTTTAAATTATATCATAAACCATTCGATTTGTCAAGGGTATTTTCCGTTTTTTTATTCTGAAGACGAAAACCGTTTTTTATCATGGACAACTGTTGTCTGCCAAGCAAAATATAAAAAAGCCGCTAAAAAGCAGAAAATCGGCAACTTTTCTATGTGCAAAACGGCTCTGTTAAGTCAAAAGCAGAAAACAAAAATTAAAATATTGTTAAATCGATAGCAAGATCCCCGCAATGTTTAAAATAATTCTAATCTTTTTGAATATTACACAATTTTAACCATTTTTAAAAAATGAAAAATATGTACAATGATATCGACCGTCCAGTCGTTGCCGAGACATTTATACCATTGAGCGTTTGAAACGCAGTCGGCGTATCCATCGGGCAGCGTTTGGAGACATTCGCATTTCACGGGAGACAGCTTGCGGATAATGTATCAGAGAGAGCGAAAACTCTTGCCGGGCTGGCTGCAGAACGTGAAGCTAAAGAGCGAGCGTTTGAACAACCTCGAACCAATAATAAACTGCCTACGAAAGACCCACACAATTACTACATTTATTCTTGTAAACGTAATATCCCCCTATCAAATAGAAATCTGTCATTTTTTCTTATTATATCACAGAAAAATCCGTTTGTCAAGCAGAAAACCATGAAATAGATAGTCTTATTTTACGCAAAATATTGATATTATAAAATAGGGGTGACGGTATGAGCAACATTGATTACAAAGAAGTCGGGCGGCGGATCGCCAAACGCAGAAAAGATCCGGGCTTGAAGCAATACGAGCTTTGCGAGCGGCTTGATGTTTATTACAAATATATATCCAATCTTGAAACTGGATGCTCAGCGCCAAGCCTTGAGCTTATTATGAAATTATGCGACGTTCTGCATACGACCCCCGATTATTTTCTGGTCGGCGCAGAAAGCCTGCTGCAGCTCGACAAAAGAATATTGAGCAAAGCCGAAAGCCTTTCCGCAGATAATAAGGGGCTTCTTGACGGAATAATCATTTTGATGTTAAGCAGACAAAATAAATAACGTTGCTGATAATGCGTCAGCGTTAAAGAATGACTGTACAGAAGAAAAGGGGTGTTTTGTATTTTCCTCCCTAGAATAAGCAAAGAAAACCCCCGAAAAGCGAAAGCGTTTCGGGGAGAAATTATCCGGAGCATTGCGGACAGAGGAGAGAGATTTGATGCCGCATAGGGTATTATATGTAAAATCCGCGCCGCTCCCAAAATGGAAGTAGGGACGTAGGCAAACTTTGCAGCCGTGTGAATTGAAATTATTAGTATGATCCGACCCCATACATATATTTTACCATATTTTTTTGCAATGTCAACTATTGTTACAAAACTGTAATTTAATTGTAACCATTTTGCAAGAATTTGTAACCGATTTGTAATTATTTACATAGCAAGGAGACTTTGCCATTTTTGCAGACTGAAATTTTCAGAAAAATAATGTTGCCTTATCAAACAACATTGACAATGAAATATCAATCTCGTTGTGGAATATTGCTAAATATTTTACACGTTTTTTGTGTATTATTTTTTAAAGCTACGAAATTCGGAAAAAACTATTGACTTATTTGAAGAATGTTGCTATATTATAAGTGAGAGGCAGATAAATAAAAACGCCTCCGTGTAGAACAAACATATATAAGAAAGGGGCAACTAATATGGAAAACAATGAGATCATTTTAGAGGAAGCTCAGGACAACCGCTTTGAGAGCGTATCGATCGCCGATGAATACAAGGGCAATATGGATCTGGACAACGAGAACCCGTGGTTCTTTGTAGCGGTGAATGCGGGCGTGGCTTAAATGGATAAAGGCTGCAAATGCGCAGCCTTTATTTATGCAAAAAATTCCCCCGTCTTATCAACGGGGGAATGCTGTTTAATTATCTGTAAAGCTCCTGAGCTTCATAGCTTGTGTGCAGTACTTCGTGCGCCTTGTGAGAATTCGGTTCGCCGAAGAACTCCTTGTACAGCGCCTGAATATCGGGGTTCTCGTGCGAACGGCGGAATGTTTCAGCTGCGTCGATGTCATAGAGAACCTTTGCGCGCTCGGCTCTTATGTCGATGAAGTTCTTCACCGACGCGGGCTGAATGATCTGCCCGCCGCCGTTTACGCAGCCGCCGGGACAAGCCATTATCTCGATGAAGTCGTAGCTCGCTTCACCCGCTCTGATCTTCTTGAGCAGCGCCTTTGCGTTCGCCAGACCGCTTGCAACAGCAACCTTGACTTCCTTACCGCCGACGTTGTAGGTCGCTTCCTTGATTCCTTCAACGCCGCGAACCTCCTTGAAGTCGATAGGAGCGTCGTTGTTCTCGCCCGTGAGCTTCCATACCGCGGTGCGCAGAGCGGCCTCCATAACGCCGCCCGTCGCGCCGAAGATGACAGCCGCGCCCGTACCCGAGCCGAGCGGAGAATCGGGCTCCTCGTCGGGAAGCTCGTTAAACATAATGCCCTCTTTTTCAATAAGACGTGCAAGCTCACGCGTAGTGATCGTGATGTCAACGTCGGGAATACCTGCCGCCGCCTGATCCTTGCGGTTGATCTCGTACTTCTTTGCGGTACACGGCATTACCGAAACGGAAATAACGTCCTCGGGGTTCTTGCCGAGCTTCTGCGCGTAGTATGTCTTTACGACAGCACCGAACATCTGCTGCGGCGACTTGCAGGTAGACAAATTCGGGATAAAGTCGGGGAAGTAGTTCTCGCAGTAACGGATCCAACCCGGTGAGCAGGACGTGATCATCGGCAGCTTGCCGCCATTCTGAACGCGGTCAAGGAACTCATGAGCCTCCTCCATAATGGTGAGATCAGCCGAGAAGTTGGTATCGAATACCTTATCGAAGCCCAGTCTGCGCAGAGCCGCGATCATCTTGCCCTCAACGTTAGTGCCCACAGGATAGCCGAACGCCTCGCCAAGAGACGCGCGGACTGCGGGAGCGGGCTGAACGACAACGGTCTTTGTCGGGTCTGCGATAGCGTCGAGAACCTTCTGTGTGTCGTCCTTTTCGGTGAGCGCGCCTGTCGGACACGCGATAATGCATTGTCCGCAGGAAACGCAAGCGGTATCCGCCAAGCCCATATCGAACGGCGACGCGATCTGCGTAGCGAAACCGCGCTCATTCGCGCCGATAACTCCGATGCCCTGAGTAACACCGCAAGCTGCCACGCAGCGGCGGCAGAGGATGCACTTGGAGTTGTCGCGAACCATGTGTGCCGCGGAATCATCGATTTCAACAGCGGGATTTTCACCGCTGAACATATTTTCATCAATGCCGTACTCGTAGCAAAGCTGCTGAAGCTCGCACGTGCCGCTGCGCTTGCAGGACAGGCACTCTCTCTTGTGGTTGGAGATGATGAGCTCCAGAGTGGTCTTGCGGCTCTCGATAACCTTGGGCGTGTTGGTGAACACCTCCATGCCCTCGTTTACGGGATATACGCAAGCCGCCACAAGGCTTCTCGCGCCCTTGACCTCGACAACGCAGATACGGCAAGCGCCGATAGCGTTGATATCCTTTAAGTAACACAGCGTGGGGATCTTTATTCCCGCAGTACGAGCAGCCTCAAGAATGGTGCTGCCCTCGGGAACGGAATAATCCCTGCCGTTAATTTTAATATTAACCATATCTTTTTACCCCTTTCCCTCTTATACCTTGCTGATAGCGCCAAACTTACAGTTGGAGGCGCAGACGCCGCACTTGATACACTTGTTGGTGTCGATGGTGAACGGATTTCTCAACTCGCCGCTGATAGCGCCGACGGGGCACTTCTTCGCGCAGAGCGAACAGCCCTTGCACTTTGCGGGATCAATGCTGTACGCGAGCAGGCTCTTGCACACGCCCGCGGGGCACTTCTTGTCCTTAACGTGGGCAACATATTCGTCCTTAAAGTAACGCAGAGTGGACAAAACGGGATTCGGAGCGGTCTGACCGAGTCCGCACAGCGCGTTGTCCTTGATGTAGTAGCAGAGCTTCTCGAGCTTGTCGAGATCCTCCATGGTAGCCTTGCCTTCGGTGATCTTGGTGAGTATCTCGTACATTCTCTTTGTACCAATACGGCACGGCGTGCACTTGCCGCAGCTCTCATCAACGGTGAACTCGAGGAAGAACTTGGCGATATCGACCATACAGTTGTCCTCGTCCATTACGATAAGTCCGCCCGAGCCCATCATAGAGCCGATCGCGATAAGGTTATCGTAGTCGATCGGGATATCCAGATGCTGGGGAGGAATACAGCCGCCCGAGGGTCCGCCCGTCTGAGCAGCCTTGAACTTCTTGCCGTTCGGGATACCGCCGCCGATCTCCTCGATAACGGTACGCAGAGTAGTACCCATAGGAACCTCGACCAGACCGGTATTGTGAATTTTACCGCCCAGCGCGAATACCTTAGTACCCTTGGACTTCTCCGTACCCATAGAAGCAAACCACTCGGGACCGTTCAGAATGATCTGACAAACGTTCGCGTATGTCTCAACGTTGTTGAGAATGGTGGGTTTGCCGAACAGACCTTTGACAGCGGGGAACGGAGGACGGCATCTCGGCTCGCCGCGGTTGCCCTCAATAGAGGTCATCAGCGCAGTCTCCTCGCCGCATACGAACGCGCCCGCGCCCAGTCTCAGACCGAGGTGGAACTTAAAGCCCGTACCGAAAATATTGTCACCCAGCATACCGATCTCCTCGGCTTGCTTGATAGCGATCTCCAGACGCTCAACGGCGATAGGATACTCCGCGCGGACGTAGATGTAGCCCTGATTAGCGCCGATAGCGTAACCTGCGATAGCCATAGCCTCAATAACGCTGTGGGGATCGCCCTCGAGAACGGAACGATCCATAAACGCACCGGGGTCGCCCTCGTCGGCGTTGCAGCAAACGTACTTTTGCTCGTTCTGCGAAGCCTTTGCGAACTGCCACTTGCGCCCCGTTGGGAAGCCCGCGCCGCCGCGTCCTCTCAAGCCCGACTCCAGCAGACAGTTGATAACGTCGTCCTGCGACATTGTGGTGAGCACCTTATGTAAAGCCTGATAACCGTCGCGTGCAATATACTCCTCAACGTGCTCGGGGGAGATAAGTCCGCAGTTGCGGAGCGCAACGCGGTGCTGTTTCGCGTAGAAAGCGGTGTCGTTCAGCGACTTGATATTGTCGCCGTCGACGGTCTCCGCGTAGAGATACTTCTTAACGGGAACGCCGTCCTTGAGGTGGCTCTCAACGATCTCGGGGATATGGTCGACCTCCATTTTGGAGTAGAACGTTCCCTCGGGATAAACGATCATGATAGGACCGAGCGCGCACAAGCCGAAGCAGCCCGTCTTGATAATGTTTACTTTGTCCTTCAGTCCGTTGCGCTCGATCTCTTCTTCGAGCTTCTTGATGATATTCATAGAGCCGGAGGAGGTACAGCCCGTACCGCCGCAGACCAGAACGTCCTTAACGCCGTTATCCTTGCCGTCGACGCGGACGTTCACGACCTCCGCAGCCTTGGCTTTGATAGCGTTAAGCTCGTCTATTGTTTTGATAACATTCATCTTAAAGATTTCCTTTCTTAAAATCGGAATTCTATGTACTTAATTGTACTTTGCGAGTATTTTATCCACGTCGTCGACGGTCAGTCTGCCGTAAACGTCGTCGTTGACAGTCAGAACGGGAGCAAGTCCGCACGCGCCGATGCAGCGGCACGCGTCAAGGGAGAACTTTCCGTCGGGCGTGATCTCGCCGCTTCCGATGCCGAGCCTTTCCTGCAGCTTGTTGAATATGTCACCCGAACCCTTTACATAGCAAGCCGTTCCCAGACAAACGGAAATTTTGTACTGTCCTTTCGGGTTAATGGAGAACTGCGCGTAGAACGTAACGACGCCGTACACCTTCTCCAGCGGAATTTCTATTGCGTCCGCGATCATAGTCTGCACCTCGATAGGGAGGTAGCCGTAAATGTCCTGAGCCTTCTGAAGAATAGGCATCAGCGCACCCGGATCGTCCTTATGCTCGGCGATGACCGCTTTGAGCTTCTCCTCCTGCTCGGGCGTTCCCGAAAAGGGAACAGCGCTCTTTTTAAAAGCCATGTTATAGCCTCCTTGAATAATTTTACCGCCGTTCCTCGGCGGACTTTAAACAAACCGTATATCGTTATTTTATTTATGCACTGCACGATATATCCTTATGTATTATACCATATATTCAACAAAAAGTCTATAAATAAGACTTCATTTGAGAATTATTTCATTGTA
>CAJTTH010000050.1 GCA_910579125.1 uncultured Oscillospiraceae bacterium | reverse complement strand
GAACTGTTTCTTTGTCAATTTCATATTCATATTATATCACATTTATTGTTATATTACAATAATTTTATGTGAACACGCTCTAATCACGCGCGGCATACCCTGATAGCAGTGCTTGAAGTCCCCTTTCGCGCAGCTTGTCCACAGCATTTTCATAGGGAACTCCCACTTCTTGTTATGTTTTTTGTCGTTATTTACATCATAATATTTTTAAAAAATATGTAAAGCCGGGTTGCCCCGGCTCATATCAGCGCTTGTTCTGGTTAGACTGGTTAGACTGATTCGACTGGTTAGACTGGTTCTGCTGATTCTGGTTCTGCTGATTCTGGTTATTCTGATTGGACATGATTAGTTCCTCCTGTGAACGATTTCACAAATATTTATTGCGGTCTTATCTGCCGCAGTCATATTTTACGCGAAAAAATCACCAATATTCATAATTAAAAAAATTATTTTCCGCGTTCGTAAATCTCGACCGAAATGCCCTCGGCGCGCGCCTCGCGGTATAGCTGCTCCAAACGGCATAGCACCGCATTCTCCTCGAATATAAGCGCGTCTATCGCGGGCGGATCGGTCACCGCGTCGAAATTGTTGCGAATGTCCGAAAGACGCTCCGTCAGCGACGAACATTCGCGCGCAAGCGCCTTTCGGCGCTGCTCCTCGGGCGTATCTCCGGAATTTCTCAGTTTTTCCAATAATTTCATATCTACCTCCCGAAAAATTATGCTTGTACATTATATTCAGGAGCGCGGCGTTTAATTACCAAAAAAAAGAAAAACCGCAAAGCCGCAGACTATCCACGCAGTCAGATCGGCGGTGAGCGCGGCCGGAACGGCGTAGCGCGTTTTCTTCACCTTGACCGCTGAAAAGTACACCGCGACCGTGTAAAACGTCGTCTCCGACGAACCTATCAGCACCGCCGCAACGCGCTCCGCGAACGTATCCACGCCGACCGACGAAGCTATTTCATTGTAGACCGCCATTGCTCCGCTTCCCGAAAACGGCCGCAAAATCACCAGCGGCACGACCTCGGACGGAAACCCGACTGCGCTGCAAAATGGCTTCATCAGCGACGTTAGCGCCTCGACTGCGCCGCTCGCACGAAACATTCCAATACAAACGAGCAGCAGAACGAGCGCGGGAAGTATGTCTGCACAAGTTTTCAGACCGTCTGCCGCACCATCGCAGAACGCCTCAAACACGTCCACGCGCTTGAACGCCGCGTAAACGAGCACCGCCACGGTAAGCAGCGGAATGATCCAATTGGTAAATTGCGTCAACGTTCTCCCCTCTTTCGGGAAATTCTCCCCATGATCTTCGCCGAAACAACCGCGATCACCGCCGCGTACACCGAGACGATCCACACGCACGGCAGCACGTCAAACGGGTTCTCCGCACCGTTTGCGGAGCGCAGTGCTGCCGCCGTCGCGGGAATTATCTGCAAACTCGCCGTGTTCAGGACGGCAAGGAGTATCATATTATCGGTCGCGCATTCGTCAGCTCTCTCGAGATCGGCAAGCTCGCGCATGGCGGCGATCCCGAGCGGCGTTGACGCGTTCCCCAGCCCGAGAATATTCGCGGCGAGGTTCATTGTGATAAGCCCGACTGCCTTGCTCCTTTTCGGTAAACCGCGAAACAGCGCACATACTATAGGCGAAAGCGCACGCGCCAGTTTTTCGGTCAGCCCCGCGCGCTCGGCAACGCGCATTATCCCGCACCAGAAGCACATTATTCCGCAAAGCGAGATCACCAGTTCAACCGCCTCGCCCGACTTGGAAATTATACTCTCGGACATTTCCTGCATTTTTCCGTTTAAAGCAGCAAAAATCAGCGATATTATGGGAAGAATAACCAAAATTACTTTCATTTTCCAATAAAACCCCTTTATTTCTTTGTAAGATCACACCATTTTTGACATTTTATAACAATTTTCTTTGATAAATCCCACAATTTTAAAAAGATGTGGTCTAAAAAATTTGACAAATTTGCCCTTTTATGGTATAATTAAAGGTGAAAAACAACATCGGGCTTTTTGGCAAGGGAGGTAACAAAGATGGTCAAATCTACCGGTATTGTACGCAAAGTCGACGAGCTTGGCAGAATAGTTATTCCGATTGAGCTGCGAAGAAATCTGGACATTGACGAAAAGGACAGTTTGGAAATTTACGTTGAGGACGATCATATAATTCTGAAAAAGTATTCGCCCGCATGTGCATTTTGTTCCAACGCCAGTGGCATAACAGTTTTCAAGGGTCGGAACATCTGCAAAGATTGCTTGTTTGAGCTGGGAGAGCTCCAAAAAATATTGGAGTAAGCCAACATGAGCCGCCGTTTTTTCGGCGGTTCTTGCTTTTAAAAATATATGCCGCGGAGTGGAAAAAAATCACTCCGCGGCATTTTTTACAGAAAAACCCCCGCCTTTCGGCGGGGGAAACAAGAAGGTTCTTTTATGAAAACTCAAGCATTGCGGCTTAAGTCACAAGCAATTACTTTCTCTTCTTAGCAACTACAACTGCAGCGCCTGCAAGCAAAGCGGGTGCGAAAGCGATAGCTACGCCCGTGCTCGGGTTGCTGGGGTTAGAGGGATCAGTGGGCTTGCTGGTGCTGTCGCCGCCATTGCTGGTGTTACCGCTATTGCCATTGTCACCCTTTGTGCCGTTGTACTGGATCTCGGGAACAGGTCTCTGATCTGCAGGACCTTCGCCGATCGCGGGTACAGACTGCTCATGAGAGGGCTTGATCTTGGGCGTGTTGTCAACTACAGGCTTGCTCTCTTCGGGCTTAGACTCCTCGGGTTTGCTCTCCTCAGGCTTAGATTCCTCGGGCTTGCTGGAGGTATCGTCCTTACTATTGTTGTCGTCACTAGTGTCATCACCGCTAGTGTTATCACCACTAGTATCGTCCTCATCTTGTTTCTTTTCGCCATCAATGGTAATACTCTTAACAGTCAATGTACCGTAGCCATTATCTTCGATAACAGGCTTAGGCTCTTCAGCTTCTTCATCATATACGAGGTTAGGATTTATCCACCAAAACTGCATCTGGAGTGACTCTAAACTCATTCCACCGTCAGGAGTCCAAGATACTGTATCGGATGTACCACTAAGTTCCCATTGTTCAGACTGCCAATTCGAACCTACAGAACCTCCAAAAGCACCATTGGCATATCCCGTATCACACTCCAATTCAACCTCTATTGTAACTGTTGATAAATCATAATCCTCAAGATATTCACCCAACGTAATAGAACCAGTTTCAGCCGTACCACCAGAAACTGTTATTGTTTCACCTTCTTGATTCGTTTTTTCCATATCACCCGAACCGCTAATAGATAAATTAACATCAATCTTTTCGGTTTCAGCAAACGAAGTAAGGCTGGTAACAGCCATTGCGCTGACAGCAACAACAGATGCCGAAGCCGCAGCTAAAATCTTTTTAATGTTCATTGTAAATTCCTCCAATAAGTAAAAAATTCTTGTTCAAAAAAGCATACAGTACAACCATATGCTTTCCACTTCTTAATTATACACCTTTTGGCAAAATAATGCAACTGTACAGTTGTCCAAAATTTTCCGTTAATATTTGGTTATTTTAACAAGTTGCAAAAAACGCGGCGTTTCCGCCGCGCTCTCCGCTTGTACATTTTAAAGGAAACAGAAATTACTTTCTCTTCTTGGCAACGATAAGTGCGCCTGCCGCAACAGCAGCAACGCCTACAACGGCAGCAACACCCTCAACGCCTGTGTCAACGTTGGGCTTTGTCTCGGGCTTGCTCTCCTCGGGCTTACTCTCTTCAGGCTTGCTTTCCTCAGGTTTAGACTCTTCGGGCTTGGATTCGGTAGAACCGCCTGCCGCAAGAACAGCGCCGTCCTTACCAAGAACCTCTACCTTTTCAACAGTCGCATCATTGCCCCACCACTGTGCAATCCATACCTGAGCATAGGGATTGTCGCCGGTAACATCGGTATCCGCAAAAACAGGAGCGTCCTTCATAAACGTAAC
The DNA here is from genome assembly GCA_910579125.1 of uncultured Oscillospiraceae bacterium. Taxonomy (GTDB): domain Bacteria; phylum Bacillota; class Clostridia; order Oscillospirales; family Ruminococcaceae; genus CAG-115. The sequence continues at coordinate 2,774 of CAJTTH010000050.1, read as the reverse complement.
CTTGTTGTCCTCGGTAAGAGTAACTTCCTTAGCTGCGTCGGCATTACCCCACTCGTGCTGATCCCAGCCTGTGGACGCGCTGTTAAAGCCGACTCCGCCGCCAACGCCTGTCTCCGCAAAATCGCCGGAAATAGTAAATGTTACGCCGTAAACATCGCCAACAGTGTAGCCCTCCTCAATAAGGTCAACAAGGTAATTGCCGTTAGAGTCGGTCGCGTTTGCGATACCTGCAAACGCAGCTACAGACATAGCGCTTACTGCAACTACGGAAGCAGCCGCAGCAGCCAAAATTCTTTTAATACTCATTGTAATTCCTCCAAGTAAAATTTCCCCGGCCGCAGTCGATCCGCGACCATAAGTTCATCTTTTATTATACACCGTTGAGAAATAAAATGCAATTGTACATATAGCCAATTTTATTAAATGAATTTGTGTTGATTTTTAGTAATTACAAACAATTTTTAGCTAATTTACTTTACAATATAGCGTATTAACTTAAAAAACAATAACGCGGTACTTAACAGCACCGCGTTATCCTATATTTTACTTGAAGTTTTCTTTTCCAAAATTACTTTCTCTTCTTGGAAACGATCATAGCGCCTGCAGCAACAGCAGCAACGCCTACAACGGCAGCAACGCCCTCAACACCGGTGTTTACGTTGTTTGCGGTATCGTCGGTCTTGCTCTCCTCGGGCTTGGACTCGCTCTCTGTGGGAGCAGTGTCAGCGGTCTTGTAGGTGAATGTAACAGTGAGAACCGCAGGGTCTTCAATGTTGTTGCCAAACGCCTTGAGGTACGCCTTGTCCTTGGTAAGGGAGATGTCGGAAGCATTAAGGGTAAGCGTGTCAGTGAACCAAGCGTTCTCATCACTGTCGGTCGGCTGAGTCCATGTGAGATCCGCATCAGCAGCGTGATAACCGATACCTACAGCAGAACCGTCGGACTTAAGAACGATAGTCTCGATATCCTCGGGGGTCTTGCCGTCGTCAAGCAACTTGGAAAGTGCGTCGTAATCCGCAAAGATCTCCACGTCAGCCCATGCGGTCGCATTTGCGGGAACAGTGATCTCGGCAGCGGAAACAACGACTGCCATAGCGCTTACAGCTACAACGGAAGCAGCGGTTGCAGCCAGAATTTTTTTAATGTTCATTGTAATGATCCTCCAATAATTTTTTCCGCAAACACGGACGACCCGCGCTTGCTTTGTAATTTATATTATACATCATTTAACTTAATATTGCAACCGTATAATTAACCAAACTTTAATTTGACTTTTAAGAAAATCTTTGTGCAATAGCAACAATAAAACGCGTAATTCACTTAAACCACGCGTTAAATTGCCTAAATTAATTAATTTTTTCTTCTGAAATTCGGGTTATCGTCAGGTTCACGCATAATAACGTCATAAAGCCGTCTGGTCTTGTTGGATTTGCCGTGCTTCTTCTCCTTGAGCATATCCAGCTCGGACTGCTCGGGTTCCGCAGAGTTCTCGAAAAGCCCCCTGTCCTCCGTCCATATACCGCTTGGAGCGTTCTCCTTGGTGACGGTTTTCGGCAACGGATTTTCTTCGCTCTCCCATTTGGGCGTCGGCTCGGGAAGTTCATCGGTTTCACGGCGCGTTCTGACGCGTTTCGGACGAGCGCCCATGTCGCTCTCCGACTGTTCGAGCACGTCGAAAATGCTCTCAATGTCCTTAAACGGGTCTGTTTCGGGGATTTCGCGGTCGGGTGTTGTACGCTCCGGCGTTGTACGTTCGGGGATTGTCCGCTCGTGAACCTCGGAAATATCCGATAAGTCCATAGTATTCGGAACGGAATCAGGTTCGGAAACCACCGCCAATTCGGGCGGCGCGGAGGTAACTTTCGCGCCCGCCATTTTCCCGTAGGCGCTGATTGCAGCTGCGTTTTTTCGGATAACCTTAGGCTTCGGCGGAGGCGGCGGAGCGACCTGTTCCGGCTGGGTTACAGGCTCGGCGGACGCGCGGCGCGGCGGCTCTTCATATTCAAACTCGTCCGCATAGTCCATCTCGCTGCTCTGCGGACGGCGCGGCTCGGGGCGCGATCTTCTCGGAGCGGCGGGCTCTCCGAACGGACGAAACGCATTTTCGTCCTTGTCAGCGCTCTCAAACGGACGCGCGGCGCGGCGGTCGGGTCGCTCGGAAATTTCCGTGCGAGCTGTCCGCTCAACGCGCGAGCGCTCCTCTTTGAGCTTCTCCTCCAGACGCTTCAAGTCCTCGAACGGACTGCGCTTTTTCTGCTCAACAACAGGCGGCGCGGGCTGCTCCGTCGGCGGCGGCTGTGTCCGCGCAGGCGAACCGAACGGCTGAAATCCCGCAGGATCCGGATTTTTGGTGTAATTCTCGCCGAGGCTCTCTCCTCCACGGATTATATGCGATATTTGCGGACGCTCGTTCTTGCGACGCTCCTTGGTTGGCGATGTGAAAAAGCCCTCGCGCAGAGCAAGCTCCTCCTCTGTTTCTTCCTCGGAAACGGCGGGCTGCTTGATTTCGCTGCGGCTTATTCTCTCGGGAACGAACGGTCTTACAACGCCTTTTTTCGGCTCTTCGGGCTCTTTTTTGGGAACCTCGACGATAGGGTGACTTCTGGTGATATCCACCTCAAGGGAGTAGTTAAGAAAATTCTCCAGCTCCTCGGGAGCGATCTCACCGTTGTCGACCTTTATCTTCATCGCCTCAAGGTAGTTGTGCCAGTAATCGTATTCCTTGACGCTCATGGTTTTATCGACGCGTGAATAGATCTCGTCCGTGACCTCCT
>CAJTTH010000049.1 GCA_910579125.1 uncultured Oscillospiraceae bacterium | reverse complement strand
AAAAAATTCAAAAAACGCTAGGCAAAACGGATATTTTGTGATATAATTATTAAGGTGTGTGGTATGTGAAAAAATGCATTGCAACGCACATTTATGAACAATTTGATAGATATTGTAATTACGTCGCTTGCGGACGTTTGTCAGAACGGTCAAAAAATCGGCTCGGCAGTCGGATAATCACTTCCATAAATTACCAAAATGAAACTAAAACGTTAAAACGTTTGACTACTGTATGGGTCGTTATACCGTTTCACACGGACACAACCAATTTAATTAGCAATTTAGGTGAAAACTTGATGATATATCTGGATAACGCAGCTACAACCAAGCCTTGCGAAGAATGCCGCCGTGCGGTCTGCGATACTATGGAAAGCGCGTTCGGTAACGCAAGCTCCTTACATAAATTGGGAACGGATTCATTGCAAATAATTTCCCGCGCCAAGCGGACAATACTGTCCGCGCTTTCGGGAGCGAAAACTCCGCTTGACGGCATGATAATATTTACCTCGGGAGCTACCGAAAGCAACAACACCGCGCTCCTCGGCGCTATGCACAGGTTTCGTCCGCATGCGGGGAAGATCGTGTCTACGGCTATCGAGCACCCGTCCGTGGCGAAAACACTCATTCGGTTCGAGGAGGACGGGTTCGAGGTTCTGCGGCTAGCTCCGAAGGACTTTGAGGACTTCACGGGGGCGCTCGTCAACGCAGTCGACGAAAACACCGCACTGCTCAGCGCTATGGCGGTGAATAACGAAACGGGCTTTAAGATCGACGTTCCGCGCCTGTACCGCGAGGTCAAGCGGAAAAACCCGAAAACCATTGTGCATATCGACGCGGTTCAGGGTTTTCTCAAAGTTCCGCTGGACGGCGACCTTATCAGCGTTTCGGGTCATAAAGTCCATGCATCAAAAGGCATTGGAGCGCTTTTCATTAAAAAGGGGCAGAATATCCTCCCGATAATGCTCGGCGGCGGTCAGCAGGGCGGCTTGCGTTCGGGTACGGAGCCTGTTGAGCTTATAGCGGGCTTTGACGCCGCCGTTAAGGCTTACCAAGGCGATACCGCGAAATTCGCGGAGCTTAAAGCGCATTTGCTTGACAGGTTAGCCGAATTGGAGAATATAGGAATAAACTCGGGCGCGGACTGCGTTCCGAATATCATAAACTTCAGCGTGCGCGGAGTGCGTTCGGAAATTATGCTTCATTCTCTCGAAGAGGACGGGATATACGTTTCAAGCGGCTCGGCTTGCTCAAAAGGAAAGAAAAGCGGAGTGCTTGGCGCGTTGGGAGTTTCCGACAAAGACGCAGACTGCGCGGTGAGGGTCTCGCTCTGCGCGGACAATACCGCCGAGGAGCTTGACGCGCTCTGCGAAAAGATAAAAAGAACGATCGAAAGGGTCAGAAGATGACGGAAGTTATACTGGTCAAATACGGGGAAATTGCCCTCAAGGGGGAAAACAAAAGCACCTTTGAGGATATGCTCCTCAAAAATATAAAACGCAGGCTGAAAAAAATCGGAAAATTTGAGTACAGCCGCAGACAATCGACGGTCTATATCGAGCCGCTTGACGGCGCGGATATCGACGAGGCGGTGTGCAGTCTTGAAAAGGTTTTCGGAATTGGCGCGATACAACGCTGCGCCGTGTTCCCGAAGGATTTTCGGGCGGTCGTTGACAGTCTCGGCGAATATCTCGCGGACGCTCTCGGAAACGCGAAAACCTTTAAAATCGAGGCTAAGCGCTCCGACAAGACGTTCCCGATGAGATCGCCCGATATACAACAGCAGCTCGGCGATGCGGTTCTGGACGCATTCCCTCATCTGGGAGTGGATGTTCACGAACCCGAGATCACCGTGCGACTGGAAATACGCGACAACGGCGCTTACCTCTCCGCAAAGCGGATCATCGGACAGGGCGGAATGCCCGTCGGCAGCAGCGGAAAGGCTCTTCTGATGCTCTCTGGCGGGATAGATTCCCCCGTCGCGGGCTATATGATGGCAAAGCGCGGATTGGTTGTCGACTGTATTCATTACGTCAGTCCGCCGTACACGTCCGACAGAGCGCGGCTCAAGGTCGAAAAGCTCTGCGAAGAAATGACGGAGTACTGCGGCGACATTATCTTTTATTGCGTGCCGTTCACCGAAATTCAGGAGGCGCTGCGGGATAACTGCCCCGAGCAGTATTTCACGGTGCTTATGCGCAGACTTATGGTGAAGATCGCCAATAAGATATGCGCGAGAGACGGCTACGGCGCGATAATTACGGGCGAGAGCTTGGCTCAGGTCGCAAGTCAGACGCTTCAGGCGCTGAACTGCACAAACGCGGCTGCCGAGCTGCCGATATTCCGTCCTGTCATAGGAATGGACAAAATCGAGATCACCGAGATCTCCCGTAAGATAGGTACCTACGAGACCTCGATAATGCCTTACGAGGACTGCTGTACGGTATTTTCGCCGAAGCACCCGCGTACAAGACCGAAAATCGAGGAAATTCTCGAAGCTGAGAAAGCCTACGACTTCGACAAGATGATAGACGAGGCGGTCGCGAAAATCGAGGTAAAGCGCTTCAAGTACGGAGAAAAGACGGTGTTTCTTGACTGATGAAGGAGATGTATAACAGTATTAACGATTTGGCGCATGAGATCGTGAAAGAATGTACGGAGCGCGGACTGAAGATATCAACGGCGGAAAGCTGTACGGGAGGAATGATCTCGGCGGCGGTGACGGCGGTATCGGGCAGCTCGGCTGTCATCGAACTGGGGATATGCAGCTATTCCAACAGGATAAAGCGGGAGATCCTCGGGGTGAGTGATGATACGCTCGGACGTTTTTCGGAATACAGCATCAAATGTGCCGAAGAAATGGCAAGGGGAGCCTTAAAGGTTTCCGGCGCGGATATCGCGGTCGCTACAAGCGGCGTAGCGGGTCCGACCGGCGGCTCGGAGGAGAACCCCGTCGGCACGGTCTATATCTGTGCCGCGGACGGAAATTCGATCACCTCCGAAAAATGTTTATTTGAGAACAAAGGCAGAGACTACATAAGAGCGGCGGCGGCGGAAAAAGCGCTGAAAATGCTGCTCGCCAAGATAAAGAAAGGGAAAGAAAATGGCTAATTCAAACAGAAACAGAAACGACAGAAACTACGCGCTTGATAAATTCGACGCTGACGTATCGAGTTCTCCCAAGAAAGGCAGTCAGTCCAAGAGACCCAAAAAGGGCGGTTTTGCCGCAGCGGTTTTCCCCACTTCGCGCGATTCGGGTGCGGAAAAGGCGCGCAAGGTAATTCTTATATTCGCGGTCGCGGCGCTTATCGGAACGGTCGCGTTCCTCGTGTGGCAGATAACGAGCATGAACAAGGGCGGCGAAGTGAACAGCAGTCTTGCCAGTATTGCGGGAGTGTCTACGCCGAGTTCGTCAAGCAGCTACAGTCAGCCCGCGCACATAGCGCACCCGTCGCCCTCCATAGCGACCTCGGCGGGCACGCGTGTTCCCGAGGAGATTGACCTCACGCCCGTTATAGACTCGCCGCTGAATATCGGCTGGGAACCGCTTAAGGAGATAAACTCCGACATTAAAGCGTGGATATCACTTACGGGAACGCAGCTCAACAACCCCGTTGTTCAGACGACAGATAATTCCTACTACCTCGACCACGACTTCTACGGAAACGAATCCATTTCGGGAACGGTCTTCTCTACCTACCTCAACGACTGGAACGACCCGAACGACAAAAATAAGATACTGTTCGGTCACAATATGGCAAACGGCGACTTCTTCGCTTACGTAATGCACTACGTTCCCGACGACGACTATGCCGAGCCGCTGTCGTTCTACAAAACGCACCCCACCATACAAATGGCTACTCCCGAGGGCGGAAACGCAGTTTACAAAATCTTCGCGGGAATTATCGCGAACACCGAATCACAGTACGGAGAGGTATTCGACTACATCACCAAGACGCGCTTCGACAGCGCCGACGATTTCAACAACTACATTATCGAGATAATGGACAGAAGCTGGTTCTTCACCGACGTCGATCTCACATACGGCGATGAGCTGCTTACGCTGTCGACCTGCTACTGGCCTATTGACCGCACCGTCGATACGCGCTGGGTCGTATTCGCGAGAAAAGTCCGCGACGGAGAAGACCCCTCAGTCAACACCGCAGTCGCAGAACGCAACTATCAGGCAAAGCTGTTTGACTATTACTATGAGGTTCTCGAACGCTACGAGGGCTGGCAAGGCTCGGTATGGGACCGTTCAAAGCTGCTGAGCTATTGATATGACAAGCTGAAAATACTTTTGGAGGTAATAATATTATGGCTAATTATGAAGAAAAAGAAAGCGTGCTTCTGCGCGTTGCAAAATACCTTATTCCGTGGGAAGGCGACAAGCCCGCCGAGAAGATCAGAAAGCTGATCTTTTTGGCGGCGGCGATAGTGCTTATCGTTACCGTTACGATACTCATTATCAACGGCGTTACTCAGGCGGAAGACAATCAACGCAACAGCGAGCTTAACAGCATATATCACAATGGCGGCTCAAACTCGAATGTTTCAAGCACCAATTCGGGCAGCACATCGGGCGACACCTCGGTCGTCATCAGCTCCGGCGACGAAAACTCCAATAACAGCACGCAGTCGCAGCCCGCGGAGATGCTCCCCTCTCTTAAAGACATCTACGCGCTCAACAACGACACTATCGGCTGGATAACCATTGCCGACAGCGAGCGCACGATCGTTGACCTGCCCGTATTGCAGACCGACGACAACGAATACTACCTCGAACACGACTTCGACGGCAACCCCAGCAGAGCGGGCGCGCTCTACGCAGACTACCACGCTCCCGTAACGGCGACCGAGAGACCCGCTAACATCGTCATCTACGGTCATAATATGGGAACCGGCGAATACTTCGGTCAGCTCTTCGACTACTGCAACTACTCAATGTCGACGGGCGATCCCACGAACATCAGCATCTACAAGCGTTTCCCGACTATAACGTTCAATACGCTGTACAAGGAATCCACCTACAAGATCTTCGGCGGTATGCTTGTCAATGTTGAGGAGGAATACGGCGAGGTATTCCCGTACCACATGATACGCAACTTTGAGACCAAGTCGGAATTCGACAATTTCTGCGCGGAAGTCCTTGACCGCTCCACGTTCATCAACCCCGACGTTGATCTCAAGTACGGCGACAACCTCATCACGCTGTCCACCTGCTCATGGGGCTACGGTACGCCCAACATTGGCAACGGCGAGGCTCAGCTGCGCTGGGTAATCATAGCGCGCGAAGTACGCGACGGCGAGGATCCCTCTGTCGATGTTGAAAAGGCGTACTACAATCCCACTCCGAAGTTCTACGACGCTTACTACAAAAACTTTATCGGCTACGGCGAATGGGAAGGCAGAGGCTGGAAGGAAGACATTATTTACGGCTATGACGGATAATTTTTCGCATTGACGCAAACAATTTTACTAACGAATTTACTTTTTGAACCTATCCGCTCTTGCAAAAAGCAGCGGATAGGTTCCTCGGCTATCTGAAAGGAACATCAATAATGGCGGAAATGGATATGGGGCTTGCTCCTCAGGGAAAAAAGAACGGCAAAAAAAGGAAAAAGAGGAAAAAGCAGAGCATCTGGAACAGCATAGTATCGGGGCTTTTTCCGTGTAAGGGCGACAGCACCAATGAAATTCTGCGAAAGATCGTTTTTCTTGCCGCGCTTATAGTGCTGATAGTCGCAGTGGTTCTTATCGCCGCGCATTATCTGCAGTACAGCAGGCTCGGTTCGCAGATGGCGGTCGACAGCGACGGACAAATTCTCGCGACGGAATCGTACATTGTCGATCTGAAAAACAAAGCGCCCACGCAGGAGCAGATACAGCAGCTGCCGCAGGGCACTATCAACGAGGAATATGCGTCGCTCTACAATGAGAACAAAGACTTTATCGGCTGGCTGAGCGTTCCCGGAACGAACATCGACTACCCCGTTATGCAGACCGACAACAACGACGACTATCTGCACACGAACTTCAACAAGGAATACGAGTTCTCCGGTACGCTTTTCGCGGACTACCGCGGACCGATAGGTCCCGACGAAATGCCGCACAACACCGTTATCTACGGGCATAATATGCTGTACAAATATCAATTCTCGGCGCTTATGAATTTCAAGCGCGACATCAACTTCTTAAAGCTCTCCCCGGTTATAGATTTCAACACACTGTACAGCAACAACAAGTACAAAATATTTTCGGTATTTGTCACGAACATCTCAACGGAACACGGCGAGGTCTTTGACTATACGGGAACGAATTATTTCAACAGCCGTTCGGAGTTTTACGATTTTGTGCTGGAGTGCGGCGACCGCAGCTATTATGATATGGGCGTCGATGTGGAATACGGCGATGAGTTCCTCACTCTCTCAACCTGCGACCAGGACACGGGGCTTGACTTGCGGCTTGTTGTAGTCGCGCGGAAGGTTCGCCCGAACGAGAATCCCGAGGTCGATGTTGAAAGGATAAGCGAAAAGGACAGCGTTAAATTTTTCGAGACGTATTATGAGATATTCGGACAGCTCTGGAACGGCAGAACGTGGGATACCTCGCTTGTCAAGGGGCTTGACGAATATATCGGAGAGAACGGACTGGAAGATAAGCCGGAGGACTACGAAGAATCATGAAAAAACTATCTCTTGTGCAAATTATTGCGGCGCTCTGCATCTGCAACATATATCTGTTCACCTGCGGAGTAATGGGCGTTGCGGGCGTTGACAGCAGCGCTGTCGTAAAGCCCTCCGAGAACGAAAACGAGCATAACGGTCAAGGAACTCAGGACTTCCTGACACCCGACAACCTTATTACACCGCCGTCTACGTCCTCCGCGGACGTTACTACGCCGCTGAATACGCTCGGTTTCGGACAACCGACACTCGCGCAGCGCCCCGTAAGTTCAATATTCACGCCGGGCAGCCTGACCGAAAAGCTCCCCGACCCGGATACTATCAACAGTTCAAGTTCAACGTCGTCCGAGGTTTTTGGCGGCGGCGAGGCGGAGATACCCGCGTCGACGATACCTCCCGAGGAATATCCCCCCGGATACATCGAAGGCGACAATTCCTTGCCTCAAAGCTCGTCAACGCCGCAGAGCACTCCTAGTTCAAGCGATACGCACGAGCCTGTTGATTCGTCGAGCAGCAGTGAAACCTCTAAACCGCCGCAATCGAGCAATTCGACAAGCTCTGAACCCGAAAGCTCATCAA
>CAJTTH010000048.1 GCA_910579125.1 uncultured Oscillospiraceae bacterium | reverse complement strand
AAAGAGTCACAGCTTTCAAAGTGGCTCGATGAACTGCGCATGGACCCCGAACACCTCTGCCCCGCCGCAACGGTATAGGTCGGGGGTCTATAAAATGTATATGGTGAGAATGACGGAAACGTCTGACAAAGCTGTGAATGTACGGGTCTATATCCAGTAAACATAGAAATGTGTTTGTCACGTAATGTGATGACAGCGGGGTAGGAACAGTTCATAATATCCTTCCTCCTTTGCTTGATTTAAGAATCGGATAATTTCATTTTGTGTAAGCACTTTCATTTCTCTTGATTTCTTGGGTGGCAGCTTACAGCCGATAGCCGGGTTTATTTTTATCAAGCCCTCATGCACCGCTTTTTCAAACGCGGAACGGCAGTTGGCGTGTATAGCCCGAATTACTCTATCAGATAATCCTGATCCATACACATCTGCACGAATTTTTCTGCCGTTTGCTTTTTCCCTTGCATAGAATTGCTGAAGATCAGATTGGGTTAATTGGTTCAATGTGCGCCTTATCGTTTTACAATTGAATATCTGTTATTATAGCCTTTGGGAGAGGTATGCCCCAATCAGCCGTTTGGATTATGGGTTCCTGACAAAAGCAACATGATCTTATACATTAAATTGTAAAAGTATACATAATTAGCCTTATTTGGCGTGTTTTTTCAAAAAAGTATTTGACAATCACAATTGAGTGTGGTACAATACAGATGTAAGGCGAGTTAGCCAAAGCTAACTATCGTTTAAAAGAGGATATGCTTATGACAATCAAATTCCAGAACGAGAAGCACGAACGCGACTTCCGCGCAGCGCTATCAAAAAAGAAATCAAAGGGCTTGGTGTTTTGCCCGCATTGCGGTAAGCCATTGCACCGCCAAAAAGCAAAACGTAAGACAATGCCGTACTTCTTCCCATCTTCCGTCCTCGCGTTTGCGAACCATTCCATCGCCTGATGGTCTGCGTTTTCCCATTAACAGCACCTCCTTTGTAACCACACATCATACCACAATTTCTTGCGAAAGTCCAGCGGTTTTTACCTTTATTTTCGGTAAGCCGGTCGGTGCTGCAATATATCTTGTCATTATTAGGTTTGTTTGATTTTTTCTTTCAAATTGATCCCTATATTTCATACTTTCAAAATTTCCGTCCCCCTCGTCGTATAGTCCACAAACGGCTTTACAATGCGGTCGGCTCTGCCGTCCGCCGTGACCGCGACCCCGTCGCTTTAACCTGCTTTCAAATAATATTCGCCTTTTTACCCGTAAAATCAATTAAAGACCGTTTCAAACAGATTAAAGCGCTCCCCAAAAACTGCATTATTTGTTTCAAAAAAGCACGCGGCAAAAACATTGCCGCGTGCAATTACCTATAAATTAAATGCTTTAACAGCACCGCATATCCTTTAAGCTCTCTTGACTTTAGGTCTAAACACGGCGTTTATGGTCAATAAAGCCGCTCCCGCTGCCAGGTAGATCAACCGCGCGGTCAGCCATAACGAATTTATCACGAAATCGGGCTCGCCGTCGGGATTCAAGGGCAGTGTCATAGGATAGACCGAAAAGAAAGCTCCGCCGAAAAAATCGAACGCTCCTGCCGCTCCGAATGAGCTGATGAAAACAACGGGCAGCAGAACGTAAACAAGCCCCTGATGGAATCTACCGACAAGATGACCGACAGCTATCGTAAAAACAAAGCAGGGAATTATCTCAAGCAGCGCGGGCAGAACAAACGCTCCGAAGCCGTAATATCCGAAAAACGCCGCGCAGAACACCGCGCCGAGAATGCTCTCGATTAGGCAAATTATCAAAAAGCATACGCCGAGCACCGCCGTCCTTATAAGCAGGCTCTGCGCGTAGGTAAGCGGAGACGCGCCTATCAATATATCAACGCGCTTCTGCTGTTTTCCGTAATAGCCTGCCTGAAGCAGCAACACGGTTATCATTGAGAGCGGAAGCGTTTTACCGAAGTATCCGCAGCAGCTCCACACCGAAAACGGTGCTGTATATGCAACTCCCTCTATAATATCGGTAGTCAGCACATACCACGCGAAAACCGCGTTTACAACAAGCATTGCTATAAACAGTCCGCTTGTCAGCAGACGTTTCAGCTCATATCCGAAAATTTTAACCAAGCTTCAAATCCTCCTCCGTAAGTCCGCAGTAGTCCAGAAAATCCATGTAGGTAACGGGGTATTGGTCATCAACGCTCTCATTGTAATCGGCAAACATCTGCTTCAATACCGCGTCCATTTGCTCCTCGCCGCCCAGAAGCTCCTCTGCCTTGAGCAGCATAAGCGGCATACGCTTGTATTTGTTTACGCTCTGGTTCAAGGCGCTAAGCTGTTCCCTGTAATGCTCGGGCAGCTTTTCAAGATATTCGGGGTGGCGGTTGTAGAAGTTTCGGTCCTGTTCGGCGACTTCTCTTTTCCAGTCCTCGACATAGTATTGATTTGCGTAAAGCTCGCCGTATTTTTCCTTTACAATTCTGTAAGTCGAATACACCGTAAGACCCTCGGCGGACCACAGCCCGTCCTCATCGCACCACATTCCGACGCCGCCCCACCATTGATGTATCATCTCGTGAATAAATACCTCCGTGGCGTTTGCGCCCCTGTTGGGATCGCTCAAGGTATTCGGAGAAATAACGTCCTCAAGCCATGTCGACATACCGCTTACCGCGTATCCGCCCCCTGTCATTGAGTTCATCTGAAACAGCAGAAATGCATCGCCGTCGATATAAAGCGGTTTTCCGTAGTGCTCCGTACAGTAATCGAAAACGCTGCATATCGTCTGCCGCACATCGTATTTATCCACGGCGGAGCGGTAGATATCCCCGTATATAAATCTGAAATCATAGTCGTCCGACGAGAATTCATCCGTCACATAGTTACCCGCGACAAAATCGGTAATATAATCCATGTCAAGCGCCGTTCTGTATGTTCTTGTTCCGTCACCGTTGTCGGTGAAGTCGGTAAGCGGTTTGTGTTCACTGCCTAAAAACGGAGTCAAGCCGTCGGGGAGTGTGACCTCCAGATCTGCTTTCATAGCGAAATAGTCTGCGAGTTTAGGCATACAGTCGGTGCCCGTCATGCGGATGTAATTACTTCCGATAGATGTCGCCACCATTGGCATAGCGTATCGCGCGGCTGTCAGATATCCGCCGTATTCTATTATCAGCTTTTGGCCGTGTTTGTAAGGCAGTTCAAAATAAGTGTCATACTGTCCGTTTATATCCTCTTTAACGGTTCGGAAGTTTATGGTCTCGCCGCCGTAGGTCATGCTTTTGATCTTATATCCCGCGTTCAGGCGCAGAATATTTTCACCCTCCTTGACCTTGTTAAGCTGATATTCCGATTTACCCGACAGCGTTCCGAAAACGGGATCGAGCTTAAGATAATGACTGGCTGTGGTAATAGCCTCCGATGTCATATGTTCATCCAAAAACTTGTTTTCGTTCTCAAGATCGTATTCATCGGAGCCATTCCCGATAAACGGCTGAATGTTCCACAATACCGCACCCGTTACCGCGAGCGCCGCCGCGCATACTGGCAGATACACCTTTTTCAGACCGCGCACGAACGAGCCTATAAGCCCCTTCTGATATTTCCGCGCGCATATAAGCGAAAACGCCCACAATCCCGCAGCGATACACAGCCAGACAAGCCGCGTGTACAAGCCCAGCCGCAGATACCATATATCGGGAAAGCCGTCCGAATATGAGCCTATAACGGGGTTCAGCCACTGCATAAAATAATTTTTCTCGGCGAAGCGGCTGAAACTCATATATACAAGCACGGCGTACAGCAGTGCGGACAGCTCCGCGCGGCGTGTTATGCGGTACAGACCGTCGGCAAACAGTATGGATATCCACCACGTCGGCAGCATAAACACGAGAAAATTCATAAAGTAAAAGCCCGCGTCGAACAGATATTCGAGCTTTGCCGCGGTAAACGGCAGATACAGGAGAGCGCACAGCAGCGTCACCGCCGCTGAGATCGTCATAAGCGCGGTCGTTTTCGCGGCGGAGTGAGCGGTCGGCGGCGCTGATGCCTCGGCAAGAACGTCCGTTCCGCTGCGTCGCTGACGGCTTCCCTCCACAATAGCGATTATCGCCCAGAGGATAGCTCCCGCCGCCGTTCCCGCAAGCACGGGATTTCCGATGTAAAGTCCCGATGTAGTCTCCCACACAACAGGGCTATACACCGTATATCCGAGAAGCGGAGTGCAAAGGCAGAGCGCCGCGATCAGCCATATCTGCTTTGTAAGCAAAAGGCGGCGAAGCTCCACACGGTACAGGGAAAAAAATCTCATTTTTTACCCTCCTTGTGAATACAGTACAGATATGCGTCCTCAAGGGTTGGCTCAACGTTAGCTGCAACCGCGGGCAGAGCCTCCGCGACTATGCGGCAGCGTATCCCCTCCGAAACGTTCACCTTTGAAACGACGTGGCAGCCGTCGGGAATGGGGTCGTCAGCCCCCGAAACGTAAGTGCCGACGTGTCCCGCCGCCTCGGAGATAAGCGCGGATGGCGCTCCATCGTACAGAATTTCCCCGCCATATATCACGAGCACGCGGCTGCAAACTGCCTGAACGTCCTCCACAATATGCGTGGAGAGCAGTACGATCTTGTTCTGCGCCATTTCCGAGAAAATATTGCGGAACTTCACGCGTTCCTCGGGGTCAAGTCCAACGGTAGGCTCGTCGAGTATTATCAGCTGCGGATCGCCGAGCAGAGCCTGCGCGATACCCACGCGCTGCCGCTGTCCTCCCGAAAGGCTGCGTATACGGTTTTTTCGCTGCTCCGTAAGACTTGTGCGGTTTATAGCTTCGTCAACGGCTTTTCTCGATTTAACGCCTTTCAGCGCCGCCATATAATCCAGAAACTGCCACACGGTAAGCTCGTCGTACAGCCCGAAGCTCTGCGGCAGATAACCGAGCTGCGACTTCAGCCGCGTTTCCTGCGAGAGCAGCGGCTTTTCGTCAAGAATTATTTCCCCCTTAGTGGGAACAAGCCCCGCTATAAGCAGCTTCATAAGCGTCGTCTTTCCCGCGCCGTTAGGTCCGAGAATGCCGACAAATCCCGGGCTTTCCAGTTTTGTCGTTATATCCCGAAGCGCTTTTTTCCCCGACGGATAGATCATGGTGATATTGTTGATATCAATTTTCATAGGTTTATCCCTTTCTGTTGGTAATGCAATAATTATAGCATATTTTTTGTGTAGTTTGTCGGGAGTTAATGTGTTTTTTGTGTGTAGTTGCCGAAATCGACGGTAAAACGTACTCCGTCGGCGGTGTTTTCTATTTTGTACGCAATATCGTATTTTTCAAATATCATTCGCGAAATGTACAGACCCAAGCCGCTTCCGTGCTCCGAGGACTTATCAGTGCGGTAGAACGCCTCAAAAAGGTGCGGCAAATGCTCCTCGTGAATATGCGCGGGCGAATTTTCGACAATGAGAATCGCGCTGCCGCCGTTTTTAAGCGCGATACGAACGCTGCCGTTATCCGAAGTATGCGCAAAGGCGTTGCCTATAATATTCCCCAGAGCTTTTTCAAAGAGCTTTTCATCGCCGTAAACCGTAACGTCCTCCTGTATATCCGTCAATACGGCGGATATGCTGTCCTCCGCATAGTCGGAATACTCCTCGGCAAGACCCTTCACCATATCGGAGATATTCACAGGGCGGCGTTCGATCTCGTCGGAAATATCCAGATGCGAAACCGCCAGCACCTCCTTGATAAATCCGCTCAGCGAACGGAGTATCTCTGCGCTTCGTGCAAGATACTTCTCTCTGTCCTTGTATACGCCTATGCCCGCTTGCATACCCTCCAGTTGTCCGATAACCACCGCGACAGGCGTTTTCAGCTCGTGAGACACTCCCGAAAAGAACAGCATACGGCGGCGTTCGCGTTCCTTTTCAAGCGCTATTTCGTCCGTAAGCGCGCTGTTGCGCAGATTAAGTTCGTCCAGCGCCGAACGCAGCTTGTCCGACATTTCGTTGATACTCACGGACAGCATACCTATTTCGTCGCCGCGTATATCGGGGCAGTACCAGCTGAAATCCAATTCCGCCATTTTTTTGGCGATCTTTCCGATACGGATCATCGGCTGAGTAGTGTAACGCGAAAAAATCCACGATCCGATAAGACACAATATCACCACCGTTGCCGCGACAAACGGAACGCTGCCGAGTATTGCCCGCTTCAATTCGTCGGAGCGGGCGTTGTTGTATTGTGTTATCAGAATGTAGTCCTCGTCCGAGCCTAAAAAGCGGAACGGATATCCTGTATTGTCAATATCGGCGCGGGCGCGCTCAAACGTATACGGACTTACGTAGTTTTTCTCGTCGTCAAGCAGAAAAACAAACGCGCCCGTTTCACGGATAAAATCCGTAAACAGTGGTTCGCTGTTCTGTTTTTCCGTGACGCGCAGTGCCGAAACAAGCTGCTCCGTTTCCTCGGCGAATAAGCGCTGCGAGCGGCTTTTTCCCGCGTTCGGAAGAGCCAGCCATATACAAAGGAACGCGGCGGCGCAGATAGTCAGCGAAAGAGCCGTCAGCAGAGCAAAGGTTCTTAACGTCAGCCTTTTCATATTTCGCCGCCTTTCAGTTTATATCCGATGCCGCGCACTGTTGCAATGCAATCGCGGCTGCCGAGCTTTCGGCGGATATTTTTAATATGCGTATCGACTATCCGCGTGTCGTTGTAGTAGCCGTAGCCCCACAGGTCGTTGAGCAGAGATTTCCGCGTGACGACCTCCTCGGGAGCTTTCATAAGCTCATAAAGTATCTCAAATTCCCGAAGAGTAAATTCGACTGCAACTCCGTCGACACGGACGGCGTGCGTTTTAAGCTCGAGCGTTATTCCCCCGTATTCAAGCATCTGGGGCTGATCGGGCAGCGTTCGGCGGAGCACAGCCTCCACCTTGCGGATAAGCAGCGGCATAGATATGGGCTTTGCGACGTAATCGTCGATACGGAGCATATAGCCCTTCATCTGGTGATCTTCGCTGTCCAGCGCGGTAAGCATGATAACAGGGATATCGCCTATTTCCCGTGTTCTGCGGCAAACCTCGTAGCCATCCATTCCGGGTAGCATAATATCCAGAATTATCAAATCAAATTCGTTCTTTTCAATAAGCTCAAGCGCCGTTTCGCCGTTTGAGACGGCAACGACCTCATAACCCTCGTTTTCCAGAAAGCTGACAAGCAGCTCGCGGTAATCAGCGTTATCCTCAACAATAATCAGCTTTGACATTTCACACCTCTTATTTTTTTGGCGGCTCACCGCTATGTGTATATTATATCATAATTTATTAGACCTCCTCGGAAACTAATTAAAGCTTGACAAAAAACG
>CAJTTH010000047.1 GCA_910579125.1 uncultured Oscillospiraceae bacterium | reverse complement strand
CGCTCGGGTCGCTCCCCAGCGTTGCCCTATCCTCCGTATAAGCAAAGCAATTACTATTATGCCCACAATCGCTGCTATTATTCATAGTTTCATTTTCAAGTGTACGCTGATGAGGGTGCGGCACCCTGTACGCCTTGCTAGGACGAATTGTGCAAGATGACGGAAGATATGCAAGAAAACGCGGACAAAGCGCGAAGCGCAGTAATTGTGCGGTGTTGCCTTAATTTTGTGCATTGTTAATAAAATGTTACAAAAAATCACAAAAAACTTTATCAAACGGCGTTATAAATAAATTTTACGGCTTCTTAATAAAGCGCACCGCCGCCGCGCTCGCTATGCTCTGTATCGCCAAAACCACCGCCGCAAGAACGCCGAGCGCCGCCCACTGATGTCCGGTAAGCGGAACGACATAGAACAATTCCGGGAAGAGCAGCACCGCGCCAGCGAACGCCGCGATAAGCACTCCGAGCATGACCGCGCGCCAAGGCTTAAACGGGCGGCAGACATTCGCGAGAACCAAAAAGCACGCGAAACCCGTAAGCAGTGTCGCTATTGCCGAGACCTGCTCGGGAGGATAGCCGAAAATTCCCTCGGCAGCGGTAAGCAGACCTATCCCGACCGCGACCGAAATACCGCCGGGCGCGGCTTTCTTCATCACGTTGGCGAGAAAGCCGCCGCGCACCAAGCTCTTGTTCGGCTCCAGCGCCAGCAGAAACGACGGTGCGCCGATCGCCAATGCGCTTATCAGCGTCATTTGAATGGGCTTGAACGGATACCCGAACGGCAAGAAAAGGAACGCCGCCGCCAACAGGAACGAAAAGATCGTCTTAACGAGGAACAGCGACGCCGAGCGCTGAATATTATTGATACACCGCCGCCCCTCGCCGACGACAAGCGGCATTGACGCGAAGTCGGAGTTCAGCAGAACGAGCTGTGAGACCGACCTTGCCGCGTCGCTGCCCGACTGCATCGCTATCGAGCAGTCCGCCTCCCTGAGCGCCGGAACGTCGTTTACGCCGTCGCCCGTCATTGCAACCTTGTGTCCCGCGGCTTTCAGCGCCTTAACAAGCAACAGCTTCTGCTGCGGCGTTACTCTGCCGAAAACCGTGTATTTCGCGGCGGCTTCGGGAATATCCCCGTCCGATATTCCGCCCATATCGACATAATTTTCCGCGTTGTCAAGCCCCGCGCGCTTTGCGACGTTGGAGACGGTCACGGGGTCGTCGCCCGATATTACCTTCAGAGCCACGCCCTGTTTCTTGAAATACTCCAGCGTATCGCAAGCGGTGGAGCGTATCTTGTCGGAAAGGATAATAACCGCCTTTGCGGCGATTCCGGACGGCAGAGAATTCCCGTCGAGCGGCAGCGGCGAATGCGCCAGAACCAACACACGGAAGCCTTTCGCAGAATATTCTTCACAAATATCAGAAATGTGCGCATAATCTTCCCCGAGAACAAACGCGGGCGCTCCGAGAACGACCGTTCCCAGCTCTTCAAACTGCGCCGCGCTCCATTTCCGTGCGGAGGAGAACGGCACGGTCTTCACAGGCGCAAGCTCGGACGCTCCCGAATAGCGCTCGCAGACGGCTTTAAGGGTCGCGTTGGGCTCGCGGAACGCCGACGAAAACGCGTTCAGAGCGCCCTCAATGTTAAAGCGTTCGTCAAGCGCTTTCACCTCGTTCAGCTCCATACAGCCCTCGGTTATCGTGCCCGTCTTGTCAAGGCAGAGCACGTCCACGCGCGCGAGAGCTTCAACACAATACAGATCCTGACAGAGCGTCTGCCGCTGCCCCAACCGAATTGCGCTTACGGCAAGGGCGATACTTGTGAGCAGCACCAAGCCCTCGGGTATCATTCCGATAAGCGCGGCGACCGTGCTTGTCACGCCCGTTTCGACAGGCAGTTTATTCACAAAGAACGCCTTGAAAAACAGTACCGCCCCGAACGGGATTATACACACCGAGACCGCGCGGATTATCTTGTTTATCGAGTTCATCATCTCGGACGAACGCTTTTTGACATACTTCGCGCCGCTCGTAATCTTTCCCGAGACGGATTGCGCGCCTACGCGCGTCGCCTGTGCCGCGCAGTCTCCCGCGACGATAAAGCTGCCCGAGAACACCTCGTCGCCGGGCTTTTTCGGAACGGGGTCGCTTTCGCCCGTGATAAGGCTTTCGTCGGCTTCGCACTCGCCGTCGAGGATAACGCCGTCCGCGCAGACCTGCCGTCCGCCCGCCAGCAGCATAATATCGTCGATAACTATCTCGCTTATCGGAAGAACTTGCTCACTGCCGCCGCGGATAAGGTGCGCTTTCGGCGCCGAAATTATCGACAGCCTGTCAATAACGCGCTTTGAACGTATCTCCTGAAAAATGCCGATAGCGGTATTGCTGATAACAACGCCCATAAACAGCATATTGCGCCAGCTCCCGACAAGCCCTACCAGCACAGCGAGAATTACGTTAATTAAGTTAAAAAGCGTAAATATATTGTCAAAAAAGATTTTCGGGACGCTTTTGGTTTTAATGTCGAGGCTTCCGTTGCTTTGACCCTTTTTAACGCGCTCGGCTGCCTCTGCGGCGGTAAGCCCCTTTTTTATATCCGTATTTTGCATTTTTCCTCCGATAGTTCAGAACCTGTCCACATCATCATTATAAATTAATTACGGAGCATTGTCAAGATAAAAGTATGATAGATTTGTGAAAGTTTTTCAGCACGCTTGATTTTTTACCTCAAATGTGGTATAATTTATTATAAGGAGAATTAACCGATAAATAAAGGCAACACCGCACAATTATTGTCGTTCGATTGCGCAGTCGGATTTTTCGTCAGATTGTGCAAATTGAGCGCAGGAAGGCTGACGCCTTTCAAGCGAAATTTGTGCAAGATGACGGAAAATATGCAAGCAAGCGGACGGCAAAGGCGATAGCCGCTAATTGTGCGGTGTTGCCTACACCTGCCGTGAAGTTTTAACAATTTTTCGGCTTCGACAGGAGGAATGTGTTATGAACAATATCATCAAGGAGTATGCGGTAAAAAAACAGGAGCTTTGCGTTAAAAACGACGTAATTTCGGATGAGCTGTACAGCAAGTACGGCGTAAACAGAGGTCTGCGCGACATAAACGGAAAGGGCGTGCTTACGGGACTTACCACAATCTCGCAAATGGTCTCGTTCAAGAAAGTCGACGGGGTGGAGACTCCCTGCGACGGCGAGCTGTGGTACAGGGGCTACAACGTTAAGGACTTGGTCGCAATGTGCGGCGAAAGCGGCTTCGGCTTTGAGCGCACCGCTTATCTTCTCATTTTCGGCGAAATGCCGACCGAGAAGGAGACCGAGGAGTTCAGAAGGATACTCGGCGAGTGCCGCTGTCTGCCGACCAACTTCACGCGCGACGTTATTATGAAAGCGCCCAGCAAGGATATTATGAACTCAATGACCAGAAGTATTCTCACGCTCGCGTCTTACGACAGCACCGCGCTTTCGGGTGATATCTCCGACAGCCTGTATCAGTGCATTATGCTGATAGCGCGCTTCCCCATGCTCGCGGCTTACGCTTACCACGCGTACAATCACTACGAGAACGACGAGAGTATGTACATACACCGCCCCGACCCCGAGCTTTCAACGGCTGAAAACCTGCTGTTAATGCTCCGCCCCGACAAGAGCTACACACCGCTCGAGGCTAAAGTTCTCGACGTCGCGCTGCTGCTGCACATGGAGCACGGCGGCGGCAACAACTCCACCTTTACCACGCGCGTCGTAACGTCATCGGGCTCGGACACCTACTCGACTATCGCGGCGGCAATGTCCTCGCTGAAAGGGCCCAAACACGGCGGCGCGAACATCAAGGTAATGGAAATGATGGATAATATACGCGAGAACGTAAAAGACCTCAAGGATTACTACGAGGTCAGCGACTATCTCGGGAAAATACTGGCTGGAGAGGCGTTCGACCGCAAGGGGCTTATCTACGGAATGGGTCACGCGGTCTACTCGCTGTCCGACCCGCGCGAGCGCATTTTCAGGGGTTACGTCGAAAAGCTGGCGGTCGCGAAGCACCGCGAGGACGACCTGCTGCTGTACAAGTATATCGAAGATGCCGCGCCGAAGCTTATCGCGCAAAAACGCAGGATAATGAAAGGCGTAAGCCCGAACGTCGACTTTTACAGCGGATTTGTATACGATATGCTGGGCATACCGAGCGAGCTGTTCACGGCGATATTCGCTATCGCGAGAATAGTCGGCTGGAGCGCTCACCGTATCGAGGAGCTTTCCACCGCAAGCAGGATAATCCGTCCCGCGTATATGAGCGTTATGCAGAAACACGAAAGCGTCAACAAGTAAGAACCTGTACTAATACTTAGAGGTAAGGAGCGAGCTTCTTGCCTCTTTTTTCGTCAAAGCGTAAAATTCCTCTTGAAAAAAATATGTAATTGTGGTATTATTTATATGTAAAGGAATTTTTGAGAAAATCGGTGATGTGATGAAATATTCATTGAACGCGGGCGACTGGAACAGCGTGTTTGCCGTTCCGTCGAGCGTTGTTGACAAATATATCAAGCTCGCGAACGGAAACGCGCTGAAGCTGCTGCTGTTCCTGCTGCGGCACGGCGGCAAGGAGTTCACGGAGGAAAGGCTGAACGCGGAGCTGGGCTTCCGCGAACGCGGCGAGCTTGAGGACGCGGCGCTGTTCTGGATACAGCGCGGAATTATCCGCTATGACGACGGATTTGCTGCCGCTCCCGAAAGCCGCGCCGACGAGACCGCCAAGGCTTCGGAGACGGCGGTCTCCCCTGCCCCGACGGCTACCGCGAGCACCGTGACCGCCGTCAAGCCCGTGACCGTATCGTCGGGCGAGGTCGCGGACAGAATAAAGACGGACAAGGATTTGCAGGTGCTGTTCAAGGAGGCGGAGCTGCTGTACGCCCGCCCGCTGCGGCAGCGCGAAAATCAGCTCGTCATCTCGCTCGTCGACCATTACGGACTGCCCGCGGGCGTGGCGCTTATGCTGCTGAATTACTGCTTTAAAGAGGGAAAAACTTCCCCCGGCTACATACAGACCGTCGCCGCCGATTGGGCTGCCGAGGAAATAGACACCATAGAGCTTGCCAACGCGCGTATTCTGGTGCTCGAAAAGCAGAACGCGGTAGAAACGCGTCTGCGCGACGCAATGGAAATGACGACGAAGCTATCCGTTAAAATGCGCCGCTACATCAAGACGTGGACGGAGGACTGGGGCTTCGGCGAGGATATGGTGCTGCTCGCCTACGAAAAAACCGTCGACCAGATAAGCGAATGGAAGCCCGAATACGCAAACAAGATACTGGAGAGCTGGAAAAACGAGGGAATACGCTCCCCCGCCGCCGCCGAGCAGAACGCGCAGTCGCGGAAGAAGCCGCTTAAGGTCGCGGCAAGCTCAAGCTCGTCCTTCGATATGAACGACGTTATGTCCAAGATAAAGAACCGTTACAAGACCGAGGGCTGATGAAGAGGTAAACGAATGGCTTTGGATAAAAGATTTTTTGAGACGGCGCAGAAGCGGCTCGCGAGCCGACGGGCGGCAAACAAGCAAACCGAGGACAGCCGCCGCATGGAAATTCACGGCAGGATACCGAAGTACTGCGAGCTGGAAATACGGCTCGCCGATACAATGACGGATATAGTCGCCGCCGTCGCCGCGAAAGCGCCCGATTCGGACGTTCGTGTGCGTGAGGCGGTGAGCAGCAACCTCGAGATACAGCGCGAAATGGAACGGCTGCTTGTCGAGAACGGCTATCCCGCAAATTATCTCGCGCCGATATTCACCTGCGAAAAATGCCGCGATACGGGAACCGTCGACGGCAAATGGTGCGAGTGCTTCAACAGGCTGCTGAACGTCGCCGCCGCCGAAGACCTCAATTCGCATTCGCCGCTGCGGCTGAGCTCGTTTGAAGCGTTTCGGCTCGACCTTTACCCTACGGCGGTCGACCCCGAATTCGGCGAAACTCCGCGCAGTATCATGATGAAGAATTACGACGAATGCAGACGGTTCGCGAACGATTTTAACGGCAAGGGCTACGGGCTGTTCATGATGGGGAACACGGGGCTGGGCAAAACGCATTTGTCGCTCGCGGTCGCCAACGAGCTTATCCGCAAGGGCTTCTGCGTCATCTACGGCTCGGTGCCCGAGCTGCTGAGACGGCTCGACAAGGAGCAGTTCAAGAACGCCGAGGGCGACACAATGGAGCTTGTCACGGGCTGCGAGCTGCTTATCCTCGACGACCTCGGCGCGGAAAACAACACCGACCGCTACACCGCGCTGCTCTACGAGATGATAAACGCGCGGCAGAGCCGTTCGCTGCCCATGATAATCAACACCAACCTCGAAATGGCGCAGATAAAGGCGCGCTATCAGGACAGGCTGTGGTCGAGATTGTTCAGCATGAGAGTGCTTATCTTCCGCGGCGACGACAACAGGCTGAAAATAAACGGATAATTTTGCCGCTACGGCATTTAATTTGGAGGTAAACTATGGGAAAACTTAAAATCGGTATCCTTACAAGCGGCGGCGACTGCCCCGGACTTAACGCGACCATTCGCGGCGTCGCAAAGGCGACCTACGAGACCTTCGGCGACGACAAGGTGGAGATAATCGGCATTCACGACGGGTATCACGGGCTTATCCACGGCGACTACAAGATAATGTCTCCGTCCGATTTCTCGGGAATTCTGACGACGGGCGGCACTATCCTCGGCACGAAGCGCACGCCCTACAAGATGATGCAGATAATCGGGGACGACAACGTTGACAAGGTCAAGGAGATGAAGCAGACCTACAAGGAGCTTAAGCTCGACTGTCTGTTCACGCTCGGCGGCAACGGCACTCACAAGACCGCGAATATGCTCTCCGAGGAGGGCTTGAACGTTATCGGACTGCCCAAGACCATCGACAACGACATTTACGGCACGGACGTTACGTTCGGGTTTCACACCGCCGTCGACATAGGAACGGAGGTCATCGACCGCATACACACCACCGCAAACTCCCACAGCCGCATTATGGTCATCGAGATAATGGGCAACAAGGCGGGCTGGCTTACGCTGTACAGCGGCGTTGCGGGCGGCGCGGACATTATCCTTATCCCAGAGATACCGTTCGACATTGACAAGGTGGCAAAGGCTTGCCAAAGACGCGCGGACGCGGGCAAGGAGTTCTCTATCCTTGCGGTCGCGGAGGGAGCGTTCGACGTCGAGGAGGCTAAGCTCAAGAAAAAGGAGCGGGCAAAGGCGCGTGCGGAGCGCGGCGAGGTCACGGCGACAACGCGTATCGCAAGGACTATCGAGGAAAAAACGGGGCTTGAGACCAGAACGGTCGTTCCCGGGCATATTCTGCGCGGCGGCTCGCCCTCGGCTTACGACAGGCTTCTTGCAACGCAGTTCGGCGCTCACGCGGCGCGGCTGCTCAAACAGGAGAAGTTCGGCTTTACCGTTGCCATGGTCGACGGCAAGATAACCGAAAACTCCCTCGGCGACGTTGCGATGAAGACGAAATTCGTCACCGACGACAGCCAGATAGTTAAGACCGCGCGGGATATCGGCATTTCCTTCGGCGATTGAGCGTCACGCGCGGACGGGAGCGTGCTTCTCCCTCGCGACCGCCGCTCTTATCGAGCCGCCGTTGAGTATTACGGGCGAACGCTCGCAGGAGCACATCGCGATAACGCGGTCGTAGACGCGCGCGAGAGCGAGGTTGTCGGGCTGCTTCATCATTTCGGGGGAGAGGTTGGTGGTAACGATAAGCGGCTTGCCCGAACGCGCTCTGGTGTCGATAATTTCAAACAGCAGCTCGTTGCTGCGCTCGGTGGATTTGGTAGTGCCGAAGTCGTCAAGGACAAGCAGGTCGACCTTGGCGACGCGTTCAAAAACGCCGTCCGCCTTGGCGAAATCCCCCGCGCTCCGCAGCAGCGGCAGCATAGTCGTGAGCCACACGTCGTAACCCCGCTCCACAAGCTCGTTGGCGATACAGCACGCCGCGAACGTCTTGCCCGTGCCGACTGTTCCCATAAACAGCAAGCCCTTGTTCTCCGACAGCATTGCGGCGAAATTCCCGCAATACCATTTCGCGGTATCAACCGCTTTCGGACAGGAGCCGTTATCTGCCGCGAAATTCAGCCTGCGGTACGCCGCGTCGCCGATACATTTCTCGCGGCGATACTCAATTATCTGCCGCCGCCGAGCTTCCTCTTCGGCGGCTTTTTCGGCGTTTAAACGCGCCGCTTCGCATTCGCAGGTCTGCCCGAAAAGCACCTGCCTGCCGCCTATCTCGCGGTAGCTCTGCTTGGGTGTTCGGCATTTTCCGCAGTACAGCAAGCCGTTTTCCTCGTAGTCGCCGTCGCTGCGGACGGTGTTTATCAGCGACGTCTGCGCCAAATTCAACATAATTTCATCGTAAATATTCATCTCAATACCTCACAATTTCCTGAGCCGAAACAGGTGCGGCGGCTCTCCGCTTAATCATACAGCGAAACCTCGTAGTCCGCCGCAGTCGGAACGGCTTTTGCTTTTGCGCCGCCGTAGTTCTCCGAGTATGCTCCCGAAACGATTTTCGCAAGATTATCGGGCTTCATTATCCACTCGAAGTTCGCTTTGAACCTGCCGCTTCTGCCGCTTAAAAAGTCGCTTTGCTCTACAAGCGAAAACAACTCCTCAAAAGTCATACCTCCCATAATTGCGGCCGCTTTGCTTATAAGCTCCGCTTTGTGCTGAACGGCGATATTCGGCTTAATACTCGGTAGGCTCTTGCAGATCCCGTTGTATTTGCCGACAACAAAAGCAACATTATCTTCCGCGAAAGCCGCCGCTGACGCCGCTTCTTCGGCTTCTTCTTTTCTTGTTTTATTATTTAATAATGTAGGTTTGCCGTTTGTCTGCTGAATGGTTTGTCGTTGGTTTGTCACCTGTTTGTCGATTTGTTTGTCGCAGGAGATGAGAGCGTCGTAATTATTTACCGTTATAATGCTGAATTGCGTGCTTGTTTTGATTGCTATGTCGTTTGTCGATTTCAAGCGTTCAAGTGCCGTTCTTGTTTGTCGAATTGTTAATTCGTTTTCAAAAGCCAGCTCCTTGACGGTAGTTAAGAATTGCCCGCGTCGAATCTTGATCCCGCGCACCGTTTCATCTTCCCAAGAAGCTCCCAACAGAATATGCAGAAAAACCGCGCGTGTGTTCAGCTTGCCGTACCAAGTCCATTCGCGGATTTTCCGCGGCAGCTGTATAAAGCCCGTATTGTTCATAAAAGCACTTCCTTTCTGCACCTATTATATAATAGCCGTTACTGCAAAAAACTGCAAGTTTTTTCTTGCAGATATTTGCAGAACAGTATGTGGTATTATTTATCCAAGAGGACGACGGGGCTCGGGATATGGCAGACCGATTTGCCGCGGCTGAATTACGGCGCGGTTTCACGGCAAAACAATTGCTGCAAAGAGTAGGTTTCAACTTTTGAAAATCGTGATTGTTAGAAATGTGTTAGAAAAAGCGGCGGTGTCAGAGATTTCAAGACAAAAAGAAAAACCGCTCAAACCTTTGTTCAAGCGGCTTTATCTATGGTTGCGGGAGCAGGATTTGAACCTACGACCTTCGGGTTATGAGCCTACCACACAAACAAGTCCGATCTCTTTTGCAATGAGAACCCACGAAGCCCACTGCTACAATTCCGCTACAATTTGACTTGCATCAATACAAACAAGCAGATTTTTTGGGGAAAATAACACGGCACAACAAGAACCGCTTTCGGCGGAGCAGCGCCCCGCCGATTTATTAAACCGTATACCTGCATAAATTTA
>CAJTTH010000046.1:1097-10520 GCA_910579125.1 uncultured Oscillospiraceae bacterium | reverse complement strand
TGTTCCCGTTTGTGTTTTGTTAAGCCTGCCAAAATTGAAAAAATCGGGAATAGCTGTCGAGGCAAAGGTATTGTCAACGAGAATTGAGGGAGAAAATCAAAACAGCAAACAAAACAGAATGAGCATAAGCACCATACGTTTTGAAATTTGCGGTAAGACGTTTATCAAGAAACTGTACAACTTCACGATATTCCGATGTTGGACGCGCACGGGCGAAAATCTCAGTTTGTGTGTTGACCCGGGCGATACCGATAATTATCTGGTTATTCCGAGGGGGCGCGCTTTCGTGATTTTTAACGCGGTTTTCGGAACGCTTTTTCAAGCGGCTGTTATTGCGGTGACAGCGTCGTCTTGCACTTACAATAAATAAATTCCCGAAAGGAAGAAATAACTATGAACGAACAGAATTTCACAATGTTATGCGACTTTTATCAGCTCACCATGGGAAACGGCTACTTTAAGACAAAGCACGCCGACAGGACCGCGTATTTCGATATGTTCTTCCGCCGCGTTCCCGATAACGGCGGCTACGCGATATGCACGGGGCTGGAACAGGTTATTGAATATATTGAAAATCTGCGTTTTTCGGATAAGGACGTTGACTTTCTGCGCTCAAAGGGGATATTCTCGGAGGAGTTTCTGGCTTATCTGCGCGGGTTTAAATTTGAAGGGGATATTTTCGCGATACCCGAGGGCACACCCGTTTTCCCGAACGAACCGCTTATTACGGTGCGCGCGCCCGCAATCCAGGCGCAGCTTATTGAAACGATGCTGCTGCTTCTGGTAAATCATCAGTCGCTTATCGCGACCAAGGCGAGCCGCATAGCCCGCGCGGCACAGGGGCGCGCAATCTCGGAATTCGGCTCGCGGAGAGCACAGGGCACGGCGGGCGCGATACTCGGCGCGAGAGCCGCGTATATCGGCGGCTGCTCGGGAACGGCGTGCGTGATGTCGGACGAGCTGTACGGCGTTCCCGCGACGGGAACTATGGCGCACAGCTGGGTACAGATGTTCGATTCCGAATTGGAGGCGTTCGAGGAATACTGCCGCGTTTATCCGCACGGTGCGGTGCTGCTCGTCGATACCTACAACGTGCTGAAATCGGGTGTTCCCAACGCGATAAAGGCGTTCGACAATATTCTGAAGCCCCTCGGCGCGAGACCCATCGGCATACGGCTGGATTCCGGCGATATAGCGTATTTGTCGATAGAGGCGCGGAAAATGCTGGACGCAGCGGGGTATCCCGATTGTAAGATCGTTGCGTCTAACTCGCTTGACGAGCACATTATAACCGATTTAATAAACCAAGGCGCGAAGGTGGATTCGTTCGGAGTGGGCGAGCGGCTCATCACCGCAAGCTCCGAGCCCGTGTTCGGCGGGGTTTACAAGCTCTGTGCAACGGAGGAGAACGGCGTGATCACGCCAAAGATAAAGATCAGCGAAAACGTGGTCAAGATCACCAATCCGCATTACAAAAAGCTGTACAGAATATTCGACAACAAAACGGGCAAGGCGGCTGCCGACCTGTTGTGCGTTCACGACGAAACTGTCGACGAGAGCAAGCCGCTCGAGTTGTTTGACCCCGATTTCACGTGGAAACGCAAAACAATGACCGATTTTACGGCAAAGGAGCTGCAAATTCCCGTGTTCTTAAACGGCAAACGCGTGTACGATTCGCCGAGTATCGGGGATATAAAGGCGTACTGCGCGGAGCAGCTCGGCACCATGTGGGAATCGGTGCTGCGGTTTGAAAATCCGCACACATACTACGTTGACTTGTCGCAGAAGCTGTGGGATATCAAGCAGAAACTACTTTCCGACAAGGGGGAGCTATGACTCGGGAATATATTGAAGCGCAGTGCCGGAAGATAAGCACGAATTACAGCTCCTCGGGAGTGTGCAGATTTACGCGCGGCGGCGGAACACTGTGCTTTATAGACACATCTCAGGAGCAGAACGGCACGCGCGGGATAGCGTTTCTCCGCGATGAGATGACGGTGTTTTTCGGGAACGGCAGACCGCGCGAGATCGCCTATTCCGATATAAAGAATATGCAGATTATCAGCAGCTTTGAGGATTTTTTCGCGGACGAGCTGGCGGTCTCGGGAGAGGGCTTTGAGATCAGAATAAGCGATTATTCGCTGGATAAATCCGAGCTTAAGCGGTTTATTGAGGAGCTGTCCGTTGAAAGCAGGATCGCGGGCGAGCACAGGGCACAGGCCGAGGAATATGCGAAAATAATCGCGCAGCGTCTTTCGGAGAACGCGTTTCGCGAGGAACACTCTCCGGAAACGCGCTTTGCGGAGCTGCCGATGCCCCGACCCGAAATTGATCCCGTAACGTTTGCCGACGAGCCGTCCGACAAGGCGGAAGAACCGAGCGCGGCGGAAACGGATATATGGGGAGTCGCGGACGGGTTTGGAGAGATCGACGATTTTGACGAGTTCGCTCCCGAAGACGGCGTTCCCGTAATAACGGAAAGCACAACGATAAAGATACCCGACGAAAAGACCGTTTCCGTTCCGGAGGACTACAAGCCCGTGCCTATTCCAGAGGAAAAGATAAACTGGATAAGCGGCAGCTTCTTTGAGAAAAAGCACGATGTTGCGGAGGAAATTCCGACAATTGCGGTCGCGGAGCCTGTTGCGGAGAGCGTATTACTTGAAATAGACAAGGCGGAGATTGTTGAAGAAATGACCGCTCCCGAAAAGGAAAAAGCTCCGTTTGAAAAGATAGTTCTGTATTCGCGTGAAAACGAGGAAGCAAGATCCGATTCGCCGAAAGCCGTTGAAGCTGCCGAAACGGAGGTTCACGAAGATAATGACGGGATAGAGCCCGACGGCGACGCGTTGACGGAGATACAGAATATGTCGCGCGAGGAAACGCTGTCGTTTCTCGCGGAATCGCTTAACGAAATAAACGGCACCGAGGACGAACCGCGCGAACAGCCTGATGACAATCCGTCGGATAATGCGGAAGAACCCGAGTTATTTGACATAGGCGCGGATCTGAAAACAATAAGCGAGATCTCCGCGCTTCCCGAGGAAGACCCCGACAACGACAAGCTCTCGGTCGAGCCGATCTGGGGAGATATCTACATAAAGGCGAGCCGCAATCTGCGTGAGCTTATCGAGAACGGGCGGCTGTCTATGGAGCAGATCGAAACGGAGCTTAAGGACAAGCTGCTCAACTCGGCAAGGGCGTTCGCCGACATTGCCGCGGACGAGGCAAAAGTCCCGAAGGTGCTTATGCCGAGAATTACGGAGCTGAGATTGGCAGCAAACGACATTGACCAATATTTCAAATCGGGTGAGGATATTGCGGAAAGAGCAATGTTTTTCATGATGTTTCAGATGCTGTCGTATGCCGACAGAATTGCGGAAACTCCCGAGACAAAGGAACGGCTGAACGATTTTTTCAGACGGTTCGGTCCTGCGGGGATAACGCTTTCTATGCTGGATATGAGAGTTTAAGATAAAGGAAAGGAAAAGAATTATGACACATGAATTGGTACTTGTTATCGACTTTGGAGGACAGTACAATCAGCTTATAGCGCGCCGCGTGCGCGAGCATAAGATCTACTGCGAGGTTATTTCGTACAAGACCCCGATAGAGGAGATACGCGCAAAAAATCCGAAAGGCATAATCTTCACGGGAGGACCCAATTCCGTTTATCTGGAGACCTCGCCGCGTATGAGCAAAGAAATATTCGAGTTGGGCGTGCCTATTCTGGGAATTTGCTACGGCGCACAGTTCCTGGTGTACGGTCTGGGCGGAGTTATCGGAGCAGCTAATGAAAACGCCGCCGCCGAGTTTGGCAGAACGGACTGCCAATTTGACAACAGCTCGCTGCTGTTCAGCGGTTTAAAGGAAAAATCCATTGTATGGATGAGCCACAACGATTACATAGAAACGCTTCCCGAGGGCTTCCGTTCGGTAGGTCACAGCGACAAGTGCCCGTACGGAGCTATCGAAAATCCCGAAAAGAAGTTTTACGGTACACAGTTCCACCCCGAGGTAAATCATACCGAACAGGGCTTTGAAATGCTCGGAAACTTCCTTTACAAAGTTTGCGGCTGCACGGGTGACTGGACTATGGAGGAATACGCGCAGACGGCTATCAGAGAAATTCGCGAAAAGGCCGGAGACAGCAAGGCTCTGCTTGCGCTTTCGGGCGGCGTGGACAGCTCGGTCGCGTGTAAGCTGCTGGCGAACGCTATCGGCAATCAGCTCACCTGTATTTTTGTCGATCACGGTTTAATGCGCAAGAACGAGGGCGACGAGGTCGAGGCGGCGTTCGCGGACAGCGGCGTGAATTTCGTGCGCGTGAACGCGGGCGAGCGTTTTCTCGGCAAGCTCGCGGGCGTTGATGAACCCGAAAAGAAACGCAAAATTATCGGCGAAGAGTTTATCCGCGTATTCGAGGAAGAGGCTAAGAAGATCGGCAGGGTGGACTATCTTGTTCAGGGTACGATCTACCCCGATGTTATCGAGTCCGGGCTCGGCGACGCCGCCGTGATAAAATCTCATCACAACGTCGGCGGTCTGCCCGATTACGTTGATTTCAAAGAGATTATCGAGCCTCTGCGTCTGCTGTTCAAGGACGAGGTTCGCAAGCTCGGAACGGCTCTTGGGTTGGACGAAAAGCTGGTATGGCGGCAGCCGTTCCCGGGACCGGGACTGGCGATACGCATTATCGGCGATATTACTCCCGAAAAGGTGGCGACATTACAGGACGCGGATGCTATCTTCCGTGAGGAAATAGCCAACGCGGGGCTCGACCGCTCCATAAATCAGTACTTTGCTGTGCTCACCAATATGCGCTCCGTCGGCGTTATGGGCGACGGCAGAACTTACGATTATACCCTCGCGCTCCGCGGCGTTACTACCTCCGATTTTATGACTGCGGATTTTTCGCGCATTCCTTATGACGTGCTTGAGAAGGTTTCCGTGCGTATCGTTAATGAGGTTGCAAATATTAACCGCGTGGTTTATGATGTTACCTCTAAGCCGCCGGCTACTATTGAGTGGGAATAGACAAAGCCTCTCAGCAAACCGCATTATAGAGCTAATTTTCAAACATTGATACCGATTTTGACCGCAGTTTGACCTCATTTCTCTTTTTGTGGAGAGTAAACTACATATAAATTAAGAGCCGTTGTAGAGTGACTTAATGTCATTCGTGCAGCGGCTCTTTTTGTTATGCTCGGTTGTTATTCATCGTTCAAATGTTGCTTTACCCATTCTATGTGCTTTTTTTGCCGCTCCTCGCGGGAAAGCTCGGGAATATCCTTCTTAGTCACAGGCAGGCTGTAATAGCCTTTCATTCTCTCCTTTTCCGCTTCGTACATTTCCTTTGATATGGAATAGGACTCCAAGTCGCTGATATTGTCGGAAATCTGCCGTATGCCGTTACAGAAATCACTATTGCAGGGGTTATCTGCGTCGTTGCCATAAATTGTCATTGACACAAACCACCTATTATCCGCTGTTTCCATATCATTAGGCAAGTGATCGTTAATGGTAAAGTCTATCTTCAATCCCTCTATCTCCGCTAAATCATAAACTGCGCTTAATGTTTCGCCGAGCGTTCCGAAAGTGGAAACGCTTTTCTCAATGCCGCACAGCCAATCCACAGACACATTGAATTTCTCGGCTATCTTCACGAGTGTTGCAATAGTCGGCTGCATACGGTCGGTTTCGTAAGCCGATAATGTGGACTGCGGTATATCGAGCAAGGCGCAGAACTCCTTTTGACTGCACTCTGCGTTCTTGCGGACAAGGCGAATACGCTCGCCAAAGTTAATTCCAGACATAGAAAACACCTCTTAAATATAATTTCAATATTAGTATATCATGAAAATATAAAAAAATCAAGTATTTTTTAAAAATTATAGAAAAAAGTATTGACAACGATAAAATTTTGTGATATAGTATAGCTACAGCGATAAATATTAAATATACTGTTAATACTCAAAAGGAGGATTTTACGATGAAACAACAGAACATCTACATTACAGCCGCCGAATTGGCAGAACTTATGGGCATATCGAACGGTCACGCTTATAAGCTGATACGCGAAATGAACACAGACCTGAAAAAGCAAGGCTTTTTGACGATTTCGGGGAAACTGCCTCGTGCCTATCTCGAAAAGTGCTTGTACGGATTTTCAGCAGTTACAGAAGGGGGTGTGGCAACGTGAAAGCTAAGAAAGATACCAAAACAGGAAAGTGGTACATAAGATTTCGCTACACCGATTGGCAAGGCAAACGGCGCGAGAGTATGAAGCGCGGCTTTGAAACAAAGCGTGAAGCGGAAGAATGGCTGCACTCGTTCCTCGTATCTGCCGACTATCTCAATGCCCGAACTCTACGAGAATGTGTATGACGGCAAGCCGCCAATCATTGACGGCGTGCTATATGCGGGAACGTACTTGTTTGTGGGAGCGCCGAAGGTCGGCAAAAGTTTCTTTATGCTCCAGCTCGCTTATCACATTAGCACGGGGCTGCCGCTTTGGGATTATCCCGTCCGTAAAGACTCGGTGCTGTATCTCGCGTTAGAGGACGATTATTTCCGACTGCAAGAGCGGCTATACCGAATGTTTGGAACAGACTGTGCGCCTGATTTACATTTCTCGGTAACGGCTCATCAGCTTGGCAAGGGACTAAACGAGCAGCTTCAAGAATTTATCTCGGAACACTCCGAGACTAAACTCGTAATTATTGACACGCTCCAAAAAGTTCGCGAAATCGGCGGCGAGGGTTACAGCTACGGCTCGGATTACGACATCATCACACAGCTAAAGCAATTCGCGGATAGCCATAAAATCTGTTTGTTGCTCGTTCACCATACCCGAAAGCAAAAAGCGGACGATACCTTTGATATGATTTCTGGAACTAACGGACTGCTCGGTGCTGCGGACGGAGCGTTTCTATTATACAAGCAGAAACGCACCTCAAACAAAGCTGTGCTTGAAATATCGGGGCGCGATCAGCAAGACCAAAAGATTAACCTCGTTCGTAACGAGGAAAAGCTCTGTTGGGATTTTGAGAACGCGGAAACCGAACTTTGGAAAGAACCGCCAGACCCGTTGTTGGAGAAGATTGAGGAATTTCTCGCAGATAAATCCGAATGGTCAGGAACGGCAACGGAATTAGTAGGAAAGCTCGGAGAGGATATAAAGCCAAACACACTTACTATGAAACTCAATGTTACAGCGGCACGGTTGCTTGACGAGTACAGCATAATTTACGAGAACACGCGCACTCATAACGGCAGGAGCGTTGTGTTAAAGCGCAAACGTGACGATGTGTGACGGTCGTGACGATGTTTTACATACCGCCTCCGCTGTCAAAAACATCGTCACCATCGACACGACCGTCACGGAATTGAAAGGAGTTCTTATGAAACAGATGATTATAGCAACAATTTCCATTGCGGTTGGAGCGGGAGCTGCACTCTTATTCTTCTTGAGCCTATCAGCTCGGAGAACACGCAGACCCCGAATGACATTACGCGAACTTTACGAGGATAATATGTGCGACGGACTGAACAGTCTGTTTGATTAAGGCACAACTGAAAGAAAAAAATTCTCGCAGTCGCCCACCGAAATTATTCTTTTCAGCCGTGCCGATTTTCGGGTGGGCGGCGGAGAGAGGGCAGCCGCGAAAGCGGGGAGTGCAGAGGGGCAGCCAGCCCCTTTGCCCCTCGGAGAGCGCCTGTACCTTTGATCGCATTATGCGCGTTGCGCAAAACGCTGTCAAAGGTACTATGGCGTTACTTTCGGCACGAAAGTAAAAAGAGCGCGGCTAAGATGAAAGTTACCGAACGAAAGGAGATGATTGTTGTGGCAAAGACGATTTCCCACTGTCAAGGCAAGGGCAGCCTCACGCATAACAGGCGAACGTTCAGCGCGGCAAATGTTGACGTATCCCGCACGAAAGATAATGTGGTTTTCGTTGACCAACCGATTGAGCAAGCCTACGATGAAATATTCGGCACGGCGGTGGAGAGATACAATGCGAGACAGAAGAGAGCTGACCGCCGAATATCCACGAGCTACTTTGAACACGCCTTTAATCGGAAAACTCCGCCGCCATATGTGGTTACTTCGGCGGACAAGAGAAAAAGTTTCTATGAGGATGTTGTGCAGATTGGAACTATGAACGATACGGGTGTTGGAACTCCTGACGGACAAATAGCCGCCGAGTGCCTTAAAATATATGCACAGGGTTTTCAAGAGCGTAACCCGAATTTCCACATTTTCTTTTCAGCCTTGCATTTGGACGAACGAACGCCCCATTTACATATCGACTATATTCCTGTCGGGCATTACAAGCAGGGAGTTGATACACAGAATGGTCTGGCGCAAGCTCTCAAAGAAATGGGCTACGGAACGGGCAAGGACGCGATAAACCGTTGGCGGTTGGCTGAACGTGCGGTTTTAGAGAAAATCTGCAAGGCGCACGGAATTGAAATCTCAGCTCCCGAAAAATCTCGCGGCAGTCTTACCGTTGAGCAATATAAGGAGTATGCCGAGCTGAAAGAAAAAGCCGATGAACAACGACAGGAAGTCAAGCACCTCGACAGCGAAATCGGCAGCAAGAACTTGATTTTGGAGTGGCGCGAACAGGCTATCGAAAACGCGGAAAGCGAACTTGAACATCTTGGAACGGAGCTTCAAGAAAAACGCGAGAGCGTGGAACATCTCGAAACGAAGCTCACCGAAAAGAGCGCCGCTCTCTCGGAAACGACATCAGCGCTTGTCGATAATCAAACGCTGCTGAAACATAGCGCCGAAAAGGTTTCTCAAATCAAGGACGTTGACGGTATTGAAACAGGTAAGACTCTTGTCGGCGGCAAAGTTACGGTTGCGCGAGAGGATTATGATAAACTCGCCGACCTTGCCAAGAAACAGATCGCTGTCGAACACAACGACGGTAAACTTCATCAGCAAATTGACGAACTCACACAAGAAAACGAAAACTTGAAAGATGAAACCACAAGTCTGAAAAAAGAAATTCAAACCCTGCGCCCGTTTCGGTTCGAGTTGAGCAAAGTTCAAAACGAGCTGCGCGAACTGAAAGGAAAACATTTGCGGGTCTTGGAGTTTATCAAGAGCTTGGGACTGGTGGAAAAGCTGCAAGCATTCCTCAATCCGAGAGCGCGGGGGCAGCGTAGATGATGATAGGGCGGTGCTTGTGAAAAGGCACCGCCTTTGTTTCCTTTTCGTCTTTGAGGTTGATCATTCAAGCCGTTGCAGCACGTTAATGCGTTAAGTTATAAATAAATTCTCCGATTTGCTTACCGACATCTTGCCCTGAAATCCACGATATTACAAGCAAAAAAATGAATACAATCCCGGCGGCAATAAAAGTGATAATTCCTCTTCGCCTTACGGCAAGTTTTTTCTCATTTTGCGCA
>CAJTTH010000046.1:0-1069 GCA_910579125.1 uncultured Oscillospiraceae bacterium | reverse complement strand
TTTGTTTTCTTTTTCCATAATTTCGCTTTTCCTTTCACCGTCAATGATTTCATTGATGTCGATTTCATAAAACGCCGCCAATTCCACCAGCATACTAAGGTCGGGCATTGTGGCTCCGTTTTCCCAGCGCGACACGCTCCTTGAGGACAAGCCGAACCTCTCTGCAAGGTCTTCTTGTGTTATGCCTTTTTCTTTGCGCAGCTCTCTCAAAAAACCGCCGATTTTAACTTGATTTATCATAGCAACCGCTCCCTTCATCAATGATTATAACATTACATTGGAGGAAATACCACGTCATAAAGTGAGAAAAGACACTTTTCTATCGGACAATTGTGTCCGACTGTGTTATTTTAGGGTTCAACATTTTCTTTGACTTCATTATACTTCAAAATTTTTCCTTTGTCAATGCTGCTTGATCAATGTGCATAGCTGAAAAAGGGTGCGCCTGAAGTCGCTGCCGTTTTTTCGGTTTCTTATATTTTTTGGAATATAATTGACAAGACGCAAACAAAGCGGTATAATGATGTTGGTATACGTTGCGCTCTGTAACAGGCTTTTTCTGTATAATAAGGCGAATGTTAATATGCGTTGCTTGTAGCAACGGGCATTTTTATGATATACTGGGTGTAGGAAAGGAGATGTTCGTAATGCTGAACGAAAATATCAAGGCTATCAGAAAGTCGAGAGGGCTTTCACAAGAAGAACTGGCTGTCAAGTTGAATGTAGTGCGCCAAACGATTTCAAAATGGGAAAAGTGTGTATAACATAGTTAAGGATACCAAGCCAATCCTGCATTATAACAGCATTGCTTAACAATATGAAATGACCACAGTAAAAATGGTGATATCCTTAACTGAGAAGTCACGAAAAAATCGAATAGAACAGCAAAACGGCGTCTCCAACTAGATACGCCGTTTTGCTATAACAATATAAAACATGAGGGTGCAAATTCAATTCTGCAGATGCGGGCATAACGACTTTTATACGTCTATAAAAACACCCGGATCAAACACTCTAGATCGTGTTCACATTAAGAGATTGCGTCCAAAATCATAGAAAAAGTCACGAC
>CAJTTH010000045.1 GCA_910579125.1 uncultured Oscillospiraceae bacterium | reverse complement strand
GAAATATTGACAACAAGCCGAAAGTGTGGTAAAATAATAGTGTGTTTACTTTATGCGGAGAATAATTCCGCGTTGTAATTAAATTCTCAAATAAAACTGTAACGAGAAATAAAATTCGTTTTTCATACAATATTTCGTTTTATGAGCACAAATTTTGCTTGGTTCCCGAGAGGTGAAATGTTTGGCAGTCAAAATAAAGGTTTTCCTGTACTATACGGGCTTCTGGATAACTTTCGCGGCGGCGTTCGCGGCAATGTTCGGAATGTTTGTCGCTGCGGTAATGGGAGTGCCGTTCGGGGTGATGCTCTCGATATTCGGTGTGGCGGTGCTGGTGTTCCGTGCGGATTTCGTGATATCGGAGCTTTCGCCGCAGCTTATGCTTTTCGGGGGAATGTCGGGGGCATTTTTCGCGGCGTTTCTGGGGTTGCTTGCCGTGAAGCTGGGATACGCGGTCTCAAGGCTTTTCCTCCGCATAAAGCGCCGCTGCGACAGGCTCAGAGAGTGGTAAAATGGAAAAGAAAATAAATAAATTGCTGGCGGTAACGCTTATCGGCGCGTTATTTTTCGGCGGTATCGCGTTTCTGCTGAGGAACTCAAAGCACGATACCGTATCGCAGGGAGAAAATTATTTCGACATCTGCGACTACATCGAAATTGACCTGCAAAGCCTTGACGTTACTGTTATTCCGAGCAGCGATGACGAGATACGCGTTTCCTACAAGAACGCTCTCCCTCTGGCGTTCGAGCTTGGCGACAACAGTCTTTCGATAACGGAGAGCAAGGATTTCGTGGTTTCGCTGTTCGCGGGGAGCGAGAGCGAATTCGGACTGTATCTGTTCCTGCCGAATAGAAGCTACCGCGAACTTTCGATAACCACCGGAACGGGAAACGTCAAGATCGGCAGAGTTGACAGTGAACGTATGAACGTACTCACCGAAACGGGTGATATAGTATGTGAGGATATGGTGTCGTTAAGCAGACTTACCACGACGGACGGTTATATATCCGTAAATTTTGAGGCGGTGATGTCCGGAACGGAGATACTTTCTCGGCGCGGCGACGCCGAAATAACGCTCCCCGACAACGGCTCGACAGCCGTGGATTTCCGCACCGAGGAGGGCGAATGTGTGACCGATCTCTGGGCGGGGCAGTTCTACGGAAGCCACGTGTACAGCATGAACGGCGGCGACAAGCTCATTTACGCTACCGTTGAAAGAGGGTCGCTGACTATAAAATAGATAATACAACGGCATTACTTGATTTATGAGTATCCGATATTATATTACGTACAAATACGCGGATATTCAAATTCGCAATAAGAAAGGATAACGAAAATGAAGCACTTTAAACAGGTACTGGCAATCACAACAGACGAATCGGAGCAGTTTCTCAATCTTTCGTATGAGGTCGAGGAGTGTGTGCGCAGGAGCAACGTTAGCGAGGGAATATGCGTTGTAGCGTCGCAGCACACAACTTCGTCGGTTTTCCTTGAGCATGACAACGAAAACCTTTACAAGGATTGGCAGAATGTGTTAAAAGAACTGACGCAGAACGCGACAGAGTACAAGGTTGACTATGCAAGCTCCGGCAAGGCGCATCTGAAGCAGGCGCTTATGGGAGCGTCGGTGTGCGTTCCGATATCGGACGGCAAGCTCGATCTCGGTCCGCGTCAATACATAATGTACGGCGACTTCGACGGACAGCGCGAGAAGAACGTTATCGTCAAGATTATCGGAGAGTAACGGCAATGGAACGTTTTCTGGAAAGGGCGGGGCGGTTCTGCCTGAAAAACAGGGCGTATCTGTTAAGCGCCGCGCTGCCGCCCGCCATACTGTATATCGCCTATATCATCTTCGGAATGTACCCGTTCGGCGATCACTCGGTGCTCGGACTTGACCTTAATGCTCAATATGTGTATTATTTTGACTATATGTACGACGTTTTCGGCGGCAAGGAGAGCATTTTCTATTGCTGGAGCGGGTCGCTTTCCGGCGAGTTTCTCGGGCTGTTCGCGTATTACCTTGCAAGTCCGTTCAATCTGATAATATGGTTGTTTCCGCGCGTTCACATAACCGAGGGTATCATGACTATGCTGCTCGTGAAATGCGCGGCTGTAAGCGTTTCAGCGGCTGTAATGCTGAAACGGCGGCGCGGTTATTCCGATTACACGACCGTGCTGTTTTCGGCAATGTACGCGCTGTCGGGGTATTTCACTTCGCAGACCGTAAACCCTATGTGGCTTGACGGTCTTATTGCGCTGCCGCTTGTTATCGTCGGCGTTGAGCGCGTGTGCGACAAGCGGAAGTTTCTGCTGTACGCACTGTCGCTCGTTTATATTTTCGTCGCAAACTTTTATATCGGCTATATGGTCGGCATTTTCTCAGCGATCTATTTCGTTTATTATCTCGCGTCAGGGAAAAGCGCCTCAAAGGAATTTTGGGGAGTATTCAAGTCTACGGTGGTGTACGGTTTTGCTTCCGTGGGAGGGATACTGTCAAGCTGCTGGATAATCCTGCCCGTTTACAAGTCGCTTTCCAATGGCAAGTTCGGTTTCGGAAATCCCGACTATTCTCTCAGGGAGAACTTCAATCTCGCCGACTGCTTTATAAAGCTCTTTCCGGGAACGTTCGACACCATTCGCCCCGAGGGACTGCCGATGCTGTACTGCGGTACGACGGCGCTGCTGTTCGCGGTGATCTACTTCACACTTCGGAAAATACCTGTCCGCGAGCGGATCACGGGCGGATTTGTATTGGGGATACTTGCGTTGTCTATGTACATAAAGCCGGTGGATATGTTCTGGCACGGAGGACAGGTGCCCGTGTGGATGCCGTTCCGCTATTCGTTTATAATTTCGTTTTTGTTGATAATGTTTGGCGCGGAGGCATTCGAGAGGATAACCGCCGTGCGCGGAAAAACAATAGGCGCGGCGTTTGCGGTGCTGCTGGGCGTGCTGCTGCTTTCGGACTACTACGGCGGAAACGAGCGGTTTGACACGACGCTCGTCATCGTTATACCTATGATATTGCTCGGCATTACCGCTGCGGCTGTTACGGCGTTCAGGAAATACAAGGGCAGCCGCTTGGCTTACGGTTTTTTCGGCGGACTGGTTCTTGGTGAATTGCTGCTTAATACCGCATTGACCGTGTTCGGTCTGCACAGCGATATTTACTTTTCCGACCGCAGCACTTACGTTGATGAAATACCTCCCACGCGCGATATTTCGGAGCAGGTGCACGCGCTCGACACGGGATTTTACCGAATGGAGAAAACCTATCACCGCTGCGTAAACGATACAATGGCGGCGCGTATGTACGGTATGTCGCACAGCACCAGCACGTTCAATGCAAAGGTCATAAAGCTGATGAACAAGGTCGGCTACGGCGCGCGGGAGCATTACACGCGCTATGACGGCGCGACCATGCTCACCGACGATATTTTCGGCGTGAAGTACGTTCTGTCGAAGTATCAGGTGCTCACGCCGTATACCGACACGGTTGAAACCGAGAACACGCTCGGCGTTGCCGTTTATGAGAACAAGGACGTTTTTCCGCTCGCCTATCTTGCGGACGGAGGGCTTATCGGCGGCGAGCTGGACGGCGAATCACCGTTTTCGGCTCAGGAGAGCCTTGCGGCGCTCATCTCGGGTGAGGAAGAACAGATATATGCGAGCATTACCGATACCGTTTTCAACTGCGAGAATATCAATATCGGCTCGACAACCGATTCCCACACGTCATACAAAAAGCGTATCGAGAGCAATGACGCGTCAATATCCTACACGGTAACGATGCCGCACGGTGGTAAGGCATATATGTATCTGCCGACGGACTACGAGCGCAAGTGCCAGCTCTACGTTGACGGCGGCTATATCAAGGATTATTTTGAGAATGAAAATCACAGCATTGCGTACCTCGGCACTTACGAGACGGGGGATTCGTTCACGGTTGAGCTGAAGCTGCAAAAGGACGCAATCTACATCAAGAACACGCTGTTTTTCTATCTTGACGAGGAAAAACTCAATGCGTTCAACAGCAAGGTTTGGTCAATGAATACGGAAACTTCGGTAACGCGCACGAGCGGTTCGTCGCTGAACATCGAGGTGAACGCTGCCGAGGACTGCGCGCTGTTCACGTCCATTCCGTTTGAGGAGGGTTGGACTGCGTATATCGACGGCGTTGAAACGGATATTCGGTCGACCGCCGACGCAACGCTTATGTGTCTCGAAGTTCCCGAGGGAAAACACACAATAGAACTGAAATTCTTCCCCGCAGGGTTGAAGCCGGGGTTGTTTATTACGGGCAGCGGAGTGCTGCTGTTGGTGATAATGGTGCTTGCGGCGAAGTTTGGAGTCTACGACAGGTTTAAGGACGAAGACGAACCGATTGACGGGGAGTATCCGACGGAGGAAGAAAATGGATAATTATACCAGAATGCGTAATGAAATGGCTTACATCGCGGACGAACATTGCGGCAAGCTGATGGCGGAAAACCGCCGCAGACTACACGAGTTCAACAACGGCGACTGCTGGAGCGCGGAGGGTCTGAAACGCCACGACGAGCTTATGCGCGAAATACTCGGCAAGGCGGGGAAGAACGTGACGATATTGCCGCCGTTCCGCTGCGATTATGGCAGCAATATCGAAATAGGCGACAACTCGTTCGCGAATTACAATCTGACGGTTCTCGACGTCGGAAAGGTAGCTATCGGCAAAAACGTGTTCATAGCGCCGAACGTCTCGATATACACGGCGGGACACCCCATTCATCCGACCGCGCGGAACTCCATGTACGAGTACGGCATTCCCGTTACGATAGGCGATAACTGCTGGATAGGCGGAAATGTTGTGATATGTCCGGGCGTGAATATTGGCTCGGGGAGTGTTATCGGCGCGGGCAGCGTTGTGACAAAGGATGTTCCCGAAAACGTTGTCGCGGCGGGAAATCCGTGCAGAGTACTGCGCGAGATAACCGACGAGGATTTCAATTACTTTTTCAAGGACAGAAAATTCGATGACGAGGCAATGGAAAACATTCTGAAATACAAGGCGGAGCTATGACCTTACAACAGATAAGATACGCGCTCACGGTATCGGAATGCGGCAGCATGAGCCGCGCCGCCGCCGAGCTTTTTGTCACGCAGTCTGCGCTGTCGTGTGCCATACGAGATCTTGAAACTGAGGTCGGGATAACGATATTTCTGCGCACGGGAAAGGGCGTTTCGATCACTCCCGACGGTACGGAGTTCCTTATGTATGCGGCGAGGGTCTATCAACAATATGAGCTGTTGCAGGAGAAGTACGGCAAAAACGGCTCCGTTAAGCGGAAATTCGGCGTTTCCACACAGCATTATTCGTTTGCGGTAAAGGCGTTCGTGGAAATGGTGAAACACTTTGACACGCTGAATTTCGAGTTCGCGATACGCGAGACGAAAACGCTCGAGGTAATTTCGGATGTCGGCGGATTGAAAAGCGAGGTAGGAATACTGTACAAAAGTGAGTTCAACGGAAAAATAATTGATAGAATGCTCGCTGAAAACGGACTGGAGTTCTTGCCGCTGATAAAGTGCCGCGCATATGTTTATATGTGGAAGAACCACCCGTTGGCTCACGAAAAGTCGCTGTCGCTGGAGCAGCTGAGCGAATATCCGTGCCTGTCGTTCGAGCAGGGCGACGGCGCGGCGTCATACTTTGCGGAGGAGATACTCAGCGACCGCGAATATCCGCGCGTGATAAGGAGCAGTGACCGCGCCACACAGCTTAATTTAATGGTCGGGCTTAACGGTTACACACTCTGCTCGGGGATAACCTGCGAGGAGCTTAACGGAGAGGAATACGTTACGGTACCGTTCCGTGAGGACGAGGAGAACCGCAATTCCGAAATGGAAATAGGCTATATCCGCAAAAGGTACAGTCCGCTGTCTGATATCGCCGAAATATACGTTGAGGAGGTAAAGCGGTACTTGGGCGTATAGTTTTTGCCGAATTGGAAAAAAATAACTTGAAATTTTTTGAAAATGTGATATAATTAAGATGTACAAATAAATTTTTCGGGGTGATTTTATGGTTTATACAGTAACATTCAACCCCGCGCTGGACTATATCGTATTTGTCGATAATATGAAGTTCCGCGAGGTAAACAAGATCGAAAGGGAGTTCGTAAACGCGGGCGGCAAGGGCATAAACGTGTCTATGGTGC
This sequence comes from uncultured Oscillospiraceae bacterium, assembly GCA_910579125.1. GTDB lineage: Bacteria > Bacillota > Clostridia > Oscillospirales > Ruminococcaceae > CAG-115. The sequence continues at coordinate 4,356 of CAJTTH010000045.1, read as the reverse complement.
TTGCGGAGCTTGGTGTGCAGTCCAAGACTATGGGCTTTGTGGCGGGCTTTACGGGCGCGGCTATTGAGGAGAACGTTATTGAGCACGGTATCGTTGCGGATTTCGTGCCGCTTTCCAAGGGCTTGTCGCGTATCAATATCAAGCTGAAATCGGACGGCGAGACCGAGCTTAACGCGAACGGTCCGGATATTCCGGACGAGGCGCTCAAGGAACTGTTCGAGCGGTTCGAGAAACTTAACAACGGGGATATTCTGGTGCTTGCGGGCAGTGTTCCCGCAAGTCTGCCGCAGGATATTTATCAGCAGATACTCGAGTATGTTTCCGCGAAAAAGGTATTGACGGTGGTGGATGCAACGGGAGAGCTGCTGACGAATACACTGAAATACCGTCCGTATCTCATCAAGCCCAATCTTGACGAGCTCGGGGAGATCTTCGGCGAAAAGCCTACCTCAAAGGAAGAGGTCTTGCGGTGCGCAATGCAGCTTCAGGAAATGGGCGCGCAGAACGTTCTTGTTTCAATGGCAGGCGATGGTGCGCTGCTGCTTGACAAGAGCGGCGAGGTGTTCTACTGCGAGGCGTGCGAGGGCAAGGTCGTGAATTCCGTGGGCGCGGGCGACGCAATGGTCGCGGGCTTTGTCGCGGGAATGCTCGACAACGACGTCGACAACGAGTACTCGCTTATGCTCGGAACGGCGGCGGGTGGCGCTACGGCGTTCACCGACGGTATGGCAAGCAAGGATCAGATCATATATCAGATGAAGAAGCTGCTGAAAAAGCACGCCGAGAAACCGCTTTAAAGAGGTTGTATGCGGTCTTATTTGCTTTTTGTTGAACTTTTTGCGGCAAGTACTTGAAAACGACATGAAAATATGGTATAATAATACAGTTAGGGTATTTTTTATGTTAAATGAGGAGTAATTTCAGATGATACAATATGATGAAACAAGGCTTGCTATGGAGGCGCTTGAACCGCAGCTCGAGGAGCTTCGCGGGGCGCTGAATTTAGACGGCATAAAGATCAAGCTCGACGAGCTCGAAATGAAAACGACCGAGCCGAGTTTTTGGGACGATCCCGAGAAGTCGCAGTCGATCTTGCAGCAGATAGGGCAGTACAAGCAGACGATAGGCGGTTTTGAGAAGCTCTGCTCCAACCGTGAGGACGTGCTCACGATGATCGAACTCGCCGAGGAAGAGAACGATGAGTCCATGGCGGACGAGGTGAACGCGCTCGCCGAGACGGTAAAGACCGCCTACGAGGAGCAGAAGCTTGCCACGCTCATGACAGGCGAGTACGACAGCTCGAATGTTATTCTGTCGTTCCATGCGGGTGCGGGCGGCACGGAAGCTCAGGACTGGGTGCAGATGCTTATCAGAATGTACACCAAATGGGCGGACAGACACGGCTTCAAAACCGAGGTGCTGGATATTCTTGAGGGCGATACCGCAGGAATAAAGAGCGCGTCTATACACATCGAGGGCTACAACGCTTACGGATTTCTGAAGTCAGAGCATGGCGTTCACCGTCTGGTGCGGATATCGCCGTTTGACGCGTCGGGCAGACGGCAGACGAGCTTCGCGTCCGTTGAGGTAATGCCCGAGCTTGAAAAGGACGTTTCGGTCGAGATACGTCCCGAGGACATTGAAATGGAAGTGTACAGAGCAAGCGGCGCGGGCGGTCAGCACATCAACAAGACCAGCTCGGCGGTTCGCCTGATACACAAGCCCACGGGTATCGTTACCGCGTGTCAGACGCAGCGTTCACAGGTGCAGAACAAGGATTTCGCGATGAAAATGCTGATGTCCAAGCTCGTGCAGATAAAGGAGCAGGAACATCTCGACAAGATCTCCGACATCAAGGGTGAGCAGCTTAAAATTGAGTGGGGAAGCCAGATACGTTCGTATGTGTTTATGCCGTACACTCTTGCGAAAGATACCCGCACAAAGTGCGAGAACACCAATATAAACGCCGTTATGGACGGCGATATCGACTGCTTTATCAACGCTTATTTAAAGGCTAAGAATTTAGGTGAGATATAAAGATGCAATTTTATGTTGAAACAATTTCTTGTGATCCGCGCGGGTACGGTTGCGGAACAGCTTTTGTGGGATTATGTGATTAAGTCCGGAATGGACGAAAGCGACGACAAAAAGGATAAGTAAAACAGGCTCCCCGCCGTGTACGACGGGGAGTTTTTACGGTAAAGGCGGATAAAATGAAGAAAAACGACGTTATTGATCTTGAAATAACCGCATTGACAAGCGAGGGCAGCGGTATAGGCAGAGCCGACGGAATGGCGGTATTCGTGCCGTTTACGGCTGTCGGCGACGTTATCGAGTGTCGGATATTAAAGGTGCTGAAAAGCTACGCATACGGGAAAATCGAGCGGATAATAACTCCCTCACGCGATCGCATTGAAAATGATTGCCCCGTTTTCGGGAAATGCGGCGGCTGCGTTTACAGGCACATAAGCTACCAAGCCGAGCTTGCCGCAAAGGAACGCATAGTCCGCGACGCGTTTGAGCGTATCGGCGGACTTTCTCCCGAGTTTCTGCCGATATGCGGCAGCGAGCGCGTTGACGGCTACCGCAACAAGCTGCAGATGCCACTTGCCAAAACAGGCGACGGCGAGATAGTTAGCGGCTTCTTTTCCGAGAGAAGTCACCGAGTCGTGCCTGTGGAGCATTGCCGTTTGCAGCCCGAGCGCTTTTCGGAGATCGTAGCGTTTATCAAGGAGCAGCTAAAGACGCTGAAAATTTCCGTTTACAACGAACAGGACAATCGGGGTGTAATGCGGCATATCTTTCTGCGGTGCGGACATTACAGTGGCGAGGTGTGCGCGGTGCTTGTCGCTAAGCGGAAAATTCCCGAAATGACAAAACTTGCGGCGGCACTGACAAATCGTTTTCCCGAGATAACGGGCGTTGTGCTGAACGTCAATCCCGACCGCACCAACGTAATTCTCGGTGAACGCGAGGTGCTGCTGTCAGGAAAAGCGGCGATCTCCGATACAATGTGCGGAGTTAAAGTCGAGATATCGCCGAAGTCGTTTTATCAGGTGAACACACCCGCCGCCGAAAATCTGTACAGACAGGCCGCCGAGTTCGCCGAGCCGCAGGGAAAAACCGTTCTCGATTTATATTGTGGCACGGGAACGATAGGGCTTTCAATGGCGAACGCGGCGAAGAAAATAATCGGCGCGGAGATAGTTCCCGAGGCGGTCGAAAACGCCAAGCGGAACGCGCGGAACAGCGGCTTTGAAAACGCGGAATTTATCTGCGCCGACGCGTCGGACGCCGCCGAAGAATTAGCGGAAAAGGGGCTTGCTCCCGACGTGATAATGCTCGACCCTCCGCGGAAGGGCTGTGATGACAAAACACTTTCTGCGTGCATAAAAATGCGCCCCGAGCGTATTGTGATGATCTCCTGCAATCCCGCGACCGCCGCACGGGACTGTAAATTTTTGAGTGAAAACGGTTACGCCGTCGAGCGTGTGAGATCATTCGACCTTTTCCCGAGAACGCGTCATGTGGAGACTGTTGTCCTGCTTTCCGGGGAAGAAATCTAGTTGAAAAAGGTCAAAATAGAGTTTTCTCCGGAGGATATGGATATGTCGGATTTTTAAAAAGGTACGACATATGAGCAAATAAAGATGTATGTTAAAGAACAGACAGGATTATCGGTATCTTCTCTATATATTGTTCAGGTTAAGCAGAAATGCGGAATTATTGAGGGGGAGAATTATAATAAGGCAAAATCTAATGGTACGAAGCAGCCTAAGTGTCCGTCTGACAAGTAGCAAGCTATTTGTGAGGCGCTGAAACATTTTATAACTAGCTGATATCATCTATTCATATTAGTAGTGGAAAATTTGAATTTGTAGAGGTGAAATGAAAATGGGAACAGAGGAAAGTAAAAAATATGGGAGGAAAATGCGCTGTTCCGGGATAATGTAATGGGCGATGAATCTAATGAATTTCACAGAGAGGTAGTGCGTCCCAAAGTAACAAAACTTTTATCTCCTAATCCTACAGATTATATTTTGGATATTGCTTGCGGCAATGGAAATTATTCTTCGTACCTTGCTCAGAAAGGCGCTTCGATTGTTGCCTTTGATTACAGCAAAAAAATGATAGAACTAGCCGAAAAGCGGCAATCCAAATAAGCAAAACAAATCGAATTATGTGTAGCAGATGCAACCAATAGAGAAAGCGTATTAGCGTTAAAAAGAAATCACCACTTTACAAAGGCGGTTTCCAATATGGCGATTATGGATATTACGGATATTAAACCACTTTTTATGGCTGTTTATGAACTGTTGGAGGAAGATGGGATTTTTGTCTTTGCAACGCAACACC
>CAJTTH010000044.1 GCA_910579125.1 uncultured Oscillospiraceae bacterium | reverse complement strand
TCTAAACCGCCGCAATCGAGCAATTCGACAAGCTCTGAACCCGAAAGCTCATCAAGTACGACAACCTCTTCGTCGCCGAGCAGCACAAGCAGCTCGGATTCGACAAGCACGAGCATTCCGACACAGCCGAACGAGGTCATTACCGATACCACCGCCGCAAACGAGATACTTCGCGTGAGCGTGAACGGCGAGGTCGTTTCGGGTACGGCGCTTGACATTATTTCGGGTATCGTCGCAAATGAGGTCGGCGGCGCGTTCGCTCCCGAAGCGATAAAGGCGCAGGCAGTCGCGGCATACTCCTACGTCAAGTATTTTAATCTCCGCAACAACACGCCGAGCGCGTACATCAGCGACGCGAGCGATTCAATAAAGGTGCTGGTCGGCTCGGTTATCGGCGAGGCGGTCTACTATGACGATGAGATAATTCAGGCGACCTATTCCGCGTCCTCGGCGGGTTGCACAGCGTCGAGCCAAAACGTCTGGGGAACGGGCGTGCCGTATCTGCAAAGCGTCAACTGCGATTTTGACGCAGAGTACGACCCCAACTACGGACGCACAAAAAAGTTCACGGCAAGCGAAATGAAGTCGCGCATATACAACACCACGGGAATTTCACTCAGCGGCGACCCGTCTGAGTGGTTCGAGGTCGAAAGCCGAACCGAGGGCAAATATGTCGGCAAGATGAGCATAGGCGATTTTCATACGTACATAGACAGCTACGGCGACACGATAACGATAACCGGACGTGTGTTCCGCGAAAGGATAATGAGCTTCGACATTCGCTCAAGCGCGTTTGACATCAGCTACGACAGCGGCAGCGAGGAATTCACCGTAACCACCTACGGCTACGGTCACGGCGTCGGATTGAGCCAGAACGGCGCAAACGCGCTGGCGACACACAAGGGCTGGGATTACAGGCAAATTCTGGAATTTTATTACACGGGAACGACCGTGAGATAAAAAATACGCGGAGCGTTCGCAAGCTCTCTTTCTATTTATTTCGCCGCGTGAATATCGGCGATAGCGCGCGTTACCAGTTTTCGGAACAGCGGAGCAACGCGATCCGCCGTCTCCTGTACTTCCTTGTGCGACAGCGGGTTTGCCGAAATGCCCGACGCGAGATTTGAGATACACGAAATACCGCAGACATCCATTCCGCAATGCCGCGCCGCCATTGCCTCAACGGCGGTGGACATTCCCACAGCGTCCGCGCCGAGCCGCCCGTAAGCGCGTATCTCGGCGGGCGTTTCATAGTTCGGACCGGTGGTCTGGATATACACGCCGCGTTGGAGCGGAACGCCCTCGGCAGCCGCAGAATTTTCGATTATCGTGCGCAGACGGCGGCTGTACACCTCGCTCATATCGGGGAAGCGCGTTCCCAGCTCGTCGATATTCGCGCCGATAAGCGGCGACGGAACGAGCGAGCATATATGGTCACATATCAACATAAAATCGCCCGCACGGAACGACGGATTGATACCCCCCGCCGCGTTCGTGAGAAAGAGCATTTTCGCGCCCATAAGGTGCATAAGGCGCGTAGGCAGCACGACGTCCTGCACGGAATAGCCCTCGTAATAGTGCACTCTGCCCTGCATTGCGACGATCGGCACGCCGCCCGAATACCCGAACACAAACTGCCCCTTATGCCCCGCGACAGTGCTTTTCGGAAAGCCCTCAATTTCGCTGTACGGCAGCGTTTCCTTAACGTCCATGGTGTCGCAGAAATCGCCCAGTCCGCTGCCCAGAATAAGCGCCAGCTCGGGCTTGAATGTGATTTTCTCCGCGACCGCCTCGCGGCATTTTTTCAGCTTTTCGTAAACCTCATTCATTGTAAATTCCTCCAATCATTTTTTCGCGATAAAGAAAAACCGAGGAAATCTGAAAATAATCTCGCCGTTTTTCTGTTTCGGGTACTCCTTTTCAAGCTCGGCGGTTATGTCCGCGATAAATTCCGCGCCGTCCTCCTCTGAGAGCGCCGCGAGATATGTCCGCAGCCCCGTCGAACGATACCACTCGATTATGCTTTCAATGCTCGGCATTCGGTGACAATAGGTCGTCTGCCATATCTCAAAATCATCGGTCATTCCGCTTAAAATATCAAAATACTCCGACTGCGTGAGCGTGCCGAATATCCGCTTTTCGGGGAATTTCGCGCCCCATTTTTCGTTCTCGGAAATACGCGCGATTATTTTGTGGATGGGCTCGTCGTAATTCATCGGTATCTGCGCCGCGAGCGCTCCGCCCTTCCTTACAAGCATAAATATTCTGGGCAGCAGCTCCGCGTGGTTCGGCAGCCATTGCAGACACGCGTTCGAGAAAACAACGTCGAATTTGCCGCGCAGCTCGGACATATCGCCCGCGATATCGAGAATGATGAAATCGAGGTCGGGATTGTCCCGACGCGCTTTTTCAATCATATTTTCGCTGCTGTCCGCGCCGACGATGTACGCTTTAGGGAAGCGGTTTTTCAGCACGCGTGTACTGTTCCCCGGACCGCAGCCGAGGTCGATCATCTCACCCGGACAGCCGCTCAGCCGCGCCGCTAAGTCAATAGCCGGCTGCGTGCGCTGCTCCTTGAATTTAAGATACAATTCGCTGTTCCAATCAGCCATTTCGATTGCTCCTTTCGGTTTTTTTTGGTTTCTCTTTCAGCGTCACGGTGAACTCAGTGCCCTTTCCGAGCTGCGAGCTTACCTCGACAGTTCCTCCGCAAAGCTCAACGATCCTTTTCACAAGCGGAAGCCCCAAGCCGTTGCCCTTAGTTGCGTGGGAGCTGTCCGCCTGATAGAACTTCTCGAAAATATGCGGCAGCGCGTCCTCTGCGATACCGCAGCCGCTGTCCGCGATAATGACCGCAATCATACCGTTTTGCCGCTTGCATGACGTACGTATCGTTCCGCCCTCGGGCGTGAACTTAACCGCGTTGTCGAACAGATTGTTCCAGACGTGCGCCAGAAGCTGCTCGTTCCAGTAGAACCGCACTTCCTCCAGTTCCCCCATGTCAATCTCGATGTTTTTCGATGACCACTGCGGCTCTAGGCGTATCATACAGCCGCGGAGCTGCTCGTCAAGCGAAAAGCTCGTTTTTTCGGTGATGATATCCTTGTTTTCAAGGCTCGTCATAAGCAGCGTATTTTGCGACAAAACCGACAGATATTCGGTTTCGTCAAGTATTATTTTCGAGAACTCGCGCTGCTGCTCGGGCGTGAGGTCACCCTCGTAGAGCTGCCGCGCAAAGCCGCGTATAGACACAAGCGGCGTTTTGAACTCGTGAGAGAACGATGAAATAAAATCCTTGCGGAAAAGCTCGGTGTTGCGAAGCTCCTCGGTCATTTCGTTAAAGTCGCGGATAAGCTCGCGCAGTTCGCGGACGGTATGCTTTGCTATCCAGCCCATTTCGAGCTTTACCGTGTAATCGCCGCCCATAACGCGCTTTGTCGCCTTGATAAGCTCGGACAGCGGCTTCAGCACCGTATTTCCGATTATGAACGACAGCAGCGTTCCGATAAAGATCGACGCGATAACGGACGCTATGACCTGCGTAGTGTCGTTCGTTCCGCCCGTCACAAACCCGATAACGATAGCCGCCGTGAACGTCAGTATATCCGCCGCGAGGATTATCAGCAGCGTGAGGATCGTCAGCTTCATTCCGAGCCTGTTCACAACGCCGAACAGGCGGTTTTTGTCAATTTTTTTCTTCAACCGTGAAATTAACCTCCCGTTGTCGGCGATTTTTCTGCCTATATTTATCCGCCCGATAAAACGAAATTTGTTCGATCATTCTTTCAAGTACGAAAATTGAAGTCCCGTAAAAAGCGGCGAAACATCTGTTCTCTGTCTTTTGCGGTTTCAAAATACGGCAATCCGTATTTTTGACATTGCTCTTTCATATAAACGCTTTGCTCCACAATATACACTGCGCCCTCTTTAAGTTCTTCATCGGATTTGTAAAAGGTATAATCCTTTTCCGTGTCATATCTCTTTTGAATTGCAAAACGCTCTTCCGGCGTCACGTCCGACGTAATAAAATATGCGATCTCACAGTTCGCACCATGTATATGTTTCATGTAGTCATTCGGCAAAAGCTGATAAATATCCAACACCATACCCGGTGTAAATTTATCGTATTCGCCGCTGTCCAGCATTGCCCGAATAAAAGGAGCCAATTTACCGCTGATCAAGCTCAATGTATCCATGGAGGACAAACCGGCATAAGTATTCACGCCTGTTTCGGGAAAACATTTCTCAAATCCCGATATTATTGAATCCATGCTGATATGCCGATATCCGAACTGTTCTGCCAAAAGGTGGGAAACCGTGGTTTTTCCGGCTCTCGGAACTCCTGCAATAATAAAATTATTTTTCATCATATAACCTCTAGACGCCGACAATATTATAATGCAATACTCGGCACACACTATCGTGAAATATGGATAAATTTACGCATTTCTCAAAATCCGTCTGCAAACCTTGTAATGCACTTAATCACTCATAAATTTTTGATAAGCGTCCACAAAATCCGCAAATCCGCCAAACGGATTATCGGCTTTTTCCGCATTGTATATCTCACTTTCCGTCCTATGTTTTTCAGATGGTATATATGTAGAATTCGGCAGATTATCGTGCAGGTCTGCCGCCAATCTTTCGGGGTGATAGTCGTCGGAGCAAGGAAATATCAACACAGGAATTTCGATTTTCCCCAGTTCATCGTCACTCAAACAGGCTCTGTAAAATAGCGGATCGCCCATCCACTTTCCCCAGCACTCCATTATTTCCGAAAATTCGTTATTATTCATTGAAAGTATTTTCTTGTCATCCTTAAAAAACAACTCCGCAAGCCATCGTGTAACACTTCCGAACCTCGTTTGTGGAGGCTTTTCGGATAACTCAACCGCATCGCGCATTGAATGCCTTGCAGCGTTGGCAAGGTCAAAATAACGCGCTCGAATAATTTCTTGTTCAAGCCCGCACGAAGTATCCGTTGGACGGTACATGGCGAGACTTTTTACTTTTTGGGGATACAGATGCGCAAATAGAAGTCCCATTTCACCGCCGCCGGAACACCCTGCGATGTGTACCGCATTTTCTCCCAGAAGATTCAAAAGCCCTTCCAGATATTCACAATGCAAATGATATTCGCTGGGCGCCGCCTTAATTGTCGTTCCCGATTGCCCGCAGTTAGGTCCGTCCCAAATGAGCACCCTGAACTTCTCCGATAGTCTTCCTGCGAAATAATACGCTCCCGGGTTTATTCCCCCGAGCACTGACTGCAAATATATGATAGTATCGCCTTTGCCATAAGCTTCATACCAAATATTTATATCTTTTACAAAACATTTAGGCATAGCCACCTCTTCAATCGGCAAAAATCAGTCGTTTCTCACCGCTTTATAACCCAATCCGCGCACGGTCACTATCTTGAAGTCGGGGTTATCCTTGAAACGCTCACGCAAACGGTTGATATGCACGTCAACGGTGCGCGCTTCGCTGTCGGAATCCATGCTCCAGAACTCCTCCATTAAATTCTGCCGCGTGAACGTCTTCCCGGGGAACGACAGCAGCTTGAAAAGTATCTGGAACTCCTTGCGCGGAAGTACCGTCGCCGCGCCCTCGCGTATCACGGAAAACGAGTCGTAAACCAACTCCGTGCCGCCTACGGAAATGCGCTGCTCCTCGCTTATCTTGCTGCGTCGGAGGAGCGCTTTTATGCGCAGCAGCATTTCAATTTCATCGACGGGCTTTACCATAAAATCGTCCGTGCCGAGCATAAACGATTTGCGAACGTCCTCGGCGGAATCCCTCGCCGTAATGATTAGCACGGGCACGCTGCTGCCGCCGTCGCGGAGCGCTTTCAGGCAGCCGTAACCGTCCAATACGGGCATCATCACGTCCAATATAACAAGATCGATATGCTGCCTGTCGATAACGTCAAGCGCTTCCTCGCCGTTGGCGGCGGTGAACGGACGGTAGCCGTTCTTTTCGAGAGTATACTCGTACAGCCGCCGTATATTCGGCTGATCGTCGACTATAAGTATATTGAACAAAATCTCACTCCCCCAACGTTAAGGTCACGCGCAAATTCCGTAACAAACTCCGTAAAACCGTTTTGCGGACGGATAATTTTATTTTCAGCGGTGACCGTTTTTTCGTCAATGTTGTCCGTGAATATTGCGGTGTTTGCGGCGTTCAGCATTGACACGTCCATAAGGCTGTCGCCTGCGCAGAAAAAATTTTCGTGCGCGATACCGAGACGCTCCGCGAGACGGTCCACCGCAAAGCCCTTGTTGAGCGCTTTCGGAATAACGTACACCTTTTCGCCCGTCGTGTAACACTCGCAGAGCTTACCGACGCCGAGCCTAGCGAGCGTGATGTTGGGGTTAGCGCTCTTGGTGAACAGGAAAAAGCCGTCAACGAACCGCACCTCAAAGCGCCTGTCGGGGTCGCGCTCGAGAATTGCCCGAAACTGCGCTATCTCCTCCATTGCCTCCGCAAGTATCTCGGCGGAGCGCTCCAACCACAGACCGTCCGGCTCACCGTTTATCAACAGCGTGCTGCCGTTGTCGCAAAGCGCGTATTCGGGCGCGAAGCCCTCGGGAAACTCAATTCGCCGATACTGCTCCACGCTGCGCGTCGTAACGGGGATAATATTCCGTATTTTCGGCAAAAGCTCGGCTTGCCTTGCAGTAATACAGGATATTTCCTTGCCGTCCTTATATTCCACAACAATATCTCCGACCTTTTTGCAGCTCGCCGAAAAAATGAGCGTACCGTCAAGATCGGAGAACAGAACGTTAAACCTCCCAGCTTCCAAGGTACTTTTCTTGTTCGGGCGTGAGCCTGTCGATCTCGAAGCCCCACGCGTTCAGCTTGCGCTCGGCAACCTTGCGGTCGATCTCCTTGGGAACGTTGACCGTCATACGCTCGCCGCCGCGGAGCTTGTCCTTGTTCTTCGCGAGGTACTCAGCCGACAGCGCCTGTATCGCGAAGCTCATATCCATTATCTCTGCGGGGTGACCGTCGCCCGCCGCGAGGTTGACAAGTCTGCCCTCGGCGATGACGAACACGTTGTTCCCGTTCTTTAATTTGTAGCCCATAATATTATTTCTCGCAACATAGCTGTCAACCGCGATCTCGCGCAGTTTAGCCATATTCACCTCGACGTCGAAATGTCCCGCATTGCAGCATATAGCGCCGTCCCGCATATTCATGAACGCCTCCTCGCCGATAACGTCCGCGCAGCCTGTCACAGTAACAAAAAAGTCACCGATTTTGGCTGCCTCGCGCATGGGCATAACCTTGAAGCCGTCCATTACCGCCTCCATAGCCTTTATGGGGTCGATCTCGGTGACAATGACCTTAGCACCGAGACCCTTGGCGCGCATGGCAACGCCCTTGCCGCACCAGCCGTAGCCCGCGACAACGACGTTCTTACCCGCGACGATAAGGTTTGTCGTGCGGTTGATGCCGTCCCAGACGGACTGTCCCGTGCCATAGCGGTTATCGAAAAGGTGCTTGCAGTCCGCGTCGTTTACGAGAACCATGGGGAATTTCAGCGCCTTTGCCTTATCCATGGCAAGCAAGCGGATAATGCCCGTGGTCGTCTCCTCGCAGCCGCCGATAACATTCGGGATAAGGTCGGTGCGCTCGTTGTGGATAAGGTTCACAAGGTCGCCGCCGTCGTCGATGATGATGTTCGGTCCGCAGTCGATTACCGCTGAGATATGGCGGTGGTATTCCTCGTCCGTGGAGTTATACCATGCGAACACGTTCAGTCCGTCGTGAACAAGCGCCGCCGCAACGTCGTCCTGCGTAGACAGCGGGTTGCTGCCCGTGACGTACATTTCCGCGCCGCCCGCCGCAAGCACCTTGCACAGGTACGCGGTCTTTGCCTCCAAGTGCACCGACAGCGCGACCTTTAAGCCCTTGAACGGCTGCTCAGCCGCGAACTCCTTTTCAATGCCGTTCAGCAGCGGCATATTGCGCTTTACCCACTCGATCTTGCGCGCGCCGCTCTCCCATAAATTAACGTCTCTTATCTCGCTCATGATTTTACACTCCCGTTATTTTTATTTATCTCCCCGACCGTCGCCGGAAAGATCGTTTTTCACAAAATTCTGTTGAGTATTCCGCAGGCTATGGTTATTCCGTCCGTGCCGTCCTCATTCTTTATATGCATCATGATAGTCTTTCCCGCGATCTGCGTTGAGGTCACGCGGTCAAGATATATCTGCATTGACGACTTTCCGTTTCTGTCGGAGTACATATCCGGCAGCGGCAGCAGCTTTTCGCCCGGAGCCTCGCAAATCAAGCCCTCATGAACATGAAACCCGAATTCATTGTTCTCGGGCAGCTTGTCGAAATCCGCCTGCAAATAGATACCGTCGGGTAAAAAATAGACATACGCTTCGCCCTTGATATCAGGATAATCCGCGCCTCCAAGTATTTCGGCTTCAAGCACGGGACGCTCCGCGCTCATAAATGAAAAAGTCTGAACATTGTCGTTGGTTTGCATAAAATTCACCTCTTGGTAATTCTATGCTCTAACAGCTTGTATCTATTACTTTCGGATAAACAAAATACCCAGCGTATCCTCGCCGCAGTGACAAGCCACCGTGCAGCCCGCGTCCGTCACGGCGATCTCTTTGAAGTTCTTGTACTTCTTGATCTCCTCGGCGGTAAGCGCCGTATTTTCCGCCTCAGTCGTGTGGGTTATGAAGATCAGATCGTCGTCGACCTCCGCGCCATCCAGCCTGTCCTTGACGTAATCCTTTATCGTCTTTTCAATGCTGCCGCGGTATTTTTTGATAACCTTCATTTTACCGTCCTGTACGGCGATACAAGGCTTGAGCTTCAGCAGATTTGCACCCAAAGCCGCTATTGACGAGCAGCGTCCGCCCTTGTGAAGATACTCCACGTTTGCCACGAAAAACGTTGCGTCGATCTTTGGGATTATCCCGCCGATCTTCTCGACGATCTCGTCCGCGGAAAGCCCGCCCGCTGCCAGCTTCGCCGCAGAAACCGCTACAAGACCCTCGCCCGTCGACAGATTTCGCGAATCGACAACGCGCACGTTCGGGAAATCGTCGGCAGCGATATTCGCGTTCTGAAAACACGCCGAAAAATCGGAGCTTATCGTAATAATTATCAGTTCGTCATAACCGACAAGCTGCTCCCTGTAGAAATTCGTGAAATCATCAACGCTCACTGCCGAGGTCTTACACAGCTTTCCCGTGCTGCGGAAGTAGGCAAAAACGTCCTTCTGACCGATCTCCGAACCGTCCTTGAGCGTTTCGTCGCCCTTGTTTACATACAGCGGAACAACGCTTATATCATACCGCTCCTTAAGCTCCTCGGACAGATCACATACGCTGTCCGCGCATATCTTTACTTTACTCATAGATAACCTCCCGTAAATTTTATGCTTGCGCGGCAAGCGAATTCAGCACGCGCTCCAGCTCGTCCTCAAGCGCACTGTAGAACAGCGTGAACAGGATATCGCAGCTTCCCAGCAGGAACAAATTCTTATTGTTGACCGTGGCGAGCGCGGGAACGTAGCCGTAAACGTACCCCTTAAACCACTCCGCGTCGTAAGCGGGAACGGGCTTGCCAAGCTTGACCATGCGGCGTATCTCCTCGAAATCGTCCGAAATCGCGTTCTCGTAGTTTCCAGCACCCTTTGCAATGACCATATCATATACCGTCTTGATCTGCTTGTCGTTGAGCGCTCCGCCCTTGGTCTTGACGTTTTTAAGCTCCGGCAGCCTTACCGCGAACGAATACACCATAAGCGACAGCACACGCTCGTATTCCGGGGAGTTCATTTCCTTGCAGCGTTCCTTGTCAAGTTTCAGACCCGTGTTGTACAGACAGGTCGTGTCGGTGATATTTTTCAGAGCAATTTTGAAGATGTCCTTAACGTTGATATTGTAAAAATCCTTATCGGCGATCATATAGATGTACTTTACAGCGTTAAACAAAGAAACGCCCGCTTTTACAACGGTATCCGATATCATGGTGTAGGCGGTACGCTCACTTATAAATTCCATATTTTTCCTCCGTTATATTTTTTTCGAATAACAAATTCCATTACTATTATACAATTATTTGAAGAAGATTTCAAGAGTTTTTTACATATTTGAACATATTTTCCTGATATAACTTGAAAACATATCACAAATGCTTCTTTTCATTTTTTATTATTAGTTACATTTAAATAGTATAAGAAGTTAACAGTAAGAATAATTTTATTATTATTGTAAATAATGAAGGATATTGATGATAATTTCATTAAATTAATTAATATATTTAATTATTTTTCAAAAGATGTAAGTACCACTGGCCCAATGGATAAGGCGTGTGCCTACGGAGCATGAGATTCTAGGTTCGAGTCCTGGGTGGCACGTTTTTTTTTTTATAGTCAGTTATGGTTATATGCATACACTATTGTTTTATGCAAAATCATTAATTGTCAGTTAAAGTCATACATTCATGGGCAAAAATTAAAGATGGAATGTCTAGTTCCAAAAAGAAAAAAGAAAACGAAGATCCAGCATATGTTGTTCAATATGACCATCTTCATGAACTCCAAGATCAATGTGCTATGCTTATAAAAGTACTTACCAATTTTGGGAACCAATATTATAATGTTGCTCGCAGTACAGCAGAAGTTTCACAAATTTTTTCAGAAATAATACCAATTGATTCAGAACCATACCACACTCACACAGTTCGATCAAAAGATGGCAATGATCATATGAAAATTTATTCAGAATATCTCAAAAACCATTACATTC
>CAJTTH010000043.1:8028-11632 GCA_910579125.1 uncultured Oscillospiraceae bacterium | reverse complement strand
AGGACAGGGCAAAAGAGGCTATAACCGACCGCAACTTTGCAATGCTCTCGGCGAAGTATCAAGAGGAGCAGTCGCAGCTTGAAAGCAAGAAGCAGGAGCTACAAGCCAAGCTTGACAAGTCGGCACAGGACGCCGACGGAGCGGAAAAGTGGCTGTCGCTTGTCCGCAAATACACCGAACTAACCGAACTCACAGCACCTCTGCTGAACGAACAGATTGACAAGATCGTGATTCACGAGGCGGTCAAGGGCGAAAACGGCAGCAGAACACAGGAAATTGAGATTTTCTACCGATTTGTGGGAAAGATTGATTAAAGAACTTTAGCGGTATCCTTAAGTGTGGGAAAACGGACGCGGCTTTCCCGACATAGCAGTGCTGGAAATACTTTCCAAGGAACTTAATGTGTCTATCGCGGAACTTATGAACGGCGAACGCTCCACACCTGAAACGCTGAAAAAGCAATCGGACAATGCGCTCATCGAGACGCTTCTGTACGTTAAACAAATGAGCCGCAGGACGGTTGCCGTACTGCTCCTTATCGCGGGCGTGTGTATGTTTTTCTCCCCGCTGTATACTGCGGGGAATGCCACGCCGATATTTGTTATGGGAGTTTTTGTAAATATTGGAGGAATTTTTATGCTTACGTCAAAAAAATCTTTTAAACTGTTTGATCTGCCCAAAATATTGCTTGAGAGCATTTCGCTGGGAACGCTCGCCGCCGCGATAGCTCTGGAACTGCTGCCGAACGGAGTGGTATTGTTGTGGGCAACCCCGCCCGGCGTAGAGCCGAAGCCGGATATGTACTCTTATTTTGATCCTCTTCCGTTTGGCGTCGCGATGTTTCCGCCGTTTATTACAGCGCTGATGACGGTCGCTGTTACGGTTTTCACGGTGATCGTAATGATCGTCGGGAAACGCTCTGCCAAACTGCGGAACGCCTTGTTCGTCTGCATCATCACAACCGCTGCCATATCCGCCTGTCCTGTTCTTTACGGTCTCGACCGCGTTACCGTAACAGGCGTTCTGATAACGATAATGCTTGCAGTCTCCGCCGTTTTCAGAGCCGCCGTCAACTCCAAAAGCCGGGGCATATAGATCCCGATCCCGTAGCTCGTGCTCATAAGCGCCGCGAAACATTCCGGCGCGATATTTACGGCATATTTCATAACTATGGTAGGCGTGTTGATTTGCCGCATCGAAACGCGTTCACAATAACGCTCATGCCGAATTATTTAATAGCTTGTTCTTCACCGTTCTGTCGCTTATATATTCTTGTCCAGTTGACAAACCCGTAGAGGTCGTTGACGAAAAAGATGACAAAGCAGACTATTACCGATATGCATGACGAATTTTCAAGCGCCGCCAGCGTCCAGAGGAATATCAGCACCAGATCGTTCGCAGCGTAAGCCAGTGCAAAAAAAGCGCATCTCCGTGCCGTAAGGTACACGGCGATAAAGCTGGTCGTTACCGACAGCGTGCTCGGAATAAGATTTGCTGTACCGAACGCTTTTAAAACAAAGTAAAACCCGACCGTGACCCCTGCCGACACAGCGAACATCACGGCAGTCTCGCGGCGGTGAATACGGTTCACCCTGACCTCGGTACGGCTGCCGTATGGATTTTTCAGCCACGAGATCAGCGCGAAAACCGACATCGGCGCGGTCATTCCGAGGTAGGTGATCATCTCGCCGTAATACGCGGAATTGAACGAAATAATCCCGTACAGTACGCTGAACACCACAATAAGAGCCTGTCCCGCGGGGTTTCCTTTCGCGCTGAAAATAAGAGAGGTCACTCCGATAAGCGACGCGGCGAGCGTAAGCGGATTTGCTCTGTCAAAAAGCATAAACGCCGTCGTTATCAGCAGAGCGGATCCGCACCAAAGCGCTGTCTCCGTTTTCGTGAAATAATGTTTCATAATTACCTCCGACACACAATCTTTTTACAAGCTGTCGTGGACGGAGCAAGAGCGCACGGAATATATCCGCCTTACGCAGAAGTATCTTGACGAATTTCGCAGTAGTATTGACAATTTGTAAGAGGTAAATATGAAAAAAGAAATAACATTATCGGAGCATTTCGATTACAAAAAGCTCTTCCGCTTCACGCTTCCATCGATAGCCATGATGATCTTCACATCAATATACGGAGTGGTCGACGGGCTGTTCGTGTCAAATATAGTCGGTAAAGTTGAATTTACCGCCGTGAACTTTATAATGCCCGTGCTGATGATCACGGGCTCTGTAGGCTTTATGTTCGGCACGGGAGGCAGCGCGCTGGTGTCTAAGACGCTCGGCGAGGGCAATCGCGAAAAGGCGAACAGCCTTTTTTCGCTGCTGATATACGTTTCGGCGGGAGCCGGAGTTGTACTTGCCGCAGCGGGCTTTTTGCTTATGCCGGTTATCGCAGAGGCGCTCGGCGCAGACGGAGAGCTGCTTAAAAACTGCGTGCTCTACGGGCGCATGGTCGTTCTCGCAATGCCCGCGTTTATACTGCAAATGGAGTTTCAGAGCCTGTTCATCACCGCCGAAAAGCCCAAACTCGGGCTTGCGGTAACTGTCGCGTCCGGTATATTAAATATGGTGCTTGACGCACTGTTTATGTGGATATTTGATTGGGGGATCGCGGGTGCGGCTGCCGCTACGGCGATGAGCCAGATTGTTGGCGGCGCGGTGCCGATAGTTTATTTTCTGCGCCCGAATACAAGTCTGCTCCGTCTCGGAAAGACGGAATTCGATATCCGCGCGATAGGCAAAGCCTGTTCTAACGGTTCGTCCGAATTTGTGTCTCAAGGCTCAATGTCCATTGTAAATATGCTGTACAACTCACAGCTCAAAAACTTCGTAGGAGATGACGGAATCGCAGCATACGGCGTTATGATGTATGTCAATCTTATATTTCTCGCGATATTTATCGGCTACAGCGTCGGAACGGCGCCCGTTATCGGGTTTCACTTCGGCGCACGCAATACCGGCGAACTGAAAAGCCTGCGCAAAAAGAGCTTTGTGATAATCGGTTTCGCCTCGCTTGCGATGTTTGCCGCGTCGCAGCTGCTCGCCGCGCCGCTGTCCTCCGTGTTTGTCGGGTACGACAAGGATCTGTTCGATCTGACCGTACACGGCTTCAGGATATTCTCGTTTCTGTTTTTGTTCGCCGGGGTAAGCATTTTCGGCTCATCAATGTTCACTGCCCTGAACAACGGGCTGATATCCGCGCTTATATCGTTTTTGAGAACGCTGGTCTTTCAGATAGCGGCTGTGCTTTTGCTGCCGATATTCTTTAAAGTAGACGGGATATGGGCGTCGGTGGCCGCCGCGGAGCTTATGTCATGCGTTATCACGGTGATCTTCATCGCCGCCAAAAAGAAAAAATACGGATATTGATGATATAAGGCTAACAGCATTTTACATTAAAGTGAATTTAAGGGAAACGGACAATATAAACGCGCCGTTTCCCTTTGTTATTCTGTTTGTGCGGCTTTGCTATCAAGTATCTAACGCTTGTTTTTACGGCTGTAACAAAATTAACATAAATTTTTTGGGCAATTTTACAATTTAGTATTTATTGACAAAAACTATATATTCTGATATAATAAAAGTGTAAA
>CAJTTH010000043.1:0-8018 GCA_910579125.1 uncultured Oscillospiraceae bacterium | reverse complement strand
AACGAAAAAAATCACCCTTTTATAAAAATTTACACTTTTATTTAATAAAAGTGTAAATTTTTATAAAAGGGTGATTTTTTTCGTTAGCTAATGATCATTCAAATCTATGTAAACGGAAAGGAACTGAGTTATGAATTCTAAGATAGGAAGAAAACTGCTGTTTGCAATCATCATCAGTCTGGTATTGACAGTTGTTATTGTAAACATATTCACCATTAAACTGTCGGGCAGCAACACCGATAAGATCATGAGAACTCAAACGGAGATCGGCATGAATACTCTTGTCGCTGCAAAAGAGGCTCAACTGAAGAGAGTTGAAGATATGCTTGTTGATATGGAGCACAGCGGGCTGTTGAAAGCCGATGCGCCTTCTGAAGACCTTAACGCTTTTTTTGACTCAAAAAAGGAAACCGAAAGCGATTATGCGGCTATTATGGATTCCAGCGGAAATATCGTCTGGAAAACAGACAACTTTAATCTTGCCGACTTTAATCTTACAAGAGCGAGCGCAGGATATTCCGGCGTCGTGTACGATTCCAAGAGCGGACTTGCTCTTCAGACCGCAAAAGGCACCACAGACGGCGGCGCGGCGGTTTCGGGTATGTATCTCACGGAAACGAGCTGGATAGACACGGTAAAGGAGCAGAGCACTGCCGAGATCACGATTGTCGGAGGCAAGACCCGTATCGCGACGACAATTATCTCTGACGGCAAGAGAGCTGTCGGCACCCAGATCCCCGAAGAGCCTGCGTCGGTAGTTGTTGACGGCGGCAATACATTTGAAGATACCATTAAGATACTCGGGCAGAATCACTATGTTTTCTACCGTCCCATGTATGATATCAACAATAAGGTAGTCGGAGCATATTTTTCAGGCTTGTCGGCTGCCGAAGCGGAGCTGCTCAGATTGGAACTTATTCTCATTTCAACAATTATCGCAGTCATTGTCGGCGGCATTATGTTGATTGTTGTCGGGTTCTACGCGGTCAAGACCATTCTTCGTCCCATTCAAGAGGCAGAAAAGCTGGCGGACAGCATGAGCCGCGGCGCTCTTAACGATCCGAACAGCGACTACAAATTCGGCAACGACGAGTTGGGCGACTTCGTGCACAAGCTCGAATTTACAAAGGGCGAACTGAATTCGTATGTGGCAGATATCAATAATGTGCTCTCGCAGATGGCGATTGGCAATTTCACGGCAAAATCGAAGATTACATACCTCGGCGACTTTGTTCAGATCAACGAATCGTTTGAGAGGATTGAGGAATCGCTGCACGAGATAATCGGAAACATCAATCAGTCCTCCACGGATGTTAAGAACGGCGCGGCACAAATGTCTGAGGGTTCGCAGAGTCTCGCAGAAGGCACAACAAGACAGGCTGCGGCAATCGAAGAGCTGTCGGCGTCTATCAACGAGATCGCGAACAAAGTACAACAGAGCGCCAATAACGCTTCCGAGGCAAGCAAGATATCCGTTCAGACTTCCGAGAAGATCACCTACCAGAACAACGAAGTCAAGAATATGCTTGCTGCAATGGACGAGATCAAGGAGAAATCCGACCAGATCCAGAATATCATCAAGGCTATTGATGATATTGCGTTCCAGACCAATATCCTTGCGCTGAACGCCGCTATCGAAGCAGCACGCGCGGGCGCTGCCGGAAAGGGCTTCGCGGTCGTTGCGGACGAGGTTCGCAATCTTGCGGCAAAGAGTGCGGAATCTGCGGCGCAGACCGGCGAGCTTATCAACGCGACCATTACGGCGGTAGACAAGGGCACTGTTATCGCACAAAGCACAGCCGATACAATGAAGGAGGTAACGGAGCTTGCCGACCTCACGAACAAGTATATTGGCGAGATTTCTGCCGCTGCCGATGATCAGGCGGATTCTATCGAGCAAGTCAAGATAGGTATCGACCAGATTTCCACAGTCGTACAGCAGAACTCCGCCACGGCAGAGCAGACTGCGGCATCCTGCGAGGAACTGAGCGGACAGTCCGCGATGCTCGAAGAGCAGATAGAGAAGCTCAGGGTATAATCATTAACTGCAAATTAAACTCTCCCCTGTACACGGAGAAATCACAAAAAACCGAATAGGCAGTGAATCGGCGCACCTTACATGATGCGCCGATTTATTGTTGGTCTTACAATCAATCTGTGTATTACCTATATTTGACAATAAAAGAGGATGATATATCATTACATAAAATACCGTACCGATGAATTTAAAGCTGAACCCGAATTACAACAGTATTGTCTAGCTGAAAGAAACGATTGCAGCAATAACCGACGGATATTTTTATATGACATTATGCGCATTACCGTTTGAAGTCAACGTTTAGGGCAGAGGGATTTATCTCAATTCCGCAAATTAAAAAAGAGCCTTTCGACTTATAACAACTTAATCGTCTTTTTTGTATATCCGCGCAGCGAACACTCCAAAAGATATTCTTTCAATAATTTTCTTTTAACTGCATAATAAAAAGCCCCCTATTTCAACGCTGAAACAGGAGGTCTTTTACAGAATTATGACGAACAAGTCCGAAGCTCATAACTCACAACGGCAACCGACAAACGGCATATTTATTCCATTGAATGAAGCCTTTAGACTTCATCGGGCGCGTCCCAGTTATGCCATACGTTCTGCACGTCGTCGTTATCCTCCATAGTCTCGAGCATCAAGCCCATTTTCTTGAGCTGATCCTCATCGGTGAGTGTCGTATAAGTACTCGGAACCTGCTCCGCCTGCGCCGAAAGCACATCGTAGCCGCGCTTGGTAAGCTCCGCCGCGACGTTCCCGACCTCGTTCGGGTCGGTCGAAATTTCGACCACGCCGTCCTCAAAGCTGAAATCATCCGCGCCGCTCTCGAGAATATCCTCCATTGCCTTGTCCTCGTCGATATCGCCGTCCTCGTTGTTCAGCACGATAACGCCCTTGAGCGTGAACATAAAGCTCACACAGCCCGCCGTGCCGAGATTTCCGCCGAATTTGTCAAAGTAATGGCGTATCTCGCCCGCGGTACGGTTGCGGTTGTCGGTAAGGCATTCCACGATAACCGCAACGCCGCCCGGACCGTAGCCCTCGTAAACGCAGTTTTCGTAGTCGTTTTTCTCCGAGCCGCCCGCAGCCTTTTTCAGCAGACGGTCAATGTTGTCGTTGGGGATATTATTGGACTTGGCTTTCTGGACGAGCGTCGCAAGTCGTGAGTTATTTGCGGGGTCTGCCGAACCCGTTTCCTTGATGCAAACCAGTATCTCGCGGCTGATCTTGGTAAACACCTTAGCGCGCGCGCCGTCCTTTTCACCCTTTTTACGCTTGATAGTGCTCCATTTTGAATGTCCTGACATAATCTTTCTCCTTTACGTTAGTTTGATTTATTAACCGTTAGCGCTAGTAATTAGCGAAATTAACTCAGCTTGGCGAAACCCTCGCCAAAAACCTCGCCTGCCGTTGTCGTGACAACGAACGCTTTCGGGTCGATCTCGCGGACTATGCGTTTTACCTTTGAATAGGCGCTGCGGTGAACCGCTGTCGCGATCACCTGCCGTTCCTCTCCGCTGTACGCGCCCTCGCCCTTCAGCAGCGTTACGCCGTGCGGCTGCTCGATCAGCTTTTTCGCAATCTCATGCGGACTTCTTGAAAAAATCAACAGGAAACGGCTTTCCTGACTGCCGTAGACCAGCACGTCGATAAATTTCGACTGCACAAAGATCGCCACGACCGCGAACAAGACCACGTTTATGTCCCCGTACACCGCCAGTCCGAGCAGCACGACAACGCCGTCCAAAGCCGCCTGTATGCCGCCGAGCTTCATCTCGGGCATAAAGCGGTTTATTATCTTCGTGAGAATATCCGTACCGCCCGACGTTCCCTCGCGCTGATACATCAAGCCCATGCCCGCGCCCATAAGCGCGCCGCCGAATATCGCCGCCATTATGCCGTTTCCGTTTTCGGCGCTGTATATCGGCACAAACGCTTCCGCAAGATCGGTCGCAACGGTTATCGCCGCGACGGAGATAAGCGTTTTCACCATAGTCGCCTTATTCAAGAGGAAAAATCCCGCGATGATAAGCGGCACGTTCAGCAGCAGAATAAGCGTACCGACCTGTATTCCGCTCAGCCCCGAAATGATGATCGCAACGCCCGTAGCGCCGCCGGGAGCTATGTTGTTCGGCGAGATAAAGCAGTGAACTCCCAACGAGTAAACCGCCGCACCGACCAATATTATCAGTATGTCAAACGACCACCGCAATATGGTATTTCTTCCTGAACTTTTGACCATAGCGCCCCTCCGCATGAAAAATTATCCGCTCTCTATCGGCAGCGCGGCGCAGATCGCGTCAAACAGCTCCGCGGCGCGTTCCTCTCTGCCGCAGAGCGCGAGATAGCCGAACAGCGCCTCAAGTGCCGTAGCGCGCCGATACTCGGACGGCTTGGCGCTTTTCGGAACGGAGATACCTCCCGCGTTCCGCCCGCGCCGCAGAATATCCGCCTCGCGCTCGTCCAGCAGCGGCTCAATAACGTTCACCGCCTCAGACTGGTAACTCGCCCGAACACGCTCGACCGCAAGCTCGTGCAGCCGCCCCGCGTTGGTCTGATGCTCCTTCACAACGCGTTCACGCACCATGACCTCGTACACGCTGTCGCCGTAAAACGCGAGAATGTTCGCGCTGTACGCCGCCGCTTCCTTCTCGGTCAGTTTCTCAAAAGTCATTTTATTTCTCCAGAATGTAGTAAACGTAGCTGTATTCCTCGCTGTGCAAGTCAAACATATACATTTCCTTGTTGACCTCGCCGATACCCGCCGAAGTTTCGTTGTCCAACAAGCCCTCGTACTTCTTTATAAGTTCGCTCATCGGACGGTAGAAGCCGTTCGTCCAGTCGGTTTTCGGCGCAATGTAGAAATCGCGCAGCTTAAAGCGCTGCTCTTTGGCAAACCGCAGGACCGCATCCAGCGGTACGGGTCTGCCGAAGCGTCGCTCAACGTAGCTCCGCGTATCGGGCGACGGGTCGATAAGCCAACAGAGCGTTCTGTAAACGACGACCGCACCCTTTTTCAGACTGTCGTACAAACGCTCCAGACGCAGCGGAACGCCGTCCGGCTCCGCGCCGCAGTTCAGCCACACGAACTCCCAGCCGCCCTCTTTTTCAGGAAGTTCGAACGCTCCGACCGTACACGTTTCAAATCCGAGCTTCGCCGCGTCGTCGGCGCGGTGCTGCTCGAAAAACGCGGTCAGCAGCTTTACACCCGTCTTTTCGGCTATGACGCGCGGTGTGACGCTTTCATCGCCGACAAACAGCGCGCTTTCGCACTTCACCGAGCCGCAAAGCGCCATTACCTTGCGGGCGGTCTCTTCGCTGCCCGCTGTTGAACGCTCCATATCCTGTATCAAATTGCTGATAAAACTCATAAATGTCACCTCCGAGATCCCGCTCCGAGGAAATTTTCTTTGTCTGATTATCGCACGTAATTAAATTCAAAATCGAATATTGAAACAAGGTCGTCGTCTTGTATACCCTGCCGCTCCAGTTCGTCGATTATACCGCTCGACCGCAGCACGCGCTGAAAATACTGTAAGCTCTCGTAGTCCTCCATATTAACGGTCGAGAGTATCGGCGCGAGCCACTCCGCATCGACGATATACACGCCGTCCGCCTTTTCGACCTTGAAGCTGTGTTTATCCTCGTCGATCTTCGCAAGCTCCTCAAGCGTGAGCGGAACAGCCTCATAGCGCTTCACGGGCGGGAGCGTGTCGAGCTTCGCCGTAATCGCGTCCATGAGCCTGTCCGTGCCCTCTGTCGTCGCCGCGGAAATGCGGAAAAACTGCAAGCCCTTGTCCGTGATATACTTCTCGAACGCTGCTATCTGCTCCTCGGACGCAAGATCGCACTTGTTCGCCGCAACTATCTGCGGGCGCTCGGCAAGCTCTTCGGAGAAATTAGCAAGCTCCACGTTTATCTTCTCTAAGTCCTCAACAGGATCGCGCCCCTCTATCCCCGAAACGTCCACAACATGAACTATCAAACGGCAGCGCTCAACGTGCCGCAGAAACTCGTGACCCAATCCCACGCCCTCGGAAGCTCCCTCGATAAGCCCCGGGATATCCGCCATTACGAACGACTTTTCGCCGCGCTTGACGACGCCGAGCACGGGTGTGAGCGTGGTGAAATGGTAGTTCGCGATCTTGGGTTTCGCGGCGCTCACTACGCTTATAAGCGTTGATTTTCCGACATTCGGAAAGCCGACCAGACCTACGTCCGCGAGCAGCTTCAATTCAAGAACCACGTCGAATTTCTCCCCGGGAAAACCGGGCTTCGCGAAACGCGGTATCTGGCGCGTCGGGGTCGCAAAATGCACATTGCCCTTGCCGCCCTTGCCGCCCTTTGCGACTACTATCGGTTCATCGTCGGAAACGTCCGCGAGTATGCGCCCCGTGTGCGCGTCCTTGACTATCGTGCCGCGCGGCACTTTTATTACCGTCGGCTCCATTGACTTGCCCGAGCAACGCTTTGCGCCGCCGGGTTCGCCGTCGGGAGCAACGTACTTTTTCTTGTAGCGGAAATCGATCAGCGTTGACAAGCTGTCGTCCGCGACAAAAACTATATCCGAGCCCTTGCCGCCGTCTCCGCCGTCCGGACCGCCCGCGTTCACATATTTCTCGCGGTGGAACGACACTGCTCCGTTGCCGCCGCTGCCCGCGCGTATTGATATCTCTACCTTATCGACAAACATTACTGACCGCCTTTCCGTCTTATACTTCCCCGCCAATCCGAAAAAATACACAAATAAGCCGGACAGATATCCGGCTTAATGTGTACAAATGTACAGAACTCAATCAGCCGCGTAAACGCTGACCTGCTTTCTGTCTCTGCCAACGCGCTCGAACTTTACCTTGCCGTCAACAAGTGCGAACAGGGTATCATCGGAGCCTCTGCCCACATTGTTTCCGGGGTGAATGTGAGTGCCGCGCTGTCTTACGAGAATGTTGCCCGCGAGGACAAACTGTCCGTCCGCGCGCTTAACGCCCAGTCTCTTGGACTCGGAATCGCGTCCGTTCTTGGTAGAACCCATTCCCTTTTTATGAGCGAAATACTGTAAGCTGATCTTAATCATCGTTTTTCCTCCTGTTAATCAATTTCAACCTTGACCTTGCTGTAATCCTCCGCAATTGCCGTCAAATGCTCAAAAAAGGCTTCAAGCAGCTTTTCCGCTGCTTCGCCGCCGTTATCATTCAAACGCAGCGTTATGCAATTTTCCTTGACGTTAACCTCGGCGTTCGCACCGAAGTTTTCCGTTACGGCGTTGCATACAAGCATTGTACAGGAACTTACCGCTGCGCAGACAATATCGTTGCCCTCCGCGCCATATCCTGCGTGACCGCTTATCTCAAAGCCGCTGAACGCTCCGTTCTTTCTGCGGAATACAGCCCTTAACATTACGCGTTGATAGCCTCAATCCTAACCTGGCTGTACGGTTGTCTGTGACCCAATTTTCTCTTAACATGCTTCTTGGGCTTGTAAGTGAAAACCGTGATTTTCTTAGCCTTGCCGTTTTTCAGGAGCGTAGCCTTTACGGAAGCGCCGTCTACGTAGGGAGCGCCTACGGTAACGCCGTCGTCCTTGCCGACCATGATTACCTTATCGAAGGTGATTTCGCCCTCGGCTTCGAGCTTCTCAATAAAGAGAACGTCGCCCTCTTTTACCTGATACTGCTTTCCGCCCGTTTCAATTACTGCGTACATAGTTTTTACCTCGTTTTTATCAGACTCGCTGCGTTGGGGTGAACGAGTTTTCGCCCGCTGCTTAAACGACCCCGCACAAGCGGCTTTATTATTATATCACAACAAAATGCGCTTGTCAAGGGGGTTTCCGAATTTTATGCCAATATCCGATATTTTTTCTGAAAATTATAATTATTTTTTGTTTGATGATTACAAGATAGTTTTTTAGGCAATTTACTTAAGGCAATACCGCACAATTACCGCGCTACGCGCTTTGTCGGCGTTTGCTTGCATAT
>CAJTTH010000042.1:7596-11959 GCA_910579125.1 uncultured Oscillospiraceae bacterium | reverse complement strand
CAGACAAGAAATTATCGCAAATATACCGGAAAAAAACGCAGCTCCGGAAAACTCCAACGGCGTAAAGAAAACAAGGAGGTAAAACAGAGCGTTCTCGCCGAACCCTGCTGCAATACCATACCAAAGCAAATTGCGGTAATTACAATGCATTACACCCTCCTTCTGCATGCTGTTCCGCACGGTATTCGCATTACATCGTGAACATCACAGCACCAACAGGCATATCACACAAACTGTTTCTAAAAGCACGCCAGCTATCGCCGAGCCTACCGCCTGTCTAAACGCCTGCGGCACAAAGAGCAGCGCGTTCATATACTCGTCCGCGAACATAATGTCGTTTCGGTCGCCCGTCTTGAACATCGTTCTGCCCTCGATCTCCTTGTGGTGCGCTTTTCCGTCCTTCGAGTAAAATTCAAGGCAGATGTGGTATCTTGTTC
Source organism: uncultured Oscillospiraceae bacterium (assembly GCA_910579125.1). GTDB lineage: Bacteria > Bacillota > Clostridia > Oscillospirales > Ruminococcaceae > CAG-115. The sequence continues at coordinate 11,522 of CAJTTH010000042.1, read as the reverse complement.
TTCGTCCGCGTCCCGTGGTGTATCTTTTCCGCACAAACGCCGTCGTGCGCTCCCAAGTGCGTATCTCGCGCCAGTTGCCCAGCAGCCAGACGGGCTTCGCGAAAAGTCCTGCCGCCGCCACTGCAATCGCTATCATAAGCAGTTTTGGATCCGCACCCCTCGTAACGTGTCCGTTGGTCAGATCTTGATAAAACATGGCGAATAATAACAAAACTCCGCCAAGTGCCGCGGTAACCGTTTCCCACGTCCTAAAAGTGCCGTCCGTCATTTTACGCCCCTAAAATCATATTACGTCGATCTGCACACTCTTCATGACCTCCAGCGCCGCCTTGTGCTTTTCGTTGTCAAACGACGCGCAAGCCCTGCCGTCCACGATAACGCGGCTCTCGGGCAGCGCCGCCTTTGCGAGCACGGCGTTGGTGACCACGCAGATGTCCGTCACCAGACCGCAAAGCTCCACTTCCTTGAAGTTCATATCTTTGAGAAGAGCGGCAAGTTCCAGAGAGCCGAACGTTCTCTTTGTAATAACTATATCGTCCTCGCATACGCATTCCGCTACCTTGCCGTAGAGCTTGTGACCCTCCGTGCCCTTAATACAGTGCTTCACAGGGAGCTTTCCGCCCTCGGCGGTCTCAAGATAATCCTCGCCGTGGGTGTCAAGTGTAAAAATTATCCGTCCGCCCTTTTTTCGGTATTCCTCGATTTTCTCGACAATTATCGGCTCGAGCAGCTCCGCGCCCGCAAATCCGAGCGAGCCGTTCACAAAATCATTCTGATAATCCACGACAACAAGTGCTTTCATAATAATTATCCCCCAAAAAGCCTTATTTTTTCTTCCTCTTGAAATTCTTATCCCAATTCTCGATAATCTTTGTCTGACTGCGCTCCACCGCCAGCGAGTTCGGCGGCACGTTGCGGGTGATAGTCGAGCCTGCGCCTGTAGTCGCGTTCTCACCTATCTTCACGGGAGCGACAAGATTTGTGTTGCAGCCGATAAAGGAGTTTGAGCCTATCTCCGTGCGGAACTTATCCACACCGTCGTAGTTCGCGGTGACGCAGCCGCAGCCGAAATTCACCCCGCGTCCGACGTCGCTGTCTCCGAGATAAGTCAAGTGAGCGACCGCTGTGTTCTCGCCGATATCGCTGTTCTTTATCTCCACGAAATCTCCGATCTTCACGCCCTTGCGTATTGTCGTTCCCGGGCGCAGCTGCGCGAACGGACCGATCTTCACGTTGTCCTCGACGGTCGAGGAATACGCCTGTACATTATTTAATATAACATTGTCGCCGATAACGCAGTCCTCGATATGGGAATTTGCGCCGATCTCGCAGCCCTTGCCGATAACGGTCTTTCCGAGTATCATGGTATTCGGCAGCACCGTAGTATCGCAGCCGATCTCCACGTCCGAGCCGATAATAACGCCGTCGGTCGAGATGAAGCTCACGCCGCTGTCGAGCATTCTGCCGATAACGCGCTGCCGCGCCTTTTCATTAAGCTCCAGCAGGCTTTGACGAGTATTCGCGCCGAGCACTATATCGGGATTTTCACTCTTGAACGCCTGCGCACCGCCGATAAGCTCCACGCAGTCGGTGAGGTAAAACTCGCCCGAGGCGTTCTTGTCGGTGAGACGAGGCAGCGCCCTCAGCAGCGCGTCCGAGTTAAACCAGTACGCGCCCGAGTTGACCTCGCATATTTCCGTCTCCTCGGGGGAACAATCCTTTTGTTCGCGGATAGCGGTGAACTTTCCGTTTTTTTCGCGGATTATTCTGCCGTAGCCCGTCGGGTCGGAGATTTCCGCCGTAATGACAGTGACGGCGGCGCCAGTGCTCTTGTGCTCCTCAAGCGACTTGTGGAGCGTTTCCGCGTCAATAAACGGAGCGTCGCCGTTAAGCACGCAAACGCACTCCGCAGCCTCGATGAACTCCTTTGCCTGTTTTACCGCGTCGCCCGTGCCCTTCTGCTCGGACTGAAAATAGGTGTAGATTATCTTGCCGCGCTTGTTGACATACTCCTCGGTCATCTCCCTTTTGTATCCCGTAATGACCGCCGTCTCATCAAACCCGAATTTCTCCGCCGCGTCCATGACCCAGCCGAGCATCGGCTTTTTCAGAACCTCGCACAGCACCTTGGGGCGCTCGGACTTCATGCGCTTGCCCGCGCCGCCCGCCAGAATTATACAACCTGTCGTCATCGCAAATACCTCTCATTTCAAAGGATTGTTATGAATTTTTTAATGTATTATGTTCTCCGAAAGCTCTTTGTGCGGCTTGAATTTGAAGAGAACGAAATAATTCTCGAAAAGGGAATTATCTTGCGCCGCAAAAGCGTTCTGCCACTGAAAAGCATTATCCGCGTCTCGTCAGAGCGCTCTCCGCTGCTGCGGATATTCGCCGCGAAGAAGATAACCGTTTATGCCGTTCGCGGAAGAATAACGTTCTACCTCCGCAAAAACGAGCCGCTGCCGTTTCTGCCCGAAATACGCTCCGTGCCGCTCAGACCGCGCTTTTCGGCGGTGCTGTTCGGCGCGTTTGCCGACACGCGCGCTCTCGGCGGTATCGCGCTGCTGGCGGCGTTTTTGCGCCGATTGAGCAGACTTTTCGGCGGCGAGTATTTCGATAAGGTGACCGCCGCGATCTCCGACACCGCCGAAACACTCACCAACGCGCTTTCAGCGCTGCATATCGCCGTACCGAAAATAGCCGCCGTGCTCGCCGTGTTCGTGCTTGCGGCATGGTCTCTCGCGTTCGCGAAAAAGCTGCTGCGGCTCGCGAACCTCTGCGCCGCGCGTCATGGCAATTTATTGCGCGTTCGAAACGGCGCAATAACATTATATGAGCACACGCTCGTCCTCAATGCGTCCGCCGTAACGATAAGTCCGCTCTCCGCGGTTCTGGCGAAACGCGCCCCCGTCTATCTGCGCGGCGTAATGATCTTCCCGTCCGTTCCCGCAGCGAACGCCGCGAAAATTATTCGCACTCTCTGCGGTATCACAATTGACAATGCCGCTCAAATCAAACCGCCGAGGTCGTCCTTTTTCGGTTTTATTGCCACGCCGTTCTGGTGGACGGTTGGACTTTCGGCAGCGCTTGCGTTCGTGTACCTCACGAAGCAGCTTCGGGAAGCAATGCTGCTGAAAACCGTGCTCTACTGCGCGTTTATCGTAAGCCTGTACGCCGTTGCGGTTTGTTGGATCTATATGATACGCTCAGGATTGTCCGTCGGCGAAACATACATCCGTGTGTCCTCGCGGCGCGGACTGCGCCTTATCGCCGTGACCGCTCCCCGCGAAACGGTAGTCGAGAGCGCCCTTTCACAAAGCGTTTTCCAACGCGGAGACGGCTTGTGTCACGTCCGTCTGTCGACCGCCGAGCGCCAACGCCTTACCGCCCGACATCTTGTCAAAAGCGAAATTCCGCGCCGTACTCCGTTCCGACTGCTCGGTCTCCCGAGACCGCCCATTCGATGATCTCCGCGACAAGCCGCGGCGTAACGCTTCCGGGAATATCAAACGGCAGAATATACCGCTCCCAACGGCCGCTTGTCGGTCTGCCCTGAAACACGCGGCCTCGGCTTATAGCATACGGCTTTGGAGCGTTCAGCGGCAGCGTCAGTATGAGCCGCTTGTCCTCGGAAATAATATGCAGAAACGGCGTTACCCAATTGTTTCTTTCAACGCGCTCCCAATAGTCGCGGTCGCCCGCCCGAACGTACCAGACATAGCTTCTTCCGCCGCAGAGGATACGCCGCCGATTTTTCTTTCTTACCATTACACACCCGTTTTCGTAAGCACCGAGACCGTTTTCACGCCGTGCATTTTCAGCGCCCCGACCACGTTGCGGTCGATTATCTCGCCGGGAAATATCAGCGGCACTCCCGGCGGACACGGCGCGTTCATCGAGCCGCAGACCTCGCCGCCCGCGCGTTC
>CAJTTH010000042.1:0-7496 GCA_910579125.1 uncultured Oscillospiraceae bacterium | reverse complement strand
CCGCGCGTTCCACGTCCTCAATAGACGTTACCGCCGAGAACATCATCACCGCGTAATTTTCGTCCGCCATCTCGCACTCCACGCCGTTTGCGCGAAGTCCGCGCGCAAAATCAAAACCGCTCATTCCGCATTCGCGGGCGTTTACGGTAATGCGCAGGGGATCGCTCTTCTTCATCGAAATGCCCGCGCTTTCCAGCTTTTCCTTTAACAAGAGAACCGCCTCGCACGCGTTGTTCACCATCTGAACATTCTCCGTGATCATGGCGTTGAAACGGTCAAGGCTCTCCAAAATGAGATACGAGGGGCTTGACGAGCCGAACGCCGCCATCATCTCCTTGGCTCTCGAGCCGTCGACGCCGTTCGCGAAATGCAGATACGCGCCGCCCGTGAGCACGGGGAGCGTCTTGTGCGCCGATTCCGCGCTCATAAGCGGAAAGCCAAGTTCCATGGGGTGACGGTAATCCGCGCCGAATATGTTTTTGTCCACAAACTTTAAGTAAGCGCCGTGCGCGTTGTCAATAAGAACGGGCATTTTCGGATTGACGAACTTCCATGTTCCGCCGTAGTAGTCGATATTGGTGATGAACAGAGCGTCCGCGCCGCTCACCGCCTCCGCGTCGTACACTACGTCCGCCGACATAAACTCTCTCGGGTACAGCCACTTTACGTTCATTTTCAGCATGGCCGCCGCCGAGGCCAGCGCCCTGTGCGAATAGCGCGACGCGGCAATGGTGTTGCAGCCCTGAGATTTCAGCAGCGCAAGCCCCGTCTGAATGGCAAGCGTGCTGCCGCCGCAGGAGTAACAGGTCTTTTTAGCGCCGAAAACGCTTGCGGCAAGGGCTTCGCTCGTTCCGATTATCCCTCCGCTTATATCGGAGCGGTACAGGCTGTCCGCGCCTTGCACCTCCGTAACGTCATGCGGAAATTCGCCCTTATGCCCCGGCACATGCAGCCGCAGTTTATTTTCTGCGGTATATCTTTCCAAAAAGTTGCAAATCGGTGTATTCATAAGTTCTCCGTTCCCATTATATCTGTCCGCTTATTCGTTAATTTGAGCCGTCCGAACTGTCCGCGGGATCATCAAGCCTTAACGCCGCATAATCTATTTTGTAGTTGTACTCGGCTCTCCATTCGTCCATTTTTTCGCCGAAGGCCGCGTTTACCAGCTGGTCAAAAAGGTAGTCCGTAAACGATTTTTTATCCTCCTCGCTGACCTTTGCGTCGTCCGCGTAGATCATAATGTGTACGCCGTAATCGGTAACGCACACTGTTCTGTCGCCGATCTTCTCTGGAACGAACGCCGCCGCCTGAAATTCTTTCATATACGACTCGCCGTTTGGAACGACCAGATATCCGTCGGGGTTCGCCGAAGAACCCGCCGCGTCGTTGGAGTAAGTCATCAGCAGCGTGTTAAAATCCACGCCGTCGTCAAGCTTTTTCTGCACCTCGTTCACCTTGTCCTGAAGCTCCGCAGCCTTTTCCTCGCGGAGCTTATCAGCCGCTTCGTCGTCACCCTTCTGGCGGTCGGACTTTATCAGATCCTGCGTATTCTCGTCAAAGCCCAGCAGTATATGCTTTATCATTCGCGAACCCTCGGGCACCCACACCGACGAAAAGCCGTTCTTTTCGTACTGCAAAACGCTCTCCTTGTAAAGCGCCTCTATCTGCTCCTGATAATCGGCATAATTTTTTTCCGCCTCGGAATAATCCACGCTCTTGCCGATTTCGTCTATCAGCTTATCGGTCACTGCCGAGTTCATCTGCCATAAAAGCAGATCGTCCCTTGACAGATTGCAGCTTGCCAGAAAATCGTCAAACTCCTTAGTGCCGCGCTCGGTCTTTTCATCGTCGCTCACCGACGATGCCTCGACGGTACCGTAGTCGGCGTTATCGCCGTATATCTTGATCTGCTCGTCTATCAGGCTGTTGTATTCCTCTTCGACCTTGCTCATTTCCTCCTCGGTCAAGGTGGCGATACCCATTTCATTTGCCTTTTTCAAGATGATTTTTTCATTTATGAGATAGGTTATGATCGTGTTGCGTTGTTTCTTGCAAACGTCGGCGTAGCTCGGGTCGGTGTCGTCCTCGACGCCCGCACCCTTTACCGCGTAGTCGTATTCGCGCTTGAAATCCCTGTAAGTTATTTCAAGTCCTTCGTCGTACCCCGGATTTTCCGGCTCGGCGACTATCGCGTCCAAATCGGGTTCCGCGTTTGTGCCGACCTTCACTGAGCAGCCCGATACGGTTGCCGCAAGAAGCGCCGCCGTTCCCGCGCATAATATTTTGTTGAATTTCATTACAATTTCCTTTCGCTTTTGTCCATTTGTTTATTTTTCAATACTTTCCGACAATTTTATGCATAATATAACAAATCGCTATACGTTTTCGGTCAAAAAAGTACTGCCTACTCCATTATAACATATTTCCAAAAAAAAATAAAGATAAACTATGAAATATTTCAAAAAAGTGATGATTTTTTTTTGGAAATATGTTATAATGTAAAAGGTATAGTTTTTACAGGGTAATTATCGACGCTTTTCGATACTATCAGTAGAATTGTGCCGAAAAATAACGGGAGGTTATTGAAATATGACTTCAAAATGGTTAAAGCGCCTTGCGGTAGCCATGGCGCTGTGCATGACAGTCGGTCTGACTGCCTGCAACAAAGAGGGCGATGACAGCTCCTCCGAGACATCGAGCGGAACTTCGGACGCGATCGAACAGCCGCGCAAGGTTGGATATATTTTCCACGGCAGCGTAGACAACGGCAGCTTTTCGGCGGGGATGAACGAGCAGCGCGTTAAAGCGTCAAACCGCAGCAGCATGGAGACCTGCTATATAGACAACGTAAGCATAGCCGACTTTGAATCGGCGGTAAAGCAGCTTGTTTCGGTAGGGTGCACCGAGATAGTTGCTGGCAGTGCGATCTACGCAAATACACTAAGCTCATTGTCGAACAAGTATATGAACATAAATTTCATTAGCTACGGTACGCTGAACGGCAGCGCCAACGTAAGCGCGTACAGCGAACTTATGTATCAGGGAGCATACGCTGCGGGAATGATCGCGGCTTTCAACTCCAATGCGCGTAAGATAGGTTTCGTCGGCGACATGGATATGGAGTACACCATACCGTCCGTAAACGCTGCGGCTCTGGGAATGCAGGCGGTATTTTCCAGCGCGACAATGTATGCGGCTACCGCGACGCAGAACGGCGAGATCGAAAAGGCGATAGACGCTCTGATAGACAGCGGATGCGACGTTATAATATGCTACACGGCCTCGGCACATTCCGAGGATTACTGCCAAAAAAAGGGAGTCAAGTTTATCGGTACGCACGATTACAAGGGCAGAGAGAGCGACTATTCAAAAATGCTGATGTACTACTGTGCGCGCCGCGACAGCTATTTCCTTGCCCAGTTCAAGCAGATGCAGCTTGACACATGGCTGCCCAACGCGTATATCGGCGACGTGGGCAACGGTATCATTCATATTTCGGAGGCGTTCCCCGACGCCGCGAAGAGCGATACTCAAAAGCTCATCAGCGCACTCGTTCCCAAGCTCACAAGCGGCGACGTGTATGTTTTCGCGGGCGAACTGAAGGATAACACGGGTACTATTAAATATATGCACACCGATATGATGAGCGACAGCGAAATCGCCGAAATGGACTGGTTCGTTGAGGGCGTGGAGTCGGCGGGCGACTTCCGCGAAATGCTGACCGATCTGCCGCCGAATAATTTTGAGGTCAAGAGCTGATACTTATTTAAATAGCTGCGCGCCGTTTCGGACTGCGCGGCATTATCCGCCTTTTTACGCGCCGTTTATAATACGGCGCGTTTTTTTGAAAAAATTTGTAATATTTCTGTAAAAACCGTGTCTTTATAATCAGAATGGAGGTGGCGCTTTGGAAAACTATCTGGCAAACGCTTTCGCGGATGTTCCCGAGCCGACCGTGTGTGGAATGACCGACGGCGAGATAATTGAGCTGTTCGATCTCCGCGACGAGAAAGCGATCTCGGCTGCGGGTGCGAAATACGGGCGGTACTGTTCCGCTGTCGCGATGAACATTCTCGGAAACCGCCAGGACGCCGAAGAATGCCTTAACGATATGCTTTTGAAAGCATGGGAGAGCATTCCGCCCGCCAAGCCCGACAATCTGCCCGGATATCTGGCGAAGATCATCAAGAATATATCTCTCAACCGTTACAGGAGCGCTCATGCCGAAAAACGAGGAGGCGGGAACTTGGACGGAGTTTACGACGAACTTTCGGAGTGCATTCCCGACAATAACAGCGTCGAACGAAGCTACGAGCACAAGGAACTTATAGAAGCGATAAACGCTTTTCTGGACGGGCTCGCGTCGGACAAGCGCGACGTCTTTGTGCTGCGGTACTGGTATTGCATGAGTATATCCGAGGTTGCGTTAAGGGTCGGGATAAGCGAAAACCGCGCCGCTGCGGAATTGTGCAGGGTAAGGAAAAAACTGGTGAAACATCTTGAGAAAAGGGGGTTTTAACATGACAGAAAAAGATCTGTTCAACGCTATTAACGATATTGATATGAAGCATATTGTCAACGCATGGAAAAATACCGAAAACGAACCGTTTGCAATTGAAAGCGGAAAAACCTCAAAGCTGAAAATATTCGGCATTGCCGCGGCGTTCGCGGCTGCGGCTGCCGCCGTATGTCTTGTTGTGTATATCCGCGTAAATTTTCCGGACAGCCGAACGCTGATACGGCATTCTCCGAACGATATACTGCCCTCGGACATTCACGGACCCGACGGCGTGCGGATAACCTACGGCGATGTGACCGAGGTGACGGACGAATACGGCAAGGATTTCGCCGCCGACGACATAACCGAAAACAACTGGCAGAAGATAACCTGTGACGGTTTCACTTATCTTTCTATGCCGCTCAACGGCGAAAACTACAACAACATTGACGATCCGTCGATGTTTGACGGCACGAGCACGGTGCTCCGTCTCAACGAACTGTCGTATACGCGCTGGAACGTCGGCGATATGTTTCACGGACTTACGGTGAAGTCCGCGTCGACGAGTTTCCAATACCATTACAAGGGAACGCCGACATTCACTCCGAAAGAGTGTTTGGTCGAATTTGACGGAACGATACCCGTTGACGGCTATATTATGTACGACGACAACGGGGAGCTTGTGTGCGTTCCCAAATCGGGCGGGAGTTTTCTGCCGGTAATTTATCCGTGCGAGGACCTGAAATTCGGGAATAAGGGGCAATACGGTGATTTTAAATTTGATGTTGTGCTGCCCGTGTTTTACCTTGAGAACGACCGCGCATTTGACATTGACAGCATTCTTGGCGACAAAGGCTGCGCGGAGGTGTCGCTTACGGTATCGGACGTCCGTATGTGCAGCATGGCAAGCATGAAAAGCCCGAACTATATCCGCGCGGCAATTGACGGTATCAGCGAATATGTTCCCGCAAAAAACTGACGGGCGAGAGTGCTGTATTGCGTGGATACGGGAATTCCGATCAGCAGCTTCGATCCAAAAAAGCTTAATCGCCTTTCTCTTGTTGGTAGATCGGTGAAGTTTTATCACTGCAAAGCTCTGTGTCTTCGCAAAGTGAAAACGATGAATGCGACAAGGCGTTCAAAGCGGCGGAACTCAGAAAATCCGCATAACAAGACCAATCCCGCAAGGCAAAACCTTGCGGGATGTACATAAATCTTAATTCTCCGTTAGCGATACCACGCCGATTAGGGGCGAATTTCTGTAAAGCTATAATGTCCGTCAAGGACATCACACTAATATGCGCAGGCGTGTTTGTGCATAACACGATCGGATCATTTATCCGCAAGAAGCTTTTCGACGCTTGCAAGTCTTACGCAAATGCAGAACAGCACCATAGCCTGCAGCAGCTCGCTTACCGACGGATAGGTCGGTGCGATGCGGATATTGCTGTCCTCGGGGTCGTTGCCGTAGGGGTAAGTAGCGCCCGCGTTCGTCAGTATGACGCCCGCGTCCTTGGCGAGCGAAACGATCCTTTTAGCACAGCCGGGCAGCGAATTGAACGAAATGAAGTAGCCGCCCTTGGGATTGGTCCAGGAGCCTATGCCGAGCGGCTGGATCTCCTTTTCGAGACTGTAGAGCACCACCTCGAACTTCGGGTAGATAATCGCCGCGTGGTGGCGCATATGCTCGGTAATGCCCTCAAAGTTTTTAAAATACTTCGCGTGGCGCAGCTGATTGAGCTTGTCAAATCCGATCGTTTGGAACGCCATACGCTCCTTTATAAAGTCAATGTTGTCCTTGCTCGCGCAGATGACCGCCAGACCGCCGCCCGGGAACGATATCTTGGATGTTGACGAAAACTCGAATACCATATTCGGGTTGCCCGCCTTTTTGCATTCCTCGATAATATTCAACAGGTGAGCATGATCGTTTGTCAGGTGGTGAACGCAGTACGCGTTATCCCAGAAAATGCGGAAGTCCTTTGCTGCGGGCTTGAGGTTCGCGAAACGGCGCACTACCTCGTCGGAGTAGGTGATACCCGTCGGGTTGGAGTACATCGGCACGCACCAGATACCCTTGATAGATTCGTCGGACGCGGCAAGACGCTCCACCATATCCATATCGGGACCGTCCTCTTTGTAGGGAACGGTGATCATCTCAATGCCCAGCGCCTCGCACATAGCGAAATGACGGTCGTAGCCGGGAGCGGGGCAGAGGAATTTAACGCTGTCGTATTTGCACCACGGTTTTTCGCTGCCGAGTACTCCGAGCTGCATTGCACGGATAATTGTGTCGTACATCATCTGCAAGCTGGAGTTTCCGCCGACAATAACCTCGTCCGCGCCTACGCCGAGCATTTCCATAAACAGCTCCTTTGCCTCGGGAATACCGTCGAGCACGCCGTATGAGCGGCAGTCAATGCCGTTTTTGGACTTGTAATCACCGTCCAGACAGTGCAGCAGCATATTTATAGAGAGGTCGAGCTGCTCGGGGGCGGGTACGCCGCGCGCCATAGTAAGTTTAAGTCCCTTTTGTTTAAACTCCTCATACTGCTTTTCAAGGTCGGCTTTCTCGGCTGTAAGCTGTTCCTTGTTCATTTCCGTATAAAGCATAATCAAAAATTCCTTTCCGATGTCAGAGCCTGTTCAGCATCTCTCAACACGCCGCCTGCACCTGCTTTCCGGCGCATAACTTCGTTGATTTTTCTTGAAGCGTTTCCGCGAAGCGGATAATGCGTACATAAAGTATGTCGGCGAACAATCGCCTTGTTCTGCACCAAAACACAGGCACATTCGGCGTATTTCAATATAATGAACAGGCTCTTATGGTTTATTTCCACAGTACATTATATCACAGCGAAGCTTTTTTTGCAAGTGATTTTTGAGTTTCTTGCAAAAAATCGTCACTTTGAGCAAAAAACGGACTTTTTTGACAAAGAATTTGCGGATTATGGCGATAAAACATTTATTGCAGTTCCCGAAAAAGAAAAAGTGTTCA
>CAJTTH010000041.1 GCA_910579125.1 uncultured Oscillospiraceae bacterium | reverse complement strand
AGCTGATACACAGGAATAGCCGTTGATATTCGTTTTGTGCAAATCCAACAATATCGCAATGCGATATTTATGCAAAAAGATGTACCGAATGTCACGATTGTCACGATTGAGTTGTGGTATAATTAAAATGGCAAGCAAGATAAAATGTTTTAAGGCTCAGCCGCCGACAAAGCGGCATGAGCCTTTTCTGTTAAGGAGGAAAGAACAATGCCGTATAAAGCAAAGCGCGCCTGCGGTTATCCCGGCTGTCCGAGAACTGCGGATGGACGATATTGCAAAGAACACGAGCGGCTGATGAACAAGCAATACGAGCAGAACTGCCGCGATCCCGAAACGGCGAAACGCTACGGAACAGCATGGAAGATAATCCGCAAGAGATACATTGCCGCGCACCCGTTGTGCGAAGAATGTCTGCGCTGCGGATTTGCCGTACCCGCCGAGCACGTTCACCATATCATACCGCTTGCGGACGGCGGCACAAACGACGAAAGCAACCTTATGTCGCTGTGCAAGTCATGTCACTCACGCATACACATGAAAATGAGACAGGTAGGGGGAGGTTAAATCTCTGTACACCTTTCACCCCTACAACGGGCGTAACCATTCACGCGCGTGAATTTGAAATCAAAGGGGGTATTAACCCCTTTTTATCGTATAGGCTGAACGGAGGGCAGTAAAATGGCTAAGGACGGCACTCGGAGGGGCGGCGCGAGAACGGGCTCGGGGCGGAAATCAAACAAAATCCCGCCGCCGCTGATCAATTTCGGGGCAATTCAAGGCGGTGAAGCCGAGGAAATCAACGCCGAAACTGACAAAAAAGCCGCTTCAAAAGAGCAAACCAAGACGAAAATGGCGGCAAAAACGACCGCAAAATCAAGCAAGCGCGGTGTTTCCAAAGCGGATCCTGCGCAAAAAGCCGCCGCAAAATCAGCTCCCAAGAAGAAAGAAACCGAAATTCCCGAGCTTAACGGCGCGGATGTTCCGCCCGTCGACGAGTTTCTGCGTGCGCGGCAGCAGTGCCAAAAGGATCTGAAAGCGGAACAGGTCTACAAGCAAACGATGAAATGGCTGACGGACATAAAATGCGCGGGTATCGTTTCCAAACAGCTTGTGGAGCAGTACGCTATGTCTGTCGCGCGTTGGATACAGACCGAGGAGCTTATATCCGAGTGCGGATTTCTCGCAAAGCACCCGACGACAGGACAGGCTATAGCTTCGCCGTATGTGCTTATGTCGCAGAATTACATGAAACAGGTAAACCAGATCTGGTATCAGATATACCAGATCGTGAAAGAGAACTGCGCCGCAGGTATTGCGGAGGTTTCCGACGATCCTATGGAGCAGCTGCTGAAAATGCGCGGCGGATAACATTTGACCGGGGAGGGTTATATGAACATAATTAAGAAGGGCGTGCCCGAGCGGCTTAAAGAAACAAAACGCTTTGAATGCATTAAGTGCGGTTGTGTTTTTGAGGCGGAGAAGTGTGAGTATGAGTTCGATACGCAGTATAGCGAATTGTATTTTTATTGCAAATGTCCGCGCTGCGGGAATTCGGCGCGTTTTAAATGCAACGTAAGAGGTGCGGGATCATGAACCACATTGAAGATACCGAGCAGATACATCTTTTCGATTGGGCGGCGATGCAGTCGGGGAAATATCCCGAGCTGTCGCTGCTTTTTCATATCCCGAACGGCGGAAAGCGCGACGCGCGCGAGGCGGCGAGGTTCAAGAGAATGGGCGTAAAGGCGGGCGTTCCCGATCTGTTTTTGCCCGTTCCGCGCGGGAAGTTTCACGGATTGTTTGTCGAACTGAAAGCGCCGAAAGGAAAACTTTCCGATTATCAGAAGCAGTGGCTTCAGGAGCTTGCGGCGAGCGGCTACGCGGCTTGCGTTTGTTTTGGATTTGACGAGGCTCGGCAGGATATTATGAAGTATCTTGAGGGGAAATTCTGATTTTGCAATCGATTGCAAAAAATTGAAATAAGGGTAAAAAAACGGAAAGGAGATACACGGTGGTGACGCAATGGCAAGTTACAAGCCGACAAAATTTAAACTCAAATCATCGGTATACGACAAGGCGAAAGCCGATTTTGCCGTTGATTTCATCGAAAATCTCTGCCATACAAAGGGTATCTGGTACGGCAAGAAATTCAAGCTCCTCGATTGGCAGGAGCAGATAATCCGCGATATTTTCGGCACGGTAAAGCCCGACGGCTATCGACAGTTTAATTTTGCATACGTCGAGATACCGAAAAAGAACGGAAAATCCGAGATAGCGGCGGCGATAGCTTTGCTGCTGCTTTGCGGCGACGGCGAACAGGGTGCGGAAATATACGGCTGCGCCGCCGACAGAGCGCAGGCGGCTATCGTTTTCGACGTTGCGAAAGAAATGGTCAAGCTCTGCCCCGCGCTGCGGAAACGCTGCGTTATATCGGAAAGCAAAAAAAGAATAACGTATAAACCGACAAACAGCTTTTATCAGGTGGTTTCGTCAGAGGTCGCGAGCAAGCACGGCTACAACGTACACGGTGTGGTATTCGACGAGCTTCACGCTCAGCCGAACCGAAAGCTGTATGACGTAATGACAAAGGGCTCGGGCGACGCGCGTATGCAGCCGCTTTTCTTTCTCATCACCACCGCGGGAGATAATACCAACAGCATTTGCTACGAGGTTCATCAAAAGGCAAAGGATATCATAGAAGGCAGAAAGGTCGATCCGACGTTTTATCCCGTTATCTATGGAGCGGACGAAAGTGACGACTGGAGCGATCCCAAGGTTTGGAAAAAGGCTAATCCCTCACTCGGGAAGACGATCAACATCGACAAAGTAAAGGCGGCATACGAGTCCGCGCGGCAGCAGCCGAGCGAGGAAAATGCTTTCCGTCAGCTCCGTCTTAACCAGTGGGTAAAACAGGCGGTGCGCTGGATGCCTATGGAAATATGGGATAAATGCGCTTTTGCAATCGATTGCAAAAATCTTGACGGGCGAGTGTGCTACGGCGGTCTCGATCTTTCCACAACAACGGACTTGACAGCGTTCGTGCTGGTTTTTCCTCCCGAGGACGAGGACGACAAGTATCAAGTGCTGCCGTTTTTCTGGGCACCCGAGGAAACGCTCGACCTCAGAGTGAGACGCGATCATGTTCCGTATGACCTTTGGGCGCGGCAAGGATTTTTGCAGGTCACGGAGGGCGATGTTATCCACTATGAGTACATCGAGCGTTTCATCGAGGAGCTCGGGCAGAAATACAATATACGCGAGATCGCGTTTGACCGCTGGGGCGCGGAGCACGTTGTACAGAACCTTAAAAAGTCGGGATTTAACGTTGTCCGCTTCGGACAGGGCTATAAGGATATGTCCCCGCCGACAAAGGAGCTTATGAACCTGACGCTGAGCCGTCAGATAGCACACGGCGGTCATCCCGTTCTCCGTTGGAATATGGATAATATCTATATTCGCAAAGACCCCGCGGGTAATATAAAAGCCGATAAGGAAAAGTCAACGGAGAGGATCGACGGCGCGGTTGCGCTTATTATGGCGCTTGACCGCGCTATTAAGTGCGGTGGTGAACCTGTCGAGAGCGTTTACGACGAACGCGGGCTTATTACATTCTGATATATTGCGCCTTTACTGGGCGCTTTTTTAGTAAAGGAGTTTAAATATGGGTATAGCGGCTTTTTTAAGCACTTTGTTTCGGTCGAGAGATCACCCCTTGACCAACAGCACGAGCGGCTCGGCGTACACGTTCTACCAAGGAATGAGCACGAGCGGGAAACGGGTAAACGCGCGGACAGCAATGCAGATGACGGCGGTATACAGCTGCGTCCGAGTTCTGGCGGAGGGCGTGGCAAGTCTGCCGCTGCACATTTATCGCATTTCTGAGGACGGCAGCAAACAAAAGGCGGCGGAACATCCGCTTTATTTTTTGCTCCACAACGAGCCGAACCCCGAAATGACGAGCTTCGTATTCCGCGAAACGCTTATGACGCATCTCCTTTTGTGGGGGAACGCCTACGCGCAGATAATACGCAACGGGCGCGGTGAAGTCGCTGCGCTCTATCCGCTTATGCCCGACAGAATGACGGTCAGCCGCAACGACAGCGGTCATTTGTACTATGAATATACGACAAGCTCCGACGACGCTAAAACCATTCCGAGCGGTATTGTGCGGCTGTCGCCGCGGGACGTACTGCATATTCCCGGGCTGGGCTTTGACGGGTTGGTCGGATACTCGCCGATAGCAATGGCTAAGAACGCCGTGGGAATGGGTATCGCGTGCGAGGAATTCGGCGCGAAGTTTTTTGAAAAGGGCGCGGCTCCCGTCGGGGTTCTCGAACACCCCGCAACTCTTAAAGACCCGAACAAGCTCCGCGACAACTGGCAGAGCATTTACGGCGGCTCTAGAAACTCGGGAAAGGTCGCGGTACTGGAGGAGGGAATGAAATATTCCCCTATATCCATACCGAACGATCAGGCGCAGTTTATTGAAACGCGGAAATTTCAGCTTGACGAAATAGCGAGAATGTACCGTGTGCCGCCGCACATGATCGGCGACTTGGAGAAATCGAGTTTTTCAAACATCGAGCAGCAGTCGCTTGAATTTGTCAAGTACACGCTTGACCCGTGGATAACGCGCTGGGAGCAGGGATTGGAGCGTGCGCTTCTTTTGCCGGCGGAACGGCGCGATTATTTCATAAAGTTTAACGTTGACGGTCTTATGCGCGGCGATTATGTAAGCCGAATGAACGGCTACGCTATCGCGCGGCAAAACGGCTGGATGTCCACGAACGATATCCGCGAACTGGAAAATCTCGACAGGATATCCGCAGAGGACGGCGGCGACCTGTATCTCGTCAACGGAAATATGCTCCCGTTAAACAGCGCGGGAGCGGCTTATAACAAAGATAAGGAGGAGAACGGTTGAAAAAATTCTGGAACTGGAAGAACGTTAAAGCGGTAAACGGCGAAACGTCCGAGGAGACCGTCGAGCGCACGCTGTATCTTGACGGCACGATAGCGGAGGAAAGCTGGTATGACGATGAAATTTCCCCTGCGCTTTTCAAGGCTGATCTGGAGAACGGCTCGGGCGACATTACCGTGTGGATAAATTCCCCGGGCGGAGATTGTTTCGCGGCGGCGCAGATATACAATATGCTCAGGGACTACAAGGGTAAAGTGACGGTTAAGATCGACGCTGTCGCAGCTTCGGCGGCGAGCGTTATTGCAATGGCGGGCGACGTCGTGCAGATATCTCCCGTCGGAATGTTGATGATACATAATCCGTCAACAATGTCGTGGGGCGACCACAAGGAGATGCAGAGAGCGATAGAAATGCTTAACGAGTGCAAGGAAAGTATTATCAACGCTTATGAACTCAAGACGGGACTGCCCGTAAACAGACTGTCCAAGATGATGGACGAGGAAACGTGGATCGGCGCCAAAAGGGCGATTGAGCTTGGCTTTGCCGATAAGATGATCGGCGGCAATGAGAACGTTGCGGAAAATTCGGTGATGTTCTCGCAGAAAACGGTAAACAACGCGCTGATGAATAAGCTCTGCGCGGAGGAGAAGCACGGAAGGCGCGTTGACGAGCTTTCCGCGCGGTTGGATATGGTCAAGAAATATTTTTGAGGAGGAAAACAACTATGACACATAATGAAATGCTGAACAAGCGCGCGAAGCACTGGGATTCCATGAAAGCATTCCTTGAAACGCACAGAACCGACAACGGTACGCTGTCCGCCGAGGACGACGCGGCTTACGCCAAAATGGAGACGGAGCTCGAGGCGTACAGCAAGGAGGTAAAGCGCCTCGAACAGCAGGAGAAGATCGACGCGGAGCTTGCCAAACCTACGTCTGCGCCGCTTGTCGGAGCTCCGTCCGCGCAGGACGCTCCCGAAAAAAAGGGCAGAGCTTCGGACGAATACAGGGCGGCAATGACCACCGCGCTTCGTTCTAATTTTCGCGAGATCTCGGATATTATGCAGGAGGGCGTTGCGTCGGACGGCGGCTATCTCGTTCCTGACGAGTGGGATAAGACCCTTGTCAAGTCTCTTGAAGAAGAGAATGTGATCCGTAAACTTGCGAGTGTTATTACGACCAGCGGCGAGCATAAGATACCGGTCTGGACGGGCAAGCCCGCCGCCGCTTGGGTGGACGAGGGCGAAAAGATCGAGTTCGGCGATGTGGGCTTGGATCAGAAAACGCTCGACGCGCACAAGCTCGCGGTTGCGGTAAAGGTCACCGACGAGCTGCTTCAGGATAACGCGTATGATCTGGAAAGCGAGATCACGAACGTTTTCGCTTCGGCTGTCGCAAACGCTGAGGAGGATAAGTTCCTGAACGGCGACGGCACAAAGGGCGCGACGGGTATTTTCGACGAGACCAACGGCGGTATTGTCGCGGTGATCTCTACAGCAAAGAGTATATCCGCCGATAACATTGTCGATCTTATTTACGCGCTCAAACGTCCGTACCGCAAAAATGCCGTGTTTATCATGAATGACAGCGTTATAGCTGCCGTGCGCAAGCTCAAGGACGGAAACGGCGCGTTTATGTGGCAGCCCGCTCTTACTGCGGGCGAACCCGCGACGCTTTGCGGATACGAGGTATACACCTCGGCGCTCGCGCCCAAAGATAAGATCGCGTTCGGCGATATCAGCTATTACAAGATAGGCGACCGCGGCACACGTTCTATCAAGCGTCTCGGCGAGCGTTTTGCCGACGAGGGAATGGTCGGATTTATTATGCAGGAGCGCGTCGACGGCATTCTGACACAGCGCGAGGCTGTGCAGATATTGAAGTTTACGCCCGCCGATGATAATTCCTGATTAACGAAAGGAAACGGCAATGCTGATCGGGCTTGAAGAACTGAAAAGCTATCTGCGTATTGACGGCAGCGACGAGGACGGATTTCTGGAACATCTGAACGAGGCTGCGGAAAGCCTCTGCCGCGATATCGCGAGGATAGACGGCGAGCTTGACGAAAACGAGGTCAAGGTAATGCGTATCGGCGTGCTCTTCGCGGCGGCGTATATGTACGAGCACCGCGAGGAAGCGGATCACACCAAACTCGCATTGTCGCTGCGTTCGCTGCTTTTCGGGATAAGGCGGGGTGATCACTTTTGAAGCTAGGCAGAATGCGCTACCGCGCCGAATTTCAGCGCTACAGAAGCAATACGGACAAGGACGGTTTTTCCGCTAAGCAGTGGGAGCCCGTCCTTTCTGTTTGGGCGGACGTTACCGCTGTTTCGTCGCGGGAATAT
This sequence comes from uncultured Oscillospiraceae bacterium, assembly GCA_910579125.1. Taxonomy (GTDB): domain Bacteria; phylum Bacillota; class Clostridia; order Oscillospirales; family Ruminococcaceae; genus CAG-115. The sequence goes on along the minus strand of CAJTTH010000041.1, from coordinate 5,755 downwards.
CTCGCGGCAGACACGGAAACGGCGGAGACGACCGTCAAGATATTTATCCGGTATAATCCGAAAATCGACAACACAATGCGCGTCGTATGCGGCGAAAGTATCTATGAGATAACGTCGGTGCTCAACAACCGCCGCGACAACATTACGACGGTCATGGCAAAGGAGTGGACTAATGGCAAGGTGCAGGATAAAGCTCCCCGAGGAGACGCTGTCGAAGCTCTCGCGTCTCGGAAAGAACATTGACAGAATATCCGCGGCAATGCTCGAGGACGGCGCAGCGGTTATTCAGGAGCAGGCCGCGAAAAACCTCGAGGCTGTTATCGGCAGCGGCACAAAGCACAAATCGCGCTCCACGGGCGGACTGCGGCAGCTTGTTAAGCAATCGAGAGTGTACAAGATCGCAAATGGCGATTCGCATATCAAGATAGGCGTATGGGGGTATTACTACCCGAACGGCAAGAAAACTCCCGCGCCGCTTGTCGCGAATGTTCTCGAGCACGGACGCTCGGATATGGCAGCAAAGCCGTGGCTCAAGCCCGCGCTGTCAAAAGCGCGGAAAGCCTGCGTCGCCGCAATGCAAAAACGCTTTGAGGACGAGGTGGATAAGCTGTGACATTAAACGAACGCGTTATCAACGCATTATCGCCACTGAACGTTCCGGTCACCGTTATGGAGAACCTGACGGACGACGGCGTTTGCGGCAAATTTATAGTAATTATTCCGACAAGCGACAACTTCGGTCTGCACGCGGACGACAAGCCGCTTGCTTGTGCGGAGGAAGCGGAACTTGCGCTGTACTGCAAGGGAAACTATCTCGCTTTTCGGGATATGGCAACGGAGCTTCTGATAGCCGCCGATATTACCGTAACAGGTCGGCGGTATCTGGAGCTTGAAAAGGATACGGGCTTCCACCACTACATTATCGAGGTGGCGGCGGTAAATTGACGGGAGGTATTTTATGGCAACGATAGGTTTAAAGGATATGGTCTACTCGAAGATCACATTGGATAAAGACACAGGCGAGGAGAGCTACGGCACGGTCAAAAAGCTGGCGAGGGCCATAACCGCGTCGCTTTCGGTAGATGTAGCGGAGGCGATACTGTACGCCGACGACGGAGTTGCGGAAATGACAATGGAATTTGCGGGCGGAACGCTGACGCTCGGCGTTGACGATCTCAAGCCCGATGTTCAGGCTGATCTTACGGGCGAGACAATGGACGGCGACGAGGTGGTATCCTATGGTGAGGATTCGGGCGGATATGTCGCGGTAGGCTTCCGTGCGAAGAAAGCCGACGGAAATTACCGTTGTATGTGGCTGCTTAAGGTCAAGTTCGGCGCGCCGTCCGATGAATACGAGACCAAGAAGGACAGCATCGACTTCAAGACGCCGACTATCGAGGGTAAGATCATGCAGTGCGTTAAAGCCAACAGCAACGGAAAGCACCCGTGGAGACGTTTTAAGGACTGTGATGAAGCGGAAGCGCAGGCATATCTCAAGAGCGTACCCACGGGCGGCACAAGTGTGATGTCATTATCGAAAGGAGAGTAATTCATGGAAAACGAAGCGAAGATCGTACTCGGCGGCGAGGAATATCCGTTGTTGTTGTCAACACGCGCGGTACGGGAGATCGGGAGGAAATTCGGCGGACTTGACAAGCTCGGCGAGGAGCTTACAGCGCAGGGCGATACCGATAAGGCGCTTGATAACGCTGTCTGGCTGATAACGTTGCTGGCAAATCAGCCTATTTTGATACACAACCGCGCACATCGTGGCGAGGAAAAGCCGCTGCTCACCACAGAGGACGTGGAGCTTATGACAACTCCCGCCGAACTCGGGGCGGCACAATACGCGATAAAGATCGCGCTTGAACGCGGCTCGATGCGCAGTATTATTTCGGAGCAGTCAAAAAACGCGTAAGCCGTGCCGCCCCGCTGTCCGACGGGGCGGTTTTCGAGCGGCTTATTTTTTACGGCGTGACCCTGCTTGGGCGCGCTGAAACGGAAGTGTGGGATATGAGGATCGGACATCTGCTAGACCAGATAGAGGCGTATAAGCAGTTCCACGGCTTGACCGAGCCGCTGGTCGAGCATTTTATTGACGATATTATTCCCGACGGGATATGACACAGGCGGGTGATTTCTTTGGCTGAAAGCGTAGGAATAGCGGTTGGCGTTGAGGGCGAAAACGAATTTAAAAAGTCGATAAAGGAGATCAACGCGCAATTCAAGGAGCTCGCGTCCGAGATGAACCTCGCGACCTCGCAGTTCGACAAGAACGACAGGTCGGTCGAGGCTCTCGCCGCGCAAAACGGAGTGCTCAACAAACAGATCGACGCGCAGAAAAACAAGATCGAAACGCTGCGCAAGGCGCTGGAGAACGCGTCGGAATCGTTCGGCGAGAACGACAGCCGCACTAAGGCGTGGCGTACTCAGTTAAACAACGCCGAGGCGGAGCTTAACGGTATGCAGCGCACTTTGACGTCAAATAACAACGCGATCAAGAATGCGGGTGACGCGTTTGACGACGCGGAGGACGATGTAAGGGATTTCGCCAAAGAGACCGAAAAAGCCGCCGATAATGTGGAGAGATCGGGCTCGCGGTTTGAGGGTCTGGGCAATGTTCTCAAGGGCGTAGGAGCGGCTGTTGCGGCGAGCGTTGCGGCTATTGGTGCGGCGACTGTCGCGGCGGGAAAGAAGCTGTGGGATTTCGCCAACGATACCGCGTCTGTAGGCGACACCATAGACAAAACCTCACAGAAAGTCGGAATTTCCGCTGAGAGTTATCAGGAATGGGATTATGTTTTTCAGCGCTGCGGCGCGGACGTAAATAATCTCCAAACGGGTATGAAAACCTTATCCACTGTCATTACGGACGCGGCAAACGGCTCAAAAAGCCCCGCTGAAAAATTATCGGCGGTCGGTCTTTCTCTTGAAGATCTGAACGGCTTGTCTCAGGACGAGCAATTAAGTGCGGTCATTACGGCTTTACAGGGAATGGGGAGCGGCGCGGAACGCACTGCGGCTGCTACAAAACTTCTCGGGAAATCCGCTGTAGATATGGCGGCTGTCCTTAATACGACTGTTGAAGATACTGCCGCGCTAAAACAAGAAGCTCACGACTACGGAATGGTTATGTCTAATGAGGCGGTTGCGGCAAGCGCCACTTTTGAGGACAGTTTAACGCGTCTGCAAAGCACTTTGAACGGCGTTAAAAATTCAATGATGGGCGAGCTGCTCCCGGGTATTACACAAGTCATGGACGGGATGTCTGATCTGGTCGCGGGGAACGAGGGTGCTGCAAATGCTGTAAAAAGCGGAGCGTCAAGTATAATTTCAAGCATAAATGCGCTTATCCCGCAGATGATCGAAATTGTAAATTCTCTTGCAGCGGCTGTTATGGAGAGCGCTCCCGATATTCTGAAAACACTTGCGGACGGTATACTTAAAGCGATACCTCAGCTTTTGCCAGTAATATCCGAAGTTGCGTCGGAAATGATCGATACATTTATAAATATGCTGCCCGACATTGCAAAGGTGGGGTTGGAGATCGTAACGTCGCTTATGAGCGGCATATCCAACGCGCTGCCGACGCTTATCCCGACGGCGGCAGAGGTGCTGCTGTCGATAGTTCAAGCGATCATAGATAATACGGACAAGCTGATCTCGGCGGGTCTGCAGATAATAGAGGGCTTGATAAAGGGAATTCTGGGCGCTGTCCCGAAACTGACGGGAAAGATACCTCAGATCGTTACCGCAATAGTAACCGCGATAACAAGCTCGCTCAAGGAGATATTGACAGTCGGAAAGGAAATAATTCAAAATCTGGTGAGCGGCTTGCAGGCTGCTATACCCGACCTGCTCAATATGCTGCCGACAATCATCGAAACGCTTATTGAAGCGTTTACCGACAGTCTGCCCGATATTATTGAACTCGGAACAGCACTTATAACCTCGTTAGCAGACGGATTGGCGGCGGCTTTGCCCGAGTTGGCGAAGAAAATACCGGGCATTATCAAAGCCGTTGCAGAGGCGTTTGCTAAAAATCTGCAAGGAATTTTAGACGCGGGAGCGAAAATACTTAATGAACTGATAAACGGCATAACTACCGCAATTCCTCAGCTTGTGGCAATGCTCCCGACAATAGTGCAGTCGATAATCACAGGCATTACCGAAAATCTGCCAGCGATATTGCAGCTTGGAATTGACTTGCTTATTTCGCTTGTAAACGGTATTCTGGCAGCAATCCCGCAGCTTATAGGAATGCTGCCGACGATAATCAACAGCATTGTGAGCACGATAACCGAGAATTTACCCGCGATCATCGAACTCGGTATACAGCTGCTTTTACAGCTTGTTGATGGCATTATTTCTGCGATACCTCAGCTTATTGAAGCGCTGCCGCAGATAATCACAAGCATTGTTACAGCTATAACAGAATCGTTGCCGCAGATACTTGAATTGGGTATCGGGCTTACAATACAGCTCGCTATGGGCCTTGTCGAGGCAATTCCACAGCTTATCGAGCGGCTCCCCGAGATAATCGGCGCTATCGTGAGCGGCTTGTCCGAGGCGTTTCCGCAAATGCTTGACGCGGGCAAAAACCTCATTACGGGCTTGTGGGAGGGCATTAAATCAATGGGGAAGTGGATAGCGGACAAGGTCTCGGAGTTTTTCGGCGGAATTGTTGACGGCGTTAAGGACTTTCTTGGAATACATTCGCCGTCAACGGTTTTCGCGGATATCGGCGACAATATGGCGCTCGGTCTCGGCGAGGGTTTCGAGGACGCTATGAGCAATGTAGGCAAGCAGATCGAGCAAGCCGTTCCCACAGACTTCGACTTCAAAGCGAATGTCAACGGAATGGTGGGAGATATGCGGGCGGCGGCAGAAATGCCGCGCAGCAGCGCTCAATATAACGGTATGTCGGCGGTTCAGCCTGCTGCTGAAAAGTCCGAAGAGACGAAGCCTATCGTGCTGAACGTTTACATTGATAATAAGCTCGCACGGACAACGGTCGTTGAGAATTACCGCCCGAATGAAGCGGTCGACCTGTATGTTACAAACGGAAAGGGAGGATAAACAATATTGGTTCTTCTTAAAATCGGGAATACTCCTCTGAAAAAGATCCGCGATTACAGTTTTTCGTTGACAAAGGTCGACGGCGGAGGCGGCGGCATTACCGAAAGCGGCGACGAAATCGTTGATATCCGTCAAATAGAAAAGGCGGTAATTTCGGTGACTTTTGCAAATTTAACGATGAAAGAATATACCGAACTTATGCAAAGACTGAAAGTCAAGACGCTTGATCTTACCTATTGGCGAGGTTTTTATCAAACGATAACGGTCAAAGTCGGAGATATCAATAGCGAGCTGCTGAAAAGTGAAAGCTGTCCGAATACTCCTCAAAATAACAAGTGGAACGTCAGCACGACGTTCACGCAGATAAGGTTCGGGTGATTTAATTGTATAGCGTAAGCGAAGAATACAAACAGGCGATAGTTCACCCCGACGATTGCGAATTTATGCTCACGGTTCAGATATATCTCCGTGACAAAACGATTTTATCGCTTGGCGACGCCGATTTAAAGGATACCTCTCAGGCAGGGGACAAGTTTGTTAAGGGAGATGTAAAAATTGAATCGCAGATGATGTCGGGAAGTGCCTCAAGCAATACAATTGACATAGGGGCAGCGCCTTCCTCAAAGCTCACAATGACTGTGCGCAGCGACACCACCGATCTGCACGTTTTTTCGGG
>CAJTTH010000040.1 GCA_910579125.1 uncultured Oscillospiraceae bacterium | reverse complement strand
TCACCGCAAAAAAACACCGCGGTTAAGCCAAAAATTTAGGATTTTCATATATTTTTCGGTTTTTTTCGGCTTATTTTACTTTTTGTGTTCTGCTTGTCAAATAACATTTGCAATAGTTTTTTGTGCGGCGTTGCCTTAATTCTTCGTTAGCGGTACCACGCTAGTGACAAGGGACTATTCTAATTTACCATAACGAAGTTTACAAGCAGCATATACAGCCCCGTTCCCGCGGCAATTGAAAGCAGCATATTACGCTTCCGGATATGCAACAGAACAATAACAACAAGCGAGATAAGCTCGGGCAGACCGTGATTTCCCGCGAAAACGTTCACGTTTTTAAAGCCGTAAATCACAAGCAGTCCGAGAGCCGCACCCGTAAGCGCCTTGCCGAGGTACTTGACGTATTTCGGAACGGGCTTTTTTCCGCCGAACACGAAAAACGGCATAAAGCGCGTTGCCATTGTGCCCAAGGCGACCGCCGCAATCATTACCGCAGTCTGAAAGGAAGTCATGACTTGCCGACCTCCTCCATTGCCTTTTCAATTGGCTTTCTGAGAAGCGTAAGTACGATAAGTATCAGCGCCATTGACGGGATTATGAAGCCGTCGCCGCCGAACAGCAGTAGGCATATCAGCGCCGACGCAAGCCCGATCATCGACGACATATGCGACTTTTCTTTAAGCCAGTTGTCGATAAAAATAACAAGCAGCAGCGCGGTCATCACGAAATCCAGCCCCGGCAGCTCGATATGTATGAACGACCCCGCAAGCGCTCCTATAGCCGCGCCGCTCACCCAATACAATTGGTTCAGCGCCGTCACCCAGAAATAGAACCGGCCGCGGTCAACGTCCTCGGGCACTTCCGCGGTGCAGTTTATCGAGAAGCTCTCGTCGCACAATCCGAAGATGAGGTACCATCGCTTTTTGCCCGATTTTTTATACTTATCCAACATGGCGATACTGTAAAAAATGTGCCGCGCGTTCACCATTATTGCCATTAGGAACGCATTCAGCGGGTCGAACGCTCCGCACAGCATATCCACCGCCACAAACTCCATTGACCCCGCGAATACCACCGCCGCCATTAAAATAGGCGCGGCTGCCGATAATCCGCTTGTCCTCGCGTATATCCCGTAAGCTGCTCCGAGAAAGAGAAAACCCGTCATTATCGGTATCGTCCTTGGGAACGCGGTTTTAAGCGCCCTCAGCTTATCGTCCATTTTTTAATTCCTCCGCGATCTGCGTTAGTTTTTTTAATCGGTGGTTAAGTCCGCTCCGCGAAATAGGGCGCTCCTTGCCCTCGGATAAGAGCGCACACAGTTCCGACAGCGAGCTTTCGGGGTTTTCCAGTCGCGACAGCGCCGTCTCCCGAAGTTCCGCCGAAAGGAACTCCAGCCCCGCGTGCTTGATGATATACTCGATGTCGCGGCGGCTCCTTTCACTTGCCGCGACCGTTTTGTCGAGGTTGGCGCTGTCGCAGTTTACGCTGCGGTTGGCGCGGTTTCGCAAGTCCTTTTCGATCTTCACCTGCATTATCTCCAGCGCGTGAATGCCCGCGCCGATGTAGGTCAGAAAATCCTCGATGACCTCGCTTGTCTTTGCGTATAAGACCTCGTTCTTATTTCGGACAGTCGACTTTATTTTTATCCCGTGCTCGGCGATGAAGCCTTTCAGCGGTTCTATCCGTTCGCTTTCGGGCAGAACCATTTCGAGATGATACTCCTTTTTCGGGTCGGTAACGCTCCCGCAGCTCACAAAAACACCGCGCAAAAACGCGCCGCCGTCCGCATCGTTCCCCGAAACGACCAAGGTGTTCACCGATGAAAGATCGCCGAAACGCTCCGAAACGATCCGCGACTTCATGCTGAACGTGTACAGCGAGCCGCCGTTCTTGACGAGCCGCGTGACCTCGACGCGTTCCCCGTGAAACACCGCTTCCGCAAGCGAACGCGCCGCCGCGATGAGATCGACGTTTTCCGTTTGGATAACGGGTTTTCCGTTGACCGTCTTCCCTGCATAGAACATCCCATACAGCATTGCCGATGCTTCGTTACCGGGAAGCTCGCGGATATTGCACAATTCCTTTTTTATTTCGGAAGAAAAAGACATAACTCCGCCCCCCCCATAACACAATTGAAAAAATTTATCTGCGCACGTAAACCAATTCGGTTATGCCGTTATATACCCTTGTCCGCAGCAATTTAAGTTTAACTTCATTAGGTGTTTCTCCGAACAGACGAATCCCCGAACCTAAAACAGTCGGTATAACGGATATATAGTACTCGTCGATCAATCCGTTTCGTACTAATGGTTGAATGATACTTCCGCCGCCGCAGATCCATATCGTTTTCCCCCGTGCCTCTTTAAGTTTCTTGACAATTTCACATGGGTCGACCGAAATAAATTTAATATTGTTTGTCGAGGGGACTGTTCTGTGCGTGATCACATAGCTTGTTAATTGCTCATAGGCCCACTCGCTCGGTGACAGCTCTGTTGTGATCTGGTGGTAAGTATTCCACCCCATAACAACGGTATCAACATCTTTGACAAAATCAGAATAAGTATCGGCATTTTTTTCATTACCGTGTCCGTTAAGCCAGTCCACTTTTCCGTATTTGTCCGCAATATACCCGTCAAGGCTCATCGCAATGTATAATGTAACTTTTCTCACAAGAAACTCTCCAAAAATTTTTTAACGTCCCTTTTCAATATCGCGGTGAACTATCCGCACCTTGCACCCGTTTTCACGCAGATGCGCGGCAGTGCGCTCGGCGAACGTAATGCTCCTGTGCTTTCCGCCCGTGCAGCCGAACGCGATAACGAGCCTGCTTTTGCCCTCGCCGATATAACACGGCAGCAGAAAATCCACCATATCCCAAATCTTGTTCTCAAATATCTGCGACTGCTCGTACTTCATAACGTAATCGCGAACCTCTGCATCAAGTCCCGTCTTTTGCTTTAATTCGTGAACGTAAAACGGATTGGGCAGACAGCGCACATCGAACACAAGATCAGCTTCGCCGGGTACGCCGTATTTAAACCCGAAGCTCATACAGCTTACGATAATGCTGTCGGACGGCCTGTCCAGAAACAGCCCCGCGATCTGCCCTTTAAGCTGCGCGGTCGTCAGCAGCGAGCTGTCGATTATGTAATCGGCGTTGGCACGTATGTCGCTCAGCAACTCCGTTTCCGCATCGATCGCCTTTGCCAGATCGCCGCCCGACACCTCGTCGAGCGGATGCTTGCGGCGCGTTTCACTGTAACGTGTCATCAGAGCTTCCTTTGCAGCCTCGAGAAACAACACCTTAACATTGATACCGTCCGTGTTCATAAGCCTCGAAATGCACTCCGAGAGCTTTAAAAACAGCGTTCCGCCGCGTATGTCGGTAACTATCGCGACCTTGGTTATCTCGCCGTTGTTATTGCAAATCTCCGCAAAATTCGGGATAAGCTGCGGCGGCATATTGTCGATGCAGAAATACCCGATATCCTCCAAGACCTTGATTGCCGAGGACTTGCCGCCGCCCGACATTCCCGTAACAATTATAAATTCCATTTTCTGTCCCCCTATTTCGTGTAGGCGCCTCCGGTATTATCCTTGTTAAGGGTCCCCTCAACCTCAATCAGAAGCACTTTACCCGTTCCGTGCATACCGAACGGTGCTTTGTTCCTTTGGGGATAACTATAAGATACCCCTCGCACAAATGCGTCAACCCGTCCTCGAATTCAATGTCAAATCCGCCCTCAATGCAGTAAAATAACTCATCGGAGTTTTCGTGCATGTGAAAATCCAACGTTCTGTTTTCGGCTTGAAGAACGTTCAGCATATGATCGTTAAGTGTGCCAACCCGCTTATATTCAAATAATTTCTCAACAGCGTTTACTTCTTTTTTCAGATCAACCTTTTGTATCATTTACGACCACCGTTAAAACCTGTTCTCATCTGTCAACTATCAGCATTTCACACTCAAGCTCCACGCCCTTTTGCTCGCGGACTACGTTCTTGATATGCTCCACAAGCGCCATAACGTCCTCAAAGGTTGCGCCGCCGCGGTTTATCACAAACCCCGAATGCTTCTCGCTTACCTGAGCGCCGCCTACCGTACAGCCCTTTAGTCCGCATTCCTCTATAAGTGCCGCCGCGAAATATCCCTCGGGTCGCTTAAACGTACTTCCGCAGCTTGGAAATTCAATCGGCTGCTTGTCGCGGCGCTTCTTTACGACCTCGCTCATCTTCGCTTTTATCGCGCTTTTGTCGCCGTGTTCAAGCTCCAGTGTTACCGATAAAATGCAGAAATTATTTTCGGAGAACGTGCTGCGACGATAGGAGAGCTTCATCTCCGCCGCCGTTATCTCGACGATTTTTCCCTTTTCGTCAACGCACCTCGCGGACTTTATGATATCCTTCATCTCCGCGCCGTAAGCGCCTGCGTTCATATAAAGCGCTCCGCCCACCGAGCCGGGTATTCCGTAAAGGCACTCCATTCCCGAAAGCGAGTTCTCCAGAGCAAAATTGCATACCGACGAAAGCGGTGCGCCAGCGCCCGCCGTTATCATATTCCCATCGACGGCGGTCTCTCCGAGAGCCGCGCCGAGAGCGATAACAACACCGCCGAACCGCTTTATCAGCAGATTGCTGCCGCGTCCGAGAATAAAATACGGAACGCCGTTTTCGCGGCAGACGTTCAACACCTCGACCACACACTCCTCTGAATTCGGCTCGACAAACATATCACATTCGCCGCCGATCTTCATCGAGGTTTTATCCGCAAGAACGAAATTTTTCTCAAACGGACAGTTGTACTTATTGCAGACGGTTTCTATCCCGAAATATCCCATATTCTCCTCCGTCATAATTTTAGGACGAATTTTGCTTCGTCCCAAAATCATATTGAACTGTAAAAACTCACTCTGCAATAGTATATAAGAATGCCGCGCCGATTATTCCCGCGTCGTTGCCCAGCTTGCATATATCGAGCTTGGTCGATTTGTCGGGGTCAATGCAGTAGCTGTCGCGCGTTACAATCTCGCCGAGGGGCTTGGTGAGGTTCTCGCCCTCTTTGCAGATACCGCCGCCGATAAGAAGCAGCTCGGGCTGGAACGTGTTTACAATATTTGTAAGTCCGCAGCCTAAGTACTCGATGTACATATTTACAACGTTCTTTGCGGCAGCGTCGTCGGCTCTCATTCCATCGAACGCGGTCTTGCCGTCAACGTAGTCGATAGAGCCGCCCGCGATCTCCCACATTTTGGAATCCTTGTGCTCCTCCATAGCCTCTTTTGTCATATTGATAAGCGCGGTTGCTGAGGAATACGCCTCGAAGCAGCCCTTGCGTCCGCACGCGCACTGCCGCCCGTTATACTCGATAACCGTGTGACCGAGCTCCGCGCCGCAGAAATTAAAGCCCGTGTATATCTTGCCGTCGATGATGATGCCGCCGCCGACGCCCGTGCCGAGCGTTACGACAACGACGTTTTTGTAGCCCTTGCCCGCGCCCGCGAGAACCTCGCCGAACGCCGCCGCGTTAGCGTCGTTCTCAACGTAAAGCGGCTTGTCGAGGAACTTCTTAAACATCGCGCGCAGATCGGTGTTATTGAAGCCGAGATTGCACGAATACAACACCGTTCCGCTGTTGCGGTTTGCAACGCCGGGCGTGCCGATGCCGATAGACTTTACCTCGCCGATCGTGACCTTCGCCTCGTTAAGCGCCTTCCACATCGTATCCACCATGGATTTCACGATTTCCTCGGCGGGTCGCGGAAGATTTGTAGGCGCGGTCGCCTTTGATATTATATTGTAATTCTCGTCGACCAGACCAACCTTTATGTTAGTGCCGCCGAGATCAATGCCTATGTTATACATATAAATTACTCCTGTTCAAAATCTCGAATAAATTGTCGAAAACCGCCAAAACGCCCGTCAATTACAAATTAAGATCGGACATAATCTCCTCGCTGTCGGAGTCCATGCCGAGCTGTCGGAGCAAGTCCTTTGCCGCGTTGTAGCCCATTTTCTTCTGGCGGTTGTTCATAGCCGCTACCTCGAGGATAACCGCGAGATTGCGTCCCGGCTTTACGGGGATATTCAACAGCGGCACTTTAACGCCGAGGATTGTCATATAATGCGTGTCTACGCCCATTCTGTCGTAGGTTTTCTCGGGATTCCAAAGTTCCATTTCAACGACCATATCTATCTTCTCGGACATCTTTACCGAACCGATACCGAACAGCTGGCGCGCGTTTACGATACCTATACCGCGCAGTTCCAGAAAATGGCGGATATTGTCGGGCGACGAGCCTACCAGCGTGATATTGGACGCCTTGCGTATCTCGACCGCGTCGTCCGCGATAAGTCTGTGACCGCGCTTTACAAGCTCGACGGCGGTCTCGCTCTTACCCACGCCGCTCTCGCCCATTATCATTACACCCTCGCCGTAGATCTCGATAAGTACGCCGTGGCGCGTTATTCTCGGCGCGAGCTGCATATTCAAGAACGCCATCAGCTTGGAGATGAACACGGTCGTGTTCTCCTCTGTGCGCATAATGGGAATTTCGTAGTTGGGCGCCATTTCCAGCATTTCGGGGAAAACTTCCTCGTTGCGCGTAATGATGAGCGCGGGGAAACGGTAACTTAACAGGTCCTCGATACGCTTTCTGCGGAGCTCGGGATCAAGCCCCTGCAAGTAAGCGCTTTCCATTTTTCCCATAACCTGGATACGCTTATTGTCAAAATATTCATAAAAACCCGCAAGCTGAAGTCCCGGACGGTTTACGTCGTTATTTGAGATAAGACGGTTCTCACCGTTTTCGGGCATATACAGAATTTCGGGCTTGTACTCGTCGATCAATTTTCTGAGCGGGAACGAAAACTCCCTGGTAATTTCCTCAAGGGGCATATCAATGTCCTTTCTCGGGCAGCATCCGCCCGAACGTTTATTTATAAAGACAACTTTACACTTATCATTATACAGCAAAGCCGTAAATTTTGCAAGTGTTTTTTATAAATTTGTGATATCTTTCACAAATTTTAAGGTTTAATGACCGTTCTTTTGTTTAGGCTGTGAAAATCGGGCAATAATCATGTCAGGACATACGACATCAAAGGAGCGTTTTTATGAAAGACTTTTTTGTGACAATGATACTTACGGCAGGGCTGGTGTTTTCGCTGGCGTTCGGGGCGTTTACGATTTTTGCGGAGGATTGCGGCGAGGTTCGCGGCGAAGTACTGCGGCTGCATATCCCCGCTAACTCGGACAGCGAAGAGGATCAGGCGGTCAAACTCGAGCTGCGCGATTTTCTGCTCGCCGAATACGGAAACGAGCTTTCCTCCTGCGTCGACCTCGCCGCCGCTGAAGATCGCGTCCGCGAGCTTCTCCCCGAGATTGAGCGCCGCTGCTGCGGATTTCTCGCGGAGCGCGGTTTCGGCTACGGCGCGAAAGCAGAGCTTGTTGATATGTATTTCACCACACGGGAATACGACCGTCTTATCCTCCCCGCAGGCGAATACACGGCGCTCAGGATCACGCTGGGAAGCGGCGAGGGGCACAACTGGTGGTGCGTGATATTTCCGCAGCTGTGTTTGCCCGCTGCCGCCGAACCCACGGACAACGCCGAGAGCGTTCTTGACGCGTTCGGCAAGCCGCAAAAGATAACAGTAAAGTTTGCGGTCTATGAGTGGATTCAAGGGCTGTTTAAAAAGTAAAATTCTAAAAGCGCTGCTCCGCTATGGAACAGCGCTTTTTATTGCAAACGGACGCGTATGTGGCTTTAACGTCCGCAATTGCCAATCAGAGTGTTTCTTTTATCGGTTCAGCGTTTGACTTCTGGGCGAGAGTTACGGTGCCGCTTACAAGGTTGACGGAGACGCAGTGCTTGTTCGCGCCGCCGAACGCGCCGTTCGTGCCCTTGCCGAGGTTCATAAACGAGCCGGGAGCATTGCCGAGATCCGTCTTAACGTAACCCGAAACGCCGTCAAACTGAATGTCAGCGCCGCTGTCAGCCGGCAGCGCGACCTTAACGCAGCCGCTCACCGCGCCGATCTTCAGATCACCGTTCCACTCGTCGTAGCTCACGTCGACCGTACCCGAGGTCACGTTGATATCGCCCTCGCCGCACGCCCCGAAATACTCGGTCTTGCCCGAAACGGAACATATCGAAAACTTCTCCGCTTTAAACCCGGAAACGTTCACGTTTCCCGAAACCGTGTTGATCTTGAGCAGTTTCGCGGAGTTTGCGGTCGGATTGCTTACCGAAACGCTGCCCGACGCCGTCTTGATCTTCAGATTTTCAAAGAACGCGCGCACCTCGATATTGCCCGAAGCTGTGCTCAATGCGAAATTCTCCGCAGTCACGTTCTCATCGGTAATATCCACGCCGCCGCTCGCGGTGTTTATCTTAAGCTCCCTGTACTGCTTTTTCGGCAGGCGAACCGTAATAACGTAGTCCTCCGAGGGCTTTTTCCCGAAAATGCTGAACGTCGCCTTTTCCTTAAGCGTAAGCCGCGTTCCACAAAGCACCGCGCAGAACTCGGGTCTGTCGTCGGGATTGTCGTACTCCGCGGTTATGTCCTCGTCATCTGTGGACAAAACCGTTATCTTCGCGCCGAGGGAGCATACCTCAACCTCGTCGATTTCGTTGCTGAATTTATAGATTTGCTTGTCTGCCATAATTAAATCTCCTCTCGTTAATTAACCTTGATCTTCCTTAAAAGATTATTCGCAAAGCGCGGTGAAAATACTCTTTTCACTACGATCGCCCGCTTTATGTCGTTTTCCGCCAAATCGGTAAAGCTGTGTCCTTTAGGCGTGCTGAAGCTGTGACGTATACTGAAAAAATGCAGTTTTTTCATGTTTAATATTACCTTTCGTTATTTATGTTAAAAGCGGAGACCGTTGGGAATTTGTTTGCTTTTACTGGCATAGTCGGGATTTTGGGAACATCGGTCTCCGCTTAATAACCTTGTTAAGCTGCCGCTGCCGTATCCTCGGGTATCGGTGCGGACGGTGCTGATGGTGCAGACGGAGCTGAAGGGGCAGATGGCGCTGAAGGTGCTGAAGGCATTGACGATTCAGCAGAACTCTCCGAAACAATCGGAGCGGACGTGCTGTGTTCGCTTGAACTTTTGGACGTGACCGTATCCTCCTCGATTACGCCCCACGAATACTCGGTCTCGGGTTCCACGATAGCAATGCCGACGCTCATACTCGAAGAATTGACAATACTTTCGCCGTCGGCGCTGATCACGATACCCGTTATCGCGCCAAGCTCGTTAACGTTGTCGGGTCTGCCATCAAACATCGCGGGCGCGGTATACGCGGACGTATTGCGGATATTGACCTTTCCGCTGCCCATTTCGATCTCAAAGCAGCTTTCACTGCCGTCGGCGTTTCCGAGAGATACATAATCGTCGTCGTTATACGTTTTCTTAACGCCGTAAGCGTCAATACTTACGCTGCCAAAACCCATGCTTATTTCGACGCCGCAGCCGTATTCATCGGGGAGATACACAGTAAGGTTTCCGCTGCCCATGTCAAGTTCTCCCGTATATTGAGGAAAATCTGCGTAAGCAATGCTGCCCTTGCCGCTGCCCATATCTATTAAACCGCTGCCCGAAAGACCGTTAAAGTTAAAATTTCCCGAACCGATATTGATTTCATAATTATTCGTCCGCATATTACTGATGACCGCGTTTCCCGAGCCGAGATTTACACCAAAGTAGTTTGCCGTATACTGATCGCTCTTGCTGAACTCAAATCTGCCCGAACCGATATTGATATCATTGTTATTCGCGTGCAGACCGTCGACCATAAGCGTACCCGAGCCGTGCTCTATATCCAGCGAATCGTATATCAGCTTGGGGAACGCGATGACGACCTCAGCGCTCGGCGAGCCGTGGAATATGTCCTCGTTCCAGAGTATCTGTCCGAAATTGATTATATCGCCGAACGTGATCTCGGGCGGATGTATCTCCAGGTCGAGAGTATCGTCGTCTCCGTCAGCCATTACCGCGATATTGTTTCCGCTTACGCGCAGATGAACAAAATCGTCCTCGCTTTGAATAACATACGCCTTTATACCCGATGTGCGCAGATTTATGTTGGGCATGACCTCCGTAAGCGTCCATTCGCGAACGCCCGACACGGTTTCGTGAATATACTGATGTTCTTCATAAGTGCCCGAATTGACCGCATAGTCATAATTATTGGTCTTAACGCCAAGTATCGCGGTGGAGATCCCGAAAAGAATATAGCTTACAAGACAAACGGGAATTGCCGAAATGAAAAGTTTTTTCACGAGATCACCTCCTTAAAGATCGTATATCGCACGGATATGCATATTGATGATAAACTTGAACAGGTTTATGAACACTCTCACCAGCATAATTCCGATATTCACAAGAATTACCACAAGCGCGAGATGACCTATAGTCACGAACACTCTGCTGAGGAAGTAAAACTCATGATAACCGCCCATGCCGAAGACCGCCTTGAACGCTTCTCCGATAAGACCCAACGCTCCTCCGAAGAAGCCGCCGGTTATCAGACTGCCGAACGTGGGAATCAGCCAGCTCCACACAAAGCAGTCCAGCACCAGCGCCAGAATAAACTTTCCGACGTTTATGTTGACTTTCATATCGGACGCGTCGATCATCTTGTAGCCATTGCCGCTTGTTTTCGCCTTTTTGTACTGCGGAGGAATAGTACCGGCGCGGTTGCTGTTTACGTTTTCGCGGAAGCTGTCGTTCGGTCTTGGAACGCCGTCGGCTTGTCTCGCCGCATTTTCGGCTTGACGCGCCGCGTGCTGCGCCTGCTGCCGCTCGTGTTCGTCCTTAGCCTTGCGCATTGCCTCCGCAGCCGAATGACCTGCGGTCTTTACCGCCTCGGCAGCGGACTTGCCCGCGCCTACCACCGCGTCCTTAACACCGCTCTGCCCGAACGCGTCCGCAAGCGCCTGACCCGTTATCTTTGCAGCATCGAGCGCCGCTCTGCCCGCATTTGAGAACGCTCCGGCTACCGTTTGTCCGCCCGCCGCCGAAGCGCCTGCGCCGCCCTGTGCATAACCGTATGAGCCGCCCATTCCGTTAGAATTGACATCAGCATTCCCACCAGCGCCGCTATTAAAACCAATATCAGGATTACCGCTAAAGTTATTGCCGTTGCCATTGTTGCCACCGCCGTTTGTCGAATTTGCCGCGTTGGGATATATCTCCTCCGAAAGATGCTCGGGAGTGTACGAGCGCACGCAATCGGAGTTCATGGCGTCTCTGCCTTTCAGCAGCGACAGGTCGGCGGGAACGCTCCTCCCGGGCTTCGTAAGGCTTACTCCCTTTTTGTGCTCCACATCGCGCGCTACAATGCTGTTTATCCGTGAGCTTTCGAGGTTAAGGTAGCTCCGCGCGATCTCCTTGACGTCGCCCAGTCTCTCGGCAGTCTCCTCCTCGGAAATGCCCTGCATCGCGCTGTCCGCAAAATGCTCCTCAAAGTCCGCGAAAATATCCTTGGTGTCCTCTATGCCTATTCTGCTCAGCTCCCTATCGAGCTGCTCAAGAAATTCTTTCTTGTTTTTCGCTTTCATCACTGCCGAAATCCCCTTTCAAAAGCTCGTTTATACTGCTTGTGAATTCATACCATTCGTCGGCAAGCCTTGTAAGCTCCTCGAGCCCGACACTGGTGATCTTATAGTATTTCCTCGGAGGTCCCTCCGTCGACTCGACGATGTAGCTTTCAATAAGCCCACCGTCCTTCAGACGCTTCATCAGCGGGTAGATCGTGCCCTCCGTTATCTCCATGCACCTTGATATGCGGTTGACAAGCTCGTAGCCGTAGCAATCTCCACGGCTCACCACGGAGAGCGCGCACAACTCCAGCGTTCCTCTTTTCAATTGAGAATTCATTCTTTCACGCTCCTTACAGCCCGAAGCTCTCGCCCCGAGCTTTCCGGCGGTGCCACTCCCGCGGATCCATTACTCTTTGTTGTTTTATTTTTTGCTCCGCAAGCTACTTTGCGCCGCATAATAGCTACTTAAAAAAATAAAACTTTTTCTGTCTGTTATTATTCTACCACAAAGTATTTTGTTTTGCAAGGTACTAAATAGACAAATAATCCTTAAAATCTTAAGAATTATTTGTCTATATTGCATAATCGCACTGCAAATATCGCATCCCAATGCGGTATCGCAGTGCGGCCTGTCCGCAATTCGCGAAGCGAATTCACCGCGTAAGCGGCGGTTTCCGCGTCAGCGGAAACGCGGACAAGCCGCGGCTTTTTCGAGTGCGCCCCTAGGCGAACACCGCCGCAGGCGGTGCGAACCGTAGGGGGCGCGAGAAAAAGCCCTCCGCGACGCGGCGTTTGCCCCTGCACCCTCCGCCTTGTACCCGAGCACGGCGAGCGTTTTTTCCCGCCCCGCTCGCTTCGCTCGGGGGCACTCAAAAACGCTGTGCCGCGCAGACGTTTTGCGCAAGCGCAAAACCCGCCGACTGCGTCGGCGCGCCGCTGACGCGGCAGTCTGCGCGGCACGCTCCCGAAGATCGGCAGCGTTGCTCAGTCGTTGTAGAGCCTGTTAAGCTCGCTGCTCGTATAGACCGCCTTGTTGTAATTCACGGTAAGCTGAGTGCAGCCGTCGAACGCGCCGCGCTCGATCTCCATTACGGTGTCGGGGATATCCAGCGTTTTCAGCCCCGTGCAGTCCAGAAACGCATATTCCTCGATCTCGCGGACGCTGTTCGGTACGGTGTAGCTGTCCGCGTCGATCTTACAGGGATAACAGTACAGCTTTGTAACGCTCTTATCAAACAGAACGCCGTCTACCTCGCAGTAATCGCGGTTATTCGCGTCGACTTCAACGCGCTCCAGAGACGGATTGCTGAACGCTCCGTCACCGATATCGTCAATACTCGGCGGAACATAAATTCCCCTTAATGCCGTGCCGCCGAACGCCCTGTCGCCGATCTCACGGACACCGTCGTAAATGGTCACCATACGCAGTTCGGAGCAGTTATAGAACGCTTCGTCTCCGATATCCTCAACGCATCCCGGAATAGTCACGCTCGTAAGCCCCGCGCAGCCGCGAAACGCGCCGTCTCCGATCTCGACGACGGTCTTTCCGCCGATCTGTTCGGGAATGACGACCTCGCCGCCCTCACCGAGATACTTCACGATCTCCACGCCGCCGTCCTCGTTTTTAACACTGAATTGTTCGTCCGAGACGTTCTGCGGAGCAGTATTTGTCGACGAGCCGTCCATCGAGTTTTCGCTGACGGGCGCAGAGCTATCTGTTGCCGTGCTGCCGTCGGACGAGTCTGAGCCGCCGTCCGAATTTTCCGCTCCCGACAAAACGGGAGCGCTCTCGCTATCAGAGCCGCCCGTACTGTTCTCCGAACTGCCGGTTCCGCTATCCGAACCGCCTGTGCAGCCCGACATCGTCAGCGCTGCCGCAACAGCCAGTGCGGTAATAATTATCCTTTGGTTTCTCATAAAATCAACTCCCCGTAAATTTAATAATTTAGCTTATTATGCGTTAATTTTTTAAGAATATTTATCTGTTCCGCTCTTTAAGCGCACGCTCGATCTCGCGTCCCGCGTCGCGCTTTGCCATATCCTGACGCTTGTCGTGGAGCTTTTTGCCCTTACACAAGCCCACCTGAACCTTTACTCTGCTGTCTTTAAAATACATCGACACGGGTATCAGTGTATAGCCGCCCTGCTTAACCTGCCCGAAAAGCTTCATTATCTCCTGCTTGTGCAGAAGCAGCTTGCGCACCCTGTACGGGTCACGGTTGAAAATGTTACCCTTTTCATACGGCGCGATGTGCATTCCGCGAATAAACGCCTCGCCGTTGTCGATAGAGATCCACGAGTCCTTGAGATTAACGCCGCCCGCGCGGATCGACTTTACCTCCGTGCCGAATAGCTCGATCCCCGCCTCGTAGCTCTCTATAATAAAGTATTCGTGCCTTACTTGTCTGTTTTCCGTGATAGTTTTAGTATTGCTCATTTCGTCTCCTTATAAATTAAAAGGCAAAGCCCATGCCGCCGTCTTTTTCCGGCACCCTTCCTCGTTCCCCGCATTTTTAGAAAACATTGCCGATTATTATTATAGCACAACATTTTTCATTTTACAAGAGGAAATTTTACATTTCTTACAATCCGCACTTGACTTTTTCGGAATAATATGTTAAAATATATAATATAGAAAAACTTCAAATCTCTTTTTGGGCTTATCGCATTATCTTAGAACCTGTCCGTATAGCTCGAAATGCACGCATTATGCTATGCAAAATGCTGATTGCGAAGCATTTTTTGGCAGAACGAGGAATTTTTCGCAGTCGTGCTGTATGTACGTCAATAAAAAATGACGAAGTTATGCGGAAAATTTGCCGCAAGACGAGCGTTAAGCGGCTATGCGGACAGGTTCTTAATTTTATGGAGGTCAATAATGGCAGAGAAAAACACTATCTTGATCGTTGATGATTATGAGTTCAACAGGCTTATGCTCAGCGATATGTTTTCCGACAAGAACATTATTGAGGCGGAGAACGGCTTTAAGGCTATTGAAGAGTACGAAAAACACAAAGACGAGATCTGCTGTGTGCTCTCCGATATAATGATGCCTGTGCTGGACGGATTCGGGCTGTTGGACTACTTTAACAAAAACAGATACGTCGAAGTCGTGCCGGTGTTCATCATCAGCGCCGACACTTCCGCGAAGTCGCTTTCACGCGCGTTTGATCTCGGAGCAGAGGACGTTATTTCCAAACCGTTCAATATAAATTTCGTAAAGAGACGTATCAATAACATAATTGAGCTGTACAAGCTGCGCGAGTTGCTTAACAAGGACGATGACGACATTGACAGCGATTTTGTTTAAATCACTTGGTTACTTAACAAAAGTGTTCTCCCGTGTGT
>CAJTTH010000039.1 GCA_910579125.1 uncultured Oscillospiraceae bacterium | reverse complement strand
TCGCTGTCAGAATCCGAGTCGCTATCACTATCAGCATCCAAATCGCTATCGCTATCAGTATCCGTGTCCGTATCAGTATCTGAATCCGTATCGCTGTCAGTATCTGAATCCGTATCTGCGTCATCATCGCCCTCAAGCACAGGCGGAGGTGTTACGGGAGTAGTGGGAGGCTGATAATTATTATCGTCCTCAAGCGTGATCTGATGTATCTCCGCGCCTGCCTTTACCTCATCGGCAAAAACAGCGCCGTTAAGATTACCGCCGTTGGAGAATGTCGCGTAAGGGGCAACAAACACGCCACCTATCTGTTTGGTGTTGATTGAGCCAGTAAAATTGCCGAAATTAAACGTAACGTTACCGCAGGAGTCATTCCAGTCGGAAACATTGACGTTGCCGAAATTAACTTCGCTTACACCCTCGGTAAATACGTTGATTATCACCTTTACGCCGTTGTTGTCGGACAAAAGGCTGATAAGGTTGTTGTCGTTATTTGCAAGATCGTTTGCATGAACGTTCACGAGCAGCGTCTGACCGGGCTTGACATCATTGCAGGCGATAGCGTAAACGGCATTTTTCAATGCGTCTGCGGAATCCTCAACCGAGAACTCAACATCGTCCAAAAGATTTTGTCCGGCTGCTGCGGCATCATCGAGTATGCCTTGAATATTAGCGTATGTATCGGATTCGGTGGCTCTGCGAATCGTGACGCGATCCTTATTACCTCCGCATTCGATCTGAAACTCTCTGCTGCCTACCGCAAAACCTATCTTATTCCCGTTATCGTAGTACTTCAGCTCATAGTCGAAACCGAGAACCAGTTCATAGCGCGTATCCTCAGCCATGGTGAGCTTGATATCGGTATCTGGCACGGACGAAACATAGCAGGTGCATACTCCGTCAACTGCAGTGCTGTTTCTTACGAAATTTGTGTTGATAACATCAAAGCAATTTGTACTGTTTACGGCAAAATTACCCTCGACGTGCGTCGCGGAAAGCGAATTTGCGATGACCGCGAAATTACCGTAACGAGACAGCTCACGCTTAAGATCGCGCACCTTATCCGCTTGCTCGGTCGCAACAAACAAATTCGGTCCTTTTCTTTGATATGCGGGATCAGAGCCGACGTCATTCTGTACGCTGTCGGCTGTCTGATTATCGAACTCATCATTTCCGGGAACCGTCGTTGCCGACGCCGTCAAAGCAGCGGCGCGCGAGCTTAAAACGGTCACCGCGAAGGCAAACATAAAGGCGGCTTTACCCTTATTCGGTTTTCTCTTCTTATCATTTTCAGCCATGATAAGCACCTCCATATGCTGAAACGAGCTGCACCCGAACCGTTAAAAGGTACAGTATTCCATGTTGTAACTTAATTTTACCACACTTTTAACACCTTGTCAAGAGTTTTTTACAAATTTCTCAATAAAATTTTGTAAAAAACGCAGAAAATTTTCAACGTTTTCAACCGATACGTTTTTTCATCATATCAGAATTATATGCAAAATTGACCGCAGTCTCCGCAGAGACAATGCCGTCCTTATACATTTTTAATATACAGTTGTCCATTGTCTGCATTCCCGGTGCGGACTGCAGAATGGTGTCGATCTGGTGAGTCTTTTCGTCGCGGATAAGCGTTCTTATCGCGCTGTTCATCGTCATTATCTCAAACGCGGGAACGAGCCGTCCGTCGACCGTCGGGAGAAGCTGCTGCGAAACAACCGCGCTCAGCACCATTGAAAGCTGAATGCGTATCTGGTGCTGCTGATTTATCGGGAACACGTCGATAATGCGGTCGATCGTGTTCGCCGCGCCGAGCGTATGGAGCGTCGACAGCACGAGCTGCCCCGTTTCCGCGGCGGTCATGGCGACGCTAATCGTCTCGTAGTCGCGCATTTCGCCGAGCAGAATAACGTCAGGCGACTGGCGCAGTGCAGCACGGAGCGCGTCAATGTAGCTTTCCGTGTCGATGTTTATCTCGCGCTGGCTGATTATGCACTTTCCGTGCTTGTGGAGAAACTCGATAGGATCCTCTATTGTAATTATATGCCCCGAGCGCTCGTTGTTGATTTTGTCTATAATGCACGAAAGCGTCGTCGATTTTCCTATTCCCGCCGGACCCGTGACAAGCACAATTCCGCTTTTTCCCTTGGAGAGCCGCATTACCGCCTCGGGGATACCGAGCGTTTCCGCGTCGGGCAGCTCGAACGGAACGTAGCGCAGCACCGCCGCAAACGACCCGCGCTGCTTGTATATATTCGCGCGGAAGCGTCCCATTCCCTTCACAGACACGGAAAAGTCCATTTCCTTGTCGGGCATTTCGTACTCGTTGAAGTTGAAATCCGCCATTTTGTAGATGTCGTTGACGAGCCGTCTGGTTTCCGCAGGCGGCAACGGAGTGTCGTCGATCTTGATGAGCTGTCCGTTCGCCTTATAGCTCACCGCCGCGCCCGAAATTATAAAGATGTCCGAAGCGGAGTTGTCGACCGCCGTTTTCAGTATGTCAAGTAATTCCATTTTTCTCCCCTCCTTATCGGTCAAAGCTGCCGTCCCATACGCCGAGGTGACTGTCGGAGCTTTCATCGGACGATATCGTTGTGCTTTGCCAGCGCGTTATTTCACAGCCGCCGTCGCTCGTAAAATCCGCCGCCGCCGAAAGCTCCTGCCGATCGTTTATCTTCACCGACCAACCAGCCGAAAATCCGTTCGCAATACGGTTCAGCGTAACACCCTCGATTGCTCCCGCCGCCGTTTCAAATTCGTCCTCAAAAAAGCCCGACTCCGCCGCGATCTTCGCAATGCCGTCAAGCTCCGCGAGCCGCTGCTTGGCAGCGCTGTCGGCGGCGTAGTACTCCCTTAAATGATCGCCGCTGCGGATGTTGAACCCGTCGTTGACGCTCGCCGCCCTGAAGCTCATCACTGCGAACACCGTAAGGCATATCACCGCGAAAATCAGCATTACCGAAACATAGCCCACGCCCATACCGCCGTTCTTTTTATCCATTGTGCTCACCTCCGCCGCGTATATAAGCCGAGCAGCTCAGCGAGTATATCTCCTCGCCGTCCGCGGTGAACGTCATGGTGAGCGTTGAAAGCTCGCCTGCACCCGCCGCTTTGCGCTTTTCCGACGCGCGCATATTCACGCTGCCGTCCTCAAGTGAAAATACCGTGCCGTCTGTGTTTTCTTCGCCCGTATAGCCGAGGACGGTTTGTGCCGATTCACTCACGCTGCCGCACTCGGAATACGCCTCGGCAAAGCTCTGCGCGAACACGATAACGCGCTCCAGCCGCGCGCTCTCACGCGACTTCATATCCGCTGACGCGAAAACCCGCAGAATGACCGCGCCCGAAATGCTGAAAAACAACAGCGCGATTATCATCTCGGCGAAAAACAGGTTCATCGGTCTTTTTCTGCCGCCTCCAAACGCTTTCAGTGTGATCACCCTTTCCGTACAAACGTTGAATTTTCGTCGCCGTCAAGCACGACAGTTATCTTGTACAGCTCTCCGACATCGGCGACAGACAGACCGCTCAGCTCGAATATCCTGTCGCCGCCCGAGAACTCGACTGCGCCGTCGGCCAATACGGTTTTTTCGTAAAGTCCGCCGCTGCCGAGGTAGATAACGTCGACTGCACCGCCGCTTTTCATAACCAGACCGCTTCCGTTTTCGGCTATCTCAACGGAATCGCAGCTTTTCAGCTTATTGGAAATGTACCTCAATGAGGCGGTCGTGCCGAACGTTTTGTCAAAATTGGAGCTTACGCGGCTGTATGTGCCCGCCGCAACGGCTATCATCATCAGCAGACATCCCGTGAACAGCAGAAACAGCAGCATGCTCCCGACCGTGCTTACGGTATCGCTGAGCGTTTTGTTGCGGTAATTTTTCATTTCGCCGCCTGCCTTTCGATAACGCTGACCGTCGGACGTATATTGTCCGCAAATCGGTCATAGTGCACTATGTACCTGCCCTTGTCGTAGTTCAGACCGTAGTTTTCGGTGAGGTATTCCACGTTTTCGGGATAAACGCCCTCAATGGCGTAGCACATCGTTATGCCGTTCTCGATAGTGGACTTGACCGCCGCAAGCTCGCGTCTTCCCGTCGACTTGTCCGTGTTGTTCACCGCTGTGATGAACCACACCAGCAGAGCGCCGAAAAGCAGTATCGGAATAATATACGACAACGCGTTTTTCAGTGAAGTTCGTTTCATGAATATCCCTCCGCCGTCAGCCGAGCACGGCCATTATGTTCATAAGCGGTATCATTACCGAAAGGAGTATCGCGCCGATCATTGTCGTCAGGATAATGACTATCGCAGGCTCGATAAATGCCACGATACCCGACGCCGCGTCCATAGCCGCCTCTCCGCAGCGGTCGGACAGCTTTTTCCAAGCCTTGTCGAACGAACCCGAGCTGTACGCGATCTTGAGCGACCGAGCGTACATCGCGGGGAAAATGCCCGCCGAGGATATCACGTCCGCGAAATACTCGCCCGCGAGCACCTTTTCGCGGCAGCCGAGCAGCTTATCCGCGAGTTTTTTGTCGTCCACAAGCATTGCCGCGTTTTCAAGAGCCTCGTCGGGAGCTATCCCCGAGGAGACCATCATGCTTATCGCGCCCGAGATCTTCGAGAGCGAGAACTTCCGCGACATTTTCCGCGTCAGCGGAAACGCCGCTACAAAGTTCGCAAGCGAACGCTTTACCGAGGTGATACGCGACAGCAGCGCGACAGTCACCGAAATAACGATTATCGCCAGCAGCACTATCAGCATGATCGTTCCCACGCCGTAAGCGAGGTCGACGGAGCTTTTGACGGTGTCGGAGACTGAGCTGTCGAACTGCGAGAATATCTCGCCGAACATCGGGATAACCAGCACGATAAGCACCACGATGACCGCCGTCATCATCACCAGCAGCATAAGCGGGTGGAGCACAGCCGAGCGCACCGTGCGGTTAAGCTCCGCGCGCTCCTCGTAGTATTCGGCAAGACCGTTCAGCACGCTTTCGAGCCGTCCCGTCATTTCGCCTATCTGCACCATTTTGACTGCGTAATCGGGGAACACGCCGCTGCTCTTCATTGCCTGCGTAAGCGTTTCGCCGCTGTTCAGACGTTCGAGCAGCACGTCGCAGACCGCCTTTATCTTCTTATCGTCGATATCATCGCACAAAATATCCAGACCGTCGGAAATCTGCATACCCGCGTTCAGCATAAGAGCAAGCTGCTCGCAGAAATATGAGGTCTCATCGGGGGTGAGTTTATGTATCATAAGCACTTCACTTTCTTTATGTTAATAATACTTTACGGCAGCGTAGTTTGCTCCGTTGGAGATGTACTCCGCTATCTGCTGCTTGTTCGGCGAGCTTGAATAGAACGTCGCGTCCACAAGATTATAGCCCGAATTGCTGAGCAGCAGCTCGGGGGTTATCCAGCCCGTTTCCTCGGTGTACACCTCGTTCCACGCATGGTAGATGTCGGGTGAGGCGTTGCCGATCGCGAGCCTTGTCGGTATCGACTGTGAGCGCAGCATTGCCGCCATAAGCGCCGAATAGTCGAAACAAATGCCGGTCCGCCTTGAGAGCGTTCTGTCAGGGTCGGGAACGTAGCCCGATTTCACTGTCGCGGCAAGGTCGTAGTCATAGCTTACGTTCTCGGCTACCCATGTGAATATCGCCGCTATTTTGTCTATCGTCGAGGTCTTCCCCGCGCAAAGCTCTGCGCCCTTGTACACAATGTCCGAATTTTGCCCGTAGTTGACGTATCGGTTCGGGTAAAGGAACGGCAAAAGCGGACTGTCAAGCTGAACATCAAAGCTCCCCTGCGCCGCGACCGCGTAACCGGTCGAGCCGGGTATCTGCTCGAACACCGTGACCGTATACGAGCCGCTTCCGTATGGCAGCAGATAATATTCCACCGCGCCGTTGGGGTCAAGGTCGAAGTTGTCCTCGCTGCCGTTCGCGTTTATGCGGAACTTCACCTTGCCGCTGCTGCCCGTGTACCTAGCGGAAACATACCCCTGCGAGGCATTGGAATAGTCGACCGCGCCGTTCGCGCCCGTGATCGTCTGCGTTCCCGGGGAGGTCGGCACCTTTACATCGGGGATAATTATCTCGGGCGGAGGATCGGGTTCAACACTTGACGACGATTCCTCCGAGGACGATTCCGGCGGCGGCTCGGACGAGCTTGACATACTCGAGCTGCTTTCGTAGCTGCTTTCCTCGGATGTTTCCGAAACAGGTTCGGAGATCTCGCTTGTCTGCGGCTCGCTGTCAGATACGTCCGAGCTTTCGCTTTCCGAAACGTCCGTGCTGTCGGAGCTGTACAAGCTGTCCCCGCCGCCGGAATTATCGGGCGGGTCGCTCACGTCGGAGGTATAGGGAGAGTGAGTATTGTCGGAGCTTGACGAGTCCGATATCTCAGAGCTGTCGCCGCCCGGAGGCGTTTCCGACGCGAAACCCACATCGGGCGACGGCAAAGTGCTTGTTTCAACGTTGCAGCCCGCAAGCACCGCCAATAGCAGCGCAAGCAGTGCCGCCTTGATCTTGTCCGGAGTTTTTCCGGATCTTTTGATATTCATATTCGATTATCCTTTCCGGAAAAACACACTACCGCTCGAGCTTGAGCGTTCTCAGCAGCATATAATGGTCGTCGACGGAGCTGAAAATTTTCTTCTCCGTTCCTTTGAGTATCTCGGATATATACAGCGCCGCTTGACGGTAAAATTCGTCCTCGTAATGAACGATATGCGCGCCGCCCAGCGGAAATCTGTCGGATGAGTAAAAGTGCTTGGAGATGTCGATAACATAACAGCCCGTCACGCTTGAGAAACGCTCCTCGCACAGCGAAATGAACTTCTTTTTTATCTCGAAAACCCTGTCCTCTTTCATATCCTCAAGGTGATAGTCGACGTTGATGAACTTGTTTTTCGGCTCCGCTTTTATGAGTATTATATTGTCGCCGTACATCTCGGAAACGTCGTTCGCAAAGCGCGTTATGCTCTCAAAGCAGTACTTCATATCACGCTTCTCAAACAGATAGCAGTCCTTGCAGTCGTTCTTTATGCTCTTGTAGAAGTCGGTGCGGAGAATAAACTCGTCTGTTTCAAACAGCCCGCCGTTGTACTCCGCCATATTGCAGATGAGGTCGTAGAAGTCCACCATTAGCCAGCGCGACTCCGATTCGTTCAGCACGTCGAAGCCGTTGCGGTTGAACGCGTCCCTCATTGTCCGTCTGCGCCAGAAGTTGCCGCAAAACGCCTCCGCTCCCTCCGGAAATTCCGCGTCAACAGCGTCCTCGTATGCGAGTATCTGCGCCTGTTTGAAGATATACTTTCCCACAAACGCGTCCGGGCAGCGGTTTATCGACTCGCGCGAAACGCAGCTCCCCCATATGTCGATAGTCATATTGTTCAGCGATGCGATATAACGCGACATCTGCGCCTTTCCGCGCAGCAGGAATACGATCTCGACGCTGCTCTGGTTGACCGCCGCTCCTATCTCCATGGACAGCAACCGCACCATTTTCTTCAGAATATTGTAATGTCCGTTGAACGCGGGTTCAAAAAACTCATAGGGCTTGTCGATATTTCCCTTGTCGAGCGCGTTTATTATCTCAGCGGCGCGGATTATCTCCTGCGCTCCCGAATCGCCGACGAAGAAATTCCCGAGCGAGGTAAGCTCCGCCTTGCCCGCCTTTTTCAGCCTGATGAGCCGTTCGCTGTTGCGCGCCGCGAACTCCGCCGAGGTCTGTGCGATTATGATGTCCGCCGCGCTTGTCATATCCAGAAGCCAGCTTTGATACGCCCTCGCGGTCATATTTTTGTAGTATTTCATAACGCGGCTGAACCATATCTCAACGTCGGGTTCGCTTACGCAGCTTCTTCCCTTTTCGTTTGTAAGCTCCTTTACAGCTCTGAACGCATCGATATAATAGTCGTTCTCAAAAACGACGTCCTTTGTTATCTGCGTGAAGTATTTGCCCGAAAGGTCGACGACGGCGGGGTTCACAATGCTGATAAAATAATCCTCCATCGCGCGGATAAGCCTGTTTCGGCGCTCGGGCGGCTCGGAAATGCGCAGCTCGGTGTCCTTTACCTTTTTTCCGTTTACATTAAAGCGGAAAAGTATTATCCTGTTATGCGGCATTGCTTTAAGCAACTTTTCCGCGAAACCTTTCACAAGCGGTTTCCAGATATTGTCACCGAACGGCGGGCGTATACGCACAAGCTTGTCCTTGTGCTCCTCAAAGAACTCCGACCCGCGAAATCGCTTTATATTGGTAAAGTAACGCATATCGTCGCTCAGCGCACTGCCGAGCCTGTGTATCGAGACCGCCGCCGCCGTGTAGAAGTCGACCGCCACATAATCGGGCTCGGCTTTGCGGATATGCCCGACGAGATCCTTGCTTATTTCGAGCGCGAGCTTTTCGTCGTCGCCCTCGGGCGGCGTGAAACCGCTATCCGAGCCGAGCGCAAGCTGCGAAAGGTACATCGGCGTTTTATCGGTGCGGAATCCTCTGCCCGCCTTGAAAATCCTGTCGAGCATAGCCGAACCCGCGAGCATTACAAGAGGACGGTACTCAAAGTGGTTTATCGACCTTCCTAGCGCCGACTTAGTGCGCAGATACGAATTGAGCGCGTCTTCGCTGTGCGGAGGAAATGCGGGCGCGACCTTGACCCCGAACTCCGCGTTCTCGCAGAAGCACGGGATATACGACAGCGCCGCCCCGACTTTTCCGTCAACGCGCGACAGCTCCACACGGAGCAGAACGCCGTCGCGGTTTTCGCGCATTTCCGACATTGACGTGACGAAATTCCCGAGCGAATACGCGCACGGAACGCAACGTCCGTCTGCGGTCTTGATAAAGCGGAACTGCTGAACGACGTGCGGGTGCGAGCCGACGATAAGCGACGCTCCCGACTCCGCCATAAACTTTGCCTCCTCGGTCTGCGTTTTCCTTATTTTAAGAGCGTTCATTCCGCCCCAGTGCTGATACGCGATGATATACTCCGCGCCCATTGCTGCGGCTCTGTTGACAAGCTCCACGAAATACTGGCGGTCGTATTTTCCGATAGTGTT
Source organism: uncultured Oscillospiraceae bacterium (assembly GCA_910579125.1). Taxonomy (GTDB): domain Bacteria; phylum Bacillota; class Clostridia; order Oscillospirales; family Ruminococcaceae; genus CAG-115. The sequence goes on along the minus strand of CAJTTH010000039.1, from coordinate 6,093 downwards.
GACGATCGACAACTCGTCCTCGGAAACTCCGCTCTCCAGACCGTTCGATATCATACAGCAGGCGATAAATCCCACCTTGAAGCCCTTTACGTCAATCACGACGGGATTGTCGCCGAGCGCTCCGATATTCGCCATACCGTTGCGCTTTATTTCGGAAACGGTAGCCTTCAGACCCTCTCTGCCGGTATCGCAGTTGTGGTTGTTCGCGGTCACAAGTCCGTTAAATCCCGCGTTCGCGAGTGCCGAAACGAACGTTGACGGCGAGTTGCAGTTCGGCGAACCGTGCGCCAGCCGAAGCTGCTCGTGCTCAAACGGAGCGCCGTCGCAGCACGAGGTCTCCAACACGCCGACCCTGTAATCGGCTTTGGCAAGAGTTTCCCGTACCGCCGAAAACGCGCCGTTAAAGTCGTAGCTCTGCTTTTCCGCGGCTCTCTGATGAGATACCGCGCACATCATATCACCCGCAAGCAGCAGCACCGCCTTGCTCTCCGCGAAATCCAGAGAACGCTCCACGGCAACCTTTGTGCGGAACGTCTGCCCGTCGGCGGCGGTTATCTTAATGTAAGTCGTGCCCGCCGCGTTCGCCGTGACAAGCCCCGAACCGCTCACCGACGCAACAGCGCTGTTTTCCGACTGAAAGCTTACGTGCGGCGTTTCTCCTCTGCGCTCGCACACGAGCTGTGCCGTTTCGCCCTTTTTAAGGCAGAGCACGGGCTGCGCCTTAAGCTTTCCGCTGAATGGCACAAACGGGAGCTTTTCGGAAAGCTCTCCCCTCTCCTCGCTGTTTTCACCGTATTTTACGGCGCAGACCTGCACCAAATATTCTTTTCCGTTCTCAAATCCGAGAATTGTCTTTTTATTCTCTTGGGCGTAACGCGATTTTATGCATTTATCGGGTTTGCCCGCCGAATAAAACAGCAGCTTATAGCCGTCCGCTCCCGCAACGGTATCCCACTCGGAAAGCGCCGCGCCGTCCTTCGGCGTAACTCTGAAATTTTCGGGTGCGCTTAAATTCTGCGGCATAAACTCTCCCCCTTTTGACCGAATAAATTACTCACGCAGCTTATCTAATTTCTCATAATTGCGGTAAAGCGAGTAATATGCGCTGCAAAAATGCTGAACGTCGTCAATGCGCGTGCGGTAGCTGTCGTGGCGTACAAAGAACGACCCGAGCTGCTCCGAGGGGCGCGCGAAGTACATGACGTACTCGGGATAGCCGTAGCCGTTCAGCATATAGTCGGCGCGGTGAAATATCGTTTCAACAAAGCGCTTTACGTCGAGCTTTTCAAGGTACGCACACGTGAGATTTTGTTCCTTAATGCGCAGATACGTCTCAAAGCTGACGCACAGCAATTCAAGATAGGTGTGATAGGTGGTTGGTTGCTTGTAAATTTTTTCCAGATTGACACGGACGTTTTTCATCGCGAAGTTAAGATATTTCTCGCTCGTGTCGTATTTTGTGAGTTCATTGAGCGAATACGCGACCCAGTGGTCGGCGTACTGCGTGTAGCCGTCCTTGATAAAATGATCGACCGCCGCCCTCGCGGTATCGAGGAAACGCTTATCCTTGGTCAGCCCGTACAGGCGGCACAGCGCGAACACGGATTCGCCGTCATAATAAACAGTACGGAACTTGTCACGCGGCGCAAGCGTGGGATATTTCAGGACGTGGAAGAAGCTGCCGTCGCGCTCGTCAAAAAGCTCGAGAATGCCGTTACCCAGCTCCGCGGCAAGCTGTCTGTATTTGCTGCTCCCCGTAATGCTCATATACTCCGTCAGCACGATGACCGCAATGGCATTCGCGCCGAGCTTGACCTCGTTTTTCGTCTTTTCGGCAACGTAAACAACGTTCTCCTTACCCGCGCGGACGGGATACTTGTAAAAGGTGTTGTTCACGAGATACCCGATAGCACTCTCCGCCTGCGTTAAAATGAACTTGTCGCCCGTTATCCTGTACGAGCAAAGCAGGCTCCATATCGACGACGCGTGCCGCAGAATATTGAAGCCGGATATAACTTTCGGGGTCAGCGGATAAACGCCGTAATCGAACTTTCCGTCAAGCCCGACCTGCATTGACAGATACTCCGACGACGTGGAAATGACCCGCAGCGCCGTGTTTTTGTCGAATTTGCCGAGAGCTCTCCGTCCGCAATTGTTCCCCTCGGAATACAGATCGTAAACCTCGCTCTTTTCGTCGCAGAACGCGCTTTTGCAGTCGAACACGATAACGCTTTCGGGCATTTGCGTGAGCGTTTTCAGCTCGCAGTTCGCGAGGTAACGGTTCAGCTTTACAAGCTCGATCGTCTTTTTCTTGTAGGATATCAGCGAAAAGGCGTTCAGCTCCGCTTCGATAAACGCCGTGTCAAGATTTTCATCAAACGCTATCCCACGTCGGAAGAACTGTCCGTAGCCCCTTCCGATCTTCTCGATAACATCCGACAGCGGCACTCTCTCGCCCTTAAAGGTGATATCGCCCTTAACCCACACGGGGCTGAAATTCTCGGCAGCGATATACTCCAGCACGGCGGATTTTGCCTTTTCCCAAGCCTCGCCGACGTCCGCGCCCGACGCCCTGAACACATAAGCCTGTTCGTGAACGTCGCTCACGGAGATAAACGCGGCGTAATGTCCGCAAACCTCCGCGAACGCCCCGAACTGCTCCGAACCGTTTTCCGTCAATCTGCCGAAAAGCAGCTCCGCTTTCCTATTGAATATATCTGTAAAATCGCTCATATCGGCAACCTCTCTTTCGGCTGATATTACATTTTATTCCGCGCCCCTGAAATACAGTCCGCGCGTCAGCTTGCCCTCGGGCTTCGCGCCCCTTTTGTACATATCGTAGATCGGCTTGATATCGTCCTCAACGGTAAATTTCAACACGGCAAAGTCGAACTGCTTTAACACGCTCTGCTTGTCACTGAGTATCAGCGTGTCGGGATTAAGCAGCTCCACGCAGTTGCCGCCGCACAACACGGGAAGATCGTTCCCCTGTCTGTCCTTGATACAGCGGTTACAGCCCTCGCCCTCACCGAACGGCGTTTTCCGTCCGCACGGTTTTCCGTCTTGAATAGGACACCGCCTTGTCAGCATAAGCGGCAGTCTGCCGTATGCGACTATCCCGACGGGACGCGGCGAGTTTATCTCCGCGATAGCTGCCGCCGTTCCCTCAATCGAAAGCGTGATATCCCAAAACCCGCAGTCCGAGCAAGCCTTTGCCGCAAGGGAATTAAGCACGTTCATACGATAGCCGCCGAGAACATTGAAGCCGCATTTTTTCAGCAGCTCCGCGTGACCGAGCGTATGCGCCAAGCCCTTGTTGAAGCCCATTCCGCGCAGCTCGTCCAGCCGCGCCGCCGTTTCCTCCTCGCAGTCGGAGAGGATAAGCGGCGGTATCACCGCTATTCTGCGCTTGTCGGGAGTGTTCTCGTCCAGCAAGCCCATAGGCGCGTAAATAAGGTCAAAGTTCAGCTCCAGCGCCTGTCGGAGTTGTCCTGCGGTATGTACCTCCGCGCGGTAGTTTACCGTATCATCGTTCCTCGGCTCGGCTTTTCGCGGCAGATAATTGCGGTAGTCAAGCTCCGACAGCTTGTAACTTCGCGTGAAGTTCTCCAGTATAGCGCTTTCCGCCGACGCGCATATATCGCGCCGCAAAGCGTTCAGCTCCGCCGCCGAAACGAACAGACCGTCGTCGACCTCGGCGGTTATCTCACCCGCGTAAAACTGCGTGCCGCCGAGCTTGCTCATACGCTCGCAAACCGCATCAACGGTGAGCGGAGCGCCCTTTGCCTCCTCGGGAACAGTATCTGACCAAGTCGTCATAGCAAAAGCAAAACCGCGTCCGCTGACTGAGTATGACGTGACGATCCTCGAACCGCGCTCTATTTTAACGTTGATGTTCAGCGCGTAACGCGGATATTCGGCTTTGTAAAGCTCCTTTATGCCCTTAAGCGCGTTCGCGGAGTTCTCCACGTCGTCCTTGCCGCGAACCCCTTGCATATCGCTCATCGTGCCGTCGAAGTAACTCTCGGTAAACCCCCCGCGCGAAAAAATCCCCGCAAGACGCTCCTTGTCATATTCCGTGCCGTGAAGCGACTTGCAGCACGCGTCGACCGCGCACGCAACGTATTCGGGGCGTTTCATTCTGCCCTCTATCTTGAACGAGACTATCTGCGGCAGCTCGGGTAAATGCTCAACGACCGAGCTGTCCTTTAGCGACAATATATTGTGTCTGCCGTCGACCGAGAAATCCAGTCGGCACGGCTGAGCGCACAGACCGCGGTTGCCGCTTCTGCCGCCGAACAGGCTGCTCATATAGCATTGTCCGCTCACGCAGACGCAAAGCGCGCCGTGGACAAACATTTCAAGCTCGGCGCGGGTGCTTTCGGCGATCTCGGCGATCTCGTCCATCGACAGCTCTCTGCCGATAACGACGCGCGAGAAACCCGATTTCTCGGCCGCCTTAACGCCGCAGACGCTGTTCAAGGTCATCTGTGTTGACGCGTGACGTGGCATATCGGGGCATATTTTTTCCGCGAGTGCCGCCGCGCCCAAGTCCTGCAGGATAAGACCGTCCGCGCCGCATTTCACAGCGGTAACAATACACTCCGCAAGCTCCGCGAGTTCGCCGTCATACACCAGCGTATTCAGCGTAACATACAGCTTTACGCCGCGTTTATGGCATTCCGTGATTGCTGTTTTCAACTCCTCGTCCGAAAAATTTTCTGCGTTCTTTCTCGCCGAAAAGCTCTTCATTCCGACGTATACCGCGTCCGCGCCCGAGTTCAGCGCGGCGGAAAGGCTCTCGGCGCTGCCGCATGGTGCTAAAATCTCGTTCATAATGTAAGCTGCCCGTCCTCAAGCAGCTCTTGAAGCTGCTTGTCAAGCGAGGAATTGGTTTTCTTCAGCGCCCTGTTGTCTTTCGTCAGCTCGGCGTTTTTCGCGGCAAGCTCGTCGAGCTGCTTTTTCACTTCGTCAAGCTGTCCGCGAAGCTCCTCGCTGCTGCCCTCCGCCTGTTTCAGCGCGGCGTTCTCGCTTTCGATCTGCGAATATTTCACCTTTAGCTCGTCAAATTCCTCAAGACGGTTTTCAAGCTCCTCGCCCGCCTTGTCAAGTTCATCGTATGCGGAGTTTAGGTCGTCGTAATCTTTAGCAAGCTTTTCCATTTCCGCGGTCGCCTTTTCAAGCTCCGATTTCAGGCGCTGTTCGTTCTCGCTTGACTGCGATTTCGCCTTGTCAGAAAGCTGCTCTATCTGCGTTTTGTACTCGGAAATATTCTTGTTCAGATGCTCGTTGACCGCTTTCAGCGTATTGCGCTCCTTTTCGGCGGCATCCGCTCTGCTCTGCTCACGGAGAAACGCTTCCTCAAAGTTTTCCGCTTTAGCTAATTTCTCGGACAGGCGCTTGTTTTCCTCGCCGATATTGACTGCCTTTGCCTGTTCCTTTTCAAGATCGGAAATACGCTTATCACGCTCCGCAACAATCTTCTTCTGCTCATCGAGCTTCGCCGAATGTTCCTTTGCCGCCTCGGAAAGCTGATTGTTCTTCTTTTCCAGATTTTCGGAATTTTTCTTTGCCGATTCGATATCCTTTTTCAGAGCAGCGCACTCCGCAGCTTTAGCGTTAGCTTCCTTAAGCGTTTCTGCCAACTGCTCGTTTTTGCCCTCAAGCTCCGAGAAGCGCTTTGCCAGCTTGTCCAGATCGTCCTTGGACTTTTTGAGCGCGATATTCTCCTCTTTGAGGAACTTATTCTCGGAACGCGCCTTTACCGCCGCGTCCTCGCCCATTCTCAGCCTGTCGACCTCGGCAGCGAGCGACTTGCACTGCGCTTTCAGCTCGGCGATCTCGTTGGTGCAGTCCAGCGCCGTAAACACCGCCGCGTCCTCCTTGCCCCAATCCGAACCGCTCTTGCAATATTCGGAAATGCGCCGTTCGACGTCCTTTGCCGCCTCCATAAGCAGTGCGGCGTTATCGGTGACAAGTCTGTAATTTTTCCCCAATATAGTAATGGTTATCTTCTCGTTAAGCATCTGAGAACAATCCTTTCAATTTTATAAAACGAAGATATACTCCCGCACTTTATATTATATAACAATT
>CAJTTH010000038.1:15156-15423 GCA_910579125.1 uncultured Oscillospiraceae bacterium | reverse complement strand
TTTTAATCAATAATGAAAATAAAGCATCATTTACTAAAAAAATAGGGTTGAACGAAATTTTCAAAAAAATTGGTTCAACACTGGTTGAAGCACAACCTCGAAGAGTAATTCATAATAGAGTATTTGATTTTTTTTATCAAGAATATCATAATGAGATTTCTAAAACTTATAAAACTGGTTATTCTTACATTTCAGATGACTCTTTAAGTGAAATACTTATTCAACTTGTTGGACTCAATTATATTACTGTTAATCATACAAATAATA
>CAJTTH010000038.1:0-15128 GCA_910579125.1 uncultured Oscillospiraceae bacterium | reverse complement strand
GGTTAAAATTTTATTTTCGATTATCTTAGTATTCCTTAATTTTAAAGGAGGAACTTTATGGAACGATATGTAATGTACCTCCGCAAATCCCGCGCCGATCTGGACGCCGAGGCACACGGCGAGGGCGAGACGCTCGCCCGGCACAAGACCGCTTTGCTGGCGCTGGCAAAGCGGTTAAATTTAACGGTCTCGGAGATATATCAAGAGATCGTGTCCGGTGAAACGATAGCCGCGCGTCCGATGATGCAGCGGCTTCTCCAAGAGGTGAGCGAGGGCAAGTGGACGGGCGTTATCGTAATGGAGGTGGAACGTCTCGCGCGCGGCGACACCATGGATCAAGGCTTTGTCTCGCAGACGTTCAAGTACAGCGGCACGAAGATCATCACGCCGCTCAAGATATACGATCCCGAAAACGAGTTTGACGAGGAGTACTTCGAGTTCGGATTGTTCATGAGCCGCCGCGAGTATGTCACCACGAACCGCCGTCTCCAGCGCGGACGCGAAAGCTCGGCGCGCGAGGGCAAGTTTGTGGGCAGCGTTGCTCCGTTCGGCTATAAGCGCAAGAAAATCGAGAACGACAAGGGCTATACCCTCGAGATAGTTCCCGAACAGGCGGAGATCGTCCGAATGATATTCGAGCTTTACGTTCACGGAACGGGGGAAAAGGACGACAGCAAGCGTCTCGGCTTTCAGGCGATCGCGCACAGGCTCAACGAGCTGAAGATACCGCCGATACGCCACGACTACTGGCAAAAGGAATCGATCAAGGACATAATCACCAACCCGACCTACGCGGGAATGATCCGCTGGGGCTACCGCAAGGTCAAAAAAACGGTAACTCCGCAGGGCAAAAAGACCTCGCGTCCGATAACGCTCGACGAAAACTGCATAGTCGTAAAGGGACTGCACCAAGCGATAGTGCCGAAAGAGACATTTGACAAGGCACAGGAGCTCCTCGCCGAACAGCCGCCCGCACCCGTCGGCTACAGAAGCGAGGTAAAAAATCCGCTGTGCGGTCTCATTATCTGCGAGAAATGCGGTCGGAAAATGGTGCTCAGACGCGGCACGGACAGGAAACCGAACTATATCGTGTGCCACGCGCGTTCCTGTACAATGGTATCGACGCCGTTTCCGCTCGTTGAAGACCGCGTTCTCGATATTTTAAAGCAGTGGTCGAGGGATTACACGGTAATTCTCAAAAATATGGGCGTGAAAAGCGGCGGCGTTATCGCTAATCACGAGACCGTAAGCAATAATATGCGGCAGGAGCTTTCCGCTCTGGAACGGCAGCAGCGGACTATCTACGACCTTGTCGAGCGCGGATTGTACACGGACGAGGAATTCAAAGCACGTATCACCGAAATAAAGCAGCGCATTGAGGACACTAAAAACGGACTGAAAAAGCTCGATGCCGACAAAAACGCCGCGGAGCTGCGGAAAAAAGCCGCCGAAGAGTTCGTTCCGAAGGTAAGGCATATCCTTGAGGTCTATTCCACGCTGCCGTCCGCCGCCGCCAAGAACAAGCTGCTTAAGGAGGTACTCGACCACCTTGTCTACAATAAGGAGAAAAGCGGCGCGTTCAAAGACTGCTCTGCGGACGATTTCACGCTGACTGCTTATCCGAAGCTCCCGAAGCCTTGATTTGTTCACCCGTGAGACCGCATTGTATCAACGTATGTTAACAGGTGTGTACTGTTTCATCGGCGCATTCCCCCGACAAGGCGACGGAGAACCCCGCGCGCTTTATCTCGCGGCAGAATAGCCAGAGCGAGCTGTCGACGTCCGCCATACCGGGGAGGTCTCGGGCGAGGGTGGAGCTTTCGAGCGCGTCGGCGAGGGCGGGAGTATCGAGGACGACGTTGGTGTGCTCCGAGCCGATGAACCTTGCCATTTTCTCGACGTAGGGCGCGTCCTCGTCAGGCTGAAACGCGCTTGCGCGGAAATTCTCACGGTTGTGAGCGTAGTCGATTGAGAACGTATGCAGCTTTTCGCCGCGCTTGGCGAATTCCGTCGCGGCGATCGCCGAGATGACCGAGCTGTCCAGACCGCCTGACAGGAACGTGCAGAGCGGCACGTCGCTCACGAGCTGCCGCTTGACCGCGTCGAAGATAAGCTCGCGGACATGGTTCGCGGTCTCGGTGAACGTCTCGTTGTGCGGCGCGGCTGTGAGCTTCCAGTAGCGCCGAACGTTCAGCCCCTTGCGCGAGAACGTTGCGCAGTGCGCGGCGGGAATATCGCGTATATCGCGGAAAACGCCGTCGCCGACTATCCTCGCGGGGCCCACCAGCATTATCTGCGCCGCGCCCTCCTCGGTGATAACGGGCTTGACCCCGGGGTGCTTGAGCAGCGCCTTTATTTCGCTCGCGAACGTTATCCCGCCGTTCGTTAACGAATAAAACAAAGGCTTGACGCCGATACGGTCGCGCGCCATAAAAAGCGTCTGCTCGGCGCTGTTCCACACCGCGAACGCGAAGATGCCGTTGAACATCTCGACGCACTTCTCCCCGAACTCGGCGTATGCCTTGAGGACGACCTCGGTGTCCGAGTGTCCGAGGAAACGGCAGCCGCGCTTGTCAAGCTGCGCGCGTATCTCCTCGGTGTTGTAAAGCTCGCCGTTGTAGACCAGCGTGTAATCGCCGAACGTCATGGGCTGCGCGCCGTTTTCGGGGTCGATTACGATAAGCCGCCTGTGCGCCAGACAGACGTGCTCATGCTCGAACAGACCGTCCGCGTCGGGTCCGCGCGGCGTGAGTGCGCGGCTCATTTCGCGCAGTACCTCGGCGTTTATCCGCTCCTTAAAATTTACCTCTCCTGCAATTCCGCACATAAAAAATCGCTCCTTTCGTAGTCCAGTATATGCACATTTGTTTATTTCGGTGAATTCAGGCGACACCGTACAAAGCCGTAAGGCGGTCTTTGTGCGGTGCTGCCTATATTATGCCGCAAATTCAACTGCAAATGACTGCTAATCCGACTTGTAGCGTCCGATTATTTTCCTCATGACATCGTCCATGGCGAACGAGCTGTGCGGCTTTGCAATGCCGTCCTCGGCGAGCCATTTCGCGATGACCCCGTACATATTCGAAAAGTCAGTGATACCCTTTTTAGCCGCCCAGCTGTCGTATTTGCACTCGTACAGCAGAACGTTCTCCTCTCCGTATTTGTCGGCGAGGTCGGCTCTCGTAACAGCCGAATTAAAGGATTTAGAGGAATTAACGGGAGCGGGCGGCGCAGCCGCTTCTTCCCTTTCTTGTTTTTCTTTTATTTCTTTTTCTTCTTTCCTTTCTTCTGCTGTTGTTGATTGTCTGTTGACAGCTTGCTGCTTGACTGCTGCCTGACTGTTCCCCGTTTGTTGATTGACTGTTGATTTGTCCGCCAAACCATCGGGAATATCGTAATTATTTACGGTAACAATACTGAATTTCGAGGTCGTTTTGACTGTTATATCGCCTGTTGATTTCAAATGGCTGAACGCCGTTCTGATTTCCTGAACGCTCAGCGAACACTTCTCCGCAAGCGTCGGATAACTTGAGATAAGCTGTCCGCGTTTCAGCTTGATGCCGTGCCACTCCGTATCCTTCCAGTTTGCGGAGAGCAGCAGCACCAAATACACCTTGAGCGTGTTTCCGTCGTCGAGCCACCCCCATTCCAGCATAGTCCTCGGCAGCTTTACAAATCCATCTGTCGTCATTGTGATACTCCTTTCGTGTCTCGGTGAGCTTCACCTTTTTGCACCTATAAGAGTACCATGTGAACAACTGCAAAAAACCGCACACTTTCAAGAAAGGACGTTCCCCGAAAACAAAAACGCACGGAACGCGAAAAAAGCGGAGACCGCAAAGTCTCCGCTTAAATTATTCAACATTAAATCATATGATATCGTTCGCGTCGAACGGGTCTCCGCACTCGGGGCAGAACTTCGGGGGCTTGGCGGGGTCGTCGGGCTCCCAACCGCACTTGTCGCACCTGTAGAGCGGCATTCCCGCGGGCTTGGGCTTTCCGCACTCCATGCAGAACTTCCCCTTGTTGAGCGCGCCGCACGAGCAAGTCCAGCCGTCGGCGTTCTCGGGCTTTTTCGAGCCGCACGATGTGCAGAATTTCCCCGTGTTCGTCTGTCCGCATGAGCAAGTCCAGCCCGCCGACTGAACCGCCGCCGTCTGCGGAGCGGGAGCAGCCGCTGCCCGTGCGTTCTGCTGCGCCGCCATATTATACAGATTTCCCGCGTTGATACCGCCCTGCTGCTGCGCCATATTCATTCCCATAAAGCCGACCATTGCGCCGCCCGAATTACCCGCGGCGGTCTTCATAGCCTCGCCCTGAGCCTGTGTGAGGTGCGCCGCCGCCATTCCCGGGTCGCGCATTACGGCGGTCTTCTGCAAGTCCTTGATGAGCGCCTCGTCCTCTGCCGAAAGCGACGGCGGGTTCATATTGAACGAGCTTACCGCCATACCGCGCAGCTCGCCCCACTTCTTGGAAAGTATCTCGTTGAGCGCGTCGCATATCTCCATAGTATGCGACGGCAGCATACTCGGACGCACGCCCGTATCCGAGATTTTCCCGAGCGCGGGCTGGAGCGCCGTAACTATCTCCGTCTTGAGCATACTGTCCATAGTGCGCTTGGGGTATGTATCGCCGAAATTTCCGCACACGTTGCTGAAAAACAGCACGGGGTTCGTAATCCTGTACGAATACTCGCCGTTGCAGCGCAGCGAAACGTCCACGTCAAGCCCGATATTCCTGTCAACCACGCGGAACGGGATAGGCGTTGCCGTTCCGAAGCGGTTGCCCATTATCTCCTTGGTGTTGATAAAATAAACGCGCTGATCCTTGGGAGCTTCGCCGCCGAACGCGAACCGCTTCCCTATCGAATTAAACGTCGCCTTAATGCTCTCCCCGAGGTCGCCGTAGAATATACTCGGCTCGGAAGACGTATCATACACGAACTCGCCCGGCTCGGCGCACACCTCCGCGACCTTGCCGCCGTCGATTATCAGCACGCACTGTCCCTCGTTCACGTTGATTATCGACCCGTTCGATATTACGTTATCGCTCCCCTTCGTGTTCGACGATTTGCCGCCGACGCGCTTCCATCCGCGCGCCGCCAGTATCTCCGAGCTTAACGCGTCACAATAAAAATAATCTCTCCAAGAATCCGCCAATGCGCCCGATACGGCGCCTATTCCCGCCTTCAAAAGTCCCATATTTACTCCTTATCTCAATGGCAAAAGCTCGCACCGTTCGCTTCGCTCACTAGCCAAGCCGCCTTGCTCCGCTGCGGTCGCTTCGCTCCCTACGCTGCACAAGGCAGCTTGCTTGCGACTTTTGCCGCTGCGGCAACTGTTGGTCGCTTTTTCGCTTTACGGCTATGCTGCGTGACGGATTGGTCGTTTTTTCGCTTTACAGCTAAAATCGCGCAACGGTAGGTCGCCTTTCAGCTTAACAAGCAAAGCCGCCTTGCTGTTTCCAAAGTTATTACTTACATTATACAACATCTCCGCGCCGTTGTCAAGAGGAAAAACAAGAGCGGAAAGCCATGCTCTCCGCTCCGTAATTATTTAATTAAGACGGATATCACCCGTTTGCGTTCAGTCCTCGTTAAGCTCCTCCACGGTATCGCGGAGATCCTCGAGCGTGCTCTGAACGTCCTCGAGCAGCGACTCCACCTGATCCGTCATAGCGGAGATATTATCGTTTATCGCGTCGCTTATTCTGTCGCTGAACTCCTCGCACACCGTTTCCGCAAGTTCGTCGGGATTGTTCGCACCGACCTGAACCGCCGATGTGGTTATCCTTTGCCGAAGCATATCGCAGGCGCTTTTTATGCTGCCCTCGACCATCTGCGAAACTCCCGAAAGCGTTCCGTTCACCGCGTCCATAGCTCCCGCCAGTCCGTTGAACGCGCTCGTCATTCCCGTCATTGTGCCGCTGAGGTCGCGTTTGTCGGGCTGAACATTGCCGCCGTTCTGAGTGTCCTCGCGTTCTCGCTTTTCCTTTGCCGCGCGTAGATTTTTCGTGCTGTACCAATTATTGGTCGGCCAGCCGTCCTGGAACACGATATTGTGACGCTGCGGTCTCTCGTCAGCGAACTCGTCCACGGTATCGGGAATATCCGCGTACTCGAACTTATCCTTAGCCGTCATGACCGTCATATACGCGTACTGCGCCACGAAACGCAGCTCGGTGTACTCGTTATCGCCCGTGGTGAACGGTATTTCGTACAGCTCCCAGCCGTTGAGCCGTTTTACGGGCTGTATGAAATTGCGGTTCAGATTGTAAGTATAGCGGTTCTCGTGGTCGTTGTTGAACACGACCTCAAAGCGGCAGACCTCGTTGTTGCGGTCGTTTTCGCCGCCGTTCAGCCAGAACGTGAACATATGCGGAGTATTCTTCGCGAGCGTAAGCTGCTTCGTGCATATCTCCGTCCAGTTCCACGTCCAGTTCCCTATCGTGAACGCCTCCGTGAGCACCCCGTCGGGACCCGTCATAAACGAGCGCGAACCCGTGTTGTCCTTGCAGTCCTTGTTGAAGTGCCACTCGCGCGCGTTAAAGTACAGCATAGTATACGGGCTTGCTCTGTCGCTGTTTTGGGTGATTATATTGTTATTATCCATCTTGATTTCCTCCGTAAATTTCGTTACGTCGGACGCGTTAAGATGAATTTCTCGATCGTTCACATAACGTGCCCGACCTTTTTTTACCAGTCCCGCCGCCCGTTTCGGGTACGTGAGACCGACTTCGTTTCCGTCCGCGTCAAATACGTGAACGGACTGTTTTGCTGCGCTGCTGTTTTTTTCTATGGGTGTCCTCCCCTTTCGCAGTTTCTATGACCGTTTTTTGTTATGATCGGTGCTCCACCCTCATTATAACATACATTTTAATCCTTGTCAAGAATTTTTTCGCGGGTATTGACAAATTTACAAGTTTGTGATATAATAACAACATAAATATTTCAAAGCTATGACAAGAAATAGTACGCAAACGGAAATGTCCAGAGAGACGGCGCTTGCTGAAAGCCGTTCTTTTCCCATGCCGAACCCGTCTTGGAGTGCGCCGCGAAAACACGACTAAGCGGCGACGGTCTCTCCCGTTACGAGATTTAAGAGCGGAAACTCTCCGAATTCGGGTGGTAACGCGGGTTAATTACTCGTCCCTTGACTGTATGTTAAGGGGCGTTTTTGTTTTGGTGTTTCGGATATCGAGCAAAAGCTGTTATTCATAGCGGGCAATTCGGGTTCACGGAGGTACAGGACAAATGGAAGATTACAGCATACAGAATAAAAAAGCGTGGGAATATAATGCCTATGAGTTTTGGGTGAATACCTGCGGAATACCGTCCGAAAGAGCAAAACAAAACATCGGCGATCCGATCGGAATGCTGAGGAGATATTCGAAATACTTTGATACGTATGACGGAATTAAAGTGGCGAATATATGCGGCTCTTGCGGTAAAAAAGCAATACCTCTGGCTCTGTTGGGAGCGCAGGTAACTGTATTTGATATTTCCGAAGACAACAAAAGATACGCTCTTGAAACAGCCGAAGCCGCAAACGTTGCCATTGATTTTGAAGTGTGTGATATATTGGAAATCGACACATCAAAATACGGCGGCTTTTTTGATGTGGTGTTTATGGAGGGCGGTATTTTACATTATTTTCATGACATCGATGAATTTATGCGTATAATGTTTTCTTTGCTGAAAACAGGCGGAAAATTGATATGCAGCGATTTTCATCCGTTTACAAAGATATCGGATATACTGAATTTTGAGCAGCCCGCCATGAGTTATTTCTCAGCGGATATTTTTGAAGGTGAAATGGCTCATGCCCGTTTCTTTGAAGATGATATCCGCAGGGAAATGCCAAAATGCAGTTATCGAAAATACACGATCAGCGAGATAATAAATTCTGTTATAAACAGCGGCTTCTGTTTAGAAAAATTTGACGAACACCCCGCATGGACAAATGACAGATTACCGGGAGAGTTTACTGCGGTAGCGGTCAAAAAATAACAGCTTTCCCGAGTACCGCAAATTACGGATTACCGCTCATTCATTATACAGACTTTCACCGTGCAGCAACGGTAGAATATAAAGGAGGACTAAAAATGAAATTAGACAAGTTGGTCGGCGACCGCTTTAAGGAGCGCCCCTCGGACTGCGCTATCGACAGCCACGCGCTTATGGTGCGCGGCGGCTACATCAAATACGTGGCGAACGGCATATTCTCGAACTACCCGCCGCTGAAAAGGATAACGCGTAAGATCGAGCAGATAATCCGCGAGGAAATGGACGCTATCGACGGACAGGAGGTAATGTTCCCCGTCGTTATGCCCGCGAGCCTTTGGGAGGAAAGCGGACGCTACACCTCTATCGGCAGCGAAATGGTGCGGTTCACCGACCGCGGAAAACAGCCGCTCGTGCTGGGTATGACGCACGAGGAGGCGGCGGTGCAGCTCGTCCGCGAGTACGCAAACTCGTACACGAAATACCCGTTCATGATTTATCAGATACAGACGAAATTCCGTGACGAGGCTCGTCCGCGCGGCGGTCTGATACGCGTCCGCGAGTTCACGATGAAGGACGCGTATTCGTTCCACACAAGCCAAGAGGACCTGGAGGAGTACTACAAGCGCGCTCACAAGGCTTACGAGAACGTCTACCGCCGCTGCGGCGCGCCGAACGTCATCTCGGTGAAGTCCGACAACGGTATTTTCGGCGGCAGCGTTTCGCATGAGTTTATGCTGCTCACGCCTATCGGCGAGGACAGTATCGCGATTTGTAAGCACTGCGGCTACACCGCGAATGTCGAAGCCGCGCCTTCCATAATTACGAATGTCCGCGACGACGTTTCCGAGCCGCTCACCGAGGTGAACACTCCCGGCTGCCACACTATCGAGGAGGTCTGTGAGTTCCTCAAAGCGCCTGTGGAGAAGTCGCTCAAGGCGGTAATTTACCAGAAAAACACCGACGACAGCTTTGTGGTGGTATTCCTGCGCGGCGATCTGGACGTGAACGAGACCAAGCTCACGAATTGCCTCGGCTGCGATATCCGCCCCGCCGTTATCGACGACGAATGCGGTCTGCAAGCGGGCTTTATCGGTCCCGTGAACCTCGTAGTCAACGGCGAACATACCGTGCTGTTCGACAGCTCGCTCAAGGGCGCGAACAATCTCGTCTGCGGCGCGAACAAGGTCGATTTCCACATGACGGGTCTTGATATGGAGCGCGACTGCGCGGACGTTGAGTTCCGCGACCTCGCCAAGATAATCGACGGCGGCGTTTGCCCCGAATGCGGCGAAAAAGCGGTCGGCATTTCGCGCGGTATCGAGGTCGGCAATATCTTCCAGCTCGGCACGAAGTACTCCAAGTCAATGGGCATGACGTTCCTCGACAAGGACGGCAAGGAGCAGACCCCGATAATGGGCTGCTACGGTATCGGCGTGGGCAGACTTGCCGCGTCCGTCTGCGAGGCTTCTCACGACGACTACGGTCCGATATGGCCTATGGCGATAGCGCCGTGGCAGGTGCACCTGTGCGCCGTCCGTGCCGACGACGAGCGCGTCAAGGCGGCTGCGGACAAGCTCTACGGGGACTTGCAGTCGGCGGGCGTTGAGGTCATATACGACGACAGGAACGTCCGCGCGGGCGTGATGTTCTCCGACGCGGACTTGCTCGGAGTTCCGCTGCGCGTGGTCGTAAGCCCGAGAAACCTCGACGAGGGCGTGTTCGAGCTGTCGAGCCGCGACAAGTCGCTCTCCGAGAAGCTCACCCCCGACGGCGCGGTGCAAAGGCTCAAAGAGCTTATCGCCGAGATGATGAACAAGTAAAATAAACGGGAGCGCAGCGCTCCCGTTTTTATTACTCCGTCTCAAATAATTTCGGATAGTCGGTTCTGCCGTCAAGAACACGGTAGACTATCACCATTTTGCTTTTTTCCAACACCTTATAAAACATAAGATATTTTTCAATAACAACCATGCGGTATCCGTTTTTTGCCATTTCGCCGTCGGGAACGACAGTACCCGAATACGGCATAAATTGAATTTGTTCGCCCGCCTTTACGATTTTCTTTCTGATACGCTGTGCGCCGTTGGTGCTGCCAAGCATAACAAAATTTGAAATAATGCCGGCAATGTCGCTTCGTGCCGCCGACAAATAGTCAATGGAGTACTCACTCTTTTCCATTTATGATTTCCTCCATCATTGTGTCAATTTCATCAAGAGTATACGTCGGCGCGCCCGCCTGATATTCCCGCTCCGCCTCGTCGAGAGCGGCTTTCAGGCGCATAAGCTCCTCGCGGCGCTCGAAAGCCTCGATACTCATCACCACCAGATCACCCTCGCCGTTTTTGGTGATGTAGATAGGCTCCTGCTTTTCGTGAGCGAGCTTGGATATCGACGGGTAGTCGTTCCTCAATGTTGTTGAAGATTTGATTATCATAAAAACACCTCCTGCGATTATTCTGTTATTATTATAGCATAATTCTTATAGAATTTCAATACAAAAAAATATTTTATTTTCCTCTTGACAAAATACGGCATTTGTGCTATAATTTCATCAAGATATCAAAATGATATCAAACAGAGTAATTGAAAGGGTGTGTTTTTATGGAGAAGAACGCTGAAAAAACTTATACCTACGAGGAAAAGGAGCTTCACCCCGCAAACGGTTGGGCAGTGCTGTTTATTACGCTTTTACTTATGGTCGGAGCGGTCATATTGATGATATGGGGAGCGACAACATCTACGGACGACGCTCCCGCGGCGGCGCTTATAATCGGTATCGTATGGCTGGCTGTCGGTTGGTTTCCGCTTATCGGGCTGAAAATCATGCGTCCGAACGAAGCGCTTGTGCTTACGCTGTTCGGCAAGTACGTCGGCACGCTGAAAAAAGAGGGCTTCTTCTTCGTGAACCCGTTCAGCACGCCCGTCGGCGGCGGCAAGCTCTCGCTGAAAACAATGACCCACAACAACGAAAAGCAGAAGATAAACGACCTCTCGGGCAACCCGATTGAGGTCGGGATAGTGGTGACATGGCGCGTTGTGAACACGGCTAAGGCAGTGTTCAACGTGCAGAACTACGGCGCGTTTCTGTCGATACAGGCTGACACCACGCTGCGCGACGTCGCGAGATGCTACCCCTACGACAGCACCGACAGCGACGAGAAAACGCTGCGCGGCTCGTCTGTCGAGGTCTCGGAGAGGCTTAAGGAGCTGCTCCAGGAGCGCGTTCAGATCGCGGGTCTTGAGATAATTGAGGCGCGTATCGCGCACCTTGCCTACGCACAGGAGATCGCCGCCGCAATGCTGCAAAGACAGCAGGCGACCGCGATAATAGAGGCTCGGCAGAAAATAGTCGACGGCGCGGTGGGAATGGTGGAAATGGCGCTCAAAAAGCTCAGCGAGAGCGAGATCTGCGAGCTTGACGAGGAACGCAAGGCGCAGATGGTGAGCAATCTGCTGGTAGTCCTCTGCGGAAACAAGGACGCTCAGCCGATAGTCAACAGCGGCTCGATTTATTAAGGAGAACGTTATGTTTACGACGGAAAATATTGCGGCAATGGCGGTCGGCGGTCTGCTCGCGCTGATAATACCGATCGGGGCGGCGGTCGTGTTCAAGCTGAAGAACCGCGAGACCTGGCTGCCGAGCGTGTTTATCGGCGCGGGAACGTTCTTCGTGTTCGCGATGGTACTCGAGCAGCTGCTGCACTCGGTAATGCTCCCGATAGTGTTGGGGAGCACGGCGCTGTACTGCGTTTACGGCGCGCTAGCGGCGGGAGTTTTCGAGGAGACGGGGCGCTTTATCGCGTACAAGACGCTTATGAAAAAGCATTATTCAACGAAGAACGCGGTGTACACGGGCATAGGTCACGGAGGCTGCGAGGCGATATTGCTGCTTGGAATTACGATGCTGTCGAATATCTCCGTTGTCGCGTCGGTGAACGCTCTGGGTATTGACGAGTTCGTCAAAATAAGCAGCGCGGGAAATCCCGAGCTTGCTGAAACGGTACGTTCGCAGGTGGAAGCGATAAGCGCGATTGGCTTTGCAGTCATGAGGCAGAGTATTTATGAACGCGTTGTGGCTATGGTGTTCCATGTGTGTATGTCGGTGATCGTGTATAAGGCGGCGTCGCAGAGGGGCAAGGTGTGGCTGTATCCGTGCGCGGTGGTTCTGCACGCACTGCTGGATGTTCCCGCCGCGCTGTATCAAACGGGTGTGCTTACAGGTATTCCCGCGGTGCACGGAATTATGACGGCGTTCACGGCGGTCGTGGTTGTCGGTACGGTGGTTCTCGCGAAAAAAATGCCCGATAAAAGCGGACAACAAAACGCGCAGCTCTAAACTGTCGCTGAGAGCAACAAACAAAACACGCAGCGAAGCGGAGCGCAAGCGAGTTACCTTGTGCAGCGGAGAGAGCGCAGCGAACGGAGCGGAGCAAGGCAACTCGGCTAGGCGAACGGAGTGAGCCGGTGCGCGGAGCGCTTTGAAATAAACAGCCAATCGTCAACAAACAGGGGAGAAATTCAACGTCAAAGAGCAACAAGCAAAACACGCAGCGGCAAAAGTCGCAAGCGAGCAGTATTGCCGCAGAGTAGCGAACGAAGTGAGCGGAGCGTAGGCAATGCTGCTCGGCTAGGGCGGCGAAAGCCGCCCGGTGCGAGCTTTTGCCTTTTAAATAAACCCGCCTTTGTCGACATTCAGGGGAGAACTAAAAGCCTTTGTCGACAAACAGGGAAGAAAACACAAGGGGTGATCAGTTGAGCGACGAGGAAAAGAAGAACGCGAAAAAGCAAATACCGCTGCGGCTTTCGTCGTCGCTGTACGCGGAGCTTATGCGGTGGGCGGAGGACGACTTCCGCTCGGTGAACGGGCAGATAGAGTATCTGCTGACGGAGTGCGTTAAGTATCGGAAGAAGCACGGCAACGGCGGTAAGGACGGTGAGAACGATGGGTGAAGCGGTCATCATAGTCGTGTGCAATATGCTGCTGCCGCTGTTAATGTTGGGTCTGGGGCTGACGATTTGGCTGAAAAGACCCTGCTACGGCGAGGTTTTAAGTTATCGGACGAAAACATCGCTGAAAAGCAAGGAAACGTGGGAGCGCGCCCAGGAGGTGTTCGGGAGATTGTGTACGATAACGTTTGCGGTACTGTCGTTCCTTTCGCTGATAGCGGGGATATTTCCGATAGCTGTAAACATTGACGACAACGTATGCGGAATAATTTGTTTGATAGTGACGTCCGTGCAAGGGCTTGCGGTGCTGGCGGTTATCGCCGTTACCGAGGGCGTTGTTCGGCGCGAGTTCGACAAGGACGGAAACCGAAAGGTCGGTGGCGGCAATGGGTGAAGCGGTTATAATAGTCGTGTGCAATATGCTGCTGCCGCTGACTATGCTCGGGCTTGGGCTGATGATTTGGCTGACAAAGCCGGGCTACGGCGACGCTTTCGGCTATCGGACAACGTGGTCGCTTAAAAGCAAGGAAACATGGGAACGCGCTCAGAGGCTGTTCGGACGGATATGCACGGCGGCGTATGCGGCGCTGTCGTTTTTGACGCTTATAAGCGGTCTGATACCCGTTATCGTTCGCGCGGACAAATATGTTTTGGGGATAGTTACGGGCGCGGCGAGTTTCGTGGATTTTATCGCGCTGTTTGTCGTTATCGGCGTGACCGACGGCATTGTCAAGCGCGAGTTCAACAAGGACGGTGAGCCGAATGGGTGATTTTCTGATTTTCACGGGCGGCGTTGCGGTGCCGTTGGCGGCGCTTATCGTCGGGATAATTTTATGGCGTAATCCTCCTATGCGGAACGCCTTTTTCGGCTTTCGCACCAAGCTGTCAATGAGCGGCGACGAGATATGGTATGCCGCGCAAAGGTATTGCGGACGGCTGATGACAGCGGTTTTTGTGCCGCTGACTGTTGTGGTCACGACGGTGAGCGCGGTATTACTTAAAAACGGCTTGGACAGTAACGGAAAATTTATTCTTATGTGCATATCGGTCGGCGTTGAAATTGCGGCTCTCGCAGCGGTGAATATCGCGGCGGGGCGTCTGCTGAAAAAGGCAGGTGAGCGCAATGAATGAGAACGCAGTCAACATATTATTTCTTATCGGAGAACTCTCCACGCCGCTCATCATTATGGCAATTTCGTGGTCTATGTGGAGATCTCCGCCGAGATTCGGCGAGAACGGCTACAATACCAAGCGCTCCCGAAAAAGCACCGAAGCGTGGGATTTCGCTCAGACCGCCTACGGACATTACGCGACGATAACTTTCGCGGCGGTGTCGGCGGTCACGCTTGCGGTCGGCTTGTCGGCGCTGTTTTTGAAATTCGGCGAGACAGCGGGCTTTGTTACGTTTCTGGCGGTCACAGGCGGGCAGGTCGCCGCGCTGTTCGTCATTATAGCTGTTATCGAACGGCAGCTTAAAGAGAAATTCGACGAGGACGGAAACCGAAAGGTCGGTGGCGGCAATGGGTGAAGCGGTTATAATAGTCGCAGCGGTGAATATCGCGGTGGGGCGTCTGCTGAAAAAGGCGGGTGAGCGCAATGAATGAGAACGCAGCCAACATATTAGACCTCCTCGGAAACTAAATTTGAGATTCAAAATTAATGATTCCGCAAATTAAATTTAATCGTAGACAGTGACGCAACCTGCGATTACGATACGGATATTTCATAATCTTAAAAACCTTGATTTTAGCATTGATATTTTCAATAAGAATACGTTCATGCGAAATACGACGGTTTTCTCTTTTTTCATCTTCTGTTAATTCTTTGCCCTTAGGTTTTTTCTTTGGTGTTTCACTATTTTTATGAAAAGCAGATATACCTTGATAACCACTGTCGGCTTGCGCCTTAATGCAATCAAGTATATGGTTTCCAATAGTATTTTTGTATAGGCAATACCGCACAATTATTGTCGAGCGGTTGCGCAGACAGATTTTTCGTCAGATTGTACAATGAGGACGACGCAAGGCTGTATGCCTTGCTAGGACGAATTGTGCAAGATGACGGAAAATATGCAAGCAAACGCCGACAAAGCGCGTAGCGCGGTAATTGTGCGGTATTGCCTATAGTGTGAAATCATGTGTTTTACCGTAATCTTCGGCAGTACAGATAATGTTTC
>CAJTTH010000037.1 GCA_910579125.1 uncultured Oscillospiraceae bacterium | reverse complement strand
ACCGCTCACGGGAGCGCCCGGCTCGCCCAGACCGTAGGACGAATATTGCGGCGTACCCGTCGCGATTACCTCGTCGCCTATCGCCCAGTCGCTGTTTCTGTCGCCCGAAAAACCGCCCTTTTCGACCTTTGCCGATTTCTTTGCGAAATTTCCCGAACCGCCGACGAGCTTAAGATTTTCTCCTTTTATCCACGCCGTTTTGCCCGTGTACCTTATCTGCGCCCAGCCATCTGAAAATTTATTTACCGAAACAACAGTGCCGTAGGGCAGCTTGCCGAGTATCTTGCCTTTGGACGTGGTATTGGTGCGGACGTTTACGCCGCTTGTCGCCGTTACTTTATAGGACGTTCCCCCGGAGCTGCCCGAACCGCCGCCCGAACCTGAATAACCGTCCGCGCCGACAGAGCCCGCAGTATTTTCGGAGCTGCTGCCGATCGCGGCATCGGAAACAAGCGTATCCAGCCATTTTTGCAGCCAGTTCCTATCGCGGTCAAGCACCTTTATCTGAAGATCGTCCGCTTCGTCCTCCTCATTGTCAGTGTATGTGAGCGATATAAGGTCGCTGTTCACATACACGCTTATATCAACGCCGTTGAAAACAACCTGCGCCGAGGCGCTGCGCGCTTTGTTTGCGTCGCTCATCCGCTCACCCTCTTCCACGGTGGAAGATCGTCGGGCGTGACGCGCGTTTCAACCTCCGGCACTTCCAGAACGATCCCCGCCGAAAAAATGTATATCCGCCTGTACTCGGTATTCGCCTCAATAAGCACGTCCTTAAACTTTGTATCGCCGTACAATTTATAGGCAATGCTGTCCCACATATCCCCTTGAACCGTTGTGTAAGTCATACATACGCCCCTCTCCGTGCGTCGATACCCGCCTCGCGCAGTCCGTCCATGACAAGCTCAATCAGCCGCTCGGAAGCCTCCTCGACCATACTCGCGTCGGCGCTGCCGTTTATCGTGAATTGCGGCGAGATATTTATTACCGTCTGTCCGCCTGTGTTTGACGCGGAATTGCCTAAAATAGCCATTGTTTTATCGTTTGGGAATACCTTTTCACCGCCGCCGAATTTAACAAGCTCGGGACCCTCCTCGCCGACTATCGCGTATCCGCTTTTTGCGTAGTCCGTGCCGTCGGCATACGCGTCTATCTTGTGAAATCCCCTGACGTATTCGCCGCCCGGGGTCACAGCGTTATCTGCGGCGAGAGATATCCCGAGAGCGTTCCCGACCGCCGCCGCGACGATATCCGCCGCTTCAGCGACCGAGCCCTTGCCCGCCGCGATAGCCTCGGCGTATGCCTTAATGGTTTCCTCCGCCGCCGTTTTTGCCTCGGCGCTTAAGTTCATATCCTTGATAACGTTGTTCATATCGTCCGCGATACCGTCCATCCGCTCCTTGAAGTCGACCTTTGTATCGGCAAGCGCCTCGGCGGTCTTGTTTTGCTCCGCTTGAACCATCTGCCAGTTCTCAATCATACGCTTCAGATCCTCGTCGGACGCGGACGCCATACCCGCGACGGCGTTCACGCTGTCCGTGCTGCCATCCGCGAACGCCGCGAGAACGTCTTTTAATCCGTCTATATCGCCCGCTCTGCCGAGCAGCAAGTTCAGATTGGTGTTGTAGCTATCCCAATAAGCCGCTTGCTGTTCGAGGTTTTCGTTGATCGTGCCGACGCTCACCGCCGAGACCTCCGCAGCCTTGTCCCAAAGCGCGTACTGCCCCGAAACACTGTCGTATGCCGCTTGATACGCGTCGTTGTAGGCTTTCAGAAGTTCCTCGGTTTCAGCGGTGACTTCGTTCACGGCGATAGATACCGCATCGAACGCCGAAACGGTCTCCTCCGAAGTTCCCGAAACAACGCCGCCGTATTCTTCCATTGCTGCCTCACACTCGCGTATCTGCGCCTCTACGGCTGCCAGATCTCCCCGTGCGGTACGCACCTTTTCACTCGCCTCATCATAGGCTTTTTCGGTATCCTGCGCCCTGCCGGTTATCATACCGGCGGCGACGGTAAAGAAATTGTCTCCCGCCGCGTCGGTGAATTCTTTTCCCGCTCTGACTTGTGCGATCTCCGCTTTTTCGACAGCCTCCTGAAGCTGCAGTTGTTTTGCGTACAGTTCCGGAAGATTATCATCGGCGCTCTTATATTTTGCTAGTAAGCTCTGCGACTTTGCTGCCTGTTCGATCTGCCCGTTCAGCAAGCCCATTTTGTCGGCTGCATTTTCAACACTCAGCCCCAACCCGGGATACATTTCATTAAGCCGCCGCACGATCGGCTCCATTTTTGCCTGTGATTCTGCCGATCTGTCCGAGCTCGACGCTAACTCGCGCAGCTTAGCCGAAAGTATCATGGCACTGTCATACTGCTCGTCAATGCTTGCCGTACTGCTGCGGCAGTCCTCAAGCAAGCCGCTCGTCGAGCTGTGTAACGTATCTATTTCGGCGTACAGATCCTTTACCGAAAAAGATTGATCGTCAATAGCTGCCGTAGCCTCGTCGAGGTCGTATTTCAGCGCGCGTGTTCTGGTGTCCGTTTCACCGTAAATCTCACAAGCTTTTTCATATTCCTCGGAAAGCTGCGATACCTTATCGCGCTGTTCTTGTGTCGCAGTGTTGAGCGTTTGCATTTCAATAGTCTCAACTTTGAACGCTTCTCTTAAAGCTGCAATTCCAGCCGTTGCAGCAACAACAGCTCCAACAAATATCATTAACGGTGCGGCCGCCATCACAGCGTTCCAACCCGCTTGTGCTTTTGCGGCAACTGTTGTTGCAAAAGCGTGAGCACTCTCAGCAAAAGTCATTTTTGTTGTTCCTGCGGTATGTGCCGCTGTCAGAGTTATACCAAGCGTATCAAGCGCGTTTTTCACTTTTTTAACAGTATTTACCGTTCCATAAGCCAATGCCAAGCCGCCTAACGCGGCAGCACCTGCCATTATTGCCTTGACCGCCACGGGATTTTGCTCGCAGAACTCGTTGATCTTGGTAATGATCTCTGTACCGATCTGTGCTGCCTGTCTCAGCTCGTCCTCATACAGACCGCCGATAGTCATTCTCAGACCATCGGTCGCGGAATCAAGCAGCGTAACATCGCCATGCAGATTATCCAGCTTGATATTTGCCATCTTCTGCGCAGAACCCGTACAGTTATTTATGCTGTCGGTCAAACTTTGATAGTCCTCATCGGTGGCATTGAGTATTGCAAGCAAGCCGTTATAACCGCGCTGTCCCGCAAGAGCCATAGCGTTATTTACGCGTTCTGATTCGGTCATTTGATCGAAGTACCCACGCAGTTCGTCGACGGTGCCGCTTAAACCCTTCATCGTTCCGTCCGCGTTCACTGCTGTAAATTCAACTTCGCCAAGCGCAGTACCCGTAAGTGTAACACCGCTCAGCAGTCCGTTAAATGTGTTCTTCAGTGCGGTATTCGCGATTGAGCCCTTAACACCCGCGTTTGCCATAAGACCTGTCATAACCGCGACATCTTCAATGCTATAGCCGAGCGCTCCCGCGACAGACGCCGAACCCTTGAACGTTTCGCCCATGATTCCGACAGAAGTATTGGAATTTGTAGCCGCCGCCGCGAGAACGTCCGCGAAGTGTGCGGTATCCGAGGCTTTCAGACCGAACGCGGTAAGATTGTCGGTAACGATATCCGAGACGTTCGCCAAGCCCTCGCCGCTTGCCGCCGCGAGGTTCAGAACGCCGTCCATTCCCGACACCATTTGCCCCGCGTTCCAGCCTGCCATTCCCATGTATGTCATGGCCTGTGCGGACTGATTTGCGGTAAACGCGGTCGTCGCGCCCAGCTCTTTCGCGGTCGCGGTGAGCGTCTGCATTTCCGTTACCGAAGCACCCGAAAGTGCTTCAACGGTAGATATTGTGTAGCCGAATTCCATTGACGCTTCAACACACGCGCGGTATTCGTCCGCTATCTTATTGAGTGCCGCCGCAATGCCCGCCGAAACAAGCGCGGAGCCGACAGCCTCAAACGCCGTAGCGCCCTCGTCACCGAACCGCGCCGCCTCTGCCGCCGCGATTTCTTCCTGCTTTGACAATTTGGCGATCTCGCCTTGACATTTCAGGGTCTCCGAGGTAAGATTATTGACATCAACGCCCGCTTTACTAAGCTCCTCACTCATCTGCGACAGCTTTTGGTTCTTATCGGATAACGCAGCTTTGGTATCCTCTATGCGTTTTTTCAGTTCCAGTTCTCTGTTCGCGAGCGCTGAACTGTGCTCGCCGCTCTCCGCCATTTCCTTTTGAACATTGTCGAGCTGCTTTTTGTACAGTTCGAGTTTCTCGTTCGTCTTTTCAATGCTCTGCTGCTGCTTTTGATAAGCGCCGATCTCCGACTGCGTTTTGTTGAGCGCTTGGATTTCCTTTTGCGTTGTCTGCAGAACTCTCTGCGCGGAGGAGAACGTTCCGTTGAAGTTCTCGCCCAGCTGCGCGCCAAGCCTGAACAGCATCTGATACTCCTTGTTTGCTATACGTCCTCACTCCTTTTAAGTTCGTCTATCAGTTTGTTGTGCTCTTTTGCCCAGCGCTGTATATTAAGCAGCGGCAGACCGAGCCAGTACTGTATCGGCGCGTAGCCGTTTCGCGCCAGCGCCAGCACGTCGCGGCGCAAATGACTTACACCGCAACGCCCAATAAAAAAAGCCGCGCCTTGTTCTTTATCCTGTTAAAATCGACAATGCTCATACGCTTGAACGCGTCGGAGCTTATATGCTCCTCGCACGCCCTCGCCGCCATTAAAATAAGATACGAACTGTTAGCCGCCTCGTTCATAAACACGGGTTTTCCCTTTGCGGAAAGCTCGTCCTCGATATTAACAGCGTCCGCGCCCGTGAGCTTCCCGAAGTTGAACGTAAGCTCGCTGTATTCAATGCCGTTGTGTGTGATCGGCTTTGACAGCTCGCACTTCCAAACGCCGTCGGGCGTCATTACGTCGTTTCTGATCTTCCCTGCAGCGTCGTCGACCGCCTTGTTTTCCTCGTCGGTAAGCTCGCCGCCCAAAATCTCTTCATTATCCATATCAATTCTCCTTTCGTCGAAAAAGCGTATCCCTCCGAACGCGGAGGGATACTTGGTTATTCATCAGTACGCCATATTCAGTGCCTTGCGTATCGGCGCGGCGCGGTCTACGCCGTCGTGACCGATGTAGATATATTTTGTTACGTCAATATGACGTTCAAGAATTCCGTTGATAAATTCCTTAAACATAGACACGGAGCCCTCCGCAGTAACATTCTGCGGCGTTGCGGGCTCTATGCTGCCGCCCGTTGTCTTAAGCGGCTCGAAATCCACAACATATTTGACCCCTGTGACGGGAATTTCTCCCGCTTGGTATTCGTGAACCTGTTTCGCGACCTCCAGCGTAAGCTGATGTATCCTCTGATCGCTGAGTGCGTAAAATGCCGTGTTGGTATCGCGGAAATGCAAGGTCATTTTCATGGGCTGGAATTGACACAGCGCTCCGTGCTCCACGTCTCCGCACATTCCCAGTCCGCTCGATGTGAACGTTTTGAACGAAATGTCCGGCATATCAACCTTTGCCAGACCCAGAAAGTTTACGCCGTTCTCGTAAACATACGCGGCAATAGTACCCTCTATTTCTCTGCTCATAGCTTTCCCTCCTTTTTATGAGCTGAACGCGGATTCGAGCATATCCACGCTGTACGCTACGTGCATATCTATGCGCTGCGCAGGTATGGGCGACGCCGCCAATGTATCCAGTCTTATCATACCGTTCGTAAGCTGTGTAACGGGGTTGAGCTCAGATATATACTCCAGTTCGCCGCCGTACAGCTTGCCCTCTGCTGTCAATCCGTTCAGCCAGCTGTTGAAGCTGTTGATTATCGCGTCGCGAAGCGGCGGCGTAAGCGGCTTATCCAGATACTGCCAATACGTCTTGATGAACGTATTGCATATCCAGTCCTGCGTCCTGTTGGTGCAGATGAACATTTTCGCGACGTCGCTCGTTTTGGGGTAGCAGCCGAGGTAGTTTCCCCACAAGCTCCAGCCGCCGTTGTTGAGCACGGTAACGATACCGTCCGTTACGGTAAGGATATCCGCCTGCGCGATCGAAACGGTTATCTCCTCACCTCTTGCGTTGACAGCGCCTGTAATAGGCACGCCCTTATTGGACGGCGATTCATACGGACAGTTCGCGTTTCCCGAATCGACCTTTGCCATAAGCCCGCACGCAATGACCGAGAGGTCGAACGTATAATCGCCGTTCTTTACCATAGGCCAGCATACGACCATATCCTCGGAGGTATAGCCGTTGTCGTTCTTGTACTGCAGAACCGCGCCGTATTCGGTAACCACTGCCGCGTCAATATCCACTACCGCCTTTGCGCGGAAAAGCCCGTTGATCGACGGAGCTTTCGCCGCCATTACCGCCGCGACGGTCGGGTTCGCCGACCACCCGGGAGCGCACAGCAGATCGGGAACTATACCGATAACGCTGTAGCACATTTCAACAGCTTCAACAGCCATTTCAACGTCCTCGGCGGTAATAAGCGACGGGTCGGCTGCGTCATACGCGACCGTAAGTGAATCCGCGTTATACGCCGCGCTGCCCTCAAGCAGCTCCACGCACAGATTTTCGGAGTTATAATACGCCTCGTAGTCAACGTTTTCGACAAGCGCGTCCTCCGCGTCCGCCGACTTAACGACAAGGTTTCCGTTCCGCAGCGCGTCAAGCGGCAGCTTAACGGTATGTTCTTCAACGGGATAATTACCCGCCTCAACCGCCCTTCTGTGCGTTTTGGGGTCAAAAATGTTGTAAAAAATCGCGGGGCTCATTCCCGCGAGCTTAAAGTGCGCATACGCCGCCTGACACAAATTCCATTTCGGAGAGCCGTTTTCATAGCGCCACTCGGACGAATACCCGCCCAGCTCCGCCGCCTCGTCAAAGCTCGTACAGTACTGCGGCTTACCCGCAAAGCCCTTGCCTGTATGACACGGCCATGCGCCGATAAAGAACGGGATACCGCACGCCGCGACCTGCACCGCCACCGAGCCTGTATCGTCCTTAAATGTGTTTATACCATGTTGGAGCATTTATTATCCCTCCTCCTCATTGCCGAGTATAGCCGCATACGCTCTGCTGAGACCGTTCCCGCCCTTGGCGAGCTGTTCCTTGGCGTGCGCCAGCTCGGTATCCGCGATAAGCAGTCTGCTTATCTTCGCGAATTTATTTATCATTCCCGCCGCTTCGGCGTTTGCCTTTATCTCGGACAGAATATCCTCCCTTGTTCCCTTGAATATTCTGCCGTTATTGACAACGCCTTTGAACGACGGCCCGACATAAACGTAGACCCGCTTGACCTCGGCAGGCTTCATGTCGGCTTTTGCGGCGATTTCCTCAAAAGCGGGAGCTTCATATTCTTTTTCCAATTTGGCTCTTGAGCCCATTTAAATCAACCTCTCTTTCTGTTCCGGGGAGAACGAATGTTCCCGACATCTCCCCCGCGTAATACGGCGCGGTGTCCTCGGGGTAAATAAGCATTTCCAGCGGCTCGTTTACGTCCAGCAGACACAAGCTGCCGATATCCACTTCTTTCAATAAGCGCATCTGCACTCTTTCCATAAAGTTAAGGAGCATTATTGCGCCGTCCTGTTCGTCCTCGCAGTACACGCAGAACACGAGCCGCACATCAACAAAATAGCGCGGCTTGTCGCCCGGGTTCTGGATATGCTTCGTATGCACCACTTGAATTATCTCGTAAGGCGCTAATTTTTCGGCGTTTCCGCTGTCAGGCAGACGCATTTCATACATTGTCGGAACGCGCTTGTGTTCCTCCGTATCGCCTCTTTGCACCGCCGTTGGCAGCACCATTCCCTTTACGGAATCCTCGCAGAATTTTTTCAGCGTGTGCAGTAATTCTCTTGCCGTCACTTACCTTGCCCCCATCCGTTAAGTATTCTGAGTATCTCGTGCTCCATTCGTTCCTCGAACTTCTGCGACGCTCTGTCCGCAAGATGAGTTTGAACGCTCTCGTTTCCGAGCATTTGCGGAACGGACGAGCCCTGCAGCTCCTTGATCTGATCTCTGCCGCTTGAAGTCACGCCGCCCGTGCGCTCAAAAATGCCGACGTGCCCCGAATCCATTTTCGTAACGAACGCGTTCTGAAATTTCGTGGGCGACGTGCCTTTAAGCTGATGCGCCGCTGCCGCAACGCCCGGGTGCATGGGCTTAAGCGTGCCGTCAATATTCACCATTACCGTCTTGCTTGCGTTCACAGCAGGATTTTTCGGGGAAGTGCCGTTGTACCGATACAGCGGTATCTTTCTTCCTGAAAACAGCACATACGCCTCCGAAACAGCGCCGTAAGAGTACCTTATCGATATATTCTGCTTAGAGCGTATATTCGCCGCCGAAATATCGTATTTCGTCTGTATCGCCCTGACGCTCTCACCGCGCAGCGAGGAAACAGTTCTCGGGAGCGCGCTCCTTACCGCCTTGTTTACGCCGTCGGGTATCCCAGCCAGCACCTTAGCCGCGTGATCCAGCGCCTCGCCACCGAAGCTCTTGACCGCTATCATACCGCCTGTTGTGCTCATTCGTCATACGCCTCCAATTCCACGCAGATCATACCCATTGCGTTCTCTGACGTCGCCACACGGTATTTCCGAAAAAACGGCTTTCCGAGCGCTTCACCGTCGTCGATTTCAAAACGCTTTCCCTTTTCGGGAATATTTCCGCCAACGTCAAGCGCGTTAAAATACGCCTTTGCCGTCACCAGATAAACGCCCTCCATGTGGTCGCTCTGAAGCACTGTGCGGTCGGACTGCTTAACGTTCGTCAGCACAACGGGAATATGCCCGTATTCATTGCCGTCGAACTTTATCGTGCGGTATTCGGCGAACTCGCCGACGTTCAGCATAACAGCCGCGTTATCGCGCTCGACCATTTCCTTAAAGCCCATTATTCGGGCTCCCTTGCGCTGATCTCGGGCGTGCCGCCGAAAAACTCGTCAAGCGCGTCGAGCATCTGCGCCTTGTTTGCACGCTGCGGAAATTCTATGCCGTATTCTTTTGCAATCGCTTGCAATTCGGCGTTTGTGTTGTCCTCGCTGTATTCGGGAACGTCGCGTTCTTCAACCGTGCTCTTGACCTCGTAGCCCTCGTCGTCATCGCTGTCCAACACCCGAACCTTGCTGTCGGGAACAGCATTCGGATCGTCCCCTTTGTTCCTTACAGGCGGCATAGTGTCAGAGAAAACTAAATCAGCAATACCAAGACGTATCAGCCGCTCGCCCTCCTCATGTTCAACATGAAAGGGCGGGTCGCTGCAGGTTTTCGGCTTGATAATATTGCCGCTTTTAAGTCCGTATGTACCGCGAATGATCTTTATCAGCATATCGTTCTCCTTTCCCAATGCGTCAGCCCACTACGTTTGCCGCGTAGATGTACGGGCAGTATGTCCTCGGTGCAGTAAGCGGACGCGTTTTGAGCGACAGCGCTCTCGTATCGTTGGCATTGTCCACTATAAGCTTCGGAACACGTTTTGCCGCGATCGTCTTGTAATCGATAGAACCGTAAGGCATCTGCGTTATCTGCCCGTACATTTTGTGGCCGCAATTCGGATATGTTACCATAGCCGAATTTTTGGGGAAATACGGTCTTGTAACGCCGTTTTCGTCCTCGTAAGACGTCGACACTACATAAATGGTCAGCCGGTGCCCTCTGAAATTAAGAGGACCTATCTGCGATACTCCGGGATAAACTATCTGCTCGTTTATCATGCCGAAATTGATGCCTGAGTTTTTGTCTATCATTCTCGCAATGACAGGATCGTCGTAGAACACGTCCGCAACGTCCGAGCCGATAACCAGATCAACAGCGTTCAGTCCTCTGCCTGCAAGCTGCTCGCACATTACATAAACGTCTCCGGTTATGTTTCCGTCTTTGGAATTCCACATATTGGCGACGGTGTAAATATGCTCGGAGCTTTCGCTGCCGAAGAACTGTACGAGTTTCTCCTCGCCCACCGTTTTCGCGTCAAACATCTCCTGTACGGGGCAGGCGTTGTTGATCATGGTCTGCACCGACATCCACTCCTCGCGGCGTGAAATGCGTTTGTTAAGATCGGTCATATCCTCAAGCTGCATACGCAGAGCGCGCTCCGCGGGCTTGGTATTGGAGTACAGCGCCTCGCCGAACCCGCGCTTTTTAAGATCGTCCAGAGTGAGCGTGCGCGAAACGCCGATGTGCGCGGGCGCAAACTCGCGTATCTCGTAGCCCCGTCTCTCAACGGGAACAGCGCCGATCCTCTCCGAAACGAACGGAGCCATTTTGCGGTCGCCCTTTGTGTATTCGACAAGCACCTTGTCGGAATTGAAAATATCCCCCGCTCCCGTAGGGAAATAGCGCGACGAAAAGAACAGCGTCTCGGGCTTAACAAGCTCCAGAGTCGCCAGCATTGTATAGGAGCTGAAAATATCAAGCGTATTAGGCATTATCAAATATCCCTCCTTTTATCAATAAGACAACGCGGCGGTAAGCTCGATGCCGTACTTTCGCAGCGTATCCTTGTCTTTTTCCGTGATCGTATAGCCGTCCGCGGCGATCATTTTGTTGGCGTTGAATTTGCCGCTGATGTAGATCACTGCGGGCTGATCGCCGTCGGCAGCGTTGATATCGTCGGTCAGAATGCCGTAAGCCTCCGCTTCGGTATCTTTTCCGAGAATATCCAGCAGTCCGTCCGCTCCCTTTGCCATTATCGTGCCGCGTTTAAGCTCGCCCGCGCCGCCTTTAACGGTCGCGCCGACCGTCCGTAAGGACGGTTGTGTGCCGACTACCAGATCGTCGGGCTCCATAGCGGCTGTTTTCTTTGACAGCTCCGTCATGCCGTTACCTCCTCTCCGAGCGCCGCCTTAACGGCTGCTCTTGCCTCTGCCATAAGCTCGTCCTCCGACTTTTCGCCGCCATTGCCCTCGGCGGGCGGAACGGCAGCATGAACGCCGCCCACTCCCGAATCCTTTGCGTCAGCCAGAAGATCGTCGCCGAACTTCCTGCCCCTCTTGGCGTTCTCGACAGCCGCTCTGTAGCTGAGTTCCTGCGCTGTACACGCCTTTTCGCCGTACTTCGCCGCCTCCACCAGTTCGGGAGAATACAGCGCCGCTATCTCGTCGATCTCGGCTATTCTCTTCCGCTCCGCTTCGACTGCTTTAGCTGCCGTCTCGTTCGCCTTAGCCGAAACGTCCGCCTCAGCTTTTGCCTTTAACTCCTTTTCGATAGCCGCCGCGAGAGTGGGGTTCTCCTTCAGCAGCTCGTCAAAGTTACTTGCCATAATTCCGTTACCTCCTTCGGTTTGTGATATATCTGTAACGTCCGCGCCGCCTTGCGGCTCGGGCTGTGTTACCGACGGTAAATTCAAGGGCAGAGGAGCGCCCATTAAATCGAACGTTCTGCCGCCCACAATAAGCGATCTCTTATCCGCGCAGGCCGCGATCGCTATTGCTTTTTCAGAGCTTGTAAGCTCGTCCACAAAGCCCGCGTCCTTTGCCTCCGCGCCCGTCATATAGGTCTCCCTGCTCATCATTCGGAGCAGCTCTGCCTCGGACTTTCCCGTTTTCCGCTTATAACAGGACGCTATCGCCTTGTCGTACTCGTCCATTTTCTCCGCCTCTTTGCGAAGCTCGTCCGCGTTAAGATAATCCGGCGGCATCGTCATACTGCGGTGAACCATTATAAGCGAGCTTTCGCTTGCCGTGACCTTATCAGCGGCGCACATTATCATCGAACCCGCCGACATTGCCACTCCGTCCACGGAACAGGTAAGCTCCGTGCCGTTTTCCGCGAGCTCGCGCAAACGGCTGTAAATTGTAAGCGCGACATGCACATCGCCGCCGAGAGAGTTCACGCGGATATTCAATTTCCTGCATTTCCCGACAGCCTTTAAATCGTCGAGAAATTCCTGTTCAACGATATAATTATCCGTCGACTTGGCGATCCTGTCGTTATCCCAATCGATCTCGAGCGGACGCTTTTTGACAACGTTTCCGTAAAGCGTAAGCTCTGCCGTTTCCGACTTGCTGTCGGCTGCCAACGCATAACAAGCGCGTTCAATCGTTTTTGGCATCTTCGTCTTCCTCCTCATCGCTGAAATCCATATTTGTTACAGGCGGACAAACGGCGTTTTTCAGCCCGTTCTCCTGTTCGAGCTGCTGCATATTTTCCTCCCAATTCTCGCCGTAATACTCGCGTGTGGTCTGCTCGTTGGTTTTCCAGCCGTTCTGAACGAGTATAGCGTTTGCTTTTGCCTCTTTAAGCGGATCAAGGTGAGTTTGCGCGGGGCCGTCCCAGCGTGAACCGCACCAAGCCGCTCGTATAAGCGGATCATCGAAAAAACCGGGAGCGTTTATCTTGCCGAGCGCGACCGCCTCCGAAAGCCAGACCTCGTAAATCGGCTGGCAAAAATCCGACACGAACCACGCGCGGCGCATTTTGACAGCCTCCCAAGCCTCCTCGAGCGCGCCCTTTGACGCGGAATACGAGGAATTGAACTCTTTGACAAGCACATCATACGGTATTTCAAGCCCAGCGCCTATCTGCTTTATGATCGTCTTGGAGAACGTCTCAAAGCCCGCTGTCGGGATATTCGGATTGCCGAAAATAACATCCTCGCCGGGCTTTAAATGTATAACGTTCCCGGGAGCCATCTGCGGGTCTTTGTCATATCGTTCCTCTTCGTCCTCCTCGTCCTGATCCCCTATGATAGGCATTTCTGACGTGTCGCCTGCGGCTTTTATCCACGCAGTAAGGTATGTCTGCACAAGCGCCGCCAACAGTTCGCTCTCAACGTATCTGCGCAGCTGCAGGATCATCTCGATAACCGACGCCAAATAAGAAACGCCCCGATACTGATCGGGACGCTCCGCGTCCATTATGTGCAGAATATTCGGCAGCCCCGTTTTTTCGCCGACTGCCTTTATACGCACCCAATTCTCCGTTTTTGCGCTCATCTGCCCCGGATAGATGTTGCAGACGTGGTACGCGACCGCTTTACCGTTGTCGTCGACCTCAACGCCGTCATGCACCTTGTGACCCTTGTACTCGCCCTCGGTAACGTTCCACAAACCGCCGTCCGCGGTCGCGGGAGTGCATACGCGATCGGCTTCGACAAGATGCAGCCGCAGTGTGTACGGATTGAGCGGAGTTGCCTTTTCGCGCTTCAGCAACACGAAAACGTCTCCGCTCATCAGCCATGATTTGCACGCCAGACTTTGAAGCTCGAAAAAATTGTTTATTCCGAGCGCGTCGCAGTTGCGGCGATCCTCGCACCAAAAGCGGAACGCCGCCTCGGTGCGTCTGCACCATTTCTTGGCTGCCTCGGGGGAAATCCCCAGCGTCTCATAATCAATGTTGCATTTCAGCCGCAGACCTTTGCCGACTATCTTTGTGCGGTTGGTGTTGATCGCTGCCGCCGCTATCGGCGACGCCATATACAGCATACGCGCACGCTGCCGCAGCGTAAAGTTGTTATAGTCGATATCCTCTATCGCCGACAGAGAACGCGCTATAAAGGCTTTTAAGGCGCGTTTGTCATAACTCGCGCCCGCATCTGAATAGCCGCTCATTTTTTCACCTTCTTTAAAAATTTTTGAAAAGCCACTTGACACGTAACAAATTGCGTATTACAATATAATTGTTAAACCCTCGGTAATGCCGACTATCGAAAGGAGAACTTTATGTACCTCGACAAATACAGATTTATCGCCGTGTTGGAATACGGCGATAAAGGAACAATCGGCATATATTTCCCCGACCTCCCCGGCTGTGTAAGCGCGGGGGAAACCACCGAAAAAGCAATCGAAAGCGCTAAAGACGCTCTTCTGCTGCACCTTTACGGAATGGAGGAGGACAAGGAGGAAATTCCTGAGCCCTCGGAGCTTAAGGATATTCAGCTTGAAAAAAACGAGCTTCCAATGCTTATCGAAGTCTATATGAAACCGTTCCGCGAGAAAATGCACAAGCACTTCGTAAAGAAAACCCTCTCCATTCCCGGTTGGGTCAACGCAATCGCCGAAGAACAGGGCGTGAATTTCTCAGCCGTGCTTCTGGACGGTCTGAAAAAGCAATGTCACATTCAAGATTAACCAAGCAGCGGCAGCCCTCAAAGCTGCCGCTGTTTTATTTATCCGTCGGAACGATCCCCACGATCGCGCGCGTAGGCTTGCCTTTAAGTATCGCATCGTAATACGCCTGTTTCTCCACAGCATCATCAAGCTCCTGCGACAGCCGCGTCAAGTCAAATTTCGTGACCTGTCTGTCGCCGATAGTGTACGATTTAACGCCGCCGCTCGTCAATGCGGTCTGCGCTTGTATCAGCTGATCTATGCGCTCGGTGTAGTAGTTGTACATCTTCCGCGCGGTTTTTTTACTTATCATTTCGGTTACCTCACCAATCGCTGTATGCCGTGTCCGTCGGCTTTCTTCTCGCTGTTTTCGGGGATTTCTTTTTCGGCGCGCCTGCCGTTGTTCCGATTAACATCGCTTTTAATCGATGTTCGACAGCGTCAAGATCGGGATCGAGTGCCGCAAATGCCGCGTTTGCGTAATTTCGGCAGTCCAGTGCCTCGTTACGCTCATGCCCGGGAATTTTTTCCCAACGCCACGGGTTTTTGAGTTTTTCGTTATATGTCAGGCGTTCCGACATATACGACTTGAAGAACGCCTTACCGTAATCGTCGCGGCGCGGGAAATGGCAGTAATTCGCCCCGGGCGTCTGCACACGCAGATCGTCAAAGATCTTTTGCTTGCCCGCGTCAACGCCGATCTCATACACCCATACAGAACCGACGGTCTGACCGTTTATTACGATCTTCTGCCGTTTCGGAACGGACGTATACGGAATATCCCGACTGCCCGATGCGCCCTTGATCGCAAATACGTTTTTGCTTTGCCGCTCGCGGCAGCGCCTGCGTACCTCCTGTGTAAAATGACCGCCCTCATCGACAAACGTCAACGATACGCCGAGCGACAGCCCGTTTGAAAATGTGTATTTGTGAGCTATAACATCATCAAGCCGCTCCCACACTTCGTTTGTATCGGGTCTGCCCATAATGACGCCCTTTTTTATGCCCCATTTTTCTTTAAAATGTCCATAGCCCACCACCTCATATTCCAAGCGGTCGTCCTGTGTATCAACGCCGCACGTCAGCACCAGAACGCCGTCCGGCAGCTCCGCACCGTATTCCTCGCGACGCGCGAGCATATCCTCCTCGCTGTCCATATCGCCGCGATTTTCCCACAGCTTGCCGAATTGAGTGTTGTACACTACCTGCAGCTTTGCGGAATCCGTACCCGCTTGCAGGAATTGCAGTATGATAGACTCCCATGTTGCCCACGGGGAGACCCATGCCGTCAGCCAGAACGAACGGGTCTTATGCAGTTCCTTTGCCTCGGGCACTTCCGCCTCCCATTTCGACGGCTGTTTTTTCACCTCGTTCTCCAAAGAAACGCCGCCGCAAATCGGACAAACATAGAAAATCGACTTGATATCGAATATCTTCTCTTCATCTTTGTCAACGGAATCATATTCAAAACGGATATCTTCAAACTGCACCTCGGAATACCCGCCGCAATGCTGACATTGTGTTTTCCAACGCTCCATAGTACCGAGACTGTACGCCTTGGCAATAGCGGACGCTCCTTTAACGGTCGGCGTGGAGACCTCTATCAGCTTGCGGTTGTAAAACGTTCTTGTACGCGCGACCGCCAGTTCCCATGGATCGCCCTCCGAGCCCGCCGATTTTGCCCAACGGTCACGCTCGTCGCCGATCAGATACCGAATAGGCATTGAACACAGATCATGTGGAACATTTGAACCCGCTAGCACGAGCACTCCTCCCGGAAACGCTTTCTGACGCTTGGTGTTTGCGCCATCGCGCGTTTTCGGGTCCGCGACCTTTTTCTTAAGGCACTTTGTTTCACGTATCATCGGAGCGATACGCATTTCGGAATATTTCTTCGCGTCGTCTACCGTCGGCTGTACAAATAATATCGGACCGGGGTCCTGATCTATAATGTATCCGACGATATTGTTTTCAACCTCGGATTTCCCGACCTGCGAGGAGGCAACCACAACAATGTGCTCGACCTTCGGGTCGGTGAACGAGTTCAGAATATCCAGCATATACGGCGTGCGCGAGGTGCGCCATTTGCCTACCTCCGCCGATGATTCCGACGTTAAACGGCGGTTCTTATCCGCCCACTCCGCCACTGTTCTTATTTCGGGAGGCTTCATCGCGTTCAAGACTTTCGTGATACACGCGTTCAGCTTTGCCTCCCGCTGCCGCTTGGTCTCGTTTCGCAAGTTCTACACCTCCGTAAAAGAAAAACCGCAGAGCGCGGCGGTTATCAAACTAAAATCATATTCTGCTCCGTGTTCGTTCCGCAGCGCAATTTTTGCAATCGATTGCAAAATCAGAATTTCCCCTCAAGATACTTCATAATATCC
>CAJTTH010000036.1 GCA_910579125.1 uncultured Oscillospiraceae bacterium | reverse complement strand
CCGTTATTCTTCAGGCGGTCGAGGATTACCGAAAATGGACGAAAGAATATTCCGGCAGTCGGGATGACCGAAAATTGCGGAAAAAGCTCGTTGAGTTGAAAGAATTCTTTCGTTCCGGAGTGGTTCGCAATACTCGCAGACCTTGACGGAGAGCAGCTTTTGGCAAGGCTATCGTTCGGCGCTGACGGCAGAACATACAGCTGCAATACTAAAAATCTGTCTAACGCGGTCGAATATCTGACGGACGTTCAGCGGCGGCTGATGTCATCATCGGTGGTTATAGAGCACAAGGATTTTGAAAATCTGATCAAGGTTTACGATCGTCCAAGCGGAATTTTACTATGCTTTCGGAAAAATATCAGCAGGAACAGATCAAACTTGAGGAACAGCTTGAAACGCTTCGTGGCAAGCTGGACAGCTCCGAACAGGACAAGCAATGCCGAGTATTTCTTTCATTCCGCTCAAATTTATATGCATTTGCCGACGATTTTGTTGTCTTTGTGCGAATTGTGTCCTCAATATCCAGATGCAGCATACCTTTCGCGTACTTTCGGCTGAAATTCGACGTTTCTGTCACGTGGTATGGCTATTTCACATTCTCCGTAATCGTTGGTTATCGTTTTCTTTCCGTAACCATTTCGACTGTTTCCGCTGTTGTTGCCTTCGACGGAATTCTTCTCATAAACTAGAGCGGGTTCACATTAACCGAAATGTCCGGATTTCGAAGCGGATTTTGCGCATTTCGAGACGAAAATTCGCAGACCTACGTATGTACTTCAAGAATTCTTAACGAAGAAAGGCGCAAAATTCGCCGAAAGACGGGCGTTAAGCGTTAATGTGAACACACTCTAAATGTCCGTCCATTTTAGTCTCAAGAATTAACTTAATCGTTTCCGCAAAAAGCTTTCTCAGCTTTGCCTGATTGTCTCCTGTGGTTTCACAATCCGTCACCAATAGCTTTACAAGCTCCATTTCCTTTTCTTCTAAACCGTGTGTTCTTGCTCTTTTCATGCCTTTTGCTTCAATATTTGTTTATGGTTATTTTGGGCATTTACACGGTTCGTTACTCTGGCTCGTGACCTTCGGAAAACCCGCATAACATCACCAATCCCGCAAGGTTATGCCTTGCGGGATGTACATAAAATCAACTATTGGCTAACAATACCGCGCTTAAGCACTGTTGCGTTTGTAACGTCACTCACGCTTGATAGCTTCGAGAGCGGAAATGTGCACCGCCTTGTTTGCGGGGTAAAAGCCCGAACCCAAACCGATAACAATCGAGAAAAGTATCGCAAATCCCGCAAGCCAGAGCGGAACTATTGATACAGGCGAGTTTTCGGGCATCATCACCGAGAGCACCGTTTGTATCCACTGTCCGAAGCCCTCTATCATGCTGAAATCGGGCTTTTGCGAAACCAGATTTATTACGAGCGAAATTATATAGCTGATGATCGCGCCCGCAATTCCGCCGATAAGTCCGATAAATCCCGCCTCCATAAGGAACGTAGCACGGATATTGCCGAGATAGCAGCCGAGCGCTTTCATAACGCCAATCTCGCGCGTTCTCTCGGAGATCGACATTATCATCGTGTTCGTGATGCCGAGCGCCGCTACAAACAGCGATACCGCGCCGAGCCCACCGAACATCATCTGGCGTTGCCGCGCCTGTTCCTGCATAGGCTTGCGGATAGATTCCATCGATGATGTGGAGTAGCCGAATTTCGTTATTTCGCTTTCTACGCTCTCGACCTTTTCAATGTCTGTTGTTTTTACATATATCTGGTCGTAGGTGAGCTCGCGAGTGTTGCTTGTTGGGAATACCGTTTTCTGGAGCGCCTGCAGATCGTTCACCATAAACAGCAAGCCCTCGCTCGTCGCGTAGTCCTTGTTGTAGTCCTCTTTGACGATACCCGTGACCTTTATCTTCTGCTCGTACTTTTTTTCATAGTCCTCATAGCTGTACATCTGCATTGTCATGGTTTGACCGCAGAGGTTGAGGTAGGGGTCGGGAATCTCGGGATTTACGTTTTGTGTTCCCTCTCCCGTGTTCGGGTCGAACGAGTACATATAGCTCCAACGGTCTATCATATTGCTGCCGTCGGGGCGCTGCGTATCCATAAGATTGTACGCGGCGTACTGTCCTGCGAGCACCTCGAACGGCTCTTTCGGGAACGTTCCCTCGATAAGCTCCAGTCCGAATTTCTCCATGGAATCCTTGCTGAAGCCCACGACCTGCGCCCACTGCATCTTATAGCGATCCTTTTCGCCCGCGGTGAGCTCAAAGCCGATATTATTCAGCGACGCTTTTCCGATAACGACCTCCGCACCCGGTATTTTTTCAAATTTCCTTATCGCCTCGTCGTTCAGCTTGGCGTTCTGTCCGCCGCCGTAAACTTGAATAAGCGTAAGATCGCCCATTTCGGCGAGCGAGCGTTCCATGGAGTTCTGCATTCCGATGCCGATCGACAGCATAGTCACGATCGCGCAGCAGCCCACGACAACGCCAAGCACCGTAAGCAGGGTGCGGCTTTTTCGGCGGCGCAGGTTTTGCAGGCAGATCTTTATCATGTCACTCAGCTTCATAGCCTGTTTGTCCTTTCGTTAAACCGTTGTCGTGTTGTTATTGTTATTATTGCTGTTGTTATCGGACTTCTTATCGTCAAATTCGTCCTCCCAGTCTATGTCCGCTTCGGTAAGTGCGGCTTTCTTTTTCTTGTTGTGCTTTACGACGATAATTATCGTTACAATGCCGCCGACGACTAATATGCCTATGCCGATCCAGAGCAGCGCCCACGGGAAATTGCCACCCTCGTCTATATTCGGATCGTCGATAAAGCCGGGGTCATCTATCCCGGG
This sequence comes from uncultured Oscillospiraceae bacterium, assembly GCA_910579125.1. GTDB lineage: Bacteria > Bacillota > Clostridia > Oscillospirales > Ruminococcaceae > CAG-115. Next base: position 14,536 of record CAJTTH010000036.1, on the reverse strand, counting down.
ATCGATAATGCCGGGATCGTAACTATCCTCGACCATAAAGCTTACGGGTATCTCCTTTGTTACCTCGGTGAGCGTCGCGTCCTCGTATGTGATCTTAATGGTGAACTCGCACATACCGCCCACATACGGGTTGACGATAAAGTCAAACGAGCCGTTTCCGCCCGGCTGCACCGTGCCGATGACCTTGGATGTCGAGAGCGCGCTTACGTCGCCGACGATCTCCGCCTTGACGTTTGCGATCTCGCTTCTGCCCTTGTTGAGGTAAGTGGTGGTTATGTATGTATCGTTGCCGACCATTACAGAGTAAGTCGGAACGTTGACCTCGAACGTCATCTTATCGGGCTGATAAACGGGGATAAATATAGTCTGCTCGAGGTTTGCTGTTGAACGGCTGCCGCCGTCAAGGTAATCGTATTTGAGCGATACCGCGATAGAAGATGTTCCCGTTTCCGCTGTCGCCAGAGCCTTAAGCGGTATTGTTTCGGAGATCGTTCCTGCGGCGGACATGGCATCGTAGTAAAATGTGTTCGTGCCGCCATAAATGTTTACGCTGCCGCCCGCGTTGATCGTCATAATGACGTTCTCAACGCCCGTCGAGGAGCTTGTGTTGAACAAGTTGAGTTTGAGCTCAAAGGCATCGCCCGCCGCGATCTGCTCTGCGCCGATGTCGTAGGACTTGATGATGATGTTCGGTACGGCGGAATTTCCCGAGCCTTCTCCGCCTTGCGACGCGCTTGCGATTATCGTTACGGAGGAATCGGACTCGGCGCTCTTTTTAACGCCGCCGTCAACGTAGGAATAGGATGCGTGCGCGGTTATGCCCTGTTTTACCGCCGCTATGGAGTTCACCGTGCGGAAACGGACGTTTACGGACGCAGAGCCCTTTGCGGCGATCGAGCCGACCTCGGCGGTCTCTGTTCCGCCGACAAAGTAGAGCGAATCCGAAGCGTCGAGGAAAAGATAAACGTCCTCGGCGGGGGTGTCGCTGTAATTTCTCACGGTGAACGTGTATTCGTATTCCGTGCCCGCCGCTACGGGTACGGACAGGGTCTGACCAATGATCTTGATCACGGGCGCCTGCACCTCGGCGAGATCCTCAACGCTTGACGGCACGTTGACCGACGAGCTTGCCGTGCCGATAGCTTCTCCGCTTGCGCTGTTATAATAATAGTGCAGCGTAATTGTGAACGTCTGCTTTGCGGAATTGATCTTTCCGAGAGCCTTATAGCTGATTTTCACCGTCGACGTGCCGTTCGGGGATATCGAGCTTATATCCTGCGAGCCGCTGCCGTTCGTGAGGATAACGTCGTCAGAGGCGGTAGTTTCAACGAGTATGCGCTTTGCTTCAAGCGCGCCGAGGTTTTTCAGCGCCACGTTGAAATAGCCGCTTTCGCCGCCCTTAATCTCGGTGATATCGGAGGGCGTGATCTTGAAAATAGGCTCGGCGTTTACAGAACCGTCGTTGGAAATTACCGCGGGAATGTTTACCGTAGCGGTCGCGCTGCCGAGCGTCTCGCCGCCGTTCGTTTCATAATAATAGCGCATGGAAATGCCGAATGACTGTTTGGTGGAGGTGATTTTTCCGAGCGCTTTATAACTTATGCTTAAGCTTGTCGATCCTCCCGCGCTTATATAGCTGATATCGTCCGATTCGCTGCCGTTTGTGAGTACTACGTCGTCGGGAGCCGTTACTTCAATAAGTATTCGCTCTGCGTCGACAGAGCCGAGATTTTTTATGTCAAGCGAAAAGCTGCCCGTTTCGCCTGCCTTTATGTCGCTTATGTTCGTCGCGTTGATCTTGAAGAGCGGCTCGGCGGCACTAGGCTCAGGGTCGGGAGTTACGGTCGTCTCGCGGCACTCCGCTACCGTAAACGAGAGGTCTGTGAAGTCGCTTACGCCCTGATAGCCTATCATAAAGTCAAAGGCATTGCTGCCGCCAAGCCATGTGCAGTCGAACGAAATGCTGTAATACAGCGGTCCGTCGTCCTCAGCGGTTATCTGTATGTTCTGATTTTCGCATTTGAACCTGCCCATAGCTTTTGTGAAAATTATATCGTCGGGAGTGGACGCGTCATTCCCTTTCAGCAGACGATCCATTATATTTATCGTCAGTCTGAACGGTTTGTTTGCCGATATCGTACCGAGCGGCGCTGGGGCTGTTCCCTCCGTGTCTGGTATCGACATAACGGTGTAATCCAGCACCTGAGGCTTTGCGGTTTTCTGATCCTCGACATAGCCGCCAACGTATTCTGCCGAGGCTTGAAAAGCTGCCGTAAACGTATCTGCAGTGATTTGTGAAGTAAAGATCATCGCGCCGGCAAAGACAGCCGCCGCTTTTTTAAATAGCCTGTTCATGTGTTTCTCCTCTTACTGTGTCATTTCTTGTGTCGTTGACTATTCTGCCATCGACTAAGGTCACTATCCTGTCGGCGTATTTGGCAAGCTCGGGGTCGTGAGTTACCAGAACGATCGTCTGATCGAAGCGTCTCGCAAAGTTCTTGATCATTTCCATGACCTCTATGGTGGTCTTGGAATCGAGATTTCCCGTGGGCTCATCCGCAAATACCACGTCGGGGTGCGCTATAAACGCGCGCGCTATTCCTACGCGCTGCTGCTGACCGCCCGACATCTGCTTCGGGTAGTGCGTAAGACGGTTCGCGAGCCCTACTCTTTTAAGTATCGCGTTCGCCTTTTTCATTCGTTCACGCTTAGACTCCCCGCGGAACATAAGCGGAACGGCTACGTTTTCGGCTGCGTTCATAAACGGCAGCAGATTGTACGACTGGAATACAAAGCCGATGTGCTTCTGGCGAAACTCCGCGAGGTCGCGCTCCGAGAGCTTGACCACGTTTATGCCGCGTATGTAGATGTCACCGAACGTCGGCTTTTCAAGCCCCGCGAGCTGATTGAGCAGTGTGGATTTTCCCGAGCCCGACGTGCCGAAGATACAGCATATCTCGCCTTGCTCGATATCCAGATTTATTCGCTTTAATGCCACCACGGTGTCGTCCTTGAGACGGTATTCCTTGCGCAGATTGCGCACACGTATCATAACTTTCTTCTTTCGGGTGTTGGTCTCCTCCAAAAAAAACGTCCTCCTTTCCCGGCGCACGGCGCGGATTTGACCTTTACATAAAAACATATTCTGTTTATAAAAAATCCTTACCGAGACCGTTTATAGATAAAATAGCTGAGAATAAACGAAGTGTAAAACTTTTTGTGGATTTTTGACTGATTGCTTTCTCAAAAAATCGCCGTTTGAAGATCGTCTATTACACTTGAATTATACCACTATTTTCCTTCTGTGTCAATAGCTTTTCCGAGCTTTTTAACGTATATTGGGCACTTGCTCAAAACATTGTCTGTATTTTGTATGCCGCCGTTTCGTTGATCTCGTCGAAATAATGCACGCTATGCGCAAAAAACTCCATGCAGCGGTGCAAATTGCTTCATGGATTTTTTGTATGACTGTTCACAAGAGCAAACCCGATCAGAGCGCGTTTGCGTTAACGCTCCGCCGGAGAGGGCGCGGAAATTGTTGTCGAGCCGGCAACAGCTCCTTTCTCTTTGGAAATTCGTAAAATTGTGCGGACGGTATATTGTTTAAACGCTTGAAGCAGCTTTACTGAACGCACTCGGCGGTTTTTGTTATATTTTTTCAACCACGTCCGCAATATCCCCGTCGATCAAAACCGCGCGTTCACGGATATCATCGGGGCAGAACGCTTCACCGAAATTAACGCAGGCATACACTGCACGAGGATTTTTCGCGGTGTATTCCCAAAACGGATATTTGATGATAACGGGAGTGTTCATTCCGACACCGAGTTCAAGATAAAGAACCCGCCGTGTATGATTTGCGCGGATAAAATCGGAATAACGCTCGGCGGCTTTATGCCAGCCCTCGTCCTCAACAAAAGTATCATCAGCACGGAGGTTCATTGTCATAGGCTTGCCGCATTTCGGACAACGCGGAATCAGCTCGCTCGGTACGCGCATATTTTTTTGCTGCTCATACATTTTTCGGATAACATCTTCATTGTCGTAAGTCGCGTTATGGCAAGGCTCGGAGCATTGAAAAAGTCCGTAATCTCCTTGTGTGTAGAACAGCCGTTTTTTATCAAATCCCGCTTTTTGAAAACAGTGGTCGACATTGGTCGTAATTACAAAATAATTTTTGTTTTTTACGAGACGAAAAAGCTCATCGTAAACGGGCTTCGGCGCGTCCGCATAGCGGTTTACAAAGATGTGTCTGCTCCACCAAGCCCAGTATTCTTCGGGAGCTTTAAACGGATAAAATCCGCCCGAATACATATCTTTTATTCCGTATTTTTCGGCGAAATCAGCAAAATATTTCTCGAAACGCTCTCCAGAATAAGCAAATCCCGCAGCGGTCGAAAGCCCCGCGCCCGCGCCGATAACAACGCCCTCACAGGCGGCAAGCTCTGCCCTCAAACACGGAATATTATCCGAGGAGCTCTCGGTAAATAAGCTCATCTTGTTCCTTGAAAACATTGAAGATCACCTCGATTTTATTGCTGCTTTTTATAAATTCGCGCACGGTATTGACCGCGATCTCAGCAGCTTTTTTATTCGGAAAATGAAACTCTCCCGTTGAAATACAGCAAAACGCAATGCTCGACAAACCATGCTCCAAAGCCGAATTTAAACAGGAATTATAGCAGCTTCGCAGCAGCTCGCAGTCGCTTTCGGCAGGTTCTCCGCGAACGATCGGTCCGACCGTGTGAATTACATATTTGCTCGGCAGATTATACGCTCGTGTAATTTTCGCCATTCCCATCGGCTCGAAATAACCTTGCGGCATTTTCCGCGAAGCCGATAATGCGCGCATAATTTCCGCGCATTCCTCACGCAGCTGCAAGCCCGCCGCCGAGTGGATCGCGTTGTCGATACACCCGTGACACGGGCAGAAACAGCCCAGCAAAGCGGAGTTTGCCGCGTTTACGACAGCGTCCGCGTTCAGACGGGTTATATCTCCGCGCCACAGCTTGATATTCGGCTCTGCGAAAGGAATTTCCGCGATATTTACAATACCCTTTTCCTCACGCTCTTCCGACAGCAATTCGTCCTGTAATTTCACGAAATCGGGATCAATCCTGCGCGGCTCTCTTACGTTCATAAGCGAACGCAATAGCCGCCGCTGTTCGGAGATATTATCGGAGAAACCGCTCGCGGAACATTTGTATTCGGGCATTTCCAAAAGAAGAATTTTGTTTAATTTTTTGATTTTTTCAAGCCTGTTCATTTATAAATCACCTGTTTATATGATAACGCAGCCGCCCGAAATTTTCAAGCGGCTGTGTTAATGAATTACTCCGCAACAACGGAAATGCGCTTCTGAACGTTGTCTCCGCTTGTGTTCAGAGCCTCGTCAACCATCGCGATCGCGTAATCCGCATAGCTTATTACGCTCTCGCCCTTGGAGTTGAGCGTGAGTTCCTCGCCGCCGAGAATGTACTTGCCCGTTCTCGCGCCGTCCGCTTGGAAATCGCCCGCGGGACTGATGTACGTCCACTTAACGTCATTTCTTTTGCGCAGTTCGCTGAGAGCCTTTGCCATAGCATCCGCAAGCGGTTTGAACATTTCGGGAAAATCCGCTCCGTCGGCAATGGTTAAAGTGTGTTCGGAATTAACGTACAAGCTGCCGGCGCCGCCTATGACAAGCAGCCGCGTATCAGTTTCCGAAAGCGCGTCGCAAAGCGTTTTAAGTGATGTTGAGTGCTGCGGGAGCGTGTCGGGAGTCCAAGCGCCGAAAGCGTCCACAACTACGTCAAACCCCGCTAAATCAGCCGCTTTGATGTCAAAAATATCCTTTATGATAACGTTCTTCGCCGCGCTCTTATTTTTCCCGCGTACAACCGCCGTAACATCCAGACCGCGCTTAACAGCCTCGTCAACTATCAGCTTGCCCGCCTTGCCGTTCGCACATACAACTGCAATTTTCATAATAAATTCCTCCTGAAAGTGTTTGAATTTTTGCGGTTTCTTTTACCGTGATCTCATTATATCATATTTGGTTTTGCTTGAAAAGTACGCACTTTTTTGTAACGCAGTTACTTTTATGTAACTTTTGAACAGCAGTGCGGCATTCCGAACAAAAAATTTTTTAATTGACAATTCGCCCATGTTACAGTATAATTATACTGTAACATTAAAAAATGAGTGTGAGGTGTTCTTATGATTAAAAAAGACGAGCTTCCCGTATGCAACGTTGCAACAACCGTTCAGCTTATCGGAAACAAGTGGAAATTACTGATTATCCGCAATTTGCGTATGCGTACGTGGCGCTTCAACGAGCTGCAAAAGAACCTTGAGGGCATAAGCCAGAAGGTCTTGACGGACAATCTGCGGCAAATGGAGAGCGACGGAATTATTATCCGCACAGTGTTCCCCGAAGTACCGCCGCGCGTGGAGTATTCGCTGTCGGAGTTAGGCGAACATTTAAAGCCTATATTAGACGCTATGGAGAAATTTGGGAGTGATTACAAGCAACGCCATATAATAAAGTAGAAAACAAGCAGCTCAGCGGCAAAAAAATAAGTGCAGAGCTATCCTTAATCCGCATTTTAGGAGCACTGAATTAAGCCGCTAAGGATATCCACACGGTCAGCGCGACTTTTCTTATTTAAACATATTCCGCCTCGATGGAGTCAAACAAAAAATCGAAACTGCCCTTTGACGTTTTAAGACACGTTTCAAGAACGTTCGCGAATATTTTCAGCTTTTTCATAACCGACGTTTTTTCCTGCATGGTCATAGTGTTGTCGAGGAAAACCGAGAGCACGGTGACGATTATCTCCGCGCTTTCTTTCGGGTACTCTGCTTTGAGTGAGCCCTCCTCCATTCCCTGCTCAAGCAGCACCGTGAGTATCGGCGAAAGCTCCTGTACCGCTATCGCTTTCAGCTTGTTGTGCAGAACGAGGTCGTCGTGAAGGTGGAGGGTAACGATGAGATTTTGCCGGCTGCTCCCGAAATCCTTTTTGATGACGCTTCTGAAAAGCTGCTTGATACGCCCCAGCGCCGTGCTTTCGGACTGCACATTGTCAAAATACACCCTTATGGCGCGGCGGTAGCTGCGTTCTATCACGTTGTCGAGTATTTCATCCTTGCTGTCGAAATAATAGTAAACGCTGCCTTTGCCGACACCGGCTTTTCGGGCAATGGTTTCCACCGAAATATCCTTAAACGGCACCGTGAGCATGAGTTTTTCGAGCGCGTCGTATATCAGTTCGCGCTTATCCTGTTTCAATATTATCAATCCTTTTTTTGAAAAAACAGATAGTTTGAATGTGTTTTTTTCAATATTTTTTATTATTATATCACAAACTTTTTTATTTTTCAATAATTTTGAAAAAAATACTTGACTGTCGGTCGAAAATGTAGTAAGATATAATTACAGAAGTTCGACCGTTGGTCGGATTTGTTTGGCGGCAATTACCTTGCAATGGTGGGCGCTTATTCTCACAGCATTGGGAGTTGTTGTTTTTTATTATAATAAAGTTGACCGGAGGTCGAAATATGAAATTAAATCTCGGAACTGCGGCTCTGGCTGCGGGAGGAGTACTTGCTGCGGGAACGGCCGCTTGCTTTATCGGAGCGCGCACACTGTTCGACCGCGTTATACCGCGGCAGGATCAGCTCCGCGTGGATATAAGCGAAATGGCGGACGGCGAAAAGTGGAAAAAGTACATAGAGCTTATCCACAAGGTCAAGGAGAAGTTTCTCGACAGACCGTCCGAGCACGTTACAATAAAATCGCGTGACGGGCTAACGCTGCACGGCGACCTGTTCCTTACGGAAGAACCGACAAATCCCAACGCGAAGCGCACAGTGATACTGTTTCACGGTTACACAAGCTGCGGAATGAACGACTGCCCGACAATGGCGGAATACTTTATGGAGCGCGGATACAACGCGCTGATAGTCGACCAGCGGTCACACGGAAAAAGCGAGGGCAAGTATATCGGCTTCGGGATACTCGACAGGTTTGACTGCCTGAAGTGGATCGGATATGTCACCGGGCGGTTCGGCGCGGACAGCGAGATCGTGCTGTACGGCGTTTCAATGGGCGCGACAACGGTGCTTATGGCGAGCGGTCTTGACGAGTTCCCCGCGAACGTAAAAGCGGTGATCGCCGACTGCGCGTTCACATCGCCGTATGAGGTGTTCAAGCATATCCTTAAACGCGATTATCACCTGCCGCCGCACCCGATAATGGACATAAACGAGCGTATGTGCAGACGCAAGGCGGGCTACGGATTCAAGGACTGCTCGACGGTCGACGCGGTAAAGAAAGCGCCGTGTCCGATGTTGTTCATTCACGGCAAGGAGGACTTGTTCGTTCCGACCGAAATGTCGGTCAGAAATTACGAAAGCTGCACTGGTGAAAAGCGGCTGCTGCTCGTCGAAAACGCGGGGCATGCGGCGTCGCTGTACGAGAACACAGAGCTTTACGAAAACACTGTTACGGAATTTTTAGATACATATCTCGGGGGTAATTAAATGAAAGAATTCAACATAAACGGCACGGTAATGCAGTGTTATCCGCTCACTGCCGCACAAAGGCTGCACTTCTATACGATAAAGTTCGCGAAGCCGCAGGTGCTCAATATCGGAACGGGTTTATATATTAAGCAGGACGTGGATTTCGGCGTGCTGAAGCAGTGCGTAAAAGAGGCAATCGCGGGGTTTGACTCGATGCGGCTGCGTTTTATCAAAGACGAGGACGGAGAGATCTATCAGTACGTCGTTCCGTTTGATGACAGGGACATCGGCTTTTTCGACTTCTCTCATTGGCGCGAGGAGGATGCTCACAACGAAATGACGCAGTGGACCCACAAGCCGTTGGAGCGTTACAATTCACCAATGAATAATGTTGTGATGATAAAATATCCCGGTGGGTATAACGGGATCTATCTTAAGGTCGATCATATGACCATGGACTCCAGTTCAATAATCGGGTTCAACAAATTGGTGCTGGAGCTTTACTGCGCAAAGGTCTACGGTTATCCCGAGCCTAAGCCGATGCAGCCTTACATCAAGGCGCTGCTGCACGATCTTGAATACGAAAAAAGAGGAAACGCCGCCCACAAGGCGGACGAGGAATTTTGGAAGGAGCGCATTGAGGGCGACGAGCCTATGTACACCGATTTTACGGGACCGGGCAGACTGCTTACGCAGCGCCGTGAGAGCGGAAACCCGAATTTGCGCAGTGCGGTCATCACGTCTAACACGCTTGACGCGGCGATCTCGGTCTATCATCTGGAGGGAGAACCTTCGGCAAGACTGATGAAGTTCTGCGAGGAAAACCGCGTTACAATGGCGGGGCTGCTGCTTATGGGCTTGCGGACGGTGCTGTCGAAATTCAACAACGACGAAAAGGACGTTTCGGTAAAGACCTGCGTCGCGCGGCGCGGAACGCTCCTCGAAAAGAACAGCGGCGGCACGCGTATCCACTTCTTCCCCCTGCGCACGATACTCGAACCGGAAATGACGTTCATCGACGGAATTCGTGCGATACAGCTCGAGCAGAGCAAGATATTCCGTCACGCGAACTATGACCCTATCGAGCTTACAATGAAACGCGCGAAATACCGCAAATACGCGCCCGGAGCAAGCTACGAGAGCATCTCGCTGACCTATCAGCCGCTGACGCTCAGGGAAAAGAACACCGAGATGCCCGACGTAGACTACAAGACGTTCTGGTATTCAAACGGAGTTGCGGCTCAGCCGCTGTACCTTACGGTAATGCACCGCCCCGAGGACAACGGTCTGAACTTCAATTTCGAGTACAAAAAGGATGTTGTGAGCGATAAGGAAATGGAGTTTTTGTACTACTATTACTGCCGTATCTTGTTCAGAGGTATCGAGGATAAAAACAGAACTATCGGTCAGATATTGGAAATGATATAGGCGAATTAAGGAGGAACTATGTTAGAGGAAATCAAGGAACTGATATGCAATTATGTCGAGGCAGACCCCGCGGCGATAACCGCGGAAACAAAATTTGTCGATGATCTGGGATTTAACTCGTTCGACTTTATGAGCTTTCTTGGAGAGGCGGAGGAAAAGTACGGCATACGGGTCAAAGAAGAGGAGATTCTCGATCTTGCGACCGTCGGCGACGCGATAGCTTACATTGAAAAGCTGAAAGGATAATTATATGAAAACGTTATTTGATCTGGTAAGCGGCGCGCAGAGCAGCTACGGCGACAGGGTATTCATCAGGGAAAAGTACGGCGCGGATATCCGCGAAAAGACGTTTGGGGAGTTTTACTCTGACGCGCTCAGCGTCTCCGCTTTTTTGAGGAAAAAATTCGGGCGGGCGGTTCACGCAGGTATTATCGGTCCTACGAGCTACAACTATCTGGTGTGCTATCTTGGCACGATGATCGGCGGCAGCACTGCCGTTCCCGTTGACGCGCTGCTTGCTCCCGCCGATATATGCGAGCTTCTGGCAAGAGCGGACGTTGACGTTCTGTTTTACGATGAACGTTTTTCGGCTGCCGTTCCCGTATTCAAGGCGAACTGTCCGAATATACTGGAATACGTTATGCTGTCCGATAACACGGACGGCGATATCACGACGCTTGGCGGCGTTCTCAGAAGTTTTCCGCCGCAGGTTTCCGAAAGGCCCGAAGAAAGCACGCTCGCGGCTATACTGTTCACCTCGGGTACAACGGGAAAGGCAAAAGGCGTAATGCTGTCGCACGGCAACTTTATGGACAATGTGTTCTGCTGCGATAACGAAAGCACGACCGAGGACGTGCTGCTGACCGTGCTGCCCATTCATCATGTGTACTGCTTTACCTGCGATATTTTGTTGTCGCTGCGTTACGGAACATGCGTCTGCGTCAACGATTCGCTGATGAAGGTCGCGCAAAATTTAAAGCTGTTTTCGCCGACGATAATTCTGCTTGTGCCCATGATTGCGGCAACTATCTGCAAGCAGATCAAAAACGCCGCCAAAGCCAATCCCGATATCCCGATACAGGCTATCGCGAAGAACGCGCTCGGCGGCAGACTGAAAGTAATTTACAGCGGGGGAGCGTATCTTGCTCCCGAGCTTATTTCGGCGTATGAGGAACTCGGCGTAACTATTGCACAGGGCTACGGAATGACCGAGTGTTCGCCGAGAATTACGTCGGGAGACCTCACCCGCAAGTCGGTCGGCGACGTCGGAACGGTGGTAAAGGGCTGCGAGGTGAAGATAGTCGACGGGGAAATAACCGTAAAAAGCCCCTCGGTAATGCAGGGCTACTACAAGGACGACGCTTCCACCGCCGAAACGATCAGGGACGGCTGGCTGTATACAGGCGATCTGGGTTATGTTGACGATGAGAAAAGGCTGTTTATAACGGGAAGAAAGAAAAATCTGATAATACTCTCGAACGGCGAAAACGTTTCTCCCGAGGAGCTTGAAAACAAGGCGGAGGCTGCACAGATTGCGCAGGAGCTTATGGTGTATTCCGAGGACGAAACGCTCACGCTGGAGCTGTTTCCGGGAAAGGAGCTTTACGCGGGCAAGACCGGGGAGGAAACCGCAAACGAGATCAGGGAAAAGGTTAAGGCGCTTAACAAGGCTCTGCCGTCATCAAAGGCTATCCGCCGCATACGGGTGAGAAACGAGGAGTTTGAGAAAACCACTTCCCGTAAGATCAAGAGAAAGCAGACGTTCAAGGGAGATATACTGTAATTTTCCGATAAGTAACAATAAAGCCTATGGGTCGCTCCCATAGGCTTTTTGCGGATCATCACTGCCGCTTATATTATCAGAAATTCATAATGATTATCCGTGTTGAGGAATTTTTTCCGCGCGCCAACCGTTATCGGTTTTTACAAATCGATCAACGTATGTTTTCGTGACAAGAGAACCCTTTTCACTTTCATTGTATGACGGCGTATCACTGTTTCTGTCGCAATAGTGTATTTCGTTGAATTCAACCTCTTCATCGCTGTTGATGACGACTTCAAACTCGGTATGTACCCATGACTGATCGGAACCTGTCGATATTCCGAGCCTCCACAATCCGTCGTTATACGAAATAATAAAATTATGATCACGGAGCATCGTATCGGCTGAATTCTCGGTAAAAACCGACGTTAAAGCATTGTAAAAGCTGTTATAATTTATGCCCGTTTCAGCATAATCAGCATCTTCTGTTATAAGGTGAGCAACGCTCTCCCGCTCGATCGGCGGACGGATACCGTTTAAGAAAGTGTATCTATACAACATCTGCGCTTCAATATATACGTCAAGCAGCTCCGGCTTCGCGAGTATGTCGGAGAAAAACGCGTCAATTCCGATATAACACTCGCTCTCTGTAAGCTGCTTTTTGAAGTCCTCTTTGGTTATGCGGGCGACTTCTTCAAGGTCAAACGATACAAGATCAGACTTATCCATTGGTAAGCCTTTAAGGGAAAATTCTCTGCTGTCGCCATCAACGGTAACCTTAGTTTCCGGAATGCCTTCAGTCCGGCTGTCAGATACCTCGGACACAGACGTTGACTGCCCGGTTTCGGAATTTGCTGTCGAAATGGGCGGATCGGCTTCGCTTGACGTTCCGGCGGAGAAGTCACAGCCTGCAAGGGCAAATGCCGTCGCTGCGGCACAAATTATGTATGTCGTTTTTCTCAAAATATTAACCTCATTTCTTAACGTAACAGATGTACTGTGTAACCTTACTGTAATTTGATGCTTGATTTAACTTGATTGTATTTCCGGTAAACGGATCGGCACAAGTCGCAGCGCATGATGAGGTGTGATTTGTTTGTATGGCGTGATCATATCCCTATGATCAAAAGTGCTTTTCTGTGTCACATTCACCTTTACCGTCACAGAATCGGACTTAAATGTGATAATTGCCTTGCGCTTAAATCCGTTGTTTTTATCAACGGAAACTTTTACTGTGGTTTCGTTTGTTTTACTGACACGACACTAAGAAACATTGACCGAATAACTCATATTCGACAAATACCCGTCTACAATGCTAAGAGATGAACTTACAGCATTTGATGAAAGATTCGGGGAGGGCGGCATAATCGAAAAATTCATAAAAACACTCTCTTTCAATGTGGCCTGCTTTTGTGACAAACAGCTCTAAAAAAACGGCGCTCATGCCATACAAGCGTGATAATATTATACCGCAAGATGATTTTCTTGTCAATACTTTTTGTGCGCTTCGGATATATCCACAAAGACGCTTGCTGTTCTTTGTATAATTTGCCGGCTTTATCAGTGTTAAGAATTAAATTTAAAAAGCGTTATAAATAATAAAGCGAAAACAACTGCATAGGTGAAGAATTATGAACGAACTGAAATTCGAAAACTTGTCCCAAACATTACAGCAAAAAAGCGGTGCTGAGGTAATTTTTGAATATTTCTGTGATCGTCTGAAACGCCGCGATATACGCGTAAACCGAGTAAAACGCTGTGCAGAGACACCGGGAAATAAGCGCGGACAGGAGAACGCGGCGGCGATCTTCACGGCGAAAATAAGCGCCGATGCCGTTCCGACGTTTATCGGCAGATTGCAGCCAATAAATCCTTTCAGCGACCGCACGGGCGTGAGAGATCGCCCAACCCACACCGACCGCCAGAGCGCTCCCGTAAAAATAACGCATATCAGAACCACTGCCGATTTCACCGCCGCGAGGTAAAATCGCCGTTGTACAGTTCCTCGATCCCGGCGTTTATTTTATCGGTAATTTCATTGTTCGGGAGCGTTTCAACTTTGTCATAAAACGCTCTGTACGAACGAATCGTCTGTAAAAAGTGGCTCAATAAATCCAAGCACTTCATCAGAAGAAAGCAGTTCAACAAGCGAACCGCCTCCCGGGGAATGTAAAATTTTTCTTTATTCCGAGTACAGTAAAATAACCATTTATAGCTAAAATAATATGACAGCAACGCTTAATTTTGAAACTGATGAGGTTACTATAACCGCATATCTTGCTTCGGGCAAAGTTGATACTTTAACTATGAACAGGAAAAATTAAACCGAATGGGGCAAAAGGTTATATTCAATGAAACGGGCATCCATAAAATTGTCGCTGCCGCAACAGCGCCGAACGGCTGCGTAATAGAGGGTGCTGCCGAAATAGAAGTAATTCCCGTTAATCTTGGTGATTACAATTTTGATCAATTGTTTCAACTCAAATTAATTAGCGGCGTGCACAAGGAGTTGATTATCATAGTCCGGACAGCCTTTGAAATTTAAAGACTGTTTGGCAAAATCGGCATACCGCCGAAAACTTAATCAGCTCTTTTAAATAATTTCAAATCCGAGGCGAAACGCCGCCTCGGATATTTTTTGTCCAAAAACGAATAATGTCCGGGTGCAGATCTCCTCCCGTAATTTAGATTTTGAACCAGAGACCGTTCACATTAAAGGGCGACCTTCAAAATCATAATTTGATATAGGCAACACCGCATAATTATTGTCGAGCGGTTGCGCAGAAAGATTTTTCGTCAGATTGTACAATGAGGACGACGCAAGGCTGTATGCCTTGCTAG
>CAJTTH010000035.1 GCA_910579125.1 uncultured Oscillospiraceae bacterium | reverse complement strand
GTCAAAAAACAATATATTTTTTCCACTTTACGCTATAATTTTGGTATTTATAAGATTAACAGTGTGTTTGGATAAATAATTTAGTAATTGATTTCGATCAAATAATTTGTCTTAGGACAACACCGCACAAAGATTGCACACAGATTGCGCAGTCGGATTTTCTGTCAGATTGTACAAATTTGACGCAGACTGTCGTCTGTCAAGGGAAATTTGTGCGATATGACGGAAAACATAACTATTGGGTGGTATTGCCTAAAGTTTGAAAATGCAAATAAACAACCGCTTTCATTGATAGATATTCTGCAACAGAGTTCGTAGGATAAGTTGAATTTCGATGGAGGATTTATAATGAATGATTTTAAAACGATAAGTACACGAGAAATGATTGCAAGGATTACTCAAAACGATGGTCGGCTGATGATCGAAAGGGATCCCGGGAGCCAAAGCGCCGCGCGATTTCTGTTTGAGGACGGTACCGCGCCAAAGGTGGGAGAAGTTTATTCAGATCTTACAATCGGAGCATTCAAGCTCGATCACACAACCTTTGACTTCGTTTTGGATGCGACTGTTCGTATGGCGGAAAAATACAGAACCATTGAGGTTCGCGCCGACATACTTGACGAGAGCCGCCACGGAGTGGAGTTTGAAACGCCGAAGGCGGAGGTTCACGATGTTTCGAGTTTCAACTATCATAGGGAGGGAAACTTGAAAGCTGTGTTCGGCGGAGAAGCGGCGGACAGGGCGGCAGTCTTGGTATATCTCGACCTTACCGATGAGGCGGGGATAAAAACTCACGCCGTGAAGCTGAAATACGAGGCGGGACTCGAAGTGATTCACGAAGTCGTGCATCCGAAAAAGCAGCCGAGGTGTTTAAGGTTCGGCAATGGTGAAAACCCGCCGCGCCCGTTTGAAAGAGGGGGTCTCCGCGATGATGATTTCGTTTTTCAAAAAGACGCCGACGTTGTGGCGGTTGCGCTGCTTCGTAAGCCCGATAGGCTTCTCGATCTGGATTATCTGTGCGATTTCGGACGTGAGACGCCGTACGGCAAACCGATGCTGGCTATTCCGATTAAGGGAAGCCTTAGACTTTTGCAGGCATCTAAGATAGTTTCCTCGGGAAGCAGAAAACCGTCTGTTTACTGTACCATAGCCGAGGAAGGGAAAAACGGCGTACGCGTTGCGGCCGTGAGCGGCTTCGACTATGATACTCGCACCGGGTGTCAGGTTTCGGGAAACACGCTGAATTACGATCTCACGGAGTATTCGTGGCAGGAGGTATTCCGTGAGCCGAGCAGCCGCACACCGATAAAGTATATCTACACCATTGAATTCAGTCTTTACTATACTCTTAGCAGCGGAACCGAAATACACTTGACGCCCTCATACTCCTCCGGTGGAGTCTTGAACAGCGGCTCAGATGAAAAGCTGCCGTACATAGCTTTGGCTTGGGGCTGTCTCGCGGCGGACTCGGAAATACTGATGGCGGACGGATCGCGGAGGATGATTGCGGACATTTCCGCGGGGGATTACGTTTCCTCGGGCAGCGGAGAAAAGGCGTGCGTTAAAAACGTTTGGAGGGGTACGGACAGCAATTGTTATGTAATTAAGAGCGAGCGCGGGGATTCTGTTACGGCTACGTTCAATCATCCTTTTCCGACAAAGGACGGGTGGAAGTGTCCGCCCGAGATACGAAAGGGAGATACGGTGTTTGGCTTGTTCGGCGAAAAGCTCCTTGTTGCCGAAGTCGCGAAGGCAGAAGGGTGCTTCGAGATCGTGAATCTTGAATTTGATCAGCCGACGGTGATTGTCGCAAACGGTTTTCAGACGGGAGATTATTCCATCCAAAACGGGAAGTTCCCCGAATAATGCGGCATAAAAATTGCCGAAAAGACAGTTGCAAGGATATATAACGGACAGACTCTAAGGAGGATAATATGCCCGATGAAATAACGGAACAGGTACATATCACGGACGTTGAAATTTCAAGGCTGAGCGCGGTAAAAGCCGATGATGGAACGTTCGGTCTCGATATCGAGTGGAAAATAAACAGCGGAAGATTTCACGACATTGACGCGAAATACACCGTGAATGTCGCCTTTGGCGGTGAAAAGAAAGGCGCGTACGCGGTCACGGTCGACAAGGAAAATTCTTCGGCGGGCACGGTTCGCAAAATGGCGCTTGACGTGTCGGACAAGAGGAAAACATATACGGTTTCTCTTGTCTGCGAAAAGGACGGAGAGAGCTGCGAGAGCGCGGCGCTCGAGATGCCTGTGTTCGGCTTCGATAACCTGCGCGGCGAGTACCAAGGCGGAACGCTGATTATCAGATGGGATAGCGCGAACGACAGCTGCCCGTTCGTATTCTGCGCGGTACACCGGGAGGGCGGCTTTAAAAAGCTGTTCGACACGGATAAGACGGGCACGGGGTTTCGGGTGTGCGTGACTGACGATGATTCTGCCGAGTTTGAAGCGGACATATACGCGACGGACGGGGACAGGGTGTTTGGCGTCGCGCAGACACTGAGGTTTTTCCCGCGCGGGATAACACTCACGTCCGTTGAGAGAAACGGCAGCGCGCTTGACGCGGAATTTGAGCTTGTATGCTCGCAGGATGAAAGCGAAGCTCTTAGGGCGGCGCTATGTATAGTGAAGAACGGCGTGATTCTTCAAAGCTCGGAGTTCGCGAAACCGTCTTCGGTCACAAAAAAATCGGAGGGCTTGTATGCGTTCAAGGCTGAGGCGGGCGACTTCTTTGCGGATTTTTTGCCGTCCTTTGCGGAAAACGTTAATTTGAGTGCGGTCATTGAGTATCGGGGCGCGGCTACAAAGGCGTTCGGCGAGTCGGCGTGTCTGCCTGCGGCGGCTCCCGCGCTGAGAGTACGGGAATATGTGCGCGGAGGAGCGCTGTTTTCGGTGAGTTACTCGCCGTCGGCGGCTGTGACGGGGTATCTCGGCAGCAATGGGATGATGTACTGTTCCGAGGAGTTTGAGGTCGGCGAGGAGGACGGACAGACTTTTTCCGTGCGCCCGGTGTTCTGTGTGAACGCAAACAGGTGTATGGGGATTTCCTCGGAGAGCAAGGCGGTTTCGCGGGAATATTACTTGATCGAGCAGGGAGAGGACAAGCAGGCGGTGATAGCGTATCGGCAGCCGTCCGCTTCCAAAGCGGGAAACGGCGGGGTGATCGTGCATAAATTTACACGGGAGCTGTTTTGTTCGCATCTTAAAGAAGCTGTTTCCTCGAAAAACGCAGTAATCGTACTCGAACCGAGCGCCGATGACGATTCGTACACGCTGAAAGTCAGCGAAACGGCGCTTTTATCCGCCGAGGATAACAACGCCGAACTCGGCGGATTTTACAGGCTGCTTTTCGGAATAGCTTCCGATAAGAGTGTGAACTCGATAACACCCGAGGGGTTTTACTTGCTTGCGGACGCGATAAGCCGAATGTGCCGCTGCCGCCTTGTCGATGTTGAGACGATCTCGAGAGGCAGGATACTCGAAATGCGGTGCTGCGGCGTGCTGCCCGGAGACGTGCTGAACGTGGAGACTTCGGTTTATACGGAGCAGACGGATCCGCGGTATGAGAACGTCTCGGGTTACGCTTTGGCGGGATCCGCCGAATACAAAGTTTCGCTGAATGAGGGAAAGAGCGACGCGGAACTGGTGTTCGATGAGTTTATGAGCAAAATGGCGAACGCATACTGTTCCAGATCCGTGAACGATGATAAGTGCCGCCGTCTTTCGGGAGCTTTCGATCTTGCAGTGAATGTGCGTTTTCCGTACTTGTTTCTGGTTTATTCGATCAACTACTACGCTCCCGATTTGCCCGCATCGGATAAGCTGTACGATAACGTTACGCTGGTTGGCGGAGACAATTATTCTTTACTTCTTGATTCATTGGAGGTTATAATCAAAAACCGCGAGTATCCGCTAAGTTCCGCATACTTCAGCGGCAGAGCCTGTGTTTCCGTAGCGATTACACTTTTTGTCAACGGCAAGGAAGTCAAGGTGCCCGTGGGAACATCGGTATATTCGCTGATGGCGGGGCACGGACGGTTCGGCGAAGCGTTTAAATTGTACAGGCTCGACGCGCGGCGGGAATACTGCCCCGTGTTTGTTGACGGAGACGTTTCGAGCGCTGAGATAACGCTGCTGAGCGGTGACAGGATCGAGTTTTGAACTATCGGGAAAGGGTTAGGGTACTGCAATGATTTACGATTTTTATCCCGCCGGCTTTTCTCCCGATGAAAGATTTATTGAATGGACGCAGACGATTCACCGCAAGGGATACGCGCTTTTATGGGTCGAGAATCCCGAAGCGGAACCCGATCGGCGGCGGTGGACAGGGTGCTGTGAGTGCCCGTGCTGCGTTTCATTGGGTCAATACGGACTGGTGTTGGATCGCCTTGTCTCGTCCGATGCCCGAAAGCTTGTGTTTGGCGGCGTTTTTACGCGGCGCGGATATATATTCGATACCTCGCCGATCACTTTGGAACTCAACACGGGGACTTTTTGTTTTTCCGTGCGCGCACCGAAGGGAACGGACGCGTTTGAGGCGCTTGACGTTGGGCTTCGCTACATTATGCCTGCCGACCCTGAGGTCATACCGAAAAGAAGCGCGGCGTTTTTCTTGAATCGGCTGCTGCATTACAGCGGCAGCGGGAGCTTTGATGTGACGCTTGACCCGAACGCGCTACGGGACGCGGATAAAACCTTTTTCAAGCTTCCGCGTGAGAGGTTCGAAAGCGAAATCTGTTCGAGGGCGGGGGAGCCTTACATACTTGAGCCGCTAGATGACGCGCGGCTGGTTTTTTCACGGTGTGCGCTCTCGGTTTGCTTCGATAAGACCCGAGAAGGATATGCTGTGGCGCAGCACGACCTGTATTTAAGCTTTGGCGGCAGCTTTAAAATCTCCGAAGGACGAGAACTGCTGTTGGGCTTATACGGCATGGAATATATGAACCGGTGCGGGGAGATAATGTTCTGCCCCGGATGTTCGGGTTTTATCGGCGCAAATACGGCGGACGGCAGCGGGCAGACCACGTCGTGGGCACGGTTTCGCGGAGATTATTTCTCAAGCCCCGAAAGCGCTCCGCTTTACACTCCGAAAAACGGCGTGCTTTCCGCGCTCGAAACTCCCGCGGCGGAATTTCTTGATTTCTCGCCGCCTGTTCCCTTTTTCCCATGGAGAAACTCAAGCGTGTCCGAAAACCTTAACGTGACCGAGGCGGACGACATTATCTGCCGAATGCGCACGGAGATACTCGGCAGCGATATCAAGGCGGCTCAGATGCGCGCATCGAGCATCTTGAACGGCTCGGAAACTGTGGCAGTCACTCCCGCGGGGTTGTGCGTCGGCGTAAACGGAACCTCGTGGAGTTGGCTTAGGGTGGCACAGACCTCGAATGAGCCGCTCCCCAACATCGGGATAAGCGGTATAACTCCGATGGGAAAGCAAATGCTTCTGCAAAGGGATTGCTTCATTACGCTTACATCTCGCAGGGAGTTCGAGGAGTTCGGCTGCTTCGATTTATCCTTGGATATTGACGGTTGGCGGATCAAAATCTCGGACGAGGACTTTGACGAAACAATTTTTATAATAAAGTATTGCGAGGGCTGTTCGATCAGGGACAAACTGGCAGGGAATACGGCGTTCGAGCGGCTGTGGAACAGCGCGTACTCAAAGTCAAAGGAAAAGGAAAATTACCGCGGTTTTGTGGAGCTGGTAACCTCTGCGGAATTTGAAGGGGTGGTTGTGCTGAATGCCCGTGCTTTCGCCGATGGGAGTGTAATGCAGCCCGAGGTCTATGCGGCGGTGACGCTTACGGGGGAGGAATATCTGACGTGTGTTTTCGCTGCCGTTCGGCGCAGCCGCATTTCGATGGCAGGTGGAGAACTCCGCGTTATGCCGTCGCCGATAGACGCACTCATCGCTTATGATTCTGATGGTGTTACGCAAAGCGGAGAGCTTGATTACGTCTGTAAAACAGTCGGGCTTGAGGCGGTTATAGAGGGTTCGCGCACTGTAAAGTTCGTTTCGCGAACGGAGATTTTGCCGAAGTCGCTAATCGGAGAACAGCTTTCCGAGCCACAATGCGTGGCGCTGCTCGGGCGCGCCGATATTCAAAACGGAGTTGCCGTGTATAGGTTCATGATTGAGAGTGAGGTGAGCTACCGCACGCTGCACAAACCCGTAGAGGCAATAGTGATAAGCGCGGCGAGCATGATCTCGGACAACGGCGTTGTGCGCTTTACGTTGGGCGGAAGCCTATCAATGACCAAGAACGAAGAGTGCGATCTGTTTTCGTACGATACCTTAAGCTTTGAGGGCGTGCGGATTATTTGCGGGAATAACTCGGCATACGAGGATATGTCGGCTTTTCGGCTTCGCGCGGATCGTTCAGCGGCGCGGGAGGGCTCCGTTGCTGAGACATTCGGCGCTGTGCCTGAGCGATACATCCGCAAAAGCGAGGCGGCTTCCCCTGACAATCTGGGATTCGCGTCCATAACCGCGCCTGTACGTCAGGGGGAGTTGAGCACGGGTTGGAACGGACTTATACACCGTGTGGCGCTCGGAGATCAGGGAAGTCTCGGAGCGGGGCTGCCCCTTGAATTTGAGTTCATTTCCGCTTGGAACAAGGGCGAATATTATTTTGGCGTGCGGTTGGGCGGAGTTTTTAAGGAGAGATTTTCTCTTCAAAATATTCTCAACATCGGCTTTCGGAGCGTTTCTTTGACACAGAACATTAAAGGCACACCTGTGTTCAAGCTTAACGCTCTGACGCTTAAATTTCTTGGGCTTTCCGTCCCTCCGAAGAGCGCGGATCTGTATTTGTTCGGCGAAGGCGGGAAGATTGGTTGGTACTTCGGGTATGCGGAATAAACGTTTC
Organism: uncultured Oscillospiraceae bacterium; assembly: GCA_910579125.1. Classification (GTDB taxonomy): domain Bacteria; phylum Bacillota; class Clostridia; order Oscillospirales; family Ruminococcaceae; genus CAG-115. The sequence goes on along the minus strand of CAJTTH010000035.1, from coordinate 10,893 downwards.
TGAGGAGGCACGAAATGGGAAATACAAAACTTTATGTTTACCGAGTAGGGCACGGACTGTGTACTCTGCTCCACGCCACGAAATCCGATGGTACTCCGTACAACGCGGTGTTTGACTGCGGCTCGCTTCGGTTGGTAGGCTCGAATGATTACAACGGTTATCCACTGCCTCTCAAGGAATCAATCGCGCATATGGCTGAAACAATCAGGGAGAACGGAAACGATCACCTCGATCTTTTGGTAAACTCGCATCAGGATGTTGACCACAACAATATGTTTTATGATTTGATAAAAGCGCTGAACGATTGGGATCAAAAATCCGATGGCTGGATAGATTGTGGGGACGGCAGTTTATTTAAGACGGGTGAGCGTGCTTGGAGGAAAATACAAAGCCTTTCCCAAACCGAAGCGACGTATGAGTACAAATATGAGGGCGACGTTAATGTGAGTTTTAATCAGTGTATTTGGGGAGAAAACGACTACTATATTAAGTCGGTTAGTGATTTTAAAGCGCAGCAAGTATTATGGTTCGTTTGGGGCGTTGATGATGGCGGCGAACCTATCGAGCACAAAATGACTTTTAGTATAGAATTTGGGTTTGTAATCAATGAACAATGGTTGACGGAGGGATATTGGCAAAATATTGTCACTCAGTTCACCGATATCAATTTCTCGATCTACATAGACAACAATTTGCTTTTGAAGAATATGATCAACGGGGAAGTCTACAATGAGGAACTGACCAGCTGGTACAGCATAATTGTGACAGCTTTAAAAAAAAAATTGAAATGGTTCTCGCCAAAAAAATTAAAAACAAAAAGAAATTTATAGAATTTATCCAACAGAGATTCGCCGAGTGGATGAATAATTTATTGGTGCACTTTATCAAAAACGAAGAAAATTTTTTTAAAGGCGAGGATGTATCGAGAATAGTTCAATCGGAGCAGCATATTCCGAAACCGAGGTTTAAGCTGTACTCGGTGATAATGGGAGGGTACAGTGAAAGCGATGATTATCACGCGCTCATCAATACGCTGCGCGTGTATAAAGACACATTTTCCGGAACGGATGATTATTCCAAAATGGAAGTGTCGGTTTATCCGAATTATACGTATATAAAATGCGGAATATATACCGCAACGGAAATTGTCTCTGACGAGAATACCGTATACTCGGACGAAGTTACGGATGGGGCTGTGATAAACGCAAAAGACTCGCGGTCGATAAGATACAATGCCACCTCGACCGTCGTAAACTTTGTTTACAAGAGTAAAACTTCGGGTATGTATTCGGTTTTGTTCCCTGGTGATGTAACGGCGCATCATCATAACGATATTGCCGAAAGGATACGGGCGTCGGGTTTAAAGGTCACGCATATTATAGCTCCGCATCACGGGTCGTTTGACACGAATATTTTGATAGATCCCGATAACTTTACGCAGTTTGGCGATCAGTATCAGCCGCTGTACAATCTTTATGTCTCGCTGTCCAACGCGACAACGATCATCAGCGAATGTTATAACAACGCTCCGCACCGTTTGCCAAGAGGCGAGTTTATACGGATCGCTGTGCAGTCGGCACCGAATTACGACCTGCATAAAATGTCGTGGTTCTACGCTGACTCAGACGGCAGTTTCAAGAGGGAGAAAGATATTGTGTGGAGCAACGGAGTTTTCACCACCGGAGAATATCCAACGCCGAACCATGAGATAACTGTTTTCGACTTAGAGGATCGCAGCGTTTATTGGAGGAACTTCGTCCGTGACGGGTCTGCCGCGAAGGCGGACATTTCGGAACACGCCGATATGCCGAATCCTGTTTTGCCGCCTGCAAATCTGTTTGTATAGAGGAAAAGACATGAACATAAACGAACTGTATGCCGAGCTTTCGAGAAGGCTCAAAAATAACGTTCTCGTAATCGATGGTGAAATACTCGGCAATGCGTTCTTCGCGTTGACCGAGGCGTTCGCCGTCAAGGAAATCACCGTCACGCGCTGCGCTTTAAGCGTTTACGCGGACAGAATCAAGCTTGGCGGTTCGGTTGTTATTGAACCCTTCGATGTGCTCGGAGCGGGGGCGCTGTCCGTTGATATCCGCGTCGATAACGACGTTGTGAGCTTCGAAGCGCGAATCGTCGTTAACGGCAAAGGCAAGCTGCGGGATATATGTCCGCTTATCGGGAAAAACGGATTTTTCTCGGAATTCACGGTCATGAATCCCGAGATTTGTGTTTCGTCCAATATGATCGGATATCGGATCTCGGGGACGGCAGGCTTGAATTCGGACAATGGTTCGGTCTTGGAGAGCCGCACGGGAATCACCCTGCCCGAGCTTATGAGCTTTGCCGGATATGTGCGCACGGATTTTGGACGCACGATGTACGCGCTTGATTTCTCGATCGGCTCGAGAGAGATCGCGTTTCCCTGCGGAACTGCCGAGGCGGAGCTTGCGCTGCGTACCGTTGATTCGAGACGCGGTTTTTTTTACGATCCGGAAATACGCGCGTTCTTGCTTTTGAAGATAAAGAACGGCGCGGGCGAAGGAATTACTTTTCGAGTGGACGTTACGAATTCCGCTCCTTCGGATAACGGCGGCGGACTGTATGCGGGAGCGGTTTTTTCTCCCGTGCTTTCCCCCGCGAATATCGCGAAATATTTGGGGGATCTGTTCGCGATTCCCGCTGAGGGTATCGCCGCCGCGCTTCCCGAAAAAACGGTACTGAGCGGCTTCGGACTTCAGAGATTGGGCGTAAGGATTAAATCCGCAGCAAACGGCGGATTTGAGCTTGAATATATGGAAGCGGCGCTTGCTTTGCAGCAGCCGTGGAGTACGCCCGTGAGCGGCTTGGAGCTCAGCGAACTCACCGTGTTTACGGAAGCATCGATCATGAGCGGACGACCGATAATTTCGGTCAGCGTTTCGTGTACCGCCTCTATGACATTCGGGAAATATACGCTTATAGGTCGCGCGAAAGGGTATTTCCCTCAGCAGCGCTTTGAGGGATCGCTTGAGCTTCACAAAACAGAATCTGCGGCTGAAAACGGCGCGAAGGAAACGCTTACGCTCGCCGAAATGGCAGAGGAATTCGGTTGTCCTATGCCCGACGATTGGGGAAAACCCTTGGCGGCGTTCGGACTGACTGCCGATCTTCGTGAACGCAGTTATTCGCTGAATGTCATCGCGAACGGGATAATTGAAATAAGCGTTGGAAACCTGAAAATTTCCGTGGACAGCATATACGCCGAAGCGGAGATCCGTCCATCGGGCAACAGCTTCGGATTTTGCGGCAAATTCGTTTTTTCGGCAGGGGACGAGCGCTTTCAGATCGCGGTTCAGGCAAGGTATGACGAGGGATGCTGGAACTTCGCGGGCGGACTTTCGAGCGGCGAAATAAACATCGGAAAGCTCCTTGGCGGTTTGTTCGGAATAAGCGCCTCAAAGAGTAGCGCGGGTATCGTTGTAAAGGAATTATCGGTAGGATTTACTCCGAGTAAGGGGAAATTTTCCGTTAACGCCGCTATCGGCACAACGGGTTTTTCCGTGCTCGGATACAGGCTCGATCTCGGCGGAAGAATCAAGATTGAAAAAGACTCGGAACATCTTTACGGAGCCGCACTGTTTTATCTTGATATCGGGGCGCTGGAGCTGGTCGTTCAGGCGGACGATTTTTTCACCGAAAATATCAAGTTTTTGTTCAGGCTTGCCTTTAACAAATTGTATTTGCAGGGAGTATATTACAAGGATAAAAACGGTGAAGAGATCGTGCGGTTTTCTCTTGGGGGAATGACATTCGCGGATGTAGTGCTGGCGTTTATCCGTCTTGTCAATCCGAACGCGAAAAACTCGCTGCCCGCTCCGTGGAACATTCTTAATAAGATTAATCTTTCGGATTTTTCTATCGTCATAAACGCCGCCCAAAAGACCGCCGCCGTTATCTACAGCGCGAATATATCCGTTGCGGGGCTTATGCGCATCGATGAAATAGGCGTCCGCTACAGTTTTAAGAAAGCGGACAACTGTCGCGGCGATCGGCACAAGTTGGACTTTATTCTTACGGGAAAGCTGCTCGACAAAACCTACGGGCTTGACGATCCCTTGACGTGGGATGTGCTGGACGGCGCTCCCCCCGATAACACGGCAGCCGCGCAGACAAAAACAAAGGTAGCGTACATAGGTCTGGGCAGCAAAATGAAAATCGAAATTGATTCAAGCTCGGTCACTGACGCAGTCGAGACACTTAAACAGCGGCTTAAGCCCGTAAGCGATGTTCCCGAGTTTCAGTACGATGAGAAAAACGGTTGGCTGTTCGGCTTGGATCTCACGATCAAGGATATGTTTCGGCTTCAGGCGGCTTTTATCGATCCGTGCCTATACGGCGCGAAGATTACCATAGACGTTACCGATAAGTCGCCGCTGTATTTTTTCAACGGGCTGGAGCTGGAGCTTGTTTATCAGAAGATCTCCGATTCGGTGGGAATGCTTCGATGCACTCTGACGCTGCCGAAGAGAATGTCGCGGCTGGATCTGGGCGCGGTGGTCGTAACGCTTGGAGAAATTTCGCTGGAGATCTACACTAACGGAAGCTTTTATATTGATCTCGGGTTTCCGCACAACGGAGATTTCTCGAGGTCGTTCGGGCTGGAATACGGGATATTCACGGGGCGCGGCGGAGTTTACTTCGGAACTCTCACGGGCGACGCGGCGAGAAACGTTCCTAAGATCACGAACGGAAACTTTTCACCGGTGGTACTGATCGGCATAGGGATTAAGGCGGGAATCGGACGCTCGTTTGACTTCGGAATCATCAAGGGCGGGGTGTCTCTTACCGCTTCGGCAATCCTTGAGGGCGTGTTCGCTGTGTTTAATCCTTCCGACAAGAACTCGAAAGGAGCGGCGTATTATCTTGTTCACGCCGTCGCGGGGATAAGCGGAACGCTTTTCTTGAGCGCCGACCTGAAAATAATCTCGATCTCCGTCAGCGCCTGTGTAATCGCGTCGTGCGATCTGACAATCGAGAGCTTCCGCAAGTCGGTTATGAAGCTTTCGCTTTATTTGGAGCTTTCCGCGTCAATCAGGATTTTGTTTTTCAAGATAGAATTCTCATTTGTGTTCGACAAGACCGTCGAGTTTGCTTTCGGCAAGGATCAACCGACTCCGTGGAAGCTTGAGGACGCGAACGCTTCAGCGGCGGGGCTCGCGGAGTTTCACGCGCTGAATTTGTTCCCCTGTGTAAAACTCGGGGATAGAGAGATAGAAGTTTGTACGGCGCCGCTTTTTTCCGTAAAAGATCCGAACGCCGCAGAGCTTCAATACTGTGCGGCGCTGCTTTGCGTGGTGACCGAAGAAGACTTCTCAACGCTCTTTGAACTGTTGGTTGACTGGCTGTCATCTTCGTTTTCCGGTGAAATTATTACGCGTGACGACGCCGAGGCACTGCCTACAAACGCCGAGGAGCGCGTGTCGCTTTCGGATCTCGAAAACTTTTTTGAGAAAAATCTGCGCGTAAACGTAAAGCCTGAGGTTGGCGGCGAAAACAGCTCCGACGCTTTAAACGGAGCGTTCTTCCCGATGCCGCACCACTTAAAGCTCGTATGCGGCAATATCGAACATGATCTTAGCGTAAACATCGTGTCGGAGGACTACTGTCAAACCGTGAACGAGTATCTGGCGAAGCTGAACGCTGATCCGCTGCACGTGATTTCCTGCACCGCCGCGCGCGGTGCAGGCATACCGATATGCGGAACGATTTTTATCGACTATTTTCGGATGTTTCTTTCCGAGATCATCTCTTTGTTCCGCGGGAGCTTCGAGAACACAAAGACGAGGGCGGCGAGTTTCGCGGATTTATCGAAGAGATTTGAAATCTCGGCTGAGGAGCTTCTTGAACGGAACGCGGGATTGACGCTCAATGTCGACACGCTGCCGAAATACACGTACATCATCCGTGAGGGAGATACTTTAAACTCGATTTGCGGAAGATTTTCGCTGAGCGCCGAGGCATTGTGGAGCAATGCGGCGGGCGTGTCTATGCTTCCCGCGCGCGGCAGGGTGATCAAGCTTCATAATCACGTATTCGACAACAGCGCCGTGAAATTGTCCGTTACCGAGGCGGCGGCGATATTCTTCGTGCGTATGCGCAACCCCGATGTTATATATTTCAGATATGCGGAGAAAATCGTTGAGGACAACGATCTGGAACCGGATTGGGAATGCGGCGAGATCGGCGGACGCGAGCTCGTAGTTCCATGGCGAAGCGGAAAATATACGGCGCTGGCGGGCGACAACGCGGTGCGTCTGGCAAAGGCGGCGGCGCTGATAAACGGCGCCTCGGCGGACGGTTGGGAATCATTCCTGAAACGTTTTTCGGAAGACAATACCGAAGGCGCAGCCGAATATAAAATAAACGGCGAATATGTGATCGGCGACAACACGCTCAATGAGCTTGCTCGCCGCTTGTGCCCCGACTTTGACGGATTGGCGCGCGAAAGTTTTCTTTGGAAGCTGCCGATTCTATGCGAGTGGAAGGACGTTGTGCTCTGCGGCGCGAGGGTGGGGCTTGCGGGTGTGTCTGCCGACCGCTCGGGAATTTCATCGAACGAACTTGCCGCCGCGCTGGAAGCGGGTACGGCGGAGTTTTCGCGCGCTCAGGACGTGACGGTTTCGCCGCGCGCTCTTTCAAAAAGCGCGCTCAGGGAGACGCTTATTACGAAAGAAAATATCTCGCGCACAAGCGCTGTGCTTTCGCGGTTTTTCCTTCAGGGACTGCGGATTCCCTCGCCTGATAATAAGGGCGCTGTTACGCCGCTGTTCGAGTTGCTTGGGCAGCAGTTTAATATAGATCCTCCGCGCGATCGGTTTACCTTCTCGATAAAAAAAGCCGACGACTGTGGCTGGCTCATTGTCGATGAGAATACCGCCGTACTTGAGGGACAGGCGCTCGATGACGCGGTTCCCAACGGAAGACTTACTGCTTTGTCGCCGCAAAAAGCGGCGGATTTCTCCGAGGTGCCGAGGTACTGGTCCGCGAGATCTGAGATTCTTCTGCGAAACGGCTTGCGGCAGACGCTGTGTACTTTGCCGAGGGAAATGCGGGAGTATTTGTCGAGAAACGCCGCCGATAGCGTGAAAACAGCGGGCAGCTCCGAAGCGGTTGCTTGGGCTAACCTGACAGGGTTCGGGATCGTCAAAACAAGCGCGCACGTTTGCCGTCTGGGCGGTGCTTCACCGCGTGAGCGCTCGGCTTTGCGCGAATGCTGCGCACAGAGAATCAAGGAAATCCGTGTGCTCATTGCGCCCTCAAAATTTGACACAGAGAGTGCCGATTACGTTGAGATCGCGCCCGAAAGCTGCGTGCTTGTTCGGACCGACCTTTCGACGGAAACTCATATAGAATCCCGTGTGTTCAGGAAATCAAAGGGATTTGAGAATATCGCGGGAATCGATGAGCCGAGTGAGTTCCTGCTTTTGGCGTGGGAGTGTTCGGTGATAGGTGGCGGGTTTTCGCTTTGCTGCTCCGATATTCCCGAAAGCGCGTTTGATGAGGATGGGAAAGCGATGATATATTTGCTCACCGTCTTTGAAAAGGACGGGCTGTGCGGCAGCTTTGTAAACTGTGCCGTTTTCGGGGAGGAGCTTGGCGGAGATCCCGTGTTTATCGGGTCGGCGGATAAAATTTTCACTCCGAACTATCCTGTCGGCAGTGTTGGTATCCGCGCGGAGAAGGACGCGCGGGACTCCGCGATGTCCGAGCTTTTCGGAGTTATGGGCTATTCCGCGAGAACCGAAACGGGAGTACTCTTGGAATCAATGCCGATTCTTCCGCGCAAAAAATCGGACGGCGCGGAGTTTTACGAGACTGCCGTGCCGCTGTATAGGTTCTGTGCCGATTCAGATTCGCCGTACAGCGCGGTAGGCAAGTGTTTCACGATTGATATATTCCGACGCGATGTACTCGGCAACACCGTTAAAACGGGTGAGACGGAACTTTGCGCGGATTACAACGATTTCGTGATTGGTATAAACGAGATCCCCTGTACGGACACGAATTACGTTGTTGTGAAACGCGGCGAGGGCGCGGCGATTGTTGTTTCCTCGCGGTTTGCGTTTGATCCGAACGCTGACGTAAAAGCTGCGGCTGAAGCGGCGCTTGCCGCTTCCTTACAGGCGGAGTGTGAGATTGAGATATCGTTTTTGTCGACGCTCGGAGCGACGTACACGCTGAACGCAAACGAGCTTGAGCGGTACAGAAGGTATGTTCGCGCGGTTTACGAGACGCTTGATTCGGGAGCGCGGAAGTGCGAAGCGGAGTTATCCTTTTCGTTTGACGCGGATCCCGCAGCTGTTCCCTCGGAGGTTTTTAAAATTGTGCTGACTTCCAAAATCGAGCGCAAAAATACCGGACTTGAATACGAGGGTGTGAGATTTGCTGAAAACGTTGTTTTGCGCGGAGAAGGATATGAGGAAAAATTCCGCGAGGCACTGCCGGGCGTTATTTTAGCGGCGGGAGACTCCGATCTGTACGGGATACCGCGAAATTCGTATTTCGAGGGGATACAAATCTCGCCGTTCACGCTTGAAACCGAAAGCGGCAGCGTGCGCTCGCCGAGGTTTTATTCGACTACTCCGTTCTCGCGCGGACTAATAACTCGCGAGACGGCTGTCACTTCGTTTGATGGGGAGAGTTTGCGCGTGGGTTATGTCGACACGGATATCGAGTTCTGGGCAAAGCGGCTGCTGGAGGACGTTGAGAGAATGCTTGACGGCGAGGTGCTGGCGGAGGCGGTGATGAGATGCCCCGCGCTTGTAGAAAAAGTCGTTGAAACGAAAGGAATTCTGGCACGACGCTTCGCCGAGAGGCTTGCTCCGCTTGTGGATGGGTTTGGCGGAGATGACCTTGCGGCGGCTTGCGAGACCGCCGAGCAGCTCTTTAAACGGTCGCTCTTATTCGTTTACGATACAGACGTTTTCGGAGTTTACAAAGCCGTGATACGGCATTCGGGCGGACCGTGCCGCTTGGAGGGCGATTTGGTTGGCGCTCCTGCAGAAATTGGCTGCGGAAAAGTTGACGCGGAGAAAAAATATTTCTGCGTTTATTCTTCGGGAAAGCTGCTTCACTCGAACGAGCGCTGCAATCCGAGTCTGTCGTTCGCGCATTTTGAATATGATGTACAGACAGACCCGTCGGGGTATGAAAGCTCAAAGTGGCTGCGTCTGCTCGCCCCTCTCGGCTTCGGCGAGATAGATCTTCGCGCTGAGGCGGGAATCCCGCACCCGCTGAAGTTCTTTCCCGAGTCTCCTCGGCTGCTTCAGCATGAATTCGGTTCTGATGTCGATACGCTGCGCTATACGTATTCCGCGAGGATTTCCTGCAAGGCGTACGAGCAGCAGACCGTCTATCTGCGGCTGAGGTTCGAGGAAAACAAAAACAATCGCGCCATCGGAGAGGATTATTTGTTCGGCGTTCTCGCGGATTACGACTTTAAGCGCGAGAAGCTTCTTCATGCCTTGTCGGAGGCGGGGAACGACTTTGAAAAGGCTTACGGGATTGCCGCGGATGCCGCGGGAAAGTTTGCCGAGGCAATGTCATACCGAACGCCGAACACCGCTTTTGCGGCAGGATGCGGGGAGGTCATCCTGAAAATTCGTTTCAAGCTCTCGGACTCTGTCGAGTTTAATTGCGAGGTGTACGGAGAGGAGAGCAAGGCGTTTATTCGCAGGCACAAAATCCGCGTCAATGCTCCGAGACTTGTGTCGGGTGGAGAGCATGGCGGCGACTTGGTTTTCGAGTCGGGACTTTCGGAGCTTCCAATTTTTGCTTGTCCAATAGTCGAACCATCGGTGTGGATAGTACAGAACAGAGATTTGTTCGACTGCTGCGGAGTGTGTGTAAATGAGGCTTTCGTTTTTCAAACGGAAGAAGTGTCACTTGCGCCGCTGCGTATCCGCGCGGATTTTTGCGCGGCGTTTACGGCAAGCGGAATTGAGAGCGCCGTTCAACGGGCATGGGAGACGCTGGAGCTTTCGGAAAATCAAAAACGCTGTTCGGCGGCGGTGACCTGCTGCTTTGATCTTTCTTCGCTCGGTAAGAAAGCACCGTTGATACGCTTGCCCTCGGTATTTCTGCCCGAGGTTTCCTCGCCCGGTGAAATCTCCCGTGCCGTGAGGGATTGGCTGTCCTCGAGCGGTACGGGCAGTCCGCCGTCAGCGTTGATTTTAAAGATCGGCGTTTTCGGAGAGGACAAATTCGGTCATATAGTAGACGCGGAAGTAACCGTGGATTTAAAGAATTAAGCACCCGCGCCACGAAAGCAAAACAGAGCGGGCAGCAGGTGAACGTTGAGGAATACCGCTACGACTATGCGGGCAACCGTATAGCGAAGATCGGCGAACTCAGCGCGACTTATTATCTTGTCGACACCAATAGCGCGCTTTCACAGGTGCTTGCGGAGTATGACGAGAACGGCTCTTTGAAAACCTGCTGCACTCGCGGCGAGGAGCTTATTTCGCAGGAACGCAACGGTGAGAAGCATTACTATCTGTATGATATATAAAGATAAAAACACTACTAACACTTTAAAGAAAATAATGCTCAACGTTTTCAATATAGCGAACAATATCACGGATTGACCCCTACACAAAATGTATACTCCGATTATTTTCTACCTCAAATCGGTTACACAAAAATCCCATTTTACAATTACACATTGGGCCAAACATGGTATAGGCCAAGAGATATTATTCGCTTATTTTCCATTATCCAATATGTTGCTGGAGATAAAAACTTTATTGATCAGCAGACATTTGATAGAGTAAAACAACGCTATTCAGAGGAATCATGGTTAGATCGTGTTCACATTAAGAGATTGCGTCTAAAATCATAGAAAAAGTCACGACG
>CAJTTH010000034.1 GCA_910579125.1 uncultured Oscillospiraceae bacterium | reverse complement strand
TTTACCCCTCACTTTCGGTGCTTTTGCCTATTGACTTTTCACCGTAAGACTGTAATTATTCCTTTTCTCTGATCTCCATTTCCTCCGCGCTCTGTGCGGATTCCTCCAGACGGCGCTGCTCCTTGGGTCTCAGCTTGTCGACTATCAGCTTTACCAGCAGCCATACCGGTACCGAGAACAATACCGCGCCCCCGTAGCTCGGAAGTATAACTTTCGTAAACGTTATCATACTTTCTCCGCGCTCCCATATCCAGTGCAGGAAGATCATATCCATAGCCGCCATGACTGCGGTAACGGCGGCGTTTATAATAAAATGGCTCAGAAACGTTCCTTTGACCCAGAACCTCGCCAGAAGCGAAATAGCCGGACACGCGCACAGCAGCCACAGCGCGGAAAATCCCACCACAGTCACGCCGTTCGCGATATCAATCATAAGTCCGCAGCACGTTCCGAAAACACCCGCCGCAAGGTCGCCCTCGCGCATTGCGACAGCCGTCGCCAGCGGTATTATCAAAAGCGGGCAATATCCGCGGATAAGCGGATTTCCCATAAACAAATAGAATAAAAGCAAAACCGCCGCGTACAAAAACCAGCGCAGAAAACCGCGCAGCAGCACCTGTCGCGAGCGTGCCTTGCTTCCCGGTATTTTTTTCATAAGCAGATATGTTATTCTCCAATTTCAAACGGTATTCCCTTGCCGCTGAAGTCCGTGATGACCGACACCATGGTAACGCCCTTTACGTCCTCTGCGGGCTTTATCAGCGCGTGCTTTGACAGACCGTTCGGATCGTCGTAGACCTCCGTTACCGTACCCACCATAATATCTGCGGGGAAAAGTCCGCTCTTTCCCGACGTGAAAATAATGTCGCCCTCCTTGATATCCGCATCCTTGAGGATATCGCTCATAAGGCACAAGCCCTTTGAGGCGGAGTCAAGACTGTTTTCAATGACGCCCGTCGTTTTTGCGCGCATGGTATACACACCAACGTTCACGTCCGGGCTGAATATCGTAGTGACACGCGCGTAATTATCGGCTATCGAAGTAACTCTCCCGACAAGACCCACCGGCGTTATAATCGGGTCGTTAAGCGATATGCCGTTATTCTTTCCGCCGTTCAGCGTAAAGCCTCCGTAGATATCGTTCGCATTATGGGCGACCACATCGCACGGCTCGGAGAACATAAAGTCCTCGTGTTTCTCTTTAAGTTTCAGCATTTCACGCAGCCGCTCGTTTTCTTTAAGCAGCGACTCATAGTCCATTGTCTGCTTGTACATTTCGCTGAGCTTCGCGTTAAGCTCGTCGTTTTCCGTTTTGTATTTATCCGCGTTCACCAGTTTGTTGATAAAGCCAGAAACGCCGTCCGCAATGCCGTTTGCGGCAGTCACGAACGGGTATGTTACAGTGCCGATTATCTGTTCGGGAGCGGTCTCCGTCCCGATAGTCACCGCAACGTAGGTCATAAGCCCGAGCAGCAGCGCGCCTATGCATATCAGTATTCTGAATTTAACGCTGTGAAAAAAATCCTTCATAGTTCACCACATTTTGTTGACAAAATTCTCAAAAAGTCTGCCGCCGTCATGGATATTCTCTTAAAATATTCGGAAATGCTGTGCTCTTCATGAACCGCGTCTCTTATTACGATCGTTCCGCCGATCCCGTCATACATCACGTTATATTGATTGCACTCGTACTCAAAGCTGACCATATGCCCCGGCTCTATAAGCCGTCTGAGATCATCGCGCATTCCCTCGCATGACAGCTCGCACCCGATAAAATCGGCGAGCATCGGATCGGTCGACAGCTCGCCGCCGCTCAAATGCTTTACAGTCATAATTATCAGTAGATCATCTCGTCCTCGCTGAGAACGTCCTCGAGCTTGTCAATGTTTTCGAGAACCTTGCCAGTGCCGTCCGCAACGCAGTCGAGCGGTCTCTCGGCAATCTTTACGGGCATACCGGTCTCCTCGTGAATGAGCCTGTCAAGTCCGCGCAGCAACGCTCCGCCGCCCGCGAGCATAATGCCGTTTTCGATAATATCCGCCGCAAGCTCGGGAGGGCACTTTTCGAGCGTGGTCTTGATAGCGTCGATAACGTGCGACAACGGCTCGGAGATAGCCTCGCGAACCTCCTCGGAGGTTATGGTGATATTCTCGGGCAGACCGTTGAGCAGGTTTCTGCCCTTTATGTCCATTACGGGCTCGTTATCGTCCGTCTTGAACGCCGAGCCTATGCCGGTCTTTATGTTCTCGGCGGTGCGTTCGCCAATGAGAAGATTGTACTTCTTCTTGATGAAGTTGATTATCGCGGACTCAAACTCGTCGCCTGCAACTCTTACGGAACGTGCCGCAACAATACCGCCGAGCGAAATTATAGCGACCTCGCTGGTTCCGCCGCCGATATCGACGATCATACTGCCCATAGGCTCCGCAACGGGCAGACCCGCGCCGATAGCTGCCGCCATGGGCTCCTCAATAATGGAAACGCGCTTTGCACCCGCCTGCTGTGCCGCTTCCTTAACTGCTCTGCGCTCTACCTCGGTAACTCCCGACGGTATGCAGATAATAACGCGCGCTTTGCTTTTGCCCTTGAGCGCTTTCCTTATAAACTGCGCGAGCATTATCGACGTCATGTCGAAATCCGCGATAACGCCGTCCTTTAGCGGTCTTACGGCAACAATAGAGCCGGGGGTACGTCCGATAACGTCCTTTGCCTCCTGACCCACATAGCGCACCTGACCCGCTTTTTTATCCACCGCAACAACAGACGGTTCGCGGATTATAATTCCCTTGCCCCTCATATAAACCAACGTATTCGCCGTTCCAAGATCGATACCGATATCCTTGTTCATTCCAAACATTGTAAACTGTCCTCCGATAAAAATGATTAGTTATATAAAGTAAATTGCTCTACACACTATATACCAAATTAAATTATACCATTATTTTCACCAACTTTCAATATAATATTTATCTTAATTTTTACATTTTTAGAGCTTTTTTTTTGGCATTTTAACGGAAACAGAAAAAAACAATTATATGCAATACAGCAAAAATCAATTTGGGCGATTAAACGATTACAAAAAATACCGCCCGAAAGGCGGCGTTTTTTTGGTTTTGATTTTTTTTGCTTATTTTTATTTCGTTTCTTTTTATGTCCTCCTGCACCTGTCCGGCAGCACATTAAGGCAACAAAACCACAACAAATCACAACTAACCCCATGTAAACACGGAGCAACATAAAAAAATCCGTTTATGCATACGAGCTATTGGCAAGCGCGGCGTTACCGCCATAAATTATAATTTACATCATCTCCGATAAAACCTCGTAAATACGGTTATGCCCCGCGCCGTTAGGGTGAACGTCAAGCCTGCCTATATTGGTGAACTCTGCCTCATGCCCTTTAAATTCTTCATAAATATCTGCGATATAAACGTTTGCGCCCGCGAGCGATCTTATTCCGCCGTTTAGCTCGGTCAGCTTTTCCTCGGCGGCCTCCGATGCGGCGGCAAGCAGAACGTTCCCCGCAAACGGATCATAGACCGTAAGGAGAAATATCCGCGCTTCCGGATTTAATGACAGGATTTTTTCAACTATCCTACGGATATTGCTTACGGAGCTGTCAACGTCAACTGCCTTTGCCGCCGTCAGCGCAGACTGCAGAATATTGTTGGAATATCCCGAAATACTTTCGGGTGAAATGTCTCCCTCCAGCACCGACGTGAAAAAATCGGTATCGGTCAGCGCCGCGGTTTTTATCGCTTCGAGCATCGGCTTTAGAAAATCGTTGCCGCCGATAGAAATTATAACGTTATCGGCGGTTGAGACCGACCTCACTATCGGGTCGTTTTCGTCCGAAACCGCTGTGAGCAGCTCGTCCGACCGTCTTCCGTCGACCGCGAAATTTTCGTAGCGGGGGCTTTCCGCTCCGAGAAGATTTCCAAAACTCTCGGGAGCACTGTAATCATTTCCCGAAACATACTCCCGCAGTCCGTAGCCCGACGCTATGGAATCGCCGAGAACCGTAATGCTTCCGCGGTTCTCCGATATGCTCCCCGAAATTGCCGATAAAAAAATAACCGCCGTGATCAAAAGCTTTTTCATACTGTCCGTCCTTTCACAAATAAAATATGAATTTATTCTTGACACGTCATATTGATTTTATCCGTTATCCACACATCCGTGCGTTCTGAAAAATTATGTCATTTCTCTATAAATTCCCTTAAAAATATCGTAAATTTATAAATATTGACTATTGAAATTAGCAATGTATTATGGTATAATTTTTATGGCAGTAAAATACTGCGCGGAAAATGTAAACTAATATAGAGGTTAGCCGTGTTTTTTGTGATCCGTATATCTAACCTCTGGCTTTTGATGTAGGAGGAATACGTATATGAATAACGTAGAACTGGCAAAAAAGGTTGAGGGTTATCTCAAGGGAAGCGCGGCAAAGGCAAAAAAGTTTGAGGATCTGGTCGCGGTCACCATTTCTTTGATCTCCGATAATAATGAGGATATGTATGTTACCGTAAGAGACGGTAAGATTCTGGTCGATCATTATGTATACGAAGATAACAACTGCGCTGTTGAAGCATCCGCGGAGATAATCGACAAGATGTTCTCCGGCGAGCTTTCGTTCGACAAGGCTCTTGCCGACGGCTCTGTTCTGGTAAAGAGCGGCGACCCCGCAAAACTCAAGGCGCTCGAGTGTCTTGTTCCCTCCAAAAAGACGGTTTCTAAGCCTGCTGCTAAAAAGACGGATGACAAGAAAACGGCACCCGTAAAGACCGAGGAAAAGAAATCCACTCCCGCAGCAAAGGCAGAGGCTCCCAAAACCGAAGAAAAGAAAGCGGCTGCTCCCGCAGCAAAAGTTCCCGCTAAGGGCAAGGGCAAGAAAAGGTAATTTTTAAGGCAACATAAATTCACGTTGAAAAATCAACATAATATTGCAAAAGAATGCGGTGTTCGGCTTTATGCCCGACACCGCATTTTATCTCAGCGCCTGTTTAGTATTCCTCGACACGCCGCCTGCACCCGCGTTTTAGTGCATTTCAAGATACTGAACAGGCTCTCAGACAACGGATAAATGTGTCAAATTCGACACACCGCAATTGACCTTTGCGAACATACGTGCTATAATGTAAACATAAGATAAGTCACAATCCCCCGTGACTTGATCTTATTTTCTCCTGTTCGCACGACAGTCGGATTGTGGCGGCAGTCGTGCAGCAAAGTCATAGTGTTTTCACTTTTATAATTTCACATTTCCGCCGCGCCTGAAACGCGGCATTTTTTTATTTGACACTGGACTTTTGGAAAATTTTGTGATATAATAATATAAGCAAGCTTTAATCGCTGCAAGACGTTATTGCTCATGCGGGACGCGTTGTGTATTCCGCGCGGGCTGCGTATTTCAAACAAGGAGGAATTATTATGATGAACAAACCTGCTGCGGGAACGGGCGGCGAGCGCTATGTTCCCTATTCCGAGCGCACGGGCGCGGAATCTTCGGTGTACTTTACGCGCGATCTTTCGGCGGAGGGTCTGCGGAAAATCTTCGCCAAAGTAAATAAAAATATCACGGGAAAGGTAAGTGTTAAGCTGCATACAGGCGAGCCGCACGGTCCGAATATCATACCGCGTCCGTGGGTCGAGGCGCTTATTAAAAACGACTTGCCGAACGCCAAGATCATCGAGACAAACACGTTCTACGAGGGCGGACGCTACACGACCGCCGAGCACCGCAAAACGCTGAAGATAAACGGCTGGACGTTCTGTCCCGTGGACATTATTGACGAGGACGGCACGGCAGCGCTCCCTGTAAAGAACGGAAAATGGTTCACCGAAATGGTAATGGGAAAGAATATTCTGAACTACGACTCTCTGTTTGTCCTTACGCATTTCAAGGGGCACGCAATGGGCGGCTTCGGCGGCTCGGCGAAGAACATCGGCATAGGCTGCGCGGACGGCAGGATAGGCAAGGGTATGATACACCAAGCCCCCGGCTCGGACAACCCGTGGTCGGTCACCGAGGAAGAGTTTATGGAGCGCATGATGGAGAGCGCAAAGGCGGTCGTCGATCATTTCGGCAAGAACATCAGCTTTGTAAACGTGCTGCGGAATATGTCGGTCTCATGCGACTGCGAGGGCGTGGGCGCGGCTCCCGTCGTTACGCCGAATATCGGTATCCTCGCGTCACTTGATATTCTGGCGGTGGATCAGGCTTCCGTTGATCTT
Source organism: uncultured Oscillospiraceae bacterium (assembly GCA_910579125.1). GTDB lineage: Bacteria > Bacillota > Clostridia > Oscillospirales > Ruminococcaceae > CAG-115. Next base: position 12,124 of record CAJTTH010000034.1, on the reverse strand, counting down.
GTCTATGCGCTCAGCGAGAGCGATCGTCACGCGTTGGTTGAACGCATTGAATCCCGTCACGGACTGCGCCAGCTTACCTATATGAAAGAACTCGGCATGGGCAATGACAAATACAAGCTCATCGACCTTGACAACGACGAGCGGACGATAACCGCCGCCGACGCGGTTCAAGGCGTTGCACCGTTCAAAGCCGAATAAATTACAGCGGAGACCTTAACGGGTCTCCTTTTTTCGGCGTTATACCGCCTTGACAAATGGCGCTAATTGCTGTATTATATTATTAGAAAGGGGGCGCGTGTTATGCCGCTCACAATTGCGATATGCGACGACAGCGACGAGCAATCCGCCGAACTGCGGCGGCTGCTTGGGGAATGGTCCGCGGACAAGCCGTTCGCGCTGATGATCGACGAGTACGCGAGCGCCGAGAACTTCCTCTTCTGCCGCCCCGACAAGCCTTGCGACCTGCTTTTGCTGGATATCGAAATGAGCCGTCTAAACGGAATGGATTTAGCGCGAAAACTCCGCACCGAGGGCGATATGCTGCCGATAATTTTCGTCACGGGCTACTCTGAATATATGAACGAGGGCTACGAGGTCGAAGCGCTGCACTACTTATTAAAACCCGCCGACCGCGAAAAGCTGTTCGCGGTGCTGGACAGATACGTTAAAAAGCGCGCTCCCGAAAATGAGATAATGCTCGAATGCGAAGAGGGCACGCTGCACATCTCCCCCGACACAATAACCTGCTGCGAGGCAATGGGCAAAAAGTCCGCCGTGCGGCTCTCCGACGGGAAAACGCTTGAATGCTCATCGGGAATAAGCGCGCTTTGCTCCATGCTGCCCGAGGGTTTTGCGTTGTGCCACCGCTCGTATATCGTCAATCTCCGTTTCGTCCGCAGCATTGGCAAGTCGGAGCTTACCCTTGACGGCGGCGGGATAATTCCGGTATCGCGCCGGCTCTACAAGGAGATAAACGAAAAATTTATCGCTTACTACACGAGGTGAATGTATGAAAACAGAAATTAGAACCGAGCGCGACATCGACCGTTTAATGGAGGAATACGCGGGATTTCACGACAGCTGTATCGTTTCGGCGAGTTATAGGAGCGGCGCGTCCGTTGACGAAAGAGGCGGTATGAGCGACGGGAACGCGGACGAGCATACGTTATCGCTGACACTGCACAGTCAATGTATCAAGCCGATAGAGCTGACGTTTTCGGGCGTAAGAGCGGTTCACATTCTCGGATTTCAAGAGAACTGTTTCTGCAATATCTACGAAGCGTATATTGCATTCAGAACGGACCTGCTCGGCAAAACTCGCGATGACAGGCTTATTGTATGGTCGGATCGGGGAAAGCTCGACGAAAAAGAGACCTACGTTATCGCCGAAAAAATGTATTGGGAGATATTGTAAAAGTGAAAATTTTCGTTATTATCGGCATCGCGCTCCTGATTTGCGCGGCGGGAGCCGTCGGATTTTTCGTGTTCCGCCGCGTGTTATACAATATGATAGACAAGCGCATAGAACGCTTTCAGAGCGAGCTTATCGAAAAGCAGGTGCGCGAAATTCAGAATATGTACAGGCAGATACGCGGCTGGCGGCACGACTACCGCAATCATATCCAGAATATGAAAATATGGCTCGGCAAGGGCGATCTTGAAAAAATTTCGGGCTATCTCGACCAGCTTGCGGACGATCTCGACAACGTGGATACAGTTATCAAGACGGGAAACGTAATGGCTGACGCGATACTCAACAGCAAGCTCGGGGTCGCGGGAAAGCTGAATATCAGACTGAACGTCAAGGCGAACGTTCCCGAGGGTCTGCCGATGAGCGATGTGGAATTGTGCTCGGTGCTGGGGAATATGCTCGACAACGCCGTCGAGGCGTGCGCCGCGCTCCCCGAGAACGAACGCTTTATGCGCGTGTATATCGGCAAGCTGAAGGGACAGATGTACCTTTCGGTGCAGAATTCCGCAGGCAGGATACGCAAGGAAAAGGGCGCGTATCTCTCCACTAAAGAGAATTTTTCGGCGGAGCCGCTCCACGGGTACGGGCTGTTCCGCATTGACCGCGTTGTCAAAAAATACGGCGGCTACGTCAACCGCCAGAACGAGGACGGCGTTTTCGCGACAGAGCTTATGATACCCGTCAAAAGCAGTCCTGTTCAATAATTAAAGGGGGCAATGCCCCCTTTGTTTTACGCGTACAGATCGCCCGCCGTGTCCTTGTAATACTCCGCCTGCGCCGCCCAGAGCTTGCCGTAAACTCCGCCCTTGGCAACAAGCTCATCGTGCGAGCCGCGCTCGGCTATCGTGCCGTTCTCCATGACCGTTATCTCGTCGCAGAAGCGGCAGGAGCTTAATCTGTGCGAAATGTAGACGGCGGTTTTCGTGCCGACTATACCGTTGAATTTCGTGTAGATGTCGTGCTCGGAGATCGGATCGAGAGAGGCAGTCGGCTCGTCGAGTACTATGAACGGCGCGCCCTTGTAGATAGCCCGCGCGAGACAGAGCTTTTGCGCTTCGCCGCCCGAGATTTCAACGCCGTGTTCGTCGAAGTCCTTGTACAAACAAGTTTCTATGCCGTTTTCCATTCGGAAAAGGCGCTCGCCGAGACCCGCGCGTTCCACGCAGCCGCGGACAAGCTCGGGATCGTAATTATCGTCCGCCGCGACATTCTCGGCAACGCTGAACGAGAACAGCCCCGAATCCTGAAAAACCACCGAAAACAGCGCCATATATTCCTCGTATTTGTATTTGCGTATGTCGATGCCGTTGAGCGTTATCTCGCCCTCGGTCGGGTCGTAGAGACGGCAGAGCAGCTTTATGAGCGTGGATTTGCCGCAGCCGTTTTTCCCGACGAGCGCCATTTTCTCGCCGATACGCCACTTTAAATTAACGCCGCGCAGAACGTACTGTTCGGAATTGGGGTACTTAAACCACACGTCCTTAAACTCGAACTCGTATTCGTCGTCGTCGCGTTTTTCGGTCGGGAGCGTGCCCTTGTACTTCTCGTCGGGAATGTCGAGAAATTTCAGTGCGCCGTCAAGAAACTCCACATTTATAAACATATCACAAATGCCGTTCATAGTGTCGTTTATACCGTTCATTATTCTTGAAAAATACATCACGAACCCGATTATCTCACCGACGGACAGTGCGCCAGAAACAGCCCGCAGCGCTGCGAGAGTGTACATCGGCAGGGTTGCCAGTATTTCCAATATCGGCGAGGGGAACTGAAGACGGCGCAGCTTTTTAAGCGCCCCGCCCCATATTTCCATCCATTTACCGCTGCTGCTTTCAAGCTCGCGGAGGACAAGCTCCTCCTCGTCGTAGAGCCGCAGTGATTTGCCGTTTCGGTAGCCGCCCAGAATTGCCTCCACATAATAGGACGCGACCCGCTCGTTTTGCAGCAATTCTCTGTCGTTCATAACGTCGGAATAGACCTTGAAAACGAACTTGCTCGTGTAAACGGTATTGAGTACCGTCAGCGCCACTACAACAGCCGTGACTGCCGCAAGCCCCCACGGCGAGCCGATAAATCCCATAAAGCCCTCCGCGTCTGGAGCGCTGCGGAACGCGAGCGGCGCGACCATCACTATTCCCGCGATTGCCGTGACTATCCCCGAAACGCTGCTGTACAGCCCGTAAAACGTTCTCTCTATACGCCAGTACGCCTGATACATACGGTGCTTGGCGACGTGCGTTTCGGGGTTTTCGATATGCACGTAATCCATATTGATTATCTTTTCCCACAGCTTGCGGCTTCGGTTTCTGACGAGCGCTTGGACGTGACAGTTGTGCCATTTGTTTACCGTCGTCATAGCAAGGAACAGCGCAAGGTCTATGCCGCCCGTTATCAGTATAAATACGATTATATCCCGCCACGGCTCGCCCGAGACAACCTTGTCGATAAGGTGTGACGTAAGCCAGACGAAAAACAGGCTCTGCGCCGTTTGCAGCGCTTGGTGCGCGAGCTTCCGCGCCAATATTCCCTTGTCAGCTTCCTCGTTGATGGCGATACAGCGCTTGACGACTTCAACGACCTTTTTTATCCGTGTTTTATTCTTCATAGTCCGCTGCCTCCTTTTTATCGTTGTAGTAGCTGCTCTGCATTTCAAACAGCTCCGCGTATGTTCCGCCGAGCGCCATAAGCTCCGAGTGCGTACCCTCCTCGGCAATGCCGCCGTCCGCTATCAGTATTATCCTGTCGCAGAACCTTGTCGACGCGAGCCTGTGCGAAATGAAAACGCTCGACCGCGCACGCGAAAATTCCGCGTAGCTTAAATACATCTCCTGCTCGGCTATCGGGTCAAGCGCGGCGGTCGGCTCGTCGAGCAGCAGCACGGGAGCGTCCTTGTAGAGCGCTTTCGCGAGCGCCAGCTTTTGCATTTGTCCGCCCGAAAGGTCAGTTGCGTCGTCGAACACCGACTTGACGAGCCGTGTATCTTCCTTTTTCGGCAGCGACATCACCTTGTCATATACTCCCGATTTTTTCATACACTCGAACGCTCTAGGCATATCGGTTTCGGAAGTCTTGCTGCCCGAAACGTTCTCGGCGATAGTGACGGGCAGAACGTCAATATCCTGAAATACCGTGCCGAACAGTTTGAAGTATTCGCGGCGGTCAAGCTCTCGGACGGGCTTGCCGTTGAGGAGTATCTCGCCCTCGGTAGGCTCGTACAGTCCGCACATCAGCTTTATTAGCGTTGATTTTCCCGCGCCGTTCAAGCCGACCATGGCGAGCCTTTCGCCCTTGCCGAGCTTGAACGAGATGTTCTTTATTGTGGGCTTTTCCGCGCCGGCGTAGGTGTACGAAACGTTTTTAAACTCGATCTCAAAGCCGTCCTCGGAAACGGGGATATCTTCGCCGCCGCCCACCTCGGGCATTTCCAGATATTCGCGGACGTAGTTGGTGATATTTGACAGCCACTGATAAGCGGAGTATTTGTCGCACCAATTGCGCACGGCGCTCGACAGCATAAATATAGAGTTAAAGTAGAGCACGAAATCGCCCGCGCCTATACTCCCCGACATCACCAGATAGACGATATAAATGCGCGCGGCGGTGCTGCCTACTGCGGCTACGATCTGCGAGAGCATATCGTGGCGGTATTCCCACTCGTCCTGCTGCGCGTTCCAGTCCATGCGCTTTGCGAAAACTCGGTCGAACACGCTCCCGAGCCAGCGCTGCATTCCGAAAATGCGGATATCCTTTGCGCCGCTGAAATTGCCGTCTGTACCGATACGCGAGATGTAATCGAGCTGACGGTCGAACGTCTGCCAGTTGTCGTTCATATTCCATATCCAATTCATCTTGTGCTTGTTGATGTAATACTCCGCGACCGCGGGAACGCCGATTATCAGTATCAGCCACGGGTCGAGCATTGACAGAATGCCGCCGTAGGTGAAAACCTCAAGCGCCGCGACTATGGAGTCCTTTATCGTACCGAGCCCCGCCTCGGCAATACTGCTGACCGCAGAATTTGCCTTGTTCAGCTTGTCCCCAATCTTCGGGTTTTCCGTATCCTCATAGGAGAGATTCATCTTTTTGCGCATCAGTCTCCCGAAGAAGTAGGATCTGAGCTTGAACCGCCCCACGCTGCTGATGTGCCAGTCGACGGCTTCTACGATATAACTCGCGAACCTGCCGCCTACGATCAGCGCCGCGCAAATAATCCCGAGCGTTAGACGGCTCGATGTACCGAGCGCAAACTCCACGACGAATTTATCCGTGTACGTTGAACACAGACCGCACGCGGTAACGAGCACTATCTTCAGCACCATATCAATGAACAGTCCGCGCGAGTGCGCCCAGGATTCGCGGACGATATACAGCAGGCTGCTCGGTACCGAATATTTGAGCTGCTGTTGCTCCTCGCGGTATCTCCGACCCGCCTCGGCTTTTTTCTCCTTGGTGTATTTCGCGACTTTGACGCGTTTCATTGTGCATACCTCCAAACGATGAATGAGCCGCCGCAGTGCTCTCGGCGCGGTGCATCTTTCGCCGAAAGCGCCGCGGCTTTGCCCGTTTTGCGGAAGTAATTCCGTACTTCCGAATATATATTACCAAAAAAACGACCGCTTGTGTTGATTTCGGAACGAACGGTCAAAATACGGAATGAATTGCTTTTTAACATATAAATTATATCATCGCTGAAAATATTTGTCAACGTACGGTTGAAATTTCCCGAAAAATATGCTATAATTGAAAAAAACGAAAGTGAGATTTTTATGAAGAAATTTTTGTCCATCTTTTTGTCGCTGATTTTAATGATCGGCTTGTCCGGCTGCACAAACGAGGGCGACTCTGACAGTTCCGGCAGCACGGACAGCACGGAAACGACCGTCGTTGAAAGCAGCTCCGATAACCCCGAGATAAGCGAACCGGAAACGACAGTCTCCGCGCGCGTGACCATTGAGGGCACAAAATTTATGGTGGACGGCAAGGAACTGTGGATAAACGGCGCAAATACGCCGTGGGAGAAATGGAACGACTTTACTATCGGCGTTATGGACGAGACGTTCTGGGACAACGAGTTTGCGCGTCTTGTCGGAGACGGCATAAACTGCACGCGTATCTGGGTCAACTGCAACGGAATGAATATCGTCCGCCTAACCCCCGGCGGATATCCCTCGGACGTTAATCCCGACCATTGGGAGGCGCTGGACAAGCTGTTCGCGCTTGCCGAAAAACATAAGCTCTATATTATGCCCACGCTGCTGTCGTTTGACCACTTCAAAGAACCCGTGAGCAGCGGCGAGAAATTCCAAGCCATGGTAAAGTCAAACGAATACTGCGACCGTTTTGCGGAAATATATGTAAAAGAGTTCTGCGAACGTTACCGCGGCTGCGAATACATTTTCGGCATCGACGTAATGAACGAGCCCGATTGGGTATACGAGAACACGGAATGCGGCAAGGTGCCGTGGGATAACATTTCGTATCTGCTCGGCAGATGCGCGGCGGTAATTCACGAGAACAGCGATTTTCCCGTGACCGTCGGCATGGCGATAATCAAGTACAACTCCGACAAGTACGAGGGCAACAAGGTCTCCGATGAATATTTAAAGGAGCTTACGGGCAGCGACAACGCATATCTCGATTTTTACAGCACACATTATTATAATTGGCAGAAGCCGTATTTCGGATTTCCGTGCGGCAAATCACCGTCCGAGTTCGGGATTGCTGAGGCCAAACCGTGCATTATCGGAGAAACTCACAACGACGACGAACAGGAATGCAAAATGACGCTCGCCGAAAAGTACAAGTCGGTCTACGACAACGGCTGGAGCGGGATAATGGTGTGGATGGATCCTCAGAAAAAGGACGACGGCACCTACGACTGGTACCGCTATGATCTCACCGAAACGGCTGTAAACGCAATGCTGGAGTACGTTCCCGAGAAAATTCGTCCGTTGGGATAATGGAGGAAAGTAAATGCTTGAATTCAAGGTATCGGTAGATGAGCTTGATTACGGCGCGGTCGCGGCAATGCTGCTGCCGATGATCAAGGAAAAGGCAGCGGAAAATCCGTCCGGAAACCGCGCGGTAAAGCTGCTGCTCAAAATGGCAGGCGCGGCGGGCGCGCTGCCGATAAAGGCGATAAACGCGCTGCCGCAGGACGTTAAGGACGAAATGGTGGTAATGCTTGTCAATAATTACAAGGACAAGTTTATCGAGGTGATACAAAATAAGGCCGCCGCGAAGAATATTTCGGTAACGGTGAATGATCTCGCCGCAAGAACCGCCAAGCCGTTTTAAGGCAACACCGCACAATTATTGTCGGGCGGTTGCGCAGTCAGTTTTTTCAGATTGTACAATGAGGACGACGCAAGGCTGTATGCCTTGCTAGGACGAATTGTGCACGAATTGACCAAAGGTCAACCCTATGACGGAAAATATGAAAGCAAACGCTGACAAAGTGCGAAGCGCGGTAATTATGCGGTGCTGCCATAAGAGCCTGTTTAGTATCTCGAAATGCGCCAAAACGCGGGTGCAGGCGGCATGTTGAGGGATACTAAACAGGCTCTAAGTCAATTTACCAAACCGACCTCACTTTCGGGGTCGGTTTTTTGCGGAAAAAATATAAATTCCCCTTGACAAATAAAAAGTAATATTGTATAATAATTGTACTAGTAGAAATAGTGCATTCATACAAAAAGGAGGTGCGCTTGTGATAAGAATCGACGTTACAGGCAGAACGCCCATATACGAACAGATATGCCGCTCGATATGCAGCGAAATAACGCGCGGCGTGCTTAAGGAAAACGACAAGATACCGCCGTCGCGGGCACTGGCGCAGCAGCTCGGGCTTAATCCTAATACCGTCGCAAAGGCGTATTCAATTCTGGAGCGCGACGGGATAATCTACACGCTCGCGGGAAAGGGCAGCTTTGTCGCGGCACAAAGCGGAAAAGCAAATTCGACGCTTACAAAGGACTTTGAGGAAAAGGCTCTCGAAGCGCTCAAAGCGGGAGTTGCCGCGGACGCGCTGGTGGATATAGTCAGACGCGCCGACAGTTCACTGAAAGGAGAAAACACATGATCGAAATAAATAACGTCAGTATGGTGTTCGCGAAAAAGGGCTTGGGCAAGGTCGACATAAACGACGGCTTTAGGGCGCTCGACAACGTTTCCATAAGCATTCCCGACGGGTGCATTTACGGTTTTCTCGGGTCGAACGGCGCGGGCAAATCAACGCTGCTGCGAATGATGTGCGGCGTTTACAGAACGGAGCAAGGCAGCGTTAAAATAGACGGCGAGGACGTGTTCGACAATCCCTCGGCGAAGTCTAAGATCTTCTTCGTCAACGACGAAACGGTACAATACGCGAAATTCACGCTCGACGGACTTGCGAAATACTACGCGAGCTATTACGAGGACTTTTCGTTCGAGATATACGAGCGGCTCGTAAAGCAGCTTCAGTTGCCGAGGAACAAGCGTATGAGCGAGTTTTCAAAGGGAATGAAGCGTCAGGCGGTCGTTATAATCGGGCTGTCCTGCAACACGAAATATCTGCTGCTGGACGAGGCGTTCGACGGGCTTGACCCCGCAATGCGGCGGTTCATCAAGCAGCTTATCATCAACGAGCTTATTGACAGACAGGCGACAATGGTCGTGTCCTCGCACAATATCGTCGAGATAAACGAGCTGTGCGACCGTGCTATGCTGATACATCAGGGGCAGATGATATTCGCGGACGAGATCGACAATATCAAGAGCGGCTTCGGCAAGATACAGCTTGCGCGAAAGAGCGGCGCGGTCACTCCGGAGGAGCTGAAAAACGTCGGACTGGATGTAATGCAGTATTCCGTTATGGGCTCGGTGGCACAGGCTGTGGTGCGCGGCTCGGAAACGGATATCACGGGAAAGCTCGGCGCGTTCGGGTGCGAGATAAGCGAGTTTATTCCGTTGACGCTGGAGGAAATATTTATCTACGAATTGGAGGCGAGAGGTTATGGCTCAAACATCATCAACTAACACAAGATATAAAATGTCGTTCAGAAAAATCGCCCGCGCCGCTCTGGCGGAGCTGCGCGTTCACAAAAAGCTCACGATAATCACCTTTGTGCTTTACGGCGTGGCGATGCTGCTGTTTATTTTCAATTCGTCGATCGGGACGTATAGCAATGATTACGGGACCCCCGACGGTATGTTTTTTTATTCGTCCGGCTGGGGAACGTTTTTTGCGGTATGCGGCGCGGCGGTAAGCTACTTCACCGTGCTGAATGTGTTCCGCGATATGAACAATCAGCAGATCTGCGACGTATCAATGGCGCTGCCTATAAAGGCAAGCGAGCGCTTTTTCTCAAAGCTGCTCAGTCTGGTCATTATCCAGCTTATTCCGCAGATCGTTTGTATATTTAGCGGAAACGGCATAAAAATACTGTACGGTAATCTGATATACGGCTTCCTGCCGAGCGACGCGGGTGAGACTTTGCTGCAGATGTCGTTGGGATTTCCCACGGGTACGCTGTTCATTATGGCGATAGTAATACTGTGCGTATGCTGCTGCGGAGCGCCCGCCGAAAGCTCGTACTTCTCGATAATACTGATGGGTATTATAAACGTCCTGCCGCTGTGCTTTATCAACTATCTGATTTCCAACTGCGCGGGAATGCCGTATTATTTCGGCAGCATTGAGCCTATTGACTACGGGTATTGGGGGTTTTTGTTCCTCGCGGACTTCTACGATAAATTCGTACTTCACTGCGTGGTCGGGTGCGTTATCTCGATAGCCGTAATACTCGCATCGGGGCTTATCTATATGAAACGCGACGCGAAAACTGTCGGCAATCCTATCGCAAGCCGCACGTTCTTCGAAATAATGCTGGTGCTCGGCTGCGTGACCGTATTTATGTTCTTCTTGATGACCGACGGAATGATATGGGGTTTTCTGGTGGCTGCCGTGGCTTATATCATCATAAATATTATCGTCTGCCGCGCGAAAATAAACGCCCTCTCGTTTGTGAAGTGGGGCGCAAAATATCTGGCGACAGCGGCGACATTTACGCTCGCGATTGTTATTATGATTGAAACGGGCGGCTTCGGATATATCCATTTGCGTCCCGACGCGGAGCTTCTCGACGGAGCAAACTTTATGATAGGTTATTACGACTATGAATACCACGAGCCTAATGAGTACACCGGCAACACAAGAAATTTACGCGCGGATAATCTTACCCCCGAGCAAGCGGACAAGGTAATGTCGATCTGCAAAAAGTATATGGCGGAGGGCAGCGCGAAAATAAATCCGCTTTCGAAAATATTCAGAGTATCCTTTAATTACGACGTTCATACGAATATTACGGTAACGGCGAACAGCAATAAAACATATGATGAAAGACCGTTTCCGCACAGCCAATTTGAGTTGAATTACGTATTGGGCAGAGGATACAGTTTAGACTACCGTCAAGACGTGTCCGTTCCGATCGCCGACGCGCGGGAAATGGCTCAAGAACTTTTAACACTGGATTTTGTCTACGAATATGTCGATCAGACTCCTTTGACATATACGTATCGTAATTAAACATGCCCCCTCCTGCGGATCACTCACAAGCGCTCTGTACATATTTACCAAAATAGACCAAGAATTTTTTACGCGCGGAGGGTTCAGTCCATTTTCATGTCGAAAATATTTACGGACGAGAACTTCCTTTTTTTACAAGATTTATGCCCACAAATGGCAGCGTTTTGTGCGAAGCACATAATGTGTGTAAAGCCGTTTGTGGGCATAATATCTTTTTTGTCAGTGTTTCATGTGACATTGTTACCAAATAGATTTGGACACTCATGTGCATTTTAAAATATTGGCGTTCATAAACAGCATAGGATGATGCGCTGAAATATGCAGATTTTCTGCGTTTCAAAATGGACATCATTTAACATTCCAAGGCATCAGGACTATGAAAGTTCAGATTCCGTCCTTTTTCACGTTTAGTATTCTATTTTGAGGTGTTTTTAATTTGGCGTTCATTTTAAAATTCAAATTGAGCAACTGTAAAACCGTATTGTAAAAGGGATTATGCCCAAACACTTGCCGTTACCTAAGCCTTGGGGTTCAGATTTCGACAGGTATTCAATTTCAAATCGAACTATTAGGTCAAGATTTTGAGCTATTTTGATTTTTGTGTCCATTTTGAAATATGAAACCAATTGCCGCAAAACCGCATCACTAAAGGGTTATAACAAAACGTCTATCGTTGTCCAGATCATGTGGGTTCAGATTCCGACATGAGATTCATACCATCGAAAGATAATACAATGCTATGTTTAAAATTTTTATTGCCTTCTTTTCCGATAAATTCCATATTCCTTCTGTTGATGTATAGAAAGGAATTTCAGGAAATGGAATTCTTTCAAATTCAGAGTTAGGACAACAATCAAAGTCTCTTGGGATTTCTATAAATAATGAGAAACATCCATATGTCAAATTAAAAAGCATATACGGCTTATTCCAAACAGTCTTTTTACGCCGGAACAACATATAATGAGGATATTTTGTCACATTAAATCCAGGAATCATTTTGTACCTAACAAGTAATTTTTTTCATTATAAAAATTAGAGCGTGTTCACATAAAATTATTGCAATATAACAATAAATGTGATATAATATG
>CAJTTH010000033.1 GCA_910579125.1 uncultured Oscillospiraceae bacterium | reverse complement strand
TCTTTACTATGATAAAGAAACTTCAGGCTCTCAGAGCCAAAAAGGGCTTTACGCTTGTTGAGTTGATCGTTGTTATCGCGATCATCGGCGTACTTGCTGCTATCCTTGTTCCCACCATGATGGGCATGGTAACCAAGTCCAGAGTTACCTCTGTTGACTCCACAGCTAAGTCTCTCGCTGACACCGTTGTTACATGGATGTCTGAAGTTGAGGCAAACGGCGGCAAGATTCCGGGTGGAAGCACGGTTTACACGATTACAATTACTAAAACCGGTGCAACGAACAGCGACTTCGACGCATCTGACGTTGCAAAGCTGACGCAGAGAATCACAGATGATTATAGTTTTACTGATAACTCTCACGGTACAGTTTATATCAAGGACAGAAAAATTCTTGGCGCAGTTTATTATGATGCGGCAAGTGCTTCGACTGCTTTGCCTGGCGCAAGTGATTTCACCGCTGGAAGTTTCGCGTGGGACAGTAAAACCGACGGTTTGACTAGCGATGGCATTATCTGCGGCACATCTCCTAAGCTCAAAATGGCTGGTGGCGCTTCTTCTACTACCACTACCAGTACACCTTGATGAGAAGAACAGTTGCTTATTGATTAAAGAGGTGCATTACAATGCAAAAGAAAAGACACAAGTTCAGCATTAAGCGCTTGAAGTCAAAGGCTGCTCTTATCGGGCACGACGCGATTGAATGCATCAAGGAATACCCCACCGTAAAAAGAGAAACGCCCACATCTATCGTGGACATAATCTCAATGGTTTGCGCGTTGGGTATAAGCGTCATAACGATAATCTGCGTATTATCCGCTGACGTAAGACCATGGCCTTAAAAATCGAGAGCCTGCGGTTTAGCGTGATGTCGCTAACGGAGAATTAAGATTTATGTACCACCCGCAAGGTTTATGCCTTGCGGGATTGGTTTTGTTATGCGGGTTTTCCGAGTTCCGCTGTTATGAATGCCTTGTCGCATTCAAAGGTGTAATGGATCACAATCGTATTACCGCAGGTTCGCGAATACTTTTCGGGCTTCTCGAACACCTCTATCCTGCGAATGAACACTTGAAGCAGTTCGGCGGTCAGTTTATTGCGAAGTTCAGATTGTTCCGACTCATATCCCGTTGCAAGTTGGTCATAGCGTTAAGGTATGCGAGAGGATTTCTGTTGTGTTTTGCTCGACAAGAATTTTTCCGCAAACCGAGCAGCGTATTCCCGCTGTTAACCCCGATTTAGTGCAGGTTGCGGAAACTGCTGATACAGTTACTTCGGTGTGACCGAGTGCGTCTATATTAATGGCATCTGCCCCATTTCTGTAATTTAATTATAGCACGGTTTTTTTCTAAAATTACAAATATTTCTTTTTCATATATATCTATGATTATTATTCATAGTAATCGGAAATCAAAAACCGCAGACGGGAATCTGCGGTTTTTGATTTTAGGAAGAATATTATTACAAACACATTTTAAAAATTTCTTTTACATCATCTGCATTAAGCGGCTTGAAAGCGTGTTCCAGACCGCCGAGCCTTACCGCTTTTTCTGCCATCAGGTCGAAATTTGCGCCGTCTATTCCGATTTCGGAAAAGGAGGAGGAAAGTCCTAACTTCCCGAACAGAAAATCCTCGGTCAAAGCAATACTTTTCTCTGCGACTTCCTTTGCGGGTAAGGAACTGTCGATACCGAACACATTCACACCGTAATCATAAAAGCGTGGGAGAGTGTTATCATCAAGAATATATCGCATCCACCGCGGCGTTAAAATCGCAAGTCCAAGACCGTGGGTAATATCATAAATTGCGGATATTTCGTGTTCCATGGGGTGGCAGCTCCACGCAACATTTTGTTTTGCTCCTGTAAAGCCGTTTATAGCCCAGGTTGAAGCCCACATCAAATTTTCCCGAGCTTCATAATTGTCGAGAGCTTCAAGCGCGGCAGGCGCGTACTTCATTACGGTTTTAATCATCCCCTCTTTGAAACGGTCGAGCGTATACATACTTCCGTCGGCGGGGACAAAGTAGCTTTCAAAAATATGCGAGAGAATATCCGCAGAGCCGCAGGCTGTCTGGTATTTGCTTACGGAATAGGTGAAACGATACGTTAGGCAGCATAGGCGCAAAGGAAAGCCCGATTTTATCCTTAGTATCGGGATTTGAAATAACCCCGCCCGCGTCCATTTCCGAGCCTGTGGCAGCTAATGTCAGCACGTCCACAATCGGTAAGCACTTCTTCACGTCAGCCTTTTGAAGAAGAATATCCCATGCGTCACCGTCATAATAAGCCGCCGCCGACCGCAAGCAGAACGTCAACGCCCTCTTTTTTGCATATCTCCGCACCCGTTCTTACGGACGAAATACGGGGATTAGGCTCAATTCCCGACAACTCCAGCAATTCAAGACCGGCGTTTTTGACCTCAGCAACAATCTTGTCATACAATCCCGACTTTTTAATTGAGCCGCCGTAAGTCAGCAAAACCTTTTTGCCGTACTTCGCAAGCTCCTCGCCAAGATGACTAAGCTGTCCCGCTCCAAAGTATACCTTTGTGGGAATATCATAAATAAATGCTCCGTTACTCATAAAATAACCGCCTTTCAGAATTTTTTGGTTTAAATATATTATAGCAGGTTTTTTAAAAAATTACAAATATTTCTTTTTCATATATTTCTATGCTTTACATTCATGGAAGAATGTGATATAATGTAAAAGGGTGATTTTATGGAATTTCGCGTTCTGAAATATTTCCTTGCGGTTGCGCAGGAGGAAAACATAACCAAAGCCGCCGACGTTCTGCACACAACGCAGTCTAATCTTTCGAGGCAGCTTGCCGAGCTTGAAAGAGAAACAGGAAAAAAAATTGTTCATGCGCGGCAGCAGAAAGATAACGCTTACCGAAGAAGGAATGTTTTTACGCAAGCGCGCAAAAGAGATTATTGAATTGTCCGAGCGCACCGAAACGGAACTTAAAACCTTTAATGAAACGGTAAGCGGAACAATGCATATAGGCTCAGTCGAAACGCATATTATGCGACTGTTCGGAAAAACTTTACTTTCACTGAAAGAAATTCACCCACAGATACGCTATGATTTTTTCAGCGGCAGTATTGCGGAGATTACCGACAGTCTGAACAAAGGTCTGCTCGATTTCGGCTTGCTTGTCGCGCCCATTGATATGAGTAAGTATGATTACATCAAAGCTCCGCAGAACGACGAGTTTGGTCTGCTTATGCGGGAGGATTGTCCGCTTGCTAAGCTGTCTGCCGTTCGACCGAGCGATATAGGCGATCTGCCTGTATGGGTTGCTCATCAGCAGCTTGAGGGAAACATACTGTCGGGTTGGCTGGGACGAGACGTTTCAACGCTTAACATAATTTCCACCTTTAATTTGATTACAATGCCCGCAATGATGATAGATGAGGGTTTCGGTGCGGCTTTCACATTTGACAGACTTGTGAACACCGATAACACGCGGATGTGTTTTCGCCCGTTAGAGCCGAAAATCCATGCGGAGTTATACCTTGTCTGTAAGAAGTATCAGATGTTTACAAAAGCGGCAGAGGTTTTCTTGCAAGGTGTCCGAGAGGTCTTTGGTGAAACTTAAAAAATATTAACCGCCAAATTTCGTGTTTGGCGGTTGTTCCGTTTCAGATGTTACTGAAAACAAATCCGCACAACTTATAAGTCATGCGGATTTTTCTTTTCTATTCGGTTTTTGGTGATTTCACCGTTAAGGATATCACCCTTTTGACGCTCCGCTTTTGTTATTGCCGAATGTAAATTGTTTCTCGCTATAGTCCTCCATGTCCCGCTTCATATCTGTGACTCATGTTTCGTAGCGCTCAGGCTTCTTTTCGATTTTTTCAGCCTCTATCTCGACCCATGCAGGACGAAAGCCGCAGTTCACGGCGATATTCTGCGAGTAAATATTCGCCGCTGCCGTACCATAAACGGGCATTCCGCCTTGTTTTATTATCTCGTTCTTCATCAGCAGCGAAAGATACGTTCCCACTCCCTTGCCGCGGTATTGTGGGAACACGTCTATCCCTATCTGGAGAAAACCCGGCGCGTCCTCAGAGCAGCCCGCCATGCCCATTATCTCGCCGCCGTCATAAGCGCAGACGGCGATCCTGTCGGGGCGCTCCTCGAGGTAACGCTCGCAGAGCGCGTTCGGGAAACGTCCGTCATAGAACGACGCAAGCTCCACGCGCGATTTGAACCACTTCACGGGAAAATCGCCGCGCACGCTCACATCGAATTTCGGCAGACACATATGGTGCGAACGGCAGAGCCTGTAACCGTGCGTATTCAGCTCACACTCCAGCACGGCGAGCTTCTCCTGCTCAAACAGCCGGTGTCCTGCCCTATCAGCCATAAACTCACGCAGAAACGGGTGCAGCGCTTCATCTGCGGAGATCACGGCGTTAGAGCCCATTGTCGCCATCTGGAAGAAATACTTCTCCTTGGAGTACATTCGCCGCCCCTCGTTTGCCGCCGAGACCGTGAGAACGTTCTCCGTGCGGTCAAAGTCGCTTGATGAACAGTTTAGATCTATTGCAAGCTGACGTTTCAGCCTGTCCATGTAGTCAATTTCCATTTTTTCCCTCCGTGATTTTTCGTATCAGTGACAAGTCGCCGCTGCACAGAGCATCCAGATTTTCAAATATCCACTCGGGGTTTTTATCCCACCATTTAAGCTCCAGAAGATACGCCGTAAGCTCGTCGTCGAAACGCTTGCGGATAACGCGGCAGGGATTTCCTGCGGCGATACAGTACGGCGGTATATCGCTTGCAACGACCGAATTTGCGCCGATAATTGCACCGTCGCCGATATGCACCCCCGGCATCACTGTGACGTTCTGTCCTATCCACACATCGTTTCCGACTATGGTATCGCCTTTGAGCGGCAGGTCGGACATTTCCGGAGTTGACTTCTCCCAGCCGCCGCCCATAATGTTGAACGGATAAGTTGTCACACTGCACATACGGTGGTTAGCGCCGTTCATTACGAACTCTATCCCTCGCGCGATAGCACAGAATTTGCCGATTATCAGCCTGTCGCCATTAAAGTCGTAGTGGTGCGTGACGTGCTCCTCGAAGCGCTCCGCGCCGTCGATATCGTCGTAGTAGGTGTAATCGCCGACTATGATTGTCGGCCGTGTTATCACGTTCTTAATGAAGCACAGGCTCTTTATTTTTTCATTCGGGAAAATTGCGTTGGGGTTTGGTCCGTACATTCTATCACTCCTTGGGTTCAGTCAAAATCGCCGCGCAGAATGGCCTCGATAAGCCCCTCGCAGCCCTCTTTCACGTCAAGGTAGGTACGCTCGAAATTGCTCGTGTACCACGGGTCGGCAACGTCCTCTCCTGTTCTTCCCGCGAAGTCGAGCAGCTTATGTATCTTATGCTCCTTATCGCCCCAGTAGCGTGTCATATTGCGGATATTCGCCGCGTCCATGCCGATTATCAGGTCGTATTCGGCGTAGTCGCGCAAGGTTATCTGTCGGGCTCGCTTCGCAGAGCAATCGATACCCAGACGCCGCAGAACACTCGTCGTGCCGTAATGTACGGGGTTGCCGAGTTCCTCGGTCGAGGTCGCGGCGGAGGCGGTCACAACGTCCGTTATCCCGCGCTTGGCGCACATATCGCGCATTACGTATTCCGCCATGGGGCTGCGGCAAATGTTTCCGTGGCAAACGAACAAAATTCTCAGCATTCGGATTTCCTTTCAGCTTATCAGACTGCGGTAAACGAGAACCTGTAAGTCTTTTCCTCTCCGGGCTTGAGTATCTCGATACCGCGTTTTTCGGCAAACACGCCCGTACAGTCTGAGAAGTCCGCCGAGCCGCAGAACGGCTCAACGCAGAGGAACGGCGCGTTCTTAGACTGCCATACCGCTAGTGAGGTGAAGTCGGGGTAATCAACCTGAACACCCTTGTTGTCCTTGCCGAGGAACTTCACCGAGCGCGATTTCACCTTGTCGAGGTACACAACGTCCTTGTAGAACATCTCGTGGTTAAGCGGGAGAACGCTGCTGTCGTTAAGCACGGGAACGCGGTTGTCGTCCTCGAAAAGATGAACGTCGAGGTTGTAAATCGGCGCGGACAAGGTCTCCTTCATCGGGAACTCGAGCCGATGATCGGACAGCTCACCGCTGAACGCAAACGCGGGGTGACCGCCTATGCAGTACGGCATATCATCCTTGTCGTTGTTGCGGACAACGTGAGTTACCGTGAGCCTACCGTCCTCAAGCGTGTACCGTATCGTGAAGCGGAAATCGAACGGATAGAACTGCTTGGTGTAGTCGCTCTGCTCCAGCGAGAACGTCACCGAGTTTTCGGTCGTTTCCTCGGGTGTAAGCTCCAGATCACGCGTGAAGCCGTGCTTGGGCAAACTGTACTCCCTGCCGAGTATCAGTGTTTTGTTGTCCCTCAGCGTGCCTATCATCGGGAACATTACAGGCGCGGTGTTCGGCCAGTATGCGGGATCGCCGCTCCACATAAATTCTCTGCCGTCTATGACGAGCGACTTCAGCTCCGCGCCGTGCTGCGCTATCCTCGCGGAGCTGCCGCCGCACTTAATTGTTACTTCCATTGATGTATCCTCCTTATATTGTCAATATTTTTATGTCTTGCAGAACTCCGCGTAAGCATTGCAGACCTTCGCGGACGGTCCCGCCATTACGATCTTGCCATGATCGAGCCAGATAGCGTTGCGGCAGACCTTTTGCACCGCGCCCGCGGAGTGCGAAACGAACAGTATCGTCGTGCCGCCCTCTCGCATTTTCGCCATACGCGCCTCGCTCTTTTTGTGGAACTTCGCATCGCCAACAGAGAGCACCTCGTCCGCTATCAGAATATCGGTGTGCACAAGGGTCGCGATAGCGAACGCAAGGCGCGATGACATACCGGAAGAGTAATTCTTCAGCGGAACATCCACGAAGTCCTCCAGCTCCGCGAAGTCGATTATCTCGTCGAAGCGCTTCCTCATGTACTCCTTTGTGTAGCCGCGCAGCGCTCCCACAAGAAAGATATTCTCGCGCGCGGAAAGCGAACTGTCAAAACCCGAGCTCATAGCGAACAGCGGCGCTATCGAGCCGTCGGTGTAGATTTTCCCCTTAGTGGGCTTCATAATACCCGCCACGAGTTTCAAAAGCGTCGTTTTTCCCGAGCCGTTCACGCCGATAAGTCCCAGACTGTCGCCCTTTTCCACCTCGAACGAAATGTCCTGCAGCGCCCAGAACTCGTCAAAAAACAGCTTGCCCTTTACCAGATTGATGATATATTCTTTAAGACGTTCCTCGCGCTCGCGGCTGAGGTTGAACATCATCGAAACGTCCTCGGCTTTTATCGCAATATTGTTATCACTCATTTTCACCGCTCCTTTATACGTACAGGAAGAATTTGTTTTCGTTCGCCTTGAACACCGAAATACCCAACAACAGCATAAAAACGGCGTAACACGACGCTATAATCAGCGATTTCTCGGACGGCATGACTCCCTCGTAACAGATCGCTCTCATTATGCCGATATAGTGTATCGCGGGGTTAAGGTCAAGGAGAAAACGGTAGGTGCTCGGAACTATCGTTATCGGATAGAATATCGCCGAAAGCCACGTCCAGAGCGACGTAAAAATACCGTAAAGGTGGTGCAGATCGCGAAAAAACGTTCCATAGGTCGCCAATACAAGCGACAGCCCGAACGTGAAAATAAACACTATAGCCAGCAAGGTCGGCAGCATAAGCAAATTCAGTGTGAATTTCGCGTGAGTAAGGATCATTACCAGAAACAGCGCCAACAGTGAGAACAGCAGATCGACAAATCCCTCGACCACTCTCGACAGCACGAAAATATATTTCGGGATATAAATTGAACGGATATAGCCCGCGTTGGCAAGAATAGCGTTCAACGACTGCCTCGAGCTGCCGCTCATAAAGGTGAATATCAGCTGTCCGCAAAGCAGATAAATGGGGTAATTGTCGATGTTTCTCTTGAACAGAGTTGAAAAAACAAGCGTCATGACCAGCATTGAGAGCAGCGGGTTCAGTACCGTCCAGAGCACTCCCAGCGCGGATTTGTAATATTTCCGCTTTATATCGCGCTTAACGACCTCCTTTAAGAAGGTGAGATATTTCATCTGTTCCTCGAATTTTGTCATTGTTGCCACGCCGATCGTTCCTTTCTATATACGGTTGTTGATTTTGTCCTCTTTCGTTCCCACGCCGATGTTAAAGCTGCATTCGCCCAGCACCGCCTTAAAATATTTTCCGCCCGCCATTGCCGCCGCTCCAAACGGCGCGTAAGCGTCGCTGCCGCTTATGTCGAGCATATACGGGTAGTCGGTGAAGCACGCAGTGTAATCAGCGATAAAGTCAAGCGCGCCCGCGTGTATCTGCCTTACGACAACGGCGTTCCCGAACTCGGGTTCGGCGAAAACGGGAGTACCGTCCTCATTGAAGCCTTTCAGCGAAGGAGTCTCCGAGCCGAGCAGCATTTCAAAGTATATATTGTGTCCGCGAGCCGCGTCGTGAGTGTTATAGATATCGCGGTTATGACTCTGCGAGTAGCAGTAGGAGTACATTTTTCCGCTTTGCAGCATAGCCTCGGAGCAGTCGGGCTGCTCAGCGGAGCTGTCGTTCGCGCAGCCGATAACGCCAATCACCTCACACCCGAAGCCCCACTTTTCAGCAAGCTGAGAAACAGCCGCACCACCGCTCCCCGCCCAGCCGATATCGACCGCCAGAACTCGCCTGCAGCCGTCCAGCGTTTCGCCGAAGTACCGCTGTGCCCCGTTGTTAAGCGGCTTATACAATTCGCGGATCTTCTGCTTGTTTGCGATTATGAACCGCGCAAGCTTCGTAAAATTTTTATCGGTGATCTTCTCGGACTTGTCCGGATAGTCGAGCGCCGAAAGCTCCATTTGCCGCAGAAGCTCCTCCGCCGTCAAACCGTCACCGCATTTATGATAAATGAAACGGCGGATAAAGTCGGCGGTGTTCTCCTCAAAGCAGAGCTTTGTCGCCGCAAGTCTCGACCAAAGGAAGTACTCGGTCGGACATTCGGGATAAAGCCTGTTGTAGACGCGCTTAAGCAGATCGCCGTCGCGCGCGAGAAACAGCACCTTGTCCGCTCCGCGTTGCTCGGCGATTCCGTGGATAAAGCGGCAGAACCCCAACGTGAAAACCCCGCTGTACGCATATCCGTACTCATAGAGCATTGAGTACTTCTCCGCTCCCGAGTGAAACCGCGCATTCACCAGACCGCAGTACGCCGAACCGATCATACGGCTCATTTCGGCGGGACGGTACGCGCTCCCGACACTGTTCGGGTTTGGACAAAGGAACGGCATCAGGCCATGACTTTTACTCATTTCAATGTCACTGTGAGAATTATCGCCAACATGCGCGATTTTCGCACATTGGAGGTAGTTCTTAACGGTCTCGTACAGTCCGCCGCCGTATTTCGACGCGCCCCGCTCGTTCGACACAAATACACGCTCAAAGCCCGTAAAATCGTTTTTTTGCAGCAGTTTTTCCAGAAATCCCCTGTCAAGATACATATCCGAAGTAACGACAACGCGCGTTCCCCGCGCCGCCAGAATTTCCCAGACGCGCTTCATATACGGGTTCGCGAAGCACAGCGAAAATTCCGCCGCAAGCTCCTTTTCCTTTGCCACCGCGAACGAGCTGCCCGCATACCTCTCCATATATTGGTAAATATCGTCAAGTGTGATCTCATGCGTTCCGTTCTCCTCAAAGCGCTTGTCGCGAGCTTTCCGCTCGCAGAACTGCCGCAGCTCCGCGAAATTCAGCAGCCCCGTTTCCGCGCCGACGATATGGAAAAGGTCGACGGGACGCGCAAACGGACGGTAGATGAGCGTGTCGAAAATATCAAAGGAAACTGCGTCAAATCCCGTGAGCTTTGCAGCAAAGTCCTCGGGTGTCTCCCGAACGCTTAGCGCACTCTCCGCGCCCTTGCAGTACGGCTTGGCGTTCGACCGTCCGAACCGCGAAAGCTCATGGTCGCGCAGAACATAATAGCTGAAATTGAGCCTAAAAAGGTACACCGCGCGCGCCGCCGCCGATTTTCCCTGTTCCTTGTAGCGCACATATCGGCGGCGTATCGGCGGCTGCCTGCCGACCAGAATGTCGTAAACCCTTTTCTTAAAGCTCATTTTCGTCTCCCAAAAACCTTGTCTTTGATCTTCGCAAGCAGCCGCGGCGGTATAAGCCCGACTGCAAGCGGTTTAGCGAGGTAAATTATTCCGCGAGGATACAGCTTTAGCTCGCGAAAGCCCCGCGCCTTGACCTTGACCTCGCGCACCTTGTCCGAATAGCGCCGCCGCGCGATCGCCGCGCGGTTCTCGTTGAACGCGTACAGGCGCTCGGGAAGGTTTATGCCGCGTGCGCCGTTAGCGAACATCGTCATAAACAGTGCATACTCCTCACAGCGCGCCGTATCACGGCTCACGGGGTACAGTCCCGCCGCTGTGACCGCCGACTTTTTCAGTGCGCACGCGCCGTGCATAAACGGCACGGCAAACAGAAAATCGTGCTTTCGCACTTCAGCGGGGTAGTCTCTGTGACCCCACTCGCCGCTTTCGTCAAATAAAATAATATTTGTAGCAACAATATCTGCGTTCGTTCGCTCGTAAGCGGACTTTAACGCGGAAAATCGTCCCGGCAGCGAATAATCATCCGCGTCCTGACGTATCAGGAGCTCGCCATGTGACGCTTCAATGCAGCGGTTAAGCGAGTACGCGCACCCGCCGTTTTTTTCGTTGCGCAGATAAATTATCCGCTCATCTTTGCACTCGTTGATTATTTCGTGAACATAAGGTTTTGAACAGTCGTCGCATATCACCAACTCGAAATCGCTCATGCTCTGACTCAGAACCGACCTCAAAGCGCGTTTCAGCTCCGACGGTACGGGATCGTAAACCGGCATTATCACCGAAATTCCGCTCAAAGCCTGTCCTCCTCACCGTCGTTTAATAAACCACAATATCTCCCAAAGCAGCAGGTTCATGCGGCAGAACGCTCCCCTACCCGATAAAACCGCCGCGCCGTAGCTCCAGTAGAGCGGCACGGCAAGTTCTCCCTTTCGGAAAAATTTCTCGTAAAGTCGAGGCAAAAAATACAGCCGCGAGGAGTTATCGACCCGCGCTGCGAGTGGAAACGCATACAGTTCTGCGGGATCGTCCGAGAACTGCAGTGCGCCATACTCCGCGGCAATCTCGACGGTCGGCTTGTACATCAACCGCGCCAGCAGCGGAAACGCGAACTCCTGCCGCTGCTTCATATCGGGAATTTCTTCGGGGAGTATGTACGAGCACGCAAATTCGTACAACACGCGCTCTTGTATTTCCAGCAGACGACTGTCTTTGTTCAGATTATCCTTTTCCTTGAACACAGGAATATAACCGTCATCTTGTTTCCCGTATGAAATCGTCATTCCGTGCGGCGCAGAGCAAAGCGTCTCGAACAGGTTATTGTTGAACTTCGCAACCAATTTCGGCGATGTATTCTTATCGAAAAGGTAGGCATTGAACTCCCCGTCCTCCGGGTTCGGCTGCGCGTATAGTCCAAAATAATAGCCGAACTGAGGTTTTCCCGTCAGAACGCGGAACATTCGCTGCATAGAACCCGTCCAACCGCTGTCAACCAGCGCGTACTTCTCGCCGTCAAGCAAGCCCTCTTGTTCCAGATAGCCGAGCGTGTTCTCTTTATTTGCCTCTGAGACCGACTTTATGTAACAGTTGTAACAGGCGCTTCCACGCAACTTACTGCAAAATTCGGCAGCCGCGGACTTGCCAAGCTCGATATTCTCGTCGCCGACAAACTCGATATCCGAGTAAACAGCAGCGCGTTCATCATCGGAGAGCCGCAGCCGCCCGAGTATCGTCCTCGGCGTCAACGCGAAACCGCCCTCCAGCAGATAGCGGTACGCCTCCTCGCCCAAGTCCGCCAATGCCGCACTGCGCAGCGACATTCGCGAGCAGTAAAGGTAGCGCAGTTCGATATTCAGCCCGTTGCACTCTGCGATATGCTTTGCAGCGTTGTACATTATCCACCCATCGCGAGCCAGAAAGTACAGCCGATTGATGCCCGCCGCAAGCGCGCTTCGGAGCGTCCACCCGACAAAACCGCACATCACGGGTGCAAATATCTCGTTTGTCACCGAAACGGCGACGTGACCTTTTACAATTGTTCGCATATTCTTCCTTAACAAAAACAGTGCAATGCTTTATGCACTGCACTGTTGTAAGCAAATTATTTGCTTGTGAAAGCAGTTGGCTTTCGTGAGGGATTAGCCTCTCTTCTTCTTGGATACGATAGCGGTTACGCCAACAAATGCAACAGCAAGACCTGCAGGAGCAACAGCAAGAGCGATACCTGTGCTGGGGTTGGAACCATTGTCGTTTACAGTAGCGGACTGACCTTCGAGCTTCTCAACAACCTTCTCGTCAACGGTTGCCATGTAGTAATCAGAGAAGTGGTTGGTTTCAAAAGAGCATACATTGCCGTTTACAGTAAGCTTGAAGAACTCAATCTTGTCGCCGTTTACATAAGCAACTACGTTAGACTTACCATCATAAGCAACAGTAACCTTTACCTTGCCGTTAGGCTGTACAGTAGTACCGTTGGAAGTAAGGGAGATCTCGAGCTTGGTGTTTACAGTAGCCTTAGCTTCGTTACCACTTGCGGAAGCGATAGACTTGATAGCGTCCTCAACCTTCTTAGTGGTAGTGGGAGCAGACTCAACCCACTGAACGTTAGCCTCGAGCTTAACGTCAGCACCAGCCTCAAATGCGCCAGCGGGAGCCTCGAGAACGAGGTTATTTTCGGTCTTGATCTCGGTGGGCTTGTCAGCCTCAACCTTTACCTGAGCCTCAACCTTACCATTGGTACCGCCGGGAGCTGCAGCGAAAGCGCTCGTCGCAAGAGACATAGTTGCTACAAAAGCCACAGCAGCGGCAAAAATCTTCTTTTTCATTATTCATTTCCTCCATGTGTTTTTTATAAATAAAGGCGTCAATCGCCATTATTTACCGCTTAAAAAAACCGTCTATATTCGGTATGTCCATCCGGTTCTGTGTCTGATACGGCAATACACCGTGAACTCCTGCTTCAGGGATAATCAGACCGACCATGTTGTACGCAAGCGCAAGCACCACTATTACCGCTGTCACCGAAAACATCATAACAGCCGTTTTATTGGTGACGCGCGTTGCAAGCGCTCTCGAACCCTCTGCGTCGCTGCCCATTTCTCTGAGGTATTTTTCCTTAAGGTTCTCCCGCAACTGATGTTTAAACGCCTTGAGGCCCTCGGGAACCGCCAGTATTACAAACAGCATCGTATAATATGAAAATCTCTCAAAAAGAGAATGCTTTGTCATTACAATCTGCCAGAAACCCATCATCAGCGTCATGTGAATCAGCACACTCAGCGAACGCGGCATTTCCTTGACGTAGAATGACAGCGCCACCATTGCAGCACACAGCAGCAACGGAAACAGCGCATAGTAGAAGTAAACTCCGCTTTCAATAAACACCGAACCCGCGTATTCTGTGTGGAACTTGGAGAGCACGATATTAAGTATACCGTCGGACAGGATGTAATAAAACAGCAGTCCGAACGGATAAAGCATCATCGTCGACGGCGATATTTTCAACAACGCCACTATAAACACCGGTATCATATAGAGCACAGTCAAGTGGAACGTTGCCGCGATCATTACGATGAGAAGAAATCTCCAGAACTTTTTATCGCGGAGAAATCCGTAAGCGAAGCATAAAATCGACATTGCGATCGACTGTCTGATGTAGTTCATATCAAGATAGAACAAGTACAAATTCAAGTACAGGAACACCGACATAAAGGGTCCCGACGAGTACCGCCATATCAGATAGAACGGACCGATAAGCGACAGCACCGAGGTCACCATAATAAAAGTAGATGACCATGCGGTAAACATACCTATAATCTTGTTGAGCAGGATAAAACCTATCTCCCAATCCTCGTGCGTCATGTCCTCAAAGCCTGTTCTCGCCATATCGAAGAAACCCGACGCGTACATTCCGTAGTCCGAACCTATTCCGTAGCGGAAACCCGCTATCGCGACGCATTGAGCGAAGCAAAGCACAATAAAGATCGTCTTTTTAAGCAATGTTTTTTTGCCGGTGCAGAAAACAATTGCCCATACACAAACAGCAAAAATGTTTACCAAGTATACAAGCATCTGTTTTTACCACCCGACGCAAAAATTAAGTTTGCATTGAAACAGTCTTTAACCTTTTCAACATTTACATTATATCATACTTAATTTCATTTATCAAGTGTTTTTTTTCATTTCACATCAATTTTGTAGAATTATATTACATTTTTACAACTCTCCACAAAGTATTTTGTACATTATAACGTGAAACTTTTGTCAAATTCGCCTAAACGGAAAATATTAGCGATAAAATTTGTTAAAACCGTAAAATTTTTCTGCCATATTTTTAATTTCAAACCCTCTTGACTAATCTGCGGCGGTGTGGTAAAATAGTTGTGTAGTATTTTGATGTTCTACATATTATAATAGCCGCAAAAGCCGAATGTTCTTTTCGAGGGCGTTTTCTAGAAGATATCGCTCGGGGAGCGTATTTTTGCCGTTCCCGGGGAGTGCGCTCTCCATAAGCTGCGCAAGATAGCGGTCATCGTTGTATGGGTACACGCTGTCGGCGGCAAGGTCTCGGTTGCCCTTTACATCGCTCACGATAACATTTTCCCCGCAGTACAGCGCTTCCATGACATTGAACGGCAAGCCCTCAAAGCGGCTCGCCGATATAAGACAACCGCAGGCTCTGTAAAGTGCGTTCATCTCAGTGCAGTGCCCGAGGAACGCCGTTTTTTCTGCAATACCGAGTTCCGCAGCGAGCGCTCTGCACTCCTCGAGAAGTTCCCCGCTGCCCGCGAATATCAGGCGGCAGTCAGTGCGCTTCAGAGACGCGAACGCCCTTATTATCGAGGCTTGGTTCTTCCGCTGCGAGAATTCTCCGACGCACAGGAACAAAAGTCCGCCGCTCGGCTGTCCCAATTCCTCTTTTTTCCGCCGAATTTCCTTCTCGGAAAGCAGCGGCAGCTTGTCCGCATCGAGCCCCATTCCGTCGAGGAACACAATCTCCCTGCCCAGCTTGTGCGTGCGGGCGATCTCCAGATCGTCGGCGTTCATTACCGCGAGGAGGTCTGTGCGCCGCCTAACCAGCTTTTCAAACGTGAGATACACACGGCTGCGCGCACTGCCGTCGTCGTTGAAGAGGTAGCCGTGGCATATATGACGGCACTCGACGGCCTTAACACCCGAAAGTATCGCCGCCGCCCTCCCGACAAATCCGGCGAGCGTGGAATTGGTGTAAACCGCATCGTAACGCTCTTTTCGGATAAGCTTTGCGAGTTTGACGATAACGCCTAAATTTGCGGGAGAAATCAACTTTTTTTTGAAGCCAAGCTGCGTATGAACGGTTTCGCCGAACGCAAATTTACCGTTGGACGCAGTGTGAACCTTGACTCCATCGTCAAGCAGCCTTTTTATATAAGGAAGATGAAAGTTCTTGAAATGCGAGCTTTCCGAAGCGACCATTAAAACTTTTTTCATAAATAACCACCTAAAGGAATTTTAGTTATGTGTAAATTCAACAAAAAGAGATTGACCGGCACTCTTTTCGCCGTTCTTACGAGTATTTCGATAGCGCTGACGGCGTTCGCGTCACCTAGCGACGAAACGGGCGAGACCTCCGAGCCGCCCTCCTACGAGACTTCGGATCCCGAAACATCCGATACGTCCGATACCTCCGAAACGCCCGTGACCTCTGATACTTCCGAGCAGCCCGTTACATCCGATACTTCCGACACCTCCGAGCCGCCCGTAACTTCGGAGCCGCCCTCTACTCCCGATACCTCCGAACCCGATCCGCCGCCCCCTCCTCCCGATCCCGTTATTGTGCTAAACTTCTACGAGAGATCGCTGTTGATTGGCGAGGGCGCTCAGCTTGTCGCGACTATCGAAAACAATATATGGGAAAACCCCATTATCCAGTTCACCAGCTTCAACACCGATGTTGCACACGTTGACAATCTCGGAAACATTATTGCCGTCGGAGAGGGACAGGCTTACATTACCGCGTATTACG
This sequence comes from uncultured Oscillospiraceae bacterium, assembly GCA_910579125.1. Lineage (GTDB taxonomy): Bacteria > Bacillota > Clostridia > Oscillospirales > Ruminococcaceae > CAG-115. The sequence goes on along the minus strand of CAJTTH010000033.1, from coordinate 3,181 downwards.
GCGGCATTCAGGCTGACGCGCTCATTACTGTTTCCAAGCCGCCCGAGGTTCCCGAGTTTATCGTGCTGAAGCAGAACAAGTTCGAGCTGAAGATAGGCGCGACCGCGCAGATAGAGGCGCAGCTGCTCCCCGAAAACGTGTCCGAGGGCTACACGATCACCTACGAATCGAACAACCCCGAGATTGCGGCGGTCAATGAAAACGGACTCATCACCGCGCTGAAAACGGGAGAGACGACAATAACAGTGCGCGGCGCGGACTTGTCGGAGACCGTTTCGGTGACTGTCACGAGCGACGTTGCCTACGATACCGCAAAGCTGGACGGTTACGTTTACAACAACGAGGGTAACCCCGTTGCGGGCGCGCAGCTTGTTATCGACGCGCTCAAAGCCGTTACGGACACTCGAGGCTACTTCTCATTCGAGAGCGTCGAGCAGCGCGAGCTTACCGTGACCGTCGCGGGCGATAAAAAAGCGGTCTGCAAACTCACTCCGCAAGGCGACACGACCGTTTATCTGCTGTACAAGAAGAACAGTCCATTGACGCGGCTCGGCTCATACGAAGATCTTGTCGGACATCTTGCGGTAAACAAAGTGACATTCACGACAGGCGCAAACGTTATCATGACGGCGGGCGAGACCTTTGAGCTTGCATATCAGCACGCGCCCAAGGACGCTCCCGTGACCGAAATTCAATACACGACGTCAAACGGGATAACTGCCGAGGTCGGACAGATCGACGGCGTTATCACCGCGAAAGCCCCGGGCGAGACCGACATAACCATTTCGCTGAACGGCGGGCAAGCGGAGGCGGTCTGCCATGTGGTAGTCAACCCCAAGGAAAGCTCGGAGCACAGTGTGCTTATCGTGGTCATCGAAACCGTGGTGATCTTGGTCGCGGTGTTTGTATTTATAATGATCTACCGCAGCTACAAAAGGAAACTGACACGCACTCTCGACGAGTATGAGGAAGAGGATTCATACGGCGAAGACGAGTAATTAAATGTTAAATTAAAGGCGCAGGCTTTGGCACTCCGATACCGATGTATCGTGCCGGGCGAGCGCCTTTTTTATGTGTGAACCGCTACTGTCCGCGCTTAGCCTTTCTGACGATAGCACCAAACGTTGCGAAACATATCTTTATATCCCACAACAGATTTCGGTGCAGAACATAATGTATCTCCATTCTCTGGCGTTTGCGGTTGGTGTATGTGGTATCGCCCGAACAGTATGCCTGCCAGTAGCCTGTAAGCCCGGGACGTATCGACAGCAGCAACGCCTTGTCCTTGCCGTAAAGCGCTGTCTCGCTCTCTTGAATAGGTCGCGGTCCGACAATGCTGAGCTCCCCCTTGAGAATATTTACCAGCTGCGGAAGCTCGTCCAGACCCGTTCGACGCAGGAATTTTCCGACCTTGGTAACGCGCGGGTCCTCCTCGACCTTATACTCGCTGTAATACTGCGCGAGTTGCTCCTTATTGAGCCAGCGCCTAACGTCCTCGGCGTTGTCTATCATCGTGCGGAATTTGTATATGTAGATAGGCTTACCGCCCATTCCCAACCGCCGCTGCTTAAAGAACACGCGCTTTCCCGAACGTTCGAAAACTATCAGCAGCGAAATTATCAAAAACACAGGACTTAGCACTATCAATCCCGCGAGCGAGCCGACAACATCGCAGAAACGCTTTACCGTATCATACGTCTTTTTGCCGCGCGCTATTTTAAGCGCCCTCTTCTTCGCGGCTATGGCAGCTCTGTGCTGTTCCGCGACAGCTCTGCGGCGCTCCACCGCGGCACTCGTACCGGCGGTACCGATACTAGGCGGCACGGCGGTCTGTACGGCATCAACGTTCTCGCGAACGCGTTCCCTTACCGCTGTGGAAGATCCTTTCGCGCCAATGCCGGGCGTATTATTTTCAGACAAAACAATGCTCCTCACCATACTTGTTTTCGGGCGAACCTACAAACGTCCGCCCGTATATTCCCCCCTGAATATAATATCTCTAGTTTATATTATAATATAATTTATACGATTTGTAAAGGGTATTTTGGAGAATTTCGGCGCTTTACGAAAGAAATTATTGGTGAATTTGCAGACAAAATTATGTAAGCGGCATCAGCAGGTTTATACACGCGTTTTTTTGTTGTGCGAAGTGTGAACGTATATCTGCATGGTCGTTGATGTCAAAGTATGTTGTATTGCTATAGAGTCGCCATTAATAAATTTTTGAATAAAAACAACCGGATTCTGCGCACGATTCCGGTTGTTTTAACAGATTTATATCGTTGTTTAGGAAAGGAGCTTACCTCATAATTAAGTTTCGTTTTTACTTCTTTTCGACAGACATGCGCCGATAATTACAGCCATAGAGGCAATAAGTGTTAATATCCATGTCTGCACCGTATCCCCTGTTTCGGGATTATTTTCTTCAGCGTCACTGTCTTCTACCTCGCCGATCACAATAAGATAATCCGATGCGTGAGTGAACTCAAATTCAGCTGTACCTTCATCGGATATCCTGTCCTCTCCGACAGCTTCAAGCGCTTTGCCGTTGAAGTAGTAGAGCATTGCTCGAAGTCCTGCATAGCTGCCGCTTGCGAACACCTTATTCGTCATTTCGGACGCTTCCTCGGACAAGCCGTTTCGCTTTAAGATTTTCGCCGCTATCCCGACAAGATGGAATATGTTTCCATCTTCCCCAATCAAAGGGCAGTCGGGTTTTGTGTGTTTGTTTTCGTTGTTCATTTGCTGCCTCCGTAAGTTGTTTTAATGCTCCGAATTTACTCGGAAAATAAAAAAAGCCTGTAAACTGCTTATAAAAGCAATTTACAGGCTCTAAAAAACGTAATGTCCTTGTTCTTCAAGTTCGGCTTTCAACCGTAACAAAAGCTGCTCCCCGTCAAGTTCTGTGAGCAGCGAAAACCACTCCGAACGAAAGAATTCTTTCAGCTCAACGAGCTTTTTCCGCAATTTTCGGTCATCATGACTTCCGGAATATTCTTTCGTCCATTTTCGGTAATCCTCGACCGCCTGAAGAATAACGGCGTTTGCCAATTCCTTGTAAGGGTCGATATCCGTCGGTGACCTGTTTTCAACGGCTGCTCGAAGCGTCACACCGTTCACTTTTATATGGTACATAATCTGCTAATTCACTACCTTTCATTTTTCGATTTCGTCATTTTGC
>CAJTTH010000032.1 GCA_910579125.1 uncultured Oscillospiraceae bacterium | reverse complement strand
GATCATCTGCTGCTCTTCTGCGGTAAGACCACGGAATCCGTTTATAAGTTTTATCTCGTTTTTTGAAAGAGCCGTGCCCGCGGGTTTTGGTTCAACGTCGAGCAGATAGTCCACACTGACATCAAGCTCCGAGGCGATCTTCCTCACCAGATCGAAGTCGGGCTGTCGATTGGTGTTGATGTATCCGCAAAGCGTCGACGCCGACACATTCAGGGTTTTTGCAAAGTCCTTTTGCTTGATATCGCGCCTTTCAGTTTTTCGCCAAATCTCATTTCATCACCTCGTTTGTATATTATACGAGATTTGAATATTTTATCCGCCCTAAATTTAAGAAATGTATATTTTTATCTTGACATCTCTCAAAATGAGATGTATAATATTCATAAGAAAAAGGAGGAAGAAACGTGAAATTAAACGGAAAAAGAAAACTCCCCGAGGACCTTGCCGAACGCATAGAACGGCTCGGCGAACCGACGGGGAAAACAATGTGCGAGATCGTTGAGGTGCTTGGCAGTCCGCAGAGATGTTCTATGAACGTAAGAAATGTTGTTGAAAACGAACCGTACATGCTTCTGTGGCACAACAAAACGCTCTTTTATCCGCTGCTTTTCGGACTTGACTATAAATGTATCGGATTTGAGCAAACCGTATATGCGACGCTGAACTCGCTTGAAAGGCAGCTATTCCGCCGCGCGTTCCCCGAACGAGAAACGAACGGCAGCGAACCCGATGACGCAGCACGCTAATCCGACGGCTAGCTCCGCGCCGCGCGCACCGACGGGCGCAAGCTCCACGAGCGAGTACGCCATAAATCCGAGTATCACAAGGTAACATCCTTGTGTGTGACGTTCAAAAAGGTGCTCCAGCAGTTTTGCAGTGAAAAACGTGCCGGCAAGTATTCCGGAAAGCATAGGCACGAGCGGCAGTAGCTCAAACCGCGAAACGCACTCCATGACAGGCTCGTATATGCCGAGCATGAGCATTATATGCGATGCGGATATCCCCGGGAGCACCAGCGCCGCCGCCACGATAACACCGCCGATAAACCCAAACAGCACTCCCGCCGCGCCGTCAAGCTCTGTGAACAGTCCCTCGGGAAGCTGCCCGACGACCACCGCCGCGACTGCTCCTGCAAGTATCAGCAGTGTGCTGCGGACGTTCAGGTGCTTCAGCTCCGCTTTTTTGAAGATCAGCGGGACGCCGCCCGCGACTGCTCCTGCAAACGCGAACCGCAGCGGCACTCCTGCGGGCGAGTTCAGCGCGAGCGAAATAAGTCCGGAAACGGCGAAGATTCCCGCTGCCGCGCCGAGGGCGAACTTCAGCAGAAACGGCAAAGACTTTCTCGGCTCTCGGAATATTCCGCTTACCGCCGCTATCAGCTTGTCGTAAATGCCGAGTATCACCGCCATTGTGCCGCCGGATACCCCGGGCACGGTCATGCTTGCGCCGACTCCCAAACCTTGAAATATTACTTTAACGCTCTGCTTCATAGTAACCTCCGTTGCTTGTCTTTTTTACATATTATTCATGAATTGACAAATTATTACAGAATATGGAAATCATTATTTTTAGGCTTATTTCATATAATTTTCATAGACAGCCCCTTGACAAGTTCTGTCGAAAGAGGTATAATAATAGCATATCAGAATTTATGCCGCATATAAGGGGAATTTGCTGCGGCGTAAGAGCAGGAGCGTGTTCACATTAACGCTCAAGATTGGAGAAAGGCGCATCATGGGGAATAAAAAAATGTTGGCAAAGGTCTTGCCCGTGTGGGGGAAAATTTGCGCGGGCTTTACGGCTGCGGCTGTCGCTTTTTCGTTAACGTCCGGCTATATCGGACAACTCGATGCAATGGCGAGCAGCAACGATTCGATTTCGGATCTTGAGGATAAAATAAATCAGATCAAGGCGGATAACGAGTGGCGTCAGCAGCAGATAAACAATCTCGGAGAGGATATCGAGGAAAACGAGGACGCTATGAACCTCGTTTCCGAGCAGATCGACGGCATTACCGACGAGATCGGCAATTGCAGCCAGTTGATCGCCGCGAAGATCGGCAAGATAGAGGAAAAAGACGGCGAGATCGCAAACGTCGAGAAGATGATCGGCGAAAAGGAAGACGAGATCGACAAGAAGAGAATTGAAATCGCCGGGCTTCAGGACGAGAATAAGCGAAATCTGCAGAAGTTCGCCAAGCTCGCGAGAACGCTCTACATGAACGATTCCTCGGGAGCGCTGCCGATACTCAACGGTTCGGACGACTGGTACGATTACTTTACATACACCGATGTAGTCAAGAACATAAGCGGTCAGAATGTTCAGTTTATGAAGCGGCTTATGGAGTCCATAAAGGATCAGGAACGTTTGATAGAGGAGCTTAACGCCGATATTGACAAGCTTGAGCTTGACAAGGCAAATCTCGCGCAGCAGCGTAAAGAGCTCGAGGCGGAAAAGGAAGCGCTTCTTGATGAGCAGTCGGAGCTGGAGGATTACGCTGCCGATCGCCGGAACTACCTTTACGGGCTGGCGGCGGACAACGAGGCTCTGCAGAATAAGGTCGATGGACTGTACATTGATATGGCTGCGGGCAACGAGGCCCTGGACGAACTTAACAGTCAGCTTGAGGAGCTTATCCGTCAAGCGCAGCAGAATAATCCCGACCGCGTAGCTTACGGCGACGGCTTCAGATGGCCGCTTGACGCGAGCTTCACTTGGATAACGACGTATTACGGGTATGACGAATGGCGCGGCGGAAATCACGGCGGTATAGATGTCATCAATAACGGTGGTGAGACCTACGGCGCGAATATCTACGCGGCACAGTCGGGAACGGTAATTCTCGTCTCAAACACCTGTCCGCATGACTATGGCAAGAACTGGAGCTGTGGCTGCGGAAACGGTTTCGGCAACTACATAATCGTAGATCACGGCGGCGGGCTTTCGACGCTCTACGCGCACTGCTCCTCGATAAACGTGTTTGAGGGACAAGAGGTCACAATTGGCGACGTTATCGGACACGTCGGCACAACCGGTTGGTCGACGGGCGCTCATCTTCATTTTGAGGTGCGTGTGGACGGTTACCGTACAAATCCGTTCAACTATGAGTATCAGTACGTTTAACAGAATTTTGGGAGCGCGGTATTATTTGCCGCGCTCTTTTAGGATATTTTGTAAAAAATTACCGAAAAATGCCTTGATTTTTTGTTATTGTGCTTGACAACGGGGTGCTGTTTTGCTATAATAGAATGAGTAATGTAACGTTGAGCTGAAAGCCGCTGAAAAGGCAGACCGCTTGAAAACGGTGTTTGCTGTGCGGCAAGGACTTTTGCCTTTTAAACAGGTGAATAATTTTATTTTGTGAATTTAGTGTATTACTCCCCGAAAGGAGTGCTTGAATTTGAGCAGTGAGAGAATGACGGTTGCGCACGCTATGACTGAATGTCTGAAAGCGGAGGGCGTAACGGAGCTTTTCGGATATCCCGGAGCGGCGATCTGCCCTTTTTATGACGAACTGTATAAGACGGATATACGTCATATTCTGGTGCGGCACGAGGTGAACGCGGGTCACGCGGCATCGGGATGCGCACGTATCACCGGAAAGCCCGCGGTGTGCGTGGCGACGAGCGGTCCGGGCGCGCTTAACCTTATCACGGCGATTGCTACGGCGTATATGGATTCCGTGCCTATGGTCATTATTACGGGTCAGGTGAACTCGGAGCAGATAGGGCGCGACGTGTTTCAGGAGGCGGATATCACGGGTTCGGCGGAGCCGTTCGTTAAGCACAGTTACTTGCTGAAAAGACCCGAGGACACCGCCGACGTTTTCAAGAAAGCGTTCTATATCGCGGGTACGGGCAGACGCGGTCCGGTGCTTATCGACGTGCCGTACGATGTGCAGCAGGCGAAGATAGATTTCGAGTACCCTGAAACTGTTGATATCCGCTCGTACCGTCCGAGTACGCGCGGCAACGGCTTCCAGATAAAGCGTGCGATAACCGCAATGAAAGAGGCGGAAAAGCCGCTTATCTGCGCGGGCGGCGGTTTGTTCACGGGAAACGGCGTTGAATTGATGAGAACGCTCGCCGAGAAAACCGATATTCCCGTTGTTTCGACAATGATGGGCTTGGGCGCTATGCCGTCAGATAGCCCGCTGTATTACGGAATGCTCGGTATGCACGGCAGAAAAGCCGCGAACGCCGCCGTCAACAGCTGCGATACGCTGTTTCTGCTCGGCGCGAGGGTCGGCGACCGTGCTATCGCGGCAATGGAGCAGCGCCGTGATCTTACGGTAGTTCATATCGACATTGACCCTGCCGAGATCGGCAAGAACATAGAGGCGAATATCCCGATAGTCGGCGATATAACGTTGGTTCTGGAGCAGCTTTTGGAACAGGTGGACGCGTTTGAACAGCCGCTTTCGCATAAGGATTGGCGCGAAAAGCTGGACGGTTTCCGTTCCGACAGCGAGCCCGAGCCTGTTGAACAGGGCTATGTTAACCCGAAATGGTTTATTCGGACACTGGACAGGTATCTGCCCGAAAAGTCGGTCATTGTCGCGGATGTTGGACAGAACCAGATATGGACGGCGGCAAATATTTCGTTGAAGCAGGGGAGATTTCTCACCTCGGGCGGTATGGGAACGATGGGCTATTCGCTGCCCGCCGCTATCGGGGCGAAGTGCGCGGACAAGGACGCGGAGGTCATCGCTGTATGCGGCGACGGTTCGTTCCAGATGCAGTTTATGGAGCTTGCGACGGCTGTTCAGCACGGGATAAACGTAAAGGTTATAGTGATGCGCAACCGCTATTTGGGAATGGTTCGCGAGGTTCAGGAGCGCACTTACGGGAACAGGCTGGTCGGCGTGTCGTTGGACGGAAGCCCCGATTTCTGCAAGGTCGCGGAGGCTTACGGTATCGGGAATATGCTTGCGGACAGCGAGGAGAGCGCGGTCGAGGGAATAAAGAGACTTATCTCCTCGGACAAGCCGTTTTTGCTTGAGGTTGCCGTTCCCGAGCTGGAAAAGACGATATTATAACGTTCAGTGCAAAGCAACAACACGTTACCTCAGCTTGCTTTTAAATCAAGAAAAAAAGTAACATTGCGTTGCCGCAGGGGCAAGCTGCGAAAGCGAGCCGGTTCGCGGCTTGCTTTGAAATCAAGCCGGTGTGCAGCTTTGCCTTTCAAATAAGGGGAATTACAGAAACATGAAACATACGATTTCCGTTTTAGTAGAGAACCACGCGGGCGTATTGGCGCGCGTGGCGGGTTTGTTCGCGCGGCGCGGATTTAATATCGACAGTCTTGCGGTGGGCGTTACCGACGACGAGAACGTGTCGAGAATAACTATCGTCGCGGACGGCAGCGATTACACGCTTGAGCAGATCGAAAAGCAGCTTAACAAGCTGATAGACGTTATCAAGGTTAAGACGCTCGCGCCCGAAAATATGGTTAGCCGCGAGCTGGTGCTGATAAAGATAAGCTGCACGGCAAAGCAGCGCCCCGAGGTGCTCAGCATATGCGAGCTGTTCCGCGGGAAAATTTCGGATATATCGGCGAACTCGGTGACTATCGAGATGTCGGATAATACGCAGAATATCAATAATTTCGAGGAGCTTCTCCGCCCATACGGGATAAAGGAGATCGTCCGTACGGGAACTATCGCCATACAAAAGGGCGAACAGGCTGTTACCGTTAAGAATTGAGAACTTGTTCTGCGCACAAATTGATCACCTCGCCGGAAACGGCGTCGAAATAAAATTGTATGAAGGAGATAATTATTATGGCAAAGATGTATCATTCCGAGGACTGTAATCTGTCCGCGCTCGACGGCAAGACCGTCGCGATTATCGGTTACGGCTCTCAGGGTCACGCTCACGCGCTGAACCTTAAGGACAGCGGCGTTAAGGTAGTGGTTGGTCTGTACGAGGGCTCGAAGAGCTGGAAGAAAGCCGAGGAGGCGGGTCTGGAGGTCGCTGTGGCTGCCGAGGCTGCAAAGAAAGCCGACGTTATCATGATCCTTATCAACGACGAGAAGCAGCAGGCACTGTACCTCGAGTCCATTAAGCCGAACCTCACCGCAGGCAAGACGCTTATGTTCGCGCACGGCTTCAATATCCACTTCGGACTGATCGTTCCCCCTGCGGACGTTGACGTTATTATGATCGCGCCCAAGGGTCCGGGTCACACTGTTCGCTCGGAGTACGTTGAGGGCAAGGGTGTACCCTGTCTGGTTGCCGTACATCAGGACGCTACGGGCAGAGCGCTCGATACGGGTCTGGCTTACGCTGCGGGTATCGGCGGCGCACGCGCGGGCGTTCTCGAGACTACGTTCAAAATGGAGACCGAGACCGATCTGTTCGGCGAACAGGCTGTGCTCTGCGGCGGCGTTACCGCTTTGATGAAGGCGGGCTTCGAGACCCTTGTTGAGGCGGGTTACGATCCTCAGAACGCTTATTTTGAGTGCATTCACGAGATGAAGCTCATCGTTGACCTTATCTACAAGGGCGGCTTCTCGATGATGAGATACTCCATTTCCGACACTGCGGAGTTCGGCGATTATGAGACGGGCAAGCGCCTTATCACCGAAGAGACCAAGAAAGAAATGAAGAAGATTCTCACCGAGATCCAGGACGGCACGTTCGCGTCCAAGTGGATCAACGAGAACAAGACAGGCAGACTGCACTTCAACGCTTGCCGACGCATCGAGGCTGAACATCAGCTCGAGCAGGTGGGCGCTGAGATACGCAAGCTGTACGACTGGAACAAGTAATTTCGGCAAATATGAAGTCCCCCGGGTGTCGGGGGGCTTTTAAGTTTATTTATTCCTGCAGTCGTCAAGCTCGGGTTTTATGTATTTCTGCTGAAGCGCCGGAACGTCGATCTCCAGCGCGGTGCATAATTTCAGCCAGATGACCCATGTGGCGGTATGATATCCGTTTTCGACGTTGCGCAGATATGTGTCGCTTATGCCTGCCATTTCGGACAGGTTTTTCTGTGTGATGTGCTTTTCGATGCGCGATACGTGAAGCATTTCCCCAAACGCTTCATTAAGTGTTTTGTGCTGATTGCTGTTCATTATTTCCTCCAATTATTTTCTCTTATGCCGTTTGTGACGGCGGAAACCGAAATCCCGTTCCGATCTCATGTTTTATTTTAACATATTTCGTATAATCCTGCAATTGACAAATTTTCCGTATTATTCTTACATTTACTTAATAAACCATAAATGGCAATTAAAAGGAACAAATAATTTTAATACGCTCATTTCACTTTAAATCACGGTGTGAAGCTGTTTCGGGAAAAATTGTTCAAAATATATTTTAATACTTGATTTTTTCTACAATATGTTGTATAATGAATATGATTATTGTTAAAGAAAAACTGTCGTGTTTTTTCGGAGGAAGATAATGGATAACTTTACACAAATTGACATATACACGTCCTCACAGGCGATCGACGGGCTAACGGGAGCGCTTGAGGAATACGGGATAACCGGCTTTATCATACAGGACAGCGCGGATTTTGAGGATTTTCTCGCGGACAAGAACGCTAACTGGGATTACGTCGACGACGAGCTTATGGGGCTGAAAAACGTTGAGCCGCATATAACGCTGTACGTTCACGAAAATGCACAGGGCGCGGAAATGCTCGCGGCGATTCGCGGTCTTGTCGACGACCGGAAAGCGCACAACGCCGACGGATTTTTCGGCAATATCCGCATGGAGCTCGCCAATGTAAAGGAAGAGGACTGGGCGAACAACTGGAAGAAGTATTATAAGCCGTTCAGAGTGGGTAAGAGCCTTATCGTAAAGCCGTCGTGGGAGACGTTCGAGAAAACGGACAGCGACAGGATACTCGAGATCGACCCCGCGTCCACATTCGGAACGGGGCAGCACTACACCACGAAGATGGTAATGGAAATGCTCGAGGGCGTTGTGAGCGGCGGCGAGCGCGTTCTCGATCTCGGCTGCGGAAGCGGCATACTTTCGATTGCGGCGTTTCTGTTGGGCGCTAAAGAGGTTACGATCTGCGATATTTTTGAGAATGCCGTAAAGACCGCCTCGGAGAATATCGCCAAGAACGGCTTTGAGAACTTCACCGTGTACTGCGGAAACATAATCGACAACAAGGAGCTTCGCGAAAAAATAGGCACCGGCTACGACCTTATTTGCGCGAATATCGTCGCGGATGTTATAATCGGAATGAGCGGACTGTTCAAGGGGTTTGTCCGCGAGGGCGGGCGGCTTATTGTTTCGGGGATAATCGATGAGCGTGTCGGCGAGGTAACGGCGGCGCTCGAGAAAAACGGCTGGCGCACGGTACTGGCGAAAAACGAAGAGGGCTGGAATTGTACCCTGCTCCAATGACAACTTCCGCTTAAACGGCATATAATGCTCCGAGAGGAGGATCTGTATGCAGTTTTTGTACGTTTTTGCGCTGATGTTTATATCTATTTTCGGGCTGGCTATGCTGCTGCATCTGCTGGCAAGGGCGCTGCTGGACAGCGCTGCGAGGGAGTTTGACGTATACGTCGGCGACGACGAGAACATAGAGGAATTTCTGGATATGGCAAGACGTTCTCCGCATATCGGAAAGGTTTACGTGATTAACGATAAAGACGGCGAGCTTAAAAAATTACGCCGGTAGGACAAATTCGGCAAACGGGTCGGTGAAATAATGGACAATGAAGAAAATCTGATATGCGTGACGGGCGACGTTGAGGACGTGGTGTTCTTCAACGAGGAGTCGGGTTATATCGTGCTGGATATGAACGTAGACAGCTCGCTGCTTACCGCCGTGGGCAATATGGGCGACGTGCGAGACGGCGAGCGGCTTACTCTTTACGGCGAGTACGTTTCCAACGCGAAATACGGCAGACAGTTCAAGGTGGTGATGTTCGAGCGCTCGCTGCCCGAGGGTGCGGACGCTATCAGGAAATATCTCGGCTCGGGCGTTATAAAGGGCTTGGGTCCCGGGGCGGCGAAGCATATTGTGGACGCCTTCGGCGAAAGAACGCTGGAAATTCTCGAAAACGACCCGGGACAGCTCTCCGTTATCAAAAACATCACGCCCGAACGCGCACGCGTTATCGGACAGGAGTTCCACAACATCACAGGCTTGCGCAAGGTGATGACGTTTTTCTCGAAATATTCCGTGCCGCAGTATGTGATAACGGCGGCGTGGAAAATGTACGGCACCGATCTTATCCGCGCCGTAAAGGATAACCCGTACTGTCTTTGCGGCGGCGGGATAGACCTGCGCTTCGCGGACGCGGAGAGAATAGCGCGCGATCTCGATTTCCCCGCCGACAGCGAGGAACGCGCGTTCGCGGCGATAATCTGGGTACTCAGGCAGTATGCTGACGAGGGGAACTGCTGTATGCGCGAGAGCGAGCTGTCGCTTACAGTGACACAGCAACTCCTTATCGGCGAAAAGCTCTACTCGGCGGCGCTGCAATTCGCCGAAAAACAGGGCGAAATCGTGCTGTCGGATATTTACGACGGCAATTACGTTTATCTAGCGGAATATTTCGCCGCCGAGACCTACATAGCCGAGCGTGTTTCGGAGATGATAAAGCGCTCCGCAAACGAAAACACGGACTACGGCAGCGAGATAGCGGGAATAGCCAAGGCACAGGGGATAGAGTACGAGCAGACGCAGCTCGAGGCGATAAACGGCTGCATGAACAACGGCGTGTTTATTTTGACGGGCGGACCGGGCACAGGCAAAACCACTACGCTCAACGCCGTCATCGAGCTGTTCAAGAAGCGCCGAATGAGGATAAAGCTTGCCGCGCCGACGGGAAGAGCCGCAAAACGCATGGCGGATCTTACGGGAGCGCAGGCGCAGACCATTCACAGGCTGCTGGAAATGGACGGAGCGCGCGGCTCGTTCAGGCGAAACGAGGAAAATCCGCTGGTGTGCGACGCGGTGATAATCGACGAGATGTCGATGGTGGACACCATGCTGTTCGCGTCGCTGCTGAAAGCGCTCAAGGGCGGCACAAGGCTCATTATGGTGGGCGACAGCAATCAGCTGCCGTCGGTGGGCGCGGGTAATATCCTGCGCGACCTCATCGACAGCGGCTGCGTACCCATGGTCGAGCTTACCGAGATATTCCGACAGGCGGCGCAGAGCCTTATCGTAACGAACGCACACAGCATTATTCACGGAGAGATACCGCAGCTGAACGTGCGCGACAACGACTTTTTCTTTATGCCCTCAGAGAGTGAGGAAAACACACTGCGGCTGGTGATAGAGCTTTGCAGAATGCGGCTGCCTAAGGCTTACGGCTACGACCCGCTCGACGATATTCAGGTGCTTTGCTTGTCGAGAATGGGAACTGTCGGCACGGGTGCGGTCAACAAGGAGCTGCAATTGGCGCTCAATCCGCCGTCCAAGGCGAAGCGCGAGATGAACTTCATCAACACGTTGCTCCGCGACGGCGACAAAATAATGCAGACCAAGAACGACTACGACGTCGAGTGGCGGCGCGGCGCGGAGAAATCGCACGGGATATTCAACGGCGATATCGGGAAGATACTCGACACGGACAGGCTCAATCAGCGCTGCGAGATAGATTTTGAGGGCAGAAAAGCGGTCTACGACGGCGATATGCTCAAAAAGATAGAGCACGCCTACGCGATTACCGTTCACAAAAGCCAAGGCAGCGAATACCCCGCGGTGATTATGCCGCTGCCGAACCGCATGGACAGGCTTTCATACCGCAATCTGCTGTACACGGCAGTAACGCGCGCGAAGAAAACGCTTATCGTTATCGGAACGAGGAACAAGGTAAGCGAAATGGTGTACAACGACCGCCGCACGGAACGCTTTACTTGCTTAAAGCCCATGCTGGAGGATCACTTTGTTTAGCTCGCTGAAGGCGTATGAGCGCTACCGCAGATTCGCGGCGCTGATAGCGCCTAACCGCTGTCCGTTCTGCGGCGACGTTATGAGCGGCGCGGACTACTGGTGTAATGAATGTTACAGGCGGCTGCCGTTCGTTTACGGGATAGTGCCGCCGCCCGAGAACGTTTCGGAATTATTCGTGTGCTGCTTTTACACGGGGCGCGCCAGAGACGCGGTGCTTATGCTGAAATACGGCGGACTTGTATATCCCGCCGATGCGTTCGCGCTGATGATGAGCCGCAGACTGCGCGAGCTGTTCGCGGAGTTTGACGTGTTCGTGCCCGTTCCGAGCGGACGGAAGAGCATATCAAGGCGCGGCTTTTCCTCGGCGGAGATTATTTCGGAGCGGTTGGAAATGCGTATGGGCATACCGTCGGTGAACGCCATGGGAGCGGTTCGCGGCAAAACGGAGCAGAAGTCGCTCAATGTGCGCGGCAGACACGAAAACGCAAAACGCAGCTTTTTCGTCGCCAAGCCCGAGCTTATCAAGGGAAAACGCATAATGCTGGTGGACGACGTGACCACAACGGGCAGTACGCTTTCGGTCATTGCGGAAATGCTGTGGAACGCGGGTGCCGCGGACGTAAAAGCGGTTGTTTTCGCCCATACGCCTAGTTGCGCTCACGCCGCAGACCGCACGCGGTACAGAATACATAAAAGGTCCGTATTTTCGTGTAAAAAAAATATAAAATAATTCAAGAGGCTTAAATGACAAAAAATATATCTGCCGAGGAAATGGCAAAACAGCGCGAATTTACAGCTAAGTGCGCGGAAATAAACTCGCGGCGCGGGTCGCCGCCGACGGCTCACGTTCACACGTTCGGCTGTCAGCAGAACGTCAGCGACGGTGAAAAAATAAAGGGTATGCTTGCCGAAATGGGCTGCGGATTTTCCGATTCGCCCGAGGGCGCGGATATCATCATCTTCAACACCTGCGCGGTACGCGAAAACGCCGAGGACAGGGTGTTCGGCAATCTTGGAGCGCTCAAGCACGAAAAACGCCGCAACCCGAACGTGGTAATCGGCGTGTGCGGCTGCATGGTGCAGCAGGAGCATATCGTCGAGAAGATCAAGCGGAGTTTTCCGCACGTTGATCTGGTGTTCGGCACGAACGCGCTGCACACGCTGCCCGAGCTGATCTACAGACAGCTTACGGAGCGCAAGCGCGAGTTTTATGTTCCCGAGGGCGACGGCGTTATCGCCGAGGGCTTGCCGATTCGCCGCGAGAACGCACTCAGGGCGAGCATTCCGATAATGTACGGCTGCAATAATTTCTGCACCTACTGCATTGTGCCTTACGTCCGCGGTCGGGAGCGTTCGCGGAGTAAGGAGGACATTCTCGGCGAGGCGCGGACGGCTGTACAAAACGGCGCAAAGGAGCTGCTGCTTTTGGGGCAGAACGTTAACTCCTACGGCAAGGAGCTCGGCACGGACTTTCCCGCGCTTCTCCGTGCGGTGAACGTCATTGACGGTGAGTTTCGCGTCTGCTATATGTCAAGCCACCCCAAGGACGCAACAAGGGAGCTTATCGACGCGATAGCTGAGTGCGAAAAGGTGACACGGCATTTTCATCTGCCCGTGCAGTCGGGGAGCAGCCGCGTTCTGGGGCTGATGAACAGGCACTACACGCGCGGGGATTACCTGAAAATCGTGGAGTATATCCGCGAACGGATACCCGACGCGGCGCTCACCTCGGATATTATCGTGGGATTTCCCGGGGAAACGCGCGAGGACTTTGAGGAAACGCTCTCGCTGATACGCGAGGTGAAGTTCGATTCGCTGTACACGTTCATTTACAGCCCGCGCAAGGGAACGAAAGCCGCCGAAATGCCCGACCCCGTTTCCGCAGAGGAAAAGGGCGAGTGGTTCAGGGAGCTGCTGGCAGTCCAAAGTGAAATCGGACGCGGACTGTACGAAAAGTACGTCGGACAGACGCTCCGCGTATTGTGCGAGGGCGGGGGACGTACAGACCCGAGCTTGCTCACGGGAAAAACACCCCAGGACGTAATTGTGGATTTTGGCGGAGACAAGGAACTTATCGGCAAATTTGTCGACGTTAAGATAGAAAGGGCGTACCAATGGGCGCTCACGGGAAAAATAGTTAATTTGTAAGGAGAATTGTTATGACTGTTATCGAAGCAGCAAGAGAGCTTGGAAAGGTAGTACAGGCGGACGAAAGATATATTGAGTATATCAATACGAAGAACGCGAATGACGCGGACGAGGGGCTTCAGAACCTTATCGGCGAGTTCAACCTTATCAGACAAAATCTGGCAATGGAGTCGGACAAGCCCGAGGGTGAGAAGAACGACGAAAAGATAAAGGAGCTTACCGTGAAAATGCATTCGGCATACGACGCGGTTATGTCCAACGAGAATATGGCGGCGTTTACAATGGCGAAGCAGGGTATGGATAAGCTGATGAGCGAGATCAACACGATACTCACCTACTCGGTGGAGGGCGCTGACCCCGCAACCTGTCCGAGCGAACCGCCCGCCGCGGAGTGCTCGGGAAGCTGCTCGACGTGCGGCGGCTGCGGCTGATTTCGTTTAAAGTTCAGTTTGTGAGGTGAGTGAAGTGTCGGATAACGGGAACAAGCCCGAAAAATCGGAAAAGTCCGAAAAGCAGGAAAAGGTCTCTCCCATGCTTAAGCAGTACCTTGACATCAAGGAGAAATACGGCACGTATATACTGTTTTTCCGTTTGGGCGATTTTTATGAAATGTTCTTCGAGGACGCGGTGACGGTCTCGCGCGAGCTGGAGCTTACGCTGACCTCACGTGCGGGTTCGCCCATGTGCGGCGTGCCGTTCCACAGCGCGGAGCAGTATATAAAGCGGCTTATCGACAAGGGCTTCCGCGTGGCTATCTGCGAACAGCTCACCGACCCTCACGCCTCAAAGGGCTTGGTCGAACGCGGCGTTATCCGTCTGGTAACGGCGGGTACGGTCATCGAGGCGTCGATGCTCAGCGAGGACAGAAACAACTACATCACCTCGATCTGTGAGGAGAACGGGGTGATAGGGCTGGCGTTCGCGGATATCTCGACGGGCGAGGTGCACGTCTTTGAAAAGAGCGGCAGCAGCCGCCAGCAGGAGGTCATCGCCGAGCTTTCGCGGTACAATCCCGTTGAGCTGCTAATAAACAGCAGCTTTCTCGATTTAAAGGAAGTAAGCGCGTTCGTTTCACGGAATCTGAAAAAATGCGCGTGTGAGCTGGTCGACGACAAGACCTACGACAACTCCGACTTGAATGTAATAACCGCACAGTTTGAGAACAAGAGCGACGCTGCCGAGCTGGGGATAGCGTCCATGCCCATGGCACAGAAAGCGCTGTGTGCGCTGTTCCGCTATGTCGGAGACGCGCAGAAAGCGACCGTAAAGCGCTTTGTCGGCATTTCCGCGCATACGGGCGGCAGCGAGTATATGGATCTCAGTTTGGCAGCGCAGCGAAATCTCGAGATAACGCACACAATGCGCTCGAATGAGCGGCGCGGTTCGCTGCTGTGGGTGCTTGACAAGACAGTCACGGCGGTCGGCAGACGGCGGCTGCAAAGCTGGGCGGACAGACCGCTCGTCTCGCATACGAAGATACTCGCGCGGTTGGACGCGGTTGAGGAGCTTACCAAGAACTCGGCAGCGCTCGGTGACGTTCGCGCGGCGCTCAAGGGCGTGTTCGATCTCGAGCGGCTTATGTCGCGGGTAATGTACAAATCCGCGTCGCCGCGCGATATCCGTGCGCTCGGGCAGACGTGCGAGAAGCTCCCGCTGCTGAAAAAGGAGCTTTCGGTGCTGAGCGCGAAGCTGCTCACGGTGCTTAACGGCAATATCAGCGAGCTTTCGGAGATCGCGGTTCTTGTCGGGAACGCGATAGTTGACGAGCCGCCGCAGAACGTAAAGGACGGCGGAGTTATCCGCGACGGCTTTAACGAGGAAATTGACAGGCTGCGCGCGATAACGGGCGGCAGCATGGAGATATTGCAGCAGATAGAGCAGCGCGAGCGCGAGGCTACGGGCATACGCACGCTCAAAGTCGGCTATAACCGCGTTTTCGGGTATTACATAGAAATATCGAAGAGCTTTGTGGGTCAGGTGCCCGCGCATTATCACCGAAAGCAGACGCTTACGAACGGCGAGAGATACATCACCGACGAGCTGAAAAAGGTTGAGGGCGAGATACTTGGCGCGAACGAGCGCATACTCGCGCTTGAACAGGCGGTGTTCAGCGAGATACGGGAGTTTATCGCGACAAAGCTGGAACTGATACAGACAACCGCCGCCGCCGTTTCGGCAGTCGACGCGCTGTGCTCGTTCGCGCAAGTGTCGCTGGAGAACAACTTCGTCAAGCCCGAGATCACAATGGAGGGCGTTATCGACATAAAGGACGGCCGCCACCCCGTCGTTGAGAAAATTCTGCTCGACCACCCGTTCACGCCCAACGACGTTTATCTCGACAACTCCGACAACAGGCTGCTCGTCATCACGGGACCGAATATGTCGGGTAAATCGACGTTTATGCGGCAGACCGCGATAATCGTGCTTATGGCGCAGATGGGATGCTTTGTCCCCGCGCGGTACGCGAGAATAGGCGTGGTCGACAAGATATTCACGCGCGTGGGCGCGTCCGACGACCTCACGGCGGGGCAGTCGACGTTCATGGTAGAGATGAACGAGGTCGCCGATATCCTCAAAAACGCGACCAAGAACAGCCTTGTCATACTCGACGAGATAGGGCGCGGCACTTCGACGTTCGACGGCATTTCGATAGCGAAGTCGGTCGCCGAGCATATCTCGCAGAAGATAGGCTGCAAGACGCTCTTCGCGACGCACTACCACGAGCTTATCACTATGGAAAAGGACTACAAGGGCGTAAGGAATTTCAGCGTCGCGGTGTCGAAGCGCGGCGACGACATCAAATTTCTGCATAAGATAGTCCCGGGCGGCACGGACGACAGCTACGGCATCGAGGTCGCCAAGCTCGCGGGTTTGCCGAACAAGGTGATAGAACGCGCCAAGGAGGAGTTGAAGGATCTCGAGGTGAGCGGCAAGGTGCGCTTGGCGGAGGCTATCGAACGTAATAAGGACGAGCAGTTCAGCTTTGCCGCCGTGAATGAGCAGAACGCCATAGCAAGGCTTCGCGCGGCGGACATAAACACGCTGAGCCCCATGGACGCGCTGATGTTCGTCAAGGAGCTAAAGGAAAGTCTGGAATAAACAATGCCTAAAATAAATCAGCTTGATAAAAGCGTATATGAGTTAATTGCGGCGGGCGAGGTTATAGAGCGCCCGTCGTCGGTGATAAAGGAGCTTGCGGAGAACGCAATAGACGCGGGCGCGCGGACGATTTCCGTGGAAATAAAGCGCGGAGGTATCGCGTATATGCGTGTGACGGACGACGGCTGCGGCATCTCCTACGAGGATATGCCGCTCGCGTTTCTGCGCCACGCGACGAGCAAGGTGTACACGCAGGACGACCTCGAAAACATCAACACGCTAGGCTTCCGCGGCGAGGCACTGGCTTCCGTGGCGGCGGTCTCGCGGATAGAAGCGATAAGCAAGCGCCCCGTGGATAAGCTTGGAACGTCCTACAAGATAGAGGGCGTGACCCCGTCGGAATACGACAGGATAGGCTGCGCGGACGGCACGACGATAATAATACGCGACCTGTTCTACAACACGCCCGCGCGCCTGAAGTTTCTCAAAAAGGACGTGACCGAGGGGAATTACTGCGCGAACGTTATCGAAAAGTTAGCCCTGTCTCACCCGAACATCTCGTTCCGATTTATCCGCGACGGCAAGCAGACCATGCTTACGTCGGGCGACGGCGAGTATTACAGCGCCATTTACGCGCTGTTCGGCAAGCAGTTCGCTGCGGGAATGATACCGGTCGACAACGTTTACCGTGACGTCGGCGTGACAGGATACGTCTGCTCGCCCCTGTTCACGAGGGCGAACCGTACAATGCAGCACTTTTTTGTGAACGGTCGCAGCGTGAAAAGTCCGCTCTGCTGCGCGGCACTCGAAGAAGCATTCCGCAACAGCATAATGGTAGGCAAATTCCCGTCCTGTGTGCTCTGCGTGAACCTGGACCCCGCGCTGCTCGACGCGAATATCTCCCCCGCGAAAACCGAGGTGCGCTTCTCGAACGAAAAGTCTGTGTTCGACGCTATCTATTTCTCGGTGAAGAACGGTCTGCTTGGCTACGACCGGAGCCGCGAGATAGAATTGCCAAGCGTTTCCGCTCCCGAAAATCCGCCCGAAAACGCGGAAGAGCCTGTTTGCACCGTGACAATACCGTCGGGAAATGTCACAGTTCCCGAAAAGAAACCCGACCCCGAGAGCTTTTACCGCAGAGTAGTGCCGTTTGAGTTCCCAAAACCCGAGGATGCGCAGCCCGCCGAACAGGAGGTTCTTCCCGAGGCGCTGCCGCCGCTTATGCGGAGCGAATTAAAGCCGAATATTTCTGAGGAAAAGGTGCAGGAGGAGCTGCCGGGGTTCGCATTCCTGTCGAGCAAGTCGTTCGAGAAGCGCGGGGAGACCATTCAGCCTGTTCCGACCGCGCCGCAAGCTCCCGCCGAGGACGAAGCGCCGCCTGAAAATATCCGCGTTATCGGCGAATTGTTCAAGACGTATATCCTCTGCGAGAGCGGCGAGAGCCTTATACTTATCGACAAGCATGCCGCGCACGAGCGCATAAACTTCGAGCGCTTCAAAAAGGGCGTGAATATCCACGGGCAGCTCCTGATAGAGCCGCGCGGGGTCACGCTTTCCGCCGAGGAATACGAAGCGGTGAGCAGCTTCAAGGAGCGCCTTGAAAACACAGGCATACTGCTGAAATTCGCCGAGGACGGCAAGGTTCTTGTCGAGGGAATGCCGCAGTCGCTCGAGAGCGCCGACCCCGAGGAGCTGCTGCAAATCATCGCCGAAATTCTTGTACAGGGCAACGACAACGCCGAGGGTGCGCTGTTCGACGACGTTCTTCATACAATGGCGTGCAAGGCGAGCATACGCGCCAACGAAAATCAGGACGTGTCCGAGCTTGCTTATCTTGCGAACATAGTTTTGAAGGATAACAATATCCGTTTTTGTCCGCATGGTCGACCCGTAATGACTCAGATATCCAAAAAACAGATCGAGAAATATTTCGGGAGAATAGTATGATCGCACTTTCCCAAAAATACCGCCCTATCTTATCCACGCCGTTCGGACGCGAGGGCTACCGCGAGATCGCACCGTGCGCGGCGCTCTCACCGTATATCCGCTGCTTCTGGACGGAGCGCAAGACCGCTCGTGAGCTGTTGGTTATCCCCGATACCTGCATGGATATTATTTTCAGGATAGACGGCACAGAGAACGACGGCTTTTTCTGCGCTTTGGACGAAAATTCGTTTTACTCGGCGAACGGCGGCGCGGAGCTTTTCGGGGTGCGTTTCTACGCTTGGACGGCGCATTTGTTCGCCAAGCGCGGCTTTGCGGGCAGCAAGAACGGCGCGTTCCCGACGGAAGAGTTTTTCGGATATCTCGGCGCGGAGCTTGCACCATATATCGCCGTTGCGAAAACCTTTGAAGAATGCGCTGCCGCTGCCGAAAATGCATTTCTGAAACGCCTTGACGGAATACGCGCGGACAATAATCTGCTGAACGCGGTCGACTTCATAATCGACAGCCGCGGCTCGCTCGGAATATCGGAGCTGTGCGCTCACACAACGGTCTCTGCGCGGACGCTGGAGCGTCTGTTCGCCGCCGCAACGGGCGTATCGCCTAAAGCGTTCTCGTCGCTTGTGCGTTATCAGCTGCTCTGGCAGGAGATGATAACGCGCTCCGACTTTAATATCCTCGACGCGGTGGAGAAGTACGGCTATGCTGATCAGCCGCATCTGTTGAACGATTTCCGCCGCCGACATCTCATGACCCCGAAACAGGCGCTCAATTACGCGAGAAAGCTCAGATAATGTCGTTTTTTTACAAGAAATTTCTCCTTAATCGAGTTATACTAATAACAGCCTTTAAGGCTTATTTCTATAACAGAGGAGTTTGATAAATGAATACTTTTGATGAGTTCCTTGAAACAGTCGAGGAAAACAGCCGCATTTTTGTTTCTGAACTGAACTCGTTCCTTTCGGAGTACGGCTGCAAATGTAATATCAAAACGGCGAAAAGCGGATATGTCGTGTCGTATGTGCGCGGCGACAACAACAAAACGCTGTTGAATTTTGTTCAGCGCAAGAGCGGCACGCAGGCAAGAATTTACGCGGTTCATTCGGGCGAGTACGGAGATTTTCTTGATACGCTCCCCGAAAAAGTTAAAAGCAAAGCCAAAAAATCCACAGATTGCCGGAAGCTTACCGGCATGGGCGACGACCCGCACTGTACGGGCGGCTACGAGTTCACAATGGACGGCGAGATTTACAGGAAATGCCGTACCAACGCGTTCCTGATACCGCTGTCGGAGGAAAATAATCCGTTCATACGGGAATTTCTGGAAAAGGAGCTGAGCATATGAGTAATACGGTACAATCAAGATGCGGAATTTTGTGCGGGGAGTGCGAATACAGGGAGAGCATGGGCTGCAAGGGCTGCACGAACATCGACAACCCGTTCTGGGGCGAATGCGCCGTAAAGGCGAGCTGCGAGAGCAAGGGTCACGAGCATTGCGGTCAGTGCGCGGAGTTCCCGTGCAAGCTGGCGAACGACTTCGCCTACGACAAGGAGCAGGGCGACGAGGGCAAGCGTCTCGAGCAGTGCAGGAGGTGGGCGAACTCGTGAAATACGTGAGCACACGTATGAACAGGTTGCGAAAAGAATGGACGTGCCTTTGGATTATGAATGTGGATTTCCGAAATTACAATAAAGGAGGAAACTATGTCATCTAAGACAGAATTCGTTGAATACATCGCGGAGCAGTGCGGCGGCGCGGGCGGGATAACCGTTAAGAAAATGTTCGGCGAGTACGGGCTGTACTGCAACGGAAAGATTTTTGCATTGGTGTGCGGCGATCAATTTTTCGTGAAGATCACTGCCGAGACAAAGGCGCGTTACCCCAAGCTCCCCGAAAAGCCGCCCTATGACGGCGCGAAAAATTATTTTTTCGTGGAGAACGTCGACGACCGCGAATTCCTTACGGAGCTTGTCACGGCAACGTGCAGTGCGCTCCCCGAGCCAAAGCCGAAGAAACCGAAAAAAACCAAGGAGAAATAAATTGACATACGATTTTAAAAAGGAGTTCAAATCTCTGTACCAACCAAAAGCCGTTCCCGAGCTGATAACCGTGCCGCCGATAACCTACGCGGCGGTGCGCGGCGAGGGCAATCCCAACGAGGAGGGCGGCGTGTATAAGAACGCCGTTTCGGTGCTGTACGGAATATTGTATACCATAAAAATGAGCAAGCGCGGCGATACCCCCATTAACGGGTATTTCGATTTTGTGGTGCCGCCGCTTGAAGGCTTTTGGGAGAATGCCGAATATGAAAACAAGAAACGCTTTCGGTGGATATCCGTGCTGCGGCTGCCTGATTTCGTTACCGCGGAGGTGTTTGAGCGGGCAAAGGCGGAGGCTTCGCGGAAAAAGAAAATAGACTGCTCCGCCGCCGAATTTTTAACGGTAGACGAGGGCTTGTGTGTGCAGTGTATGCACATCGGCAGCTACGATGACGAGCCGCAGACAGTCGCCGCAATGGACGCTTTTCTCGCTGAAAACGGTTGTGTAAACGATATTAACGGCGAGCGGCTTCACCACGAAATATACATCAGCGACCCGAACAAATGCGCTCCCGAAAAGCGCAAGACAGTTATTCGCCACCCCGTCCGCAAAAAATAAGAAAATCAATTTGAGATTTCGATAAGGCGGTTTTTATGAACAAAATAATTGTAGTATGCGGACCGACCGCCTCGGGTAAGACAGCGCTTGCGGTAGAGCTTGCAAAGCGCTATGACGGCGAGGTCATCTCCGCGGACAGTATGCAGATATACACCGATATGGACGTGGCGAGCGCAAAAGCCACTCCCGAGGAGCAGCGGGGAATACCGCATCATCTGCTCGGCTTTCTCGAGCCTACGGAGAGTTTTTCGGTCGCGGATTACGTCGGGCGGTGCGACAAGTGCGTCCGCGATATTTTCGCGCGCGGAAAGACCCCGATAATATGCGGCGGCACGGGGCTGTATATCAGTTCGTTTGTGGATAATCTCACGTTCGACGACAGCCGACAGGATCTCGCTTTTCGCGAGGAAATGCGGAGGTTCGCCGAGGAAAACGGCAACGCGGCGCTGCTCGAAAAGCTCCGAGAGGTAGACCCCGAGACCGCCGCGACGCTCCACGAAAACAACATTGGACGTGTGATCCGCGCGCTGGAGGTTTACAAGACCACAGGGCATACTATTTCACAAGCTAAAGCAATGTCGCGGCGTAACCCCTCTCCGTATGAGTTTATAATGATAACCATTGACTTCGAGGACAGGGAACAGCTTCGTGAGCGCATAAACAGGCGCGTTGACGTAATGCTGGAGAACGGTTTGCTTGACGAGGCGCGCAAATGCTTTGAGCAGCCCGACCGCCCGACAGCCGCGCAGGCTATCGGCTGCAAGGAGCTGTACCCGTACTTCCGCGGCGAACGCACGCTCGAGGAATGTGTGGAGGAGTTGAAGCTCCGCACGCGGCAGTACGCCAAGCGGCAGTTGACGTGGTTTCGTCGTGATGAACGAATTAAACACATAATTGTTGGTAAAAATGACGAATTTTCGCATAAAAATAATTGAGAGTGAAAATTATCTCTGAATATTTACATATGTTGGAAATGTATACATATTATGGAATATAATGGGCGATTTTACAAAAAAAACTGTGAAAAAATTTTAAAAATCCCAAAAAAACAGTAGCATTTTTTAGAAAAGTATGTTATACTAGAACTATATAGTTGGGGCATTAGGAAAAAGTTGGAAAATTCTGCTTATCCAATACAGAGAGAAAAGGTGATAAAAATGGC
>CAJTTH010000031.1 GCA_910579125.1 uncultured Oscillospiraceae bacterium | reverse complement strand
TAAGAAGTATGTAAGCATAACCTACAATACTGTCTTTCAATATTAACTGTATTTAAATTATAACATTTTCGTCCGCAATTTGCAACACTAATTCCGCACAAAATTTCGGGTGCTTTTTTGGTAATTATTCACAAACTACGGAATAAACAGTCCGGAAAGCATTTTCGCGAACGCCAGCACAAGCGGCATGGTTATCATACCCGCAAGCGTTGACAGCGCGAAATGGTTCGCGGCGTAGCCCGCGTCCTTGCCGAATTTGTATGAGAACATTATTGTCGAGGATGCTGTCGGTGCTGCGGCGGCGATAAGTATCGTCTCCACGATCATCGTCTTTATCCCGAACAGCTCCATTGGTACATAGAGCGCCGCAAGCAGCATCGGAACTATCAGCAGCTTTACCGACTGGAGCAGATAAACGCGCTTGTTTCTGAAAGCGTCCGCCAGTCCCGACCTCGCGATAGTCGCGCCCGAAACCAGCATTGCAAGCGGCGTGTTCATCGAGCCGAGATAGTTCAGCGGCTGCTGAATTATCTGCGGCATTCTCAGCCCCGTGAAAAAGCAGACCAGACCCAGCACGATCGATAATATCGCGGGCGAGATCAATATTTTCAACAGCGCCTTAACGCGCTCCGCGGGAGCTTTCCCCTTCTCCGAGCCGCCCATAAGAACGACCCCATGCGTCCACATAAACACGTTGAACGCCGTAATAAACGCGGTCAGATAAAACACGCCCTCCGCGCCGTAAGTCGCCTCAATAAGCGGAATACCCATAAACGCGCAGTTGGAGTACCCCAGTGCAAACCGCTCGATCTCAAAGTTCTTATGCGTCGCGCGAACTATTATATAACTTGACGCTACAAGAATAGTCTGCGCGATAAACGCCAGCAGCAGCGCATACATCAACCCGCGAAGCAGCGACGGATTAAAATCCGTCTGATATGCATTAAAAATAACGATCGGATTTATTATCGAAATGGCAATATTTGACATCTGCTGAGTTGCTTCGTCGCCGAGGAGTTTCTTCTTATACAGAAAATATCCCACCGCCAGCAGAATAAACATTACCACCGCCTGAAAAGCGATCACACCGGCCGATTTCATTTGTAAAGCCCCTTACGGGAATTACCCTGTAAGACAGCGTTAAGCCGCGATTTAAGAGGAACGGCGATAACAACGGTCAGCACGATTTTTATGGCGTCACCGATAAGAAACGGCACAACACAGTTCACAAGCGCGGGCACAAGCCCGGAACCGCTCATTATCATAAACCATGCCGTACCGAACGCGTACAGCACTGCCGTTCCGAGAACCATACCCACAGGCATCGTCCAGTGTTTCTTTGACGGCATATCGGCGAACAGCCCCGTTATAAGCACCAACGGAATATACCCGATTATGTAGCCGCCCGTAGGACCCAGCACCTTAGCAAATCCGCCCATAAAACCCGTAAACACGGGAAGTCCCACAACTCCGAGCATAATATACACAACCACCGACATTGTTCCGCGTTTACCGCCGAGCAGCGCTCCCGTCAGATATATCGCGAACGTACCCAGCGATATCGGAACCAACCCTCCCGGCAACGGAACGGCGACAGGTCCCGCAATGCAGATCAGCGCCGCAAATATCGCCATAAACACCATACTTCTTACAGAAAAAAAGCCTTTGTTTTCGTTACTCATAATCATTTACCTCCCTAAAAACCGTGCACCGAGCCGAACCTTCGGTGTTCCGTCCCGCTCACTGTACCAACATTGTTCTTATTTATTTCAACCGCATTTCAGAAAGCTTATCCTCCGAAATAAACGCTGTCAGCCCGCTTGTAACCATCTTAACCGAGACCTCAGTCAGGAAGTCCGTATCGCCCTCGCAGCCGCCGTCAAACCACGCCGCGTACAGCGACAGCACGCCCGACACTGTAAACTCCGAAACCGCCCGCAGCGTCCGCTCGTCCGTGATAGTTCCGACCTTTTTCAGCGCTGCCATAAGCGTTCTGCGCAGCGCCTCCTTTATTCTGCCGTTGCCGAACAAGTCGGAATTGCGTTTCATAATGCTCACGAAGAAATCCCTCCGCCGCATTACTATCAGACTTATATCGCGAATGACCGCGCCGACGTCCAGCACGCTGCCGCCGCTTGTGCGCATTATCTCCGCGAACTCGTCAAGGATCTCGCCCTCAAGCTCCTCGATAACATCGGGGATTGTCCGATAGTGCCGATAAAACGTCTTGCGGTTTATCTCGGCGCACACACAAAGCTCCGAAACGGTTATCTTCGACAGCTCCTTTTCGGACATCAGCTTAAACAGCGCGTCTCGTATGACGCGGCGCGTCTTGACAACGCGCAGATCGGAGCGTTCCATTACTTGATCTCGGTCTTACCCTTGGACTTCTTGCCCTCAACAGCGGGCGCGGAATTTTCGTGCTCGGTGTTGCATTTCGCGATCGCGGACTTCACAACGCGTATTTTGGTGCGGTCCGAACCCGTCTCGATAAGCACGGTGTCCTTCTGAACGGACAGCACACGCCCGATGATGCCGCCGTTGGTGACCACCTCGTCCGCGACCTGCAGGCTGTCGAGCATATTCTGCATTTCCTTGGTGCGCTTCTTCTCGGGACGAATGATGAGAAGCCAAAAAATCAGCACCATAAGCGCCAGCGGCACGATCATCGTCAGAATGCTCAGAATTCCTCCCGCCTGTTCAGTTCCCGCAGCCGTTGAAGCCTGCGCCATTAAAGTTAATAAATTCATAGTTGTCCTCCGTTTTCTTCCTGTTTGTTTTGTATATATTTACCCTTTTTCGGGTAATTTTCGTTATTGTACGAGCACCGTCAGCTCCGCTTCCCTGAACGCCCTCTGCACGTCCGAAAGTGCCGAGCCCGAAAAGCCCTTTATCAGCACCGCGACCTCTGCGCCGCCCAGTTCCGTTTTAGCCTTGACCGCAAAATCCTTTGCGTTTTTGTAAGCGTCCGCCGCGTTTCCGCTTGCGGCGTAGCTGATGATTATTTTTGCTTCGGCGAGTTTGGCCTTGTTTGAACATATCTCCGCGTCCGTGCCGAGTTTGCTTTCCGCGATAAGCCCCGCCGAGTCCATCTCGATCCACGTCTGCGCCTTATCGCCCGCAACCGCGTCTATCGCGTCCAGAACGCTCCACAGAGCCGCCGAGCGCTTTGTATTATCGGAAAGCGGCAGATCGCTGAGGTAAACCGTCATATCCGAGGAGAAAAACGCGGGGAAACGCGTATTCGCACAGATAACGTGCGTAAAGCCCGCCGCCGTAAGCTCGCTCGTGATTTTTTTCAGGAATGTCGCCGCGTTGTTTTTAAACGGCGAGATCCACAATTTGCCGCCCCGATCCTGGCGGTTGTCAAGCCAGCAGCCGCTGTAAGGGCTTGTCGGCGAATGCTCGTAGCTTGCGTCAATGACAGCGGGGTTAAGGCTGTCCATAAGCGTGCTTATTCTCGCCGCGGGAACAAACCCCGCCTTAGTGACAATGTCGCTTATCTGCGCCGCCGTGAGCGTTCCCTTTATCGAACCCTCGATCTCCTTAATGCCGCTCTTGTAATAGAAATTGCCCGTCTGATCCTTAAGCGTCACGACCACGGTAGTAGCCCCCGCGCTTTTCGCCGCCGCAAGCGCGCTGTTCAGCGAAGCGGAGCTTGCCGCCGCGTTATCCGGGAGAAAATACATCGAACCGTCAAACACCTGCGAAGGAATGTCCGAGGAATCGGGCTGCGAGCTTTCCGAAGCGCTTTCAACAACGCTCTCCGAACCGACTTGTCCGTCGGAAACGTCCGTACCGACAGAACCGCTTATATCGGAGCTGTTCGGCTGTCCGGAAGAACTGTCCGAGGTATACCCGTTCCGGAAATAATCCAGCACGGGCTTTCCGATACCGTATCCCACCACGCCCAACACGCACGCCGCCGCGATCGTCAGTATTACCGTGAGCGCCTGCCGCGCTTTGCTCTTCTTTTTATTGTAAAGGTTGAATTTGCTGTGCTTGATCTTAATGTTGGTCTTTTTCGGTGCCATTGGTAATCTCCTTTCAAGAGCCCGCCCTCACACTTTCGGTTTATAAAAACAAGTCCTGTAATATTTTAACTAGAATTCCGCGGTATATCCAACCAATACGTTAAACGCCAAAGAAACTATACCTATATAAATAAGCATTATCGGATAGCCTCTGAAAATGCGCGGTATCTTCTCGGAGTCAAGCCGTTCGTGCGCGATATTCAGCATAAAGCACGCGAGGAAGAAACCGATGCCCGTTCCGAAGCCGTAGCCGATATAGCTCGCAAGGTCGCTGCCGTAATTCGAGTTGAGGAACAGCGCGCCTATAACTGTGCAGTTGAAGATAGCCAGATGCGCATACTGCTTCACCTTGCGGAACATCTTGTGAAAAAACTTCCACATGATCAGCAGCCCCGCGACGTACAGTATGCCGATTATCCCCACATATATCAGCGGCATAAACAGATAGCCGTTTTCAAGCGGCATAACCAGCTTGTCAAAAAAGTACGATATTATGCTCGCGAGCGTAGTCATAACGGTTATGCCAAATGTGAAGCCCACAACGTGCTCATTCTTTCTCGAAGCGTAGATCGCGACGTTCGCGCCGAAAGCCCTGTCGAAGATGGCGTTCTGCATAAACACGGAGATCATCGCGACGCTTACTATTCTCGCAAATACCTCGCTCATACCCCGCGCTCCTTTCTTACGGAGGTGCGTCTGCCCACTATACCGCGGCAGAACGCCGCCAGTATCCCCACGAGTATAAACCCGAAAAACGGCGATTTTGCGGCGGGCATTATCGGCTCGCAAAGGTGAAAGGAGTAGACGGTTCCATAGGCGAGTATCTCACGCAGAACTCCTACGACAAGCGTAACGAGAGCGTAGCCAAGCACATAGATAAACGCGTCCAGCGTCATTTCGGGATACGGCTTGAGATAGAAGCGCGTTTCGGTTTTCGCAAGCAAAAACGAGTTCACGACCATAAGCCCGACGTAAAGCGAGACCTCCGATACGGCCTCATGAAACAGCCGCTCGAGCAGTATCATCGTCGGGATATACATAGCCGCCGCCACGACCGCGTAAAGCAGTATTCTGACGGTATAGACGATCCTGCGCGGAATAAAGCGGCACAGAAGTATACCCGTATACGATATCAGAAAAAAACTCACGATCAGCATAACGGCGCGCTCCGCGTTAGTCGCGGCGACGATTATCGGCGCGGTGACCAGTCCGCTCATCAGCACGATATTCTGCTTGAAAAGACCGTCCGCGTTTACGGAGAATTTTTTATTTTTGATTTCCGGCATTATTATCCTCCTTGCGGCGCTTGCGTTTCTTCTTGATCTCTCCGTCTATCGGCGGAGTATTGTAGCGGTATTTCTCGGGAAGAACTATCTCCTGCGTATCGGTGAGCTTGATATCGCCGCGCTGCACTTGCGTTTTCGACTTCTCGAACGAATTGACGTATGTCTTTTTCCAGTACGAAATATTCTCGACAACTCTGTCGAAGCTGCTGCCGAGCGCTCCCGTTATCAGCAGTGCGAACAGAAAGCTGCCCTCGGTCTGCCCGAAGGAACGGAACATCATTGTGATATACCCAAGTACCACTCCATAGATAGCTCTGCCGATAGCCTTTTCAGGCATACGGTACGGCTCTGCCGCAAGGAATACCACGCCGAACAGCAGATATCCCGAGCTGAGCTCGTAAAAAACCGATTCGATACCCGAAACGCGTATTCTCGGGAAAAAGAACGCCAGCATCCCTGCGGTCAGCAAACACGAGATAACGGCGCAGCCGCTGTTTGAGCGGTGAATTATCATGCAAATACCGCATATCAGTATCACCAGAATATAGATAGTGCCGATATTTCCCGACACCAAGCCCATAAGAATATCCCAGATACTGTTTGAGGGAATGTTCCCGAGCTTCAGCGAATACTCAACCGAACGCGTCAGCGTCTCGCCGTATTCCTCGAACGCGCCCAGACGCTCGCCGTATTTAGGAGAATACAGCAGCTCGGAGGGATAGCATATCAGTAAAAACGAGACCGAGATAGCGGGCGGGCAGAACACGATATTATCCGAAGCTCCGAACAAATGTTTGCCCACGACAACGCATATCGCGGAGGACAACGCCACCAACCCGAACGGCACGGTTATCGGCATCATAAGCGCCGCCGCCAGTCCCCAGAACGGCACCGCCATATCCTTTGGGTCATAGCGCATTTTCCGTATAAAGCAGCAGATCACGTCCGCCGCCATACACAGCAGAACGCTCGCCGCACCGACCGTCAGCGCCCTCAGACCTTGCATACAGGTCGACAGCACCAACAGCATAGCCATTATAACAAAGCGCTCGAGATAGACCTTATCGGGCTCCCGCGCAGTAAAATTCATCATTTAAAGAGTTCCTTTCAGTGCGGCGTTTACCGCGTTCATATCTTTTGCCTTAAACAATCCGGTGCCTGCCACAAGCACGTTTGCGCCCGCTGCCTTGGCTTGTTCTCCCGTTTTTTCGTTAATGCCGCCATCCACCTGGATATTCATCGCCGCAAAGCCGTTATTGTCGGCGTATTCGCGCAGCACCTTCACCTTGGCCAGCATTTCGGAGATAAATCCCTGTCCGCCGTACCCCGGCTCGACCGTCATCACCAGAACCATATCGCACATCGACAGATACGGATACGCCTCCTCGATCGGCGTGTTCGGCTTGACCGCCAGCGCAGGCGACTTCCCGAGTTCGCGTATCCGTTTCAGACACGCGGCGATATCACACGGGCTCTCAACGTGTATGTCGATAATATCCGCGCCCGCCTCGGCAAAATATTCCGCCTGTTGGTCGGGGCGCTCCACCATCAAATGCACATCAAGCGGTCTTTTTGTGCATTTTTTAACACTTTTCAGTATCGGCGTTCCATAGGAAATCTGCTCCACGAAATGCCCGTCCATTACGTCGTAATGAATCCAGTCCACTCCCGCGTCCTCGCAGCGACGTATCTCCTCCGACATTTTCGTCATATCACTTGCGAGCAGCGAAGCGGAAATTATAATATCATTTATAGTTATCAGTCCTTTTTAACCGCTATCAGCGGAATTATCATCTCGTCCTTTGTCAGCCCCGCATGAGCGCCGACGAAATTTTTTTCGCTTTTGTTGTATATCGAAAGATCATCAACGGCGACTGCAATATAGTCTCCCAACATTTCGTCAAACCTCGGGTGCGAGGTTCCCTTGCCGAACAGCTGCCGCTCCATGACATCCGATTTTGACATTACCGTAAACTTCCCGTTAAAATGCTCCTTAAACGCCGATTTGAGCCGGTCATCCATCCCGTCCTTGACGAACAGGTTAAGGCAGCGCGGCTCTATCGACGGCATTCTCACCAGACACTCCATTATATCGGGATAGTCCGTAACCACCGCTTTCGGACTGTCGATATGCCCGTGATCCGCCGTGATAAGCAGCAGCGTATCGGACAAGCAGTCCGCCATCTCTTGAACCTGTTTTTCCAGTTCGCGGACCACGGCTTTCGCGCGTTCGCCGAAGCAGCCCTTGCGGTGCATTACGGTATCGGGCTGATCCCAGTACGCGTAAACGTACTTTTCGCCGTCTCCGCAGCAAATCCGCTTTATCTTTCCACAAAGCGCGCCGAAATCCTTCGGGTACGGCTCGGCGAACGGCGCGAGATAATGTGCCGCGAAACCCGCGTCACGAATACGGTCGCAAATTCTCCAATACGGAACGTGCGTCCACGCTATGCTGTCACCGTCTATCTGTTCATCGGTATCGAAGTCCTGATTAAGAAAATACACGACGTTTCTGCCGACCTCGGGGAAATATCCCGTCCACCCCAGCCACGACGACTGTGCGGGAAATAATCCGCTGTCTATCGCTGTAGTGGCGGCAACGGTGGTCGGCGGAAACACCGACGAGTACGTTCCCGCGAGGTGACAGCGGAAAAAGCCGTCGGGCGCGAGATTCTCCTCAACGATATTATTGCCCATTCCGTCGAGTACCATTACAACGACGTTCTTATACCGCCGCTCCGAAAGCAGAGCGTCCGCAAGCGGCAGAGTGCCGTTCGGCGGTTCGATCCCGAACCGCTTCATCACGGAGCAGGCGAGGTTGGCTATGCAATTGTCATAATCGGGATATAAGATCTCCATACAAACCTCCGTCTCTGCTTTAGCCGACCAAAAAGGCAAACGTTTCTTTTACACCATACAAATATATTTTATAATAAAATTGCCGTTAAGTCAAGAAGTAAATCCATTTTTTCACAGTTTTTTTTAGAAGTGCGTTAAAATGTTCCAAACTCGGCGAAAAAAAGTAAAGATATTTGTCTATTTTTCTTTTTGGTTTTACTTGAAAAAAATTCTCAATTGGTGTATAATAGAAACAATAATATTTTATCGGTTGATAATGTATGTAATTGCGAGGAGGAAGAGTATGTTAAATTGCAACTTCAACGAGAAATTCATCAAGGAGGGGCTGACCTTTGACGACGTTCTGCTGATACCCGCGAAAAGCGACGTAACGCCGAATATGATCGACATCAAGACGCAGCTCACCAAGACAATCACCTTGAACACCCCCATTATGACGGCGGCCATGGACACCGTTACCGAGTCGAAAATGGCTATCGCGATAGCGCGCGAGGGCGGCATAGGTATTATCCACAAAAATATGCCTATCGAGCAGCAGGTCGACGAAGTCGACAAGGTAAAGCGTTCCGAAAACGGCGTCATTGTGAACCCATTCTTCCTCTCTCCCGACGACACTGTAACAGACGCGGACAAGCTCATGGGCAAGTACAAGATAAGCGGCGTGCCGATCGTTGAGAACGGCAAGCTGGTGGGAATTTTCACCAACCGCGACCTCCGTTTCATTTCCGAGCCTCAGCAGCATATCGGCGAGGTCATGACCAAGGAGAACCTCATCACCGCGCCCGTCGGTACTAATCTTGAACAGGCGCAGGAGATACTTCGCCGCCACAAAATCGAAAAGCTCCCGTTGGTCGATGAAAACGGCTACTTAAAGGGTCTGATAACCATAAAGGACATCGAAAAGTCCGTACAGTATCCCCACACCGCCCGCGACAAAGGCAGCAGACTGCTCTGCGGCGCGGCTATCGGCATTACTCCCGACGTTCTTGAAAGAGCGGGCGCGCTCATCAAGGCACAGGTCGATGTGCTCGTGCTCGACTCCGCGCACGGTCACTCCAAGAATATAATGGTAACGCTCGACAAGGTAAAGAACGCGTTCCCCGATACGCCCGTTATCGCGGGCAACGTAGCGACCGCCGCTGCCGCCGAGGATCTTATCAAGGCGGGCGCGGACGCGGTAAAGGTCGGCATAGGACCGGGATCTATCTGCACGACACGCGTTGTCGCAGGTATCGGCGTTCCGCAGATAACGGCGGTGTACGACTGCGCGTGCGCCGCGGCTAAATACGGCGTTCCCGTAATCGCGGACGGCGGTATCAAGTATTCGGGCGATATCGTCAAGGCATTGGCGGCGGGCGCGAACGTGGTAATGCTCGGCTCTCTGCTTGCGGGCTGCGAGGAAGCTCCCGGCGACAGTGAAATTTATCAGGGACGTTCGTTCAAGGTATACCGCGGCATGGGAAGTCTCGCGGCAATGAAACAGGGTTCCGCCGACAGATATTTCCAAGAAAAGGATAAAAAGCTCGTTCCCGAGGGCGTAGAGGGACGCGTTCCGTACAAGGGAGCGGTCGCGGATACAATCTTCCAGCTTGTCGGAGGTATCAGAAGCGGTATGGGCTACTGCGGCTGCCCGACTATCCCCGAGCTTCAGGAGCGCGCGGAGTTCGTCAAGATAACGGGTGCAGGCTTAAAGGAATCTCACCCGCACGATATTTACATCACCAAAGAAGCGCCTAACTACTCGGCAAGCATTTAATATAACAAAGCGGAGAGCAAACCTCTCCGCTTTTTGTATCGAAATTTCAAAATATTACAGTGAGGTTTTGCCAACTGTTTTCGTCTAATAGGTGAAAGGGGGAATAAAAAAATGCCAAACGGTGAAAGTAGCTACCGCCGTTTTCTCACGGGCGACGACAACGGTATCGTCGAAATAGTCCGCGACTACAAGGACGGGCTTATATTCTACCTCAACAGTTTCGTAAACAACCTCACCGTTGCGGAGGAGCTTTGCGAGGACACGTTCGTAAAGCTCGCGGTAAGAAAACCGCATTTCCGCGAAGGCTCGACATTCAAGACGTTCCTGTACGCTATCGGACGCAATGCCGCAATAGATCATCTGAGAAGAAACCGCAGCGACGTCATTGCGATAGAGGAGCTTGCGGAGGTTCAGGCTGACAGAGAGAATTTAGAACGGTCATACATACGCGAAGAACGCAAGATCGCCGTACACCGCGCTATGGATACGCTTAAACCCGAGTATCGGCAGGTCCTGTGGCTGACCTACTTCGAGGATATGTCGAACAAGGAGACCGCCGCCGTGATGAAAAAAAGCGTTCACAACATAGAAACATTAGTCTACCGTGCGAGAATAGCACTGAAAAAAGCACTTGAAAAGGAGGGCTTTGAATATGAAGAATTATGAACAAATGGCTCACAACGTTTTAACCCGCAGAGACGCGGAAATAAAAAGACGCAGGCGCATGTTTCTTATCGAAGCGCCGTGCGCAGCAGCCGTTCTTGTGGGAGTTGTCGGGATAGGCTCAGCGGTCGTTTCATCGAACCGCGGCAGACATATCAACCTCGTTACCGCAACTACCGACAGCGGTTCTGTGGCTGACGCAAATTCGGGCGCTACGGAGATTGCCGACACGATGACCGCCGATGACGCTTCGGTCTCCTCCGAAACGGCTATCGACGTGCCCGAAATAGGCAGCATTGAAATCGCCACCGAAGACGATCCGCCCATTTTTGACTACACCAACCCCAACTCGGGGAATAATGACATACACGTGCTGAGCGTCGACAAGTTCAACATTGCCGAGAACAGCGTTGAGCTTATCCCCGACGAATTCACCGAGTATAATCTTGAAACGCTTGACAGCTTTTACGGATTTCGGTTTAACTGTCTCTCCGAAGCGTATCCCAACTGGGCGCTTTCCCATGGCGAACTCGGTGTTTACAGACACGAATTCAACGATGGCGTTACGGCGGGAATCACCACGTATTACACGCGCAACACGCTCAACTATACAGCTCCCGACGTTTCTGTAAGCGTTTCAGCGCAGTACGACAAATTCGCCCCCGCGTCTACAGAAATACTCACCGCTGACAAGCCCGTAAAAACGCCTAAGCCTGAAATCCACAACGAATACGATGAAAACGGCAATCTTATCGGGCAATCAATAAGCGGTTATGACCCGACAAAGCCGGGTACCGTCCGTCCTGCCCCGGACGAGGGCGTTTCCACGGTCAACGGCTACGAAGCGCTTATCTACCGCGACGCGGACGGCAATTTCCTCGCTGACCTCGATATGCAGTCGCGTGTAAGGATAACCGCCGAGGGGCTTTCCGAAGAGGAATTCCTCAACGTACTTGACAGGTTTACAAAATAATCAACAAGCTTAAACGCCCCGTTCATTCACGAACGGGGCGTTAATATGTATCAGCTTACCTTGCTCTCTACCGAACTGAGCCATTGGGAAAGCTCGGCGATCCTGTGGTCCGCCTGAGCGTAGCCGTCGCGGTAGGACTCCATTATCTTCGCGCCGTCCTTCTCAAACTTTGAGATAGCGGGCAGCGCCGGACGGAATATGTAGATCCTCCCTTGCTCCTCCAACTCCTCCATAAGCTCAACGGTTTTCCAATAGCGCTCCACGCGCGACAGACACGCGTCCTCAAACGCGGGATAGTCCTTGTACATGGCGTGTATCACCTTGCGGAACTTCGAGTAATCCGTCGGCGCAACGGAGCTGTCGGGCTTGGTGAGTATTATCACAAGCTTGTCGCAGCCCATATCCAGAGCGTGTTCTATCGGAATGCTGTCCGCGATAGAACCGTCAAGATAATGACGCCCGTCCATTTCCACCGGCTCGCAGAGCATGGGCACGGAACAAGTCGCCTTGCAGATAGTAAGCAGCCGCTCGCAATCGTTCTCCTCGGTGAAATATTCCGCCTCGCCCGTTTCCATACAGGTGCAGACGTATTCCGTTTCTATGCCGCTGTGGAAATATGTATCAAAATCGAACGGGAATTGCTTGTACGGATATTCAAACGCCATTTTATCGAGATTTATCAGCTTTTTCGAGCCGAGGAACTGTTTCAGTCCGTAATACGACTCGCTGCGCGGAACGTTTATCATGCGGCAGGTTCTGCCCTTTTGCCGCGAAACGTAACTCATGGCATTGCCGCCGCCCGCCGATACGCCGATAACATAGGGGAAATAAATTCCGTTCTCCATAAGGCGGTCGAGCACTCCCGCAGTGAATATTCCGCGAACCGCGCCGCCCTCAAGTATAAGTCCCGTTTTCATGTTCCATCACCAAACCTTTGCTGAAATTTTTAATATAACGTATAACGTCTCCCAGCGTATGTATTTCGGGAGAACCGACAAATCGTATGTCAAAATTATCCTCGACGCTCACCGCGAAAAGCAGCCGCCGCGTTTTGTCCAGACCGAGGTCG
This sequence comes from uncultured Oscillospiraceae bacterium, assembly GCA_910579125.1. Lineage (GTDB taxonomy): Bacteria > Bacillota > Clostridia > Oscillospirales > Ruminococcaceae > CAG-115. The sequence continues at coordinate 11,332 of CAJTTH010000031.1, read as the reverse complement.
TCGATAAGCCGCGTGTCCTCAGATAGCGGCATTTCCGCTATTTCGGGCGAAATGCCCGTCAATATGGCGCCAAGCTCGTTTAACGTGTTCAAACCTCAGCCCCCCTTATCGCCGACAATGCCGTATCCACGCGCTTTATCTCGGAGTTAACACACTCCGCCGAAAGAGCGTAATTGCCCTCGGGAACTATCGGCGCGCCTATCGTTATCCGACGCTGCCTTATCAGTCTGCGGCTCGATCTGCTGCAAAGCGGAACAATCTCCGCGCCCGACATCAGCGACAGCACCACCGCGCCGCCGTAACCGACGCTGCCCGTTGAAAATATCAGAACGCTGTCGGTTTTCAGCCGTTTAAGCGCGGCATGGAACCATTCGGTGTTGAAGCCGCCGCACGCCGTTATTACTTTATAAGGACTTATCGTCCGCACGGCAGTGCAGCCGATGTATTCCTCTATCGGCAATATCACCGTGCATCTGAGCGCCGCCGCGATAGCCGTCTTTTCGCGCGGCGAGGTTTCGTCGGATATGTAGATCTTCGGTTTTTCGTCACCTTGACATTCATCGGGGCGGTATATTCTGGTAAAGCCCGCCGCCCGAAACAGCCCGGACAGTCCGTATCCAAAACAGCTCATAAACCGCCCTCCCGTAGTCGTTTGTTATAATTATATCATTGTAAAATTAACTTTTTGTAAACTTTGCTTAAATTGTGTGGATTTTGTAAAAAACGCACAATTTCAGGATGGCTTATTCAATAACAAATCAGCAAAACTCTCATACAACACAGTTCCGCGTTAGCCGTTTCCGTTCCCGTGGAACGCCGTGCATAAAATAAGCGTAAATGTTTTGACGATCGTTTTCTCAGCTGCTTTAATTTTTTTATTGTTTAATTATACATTATAAATTGATTATCTGTCAAGCCGTATATGATATTAAACAAAAAGCATTTATTGTGCGAAGCAAAAACAGTTACTGCGGCAAATTGTAATAATTCCCGAAAAACTGTAACCGTTTTGTAACCGGATTGTAACCGCTTTGTAATTGCATTTCGAAGATATTTGTGATATACTTAAAACAGAAATAAAAAGACCTCGCCACAATCCTTATTACATCGTTTCAAAAAAATATATGATCACACAGGAGGAAACACATTATGAAAAAACTTACAACAATTATTTGCACGATCGCTATGCTCGCTTCGCTTACCGCATGCAGCAGCAACGACGCTCCGAGCGGAGACTTTTCCGACGACAAACAGATAGTCGTAAACGATCCCGCCGACAATGCCCCCGAGAATAATTCGGACGATAAAACCGAAAGCAAAACCGACGAAAAGGCTTCGGGAAACACCGACAGCACACCGGAGGAAAAAGCTCCCGACAAAGCCGACAATAAAAACGATACTTCCACCGGAAGCGGCAAAAACAATTCAACGGAAGATAAAGATAAAGAAACCGCCGAGAACAAAACAGACGACAAAAACGAACAAGTAAACGCAAACGCGCTTCCGCTCAAGCAATACCCTGACGGCTCGTATTTTACATACGACGGCAAGCCCTGCACCGATCACGACAAGTGCAATTGGGACGTTGACTGCAACTGCGTGAACTTCGACCGCTCCATTCAGTCCATGGGCTTTGCGAAGTATGTTTTCTTTCAGGTGACGGGCAAGCACGTTTCGTCCGAGAACAAAACCGAGATAAACGCCGATATTACCGCCGACTCCGCAAAAGCCGCGCTTAAGGACGCGCCGCTCGGAACGTATATCGCCGTAACACAGGACAATGACGTGCCGCATTTTATGACCGTCGCCGACACGGACGAAAACGGCATTACCGTATATCAGGCGAACTACGGCGGCGGGTGCGTCGTAAGAGTTACGAGTTTCTCGTGGACGGATTTCGCGGCGAAATTCCCGCACCTCGACCATTATGTTAAATGATTTCAAGTAACTTGCCATAAAATCCTCTTAAACGCCCCGTCCGGACAACAGCCCGGGCGGGGCGGTCAATTTGCGCGGCTTGACAAATACGCGCGGATATGCTAAAATTATATGCGGGAGAGTGGTTTTATGGAAACACGCGTTGCGGTCATGAGCATTATCGTCGAAAACGCGGAGACCGTTCAGCGGCTGAACGGGATACTTCACGAATACGGCGAATATATTATCGGACGAATGGGAATACCGTACAGAGAACGGAATATACACATAATCAGTATCGCTATCGACGCGCCGCAGGATACCGTTTCCACGCTTGCGGGACGTATAGGAGGTCTGCGCGGCATAACCGTCAAGACCGCGTTTTCGAGCGTTAAGTCGGACGAGCGGCCGTAACGGCAGCGAACTCTGAAATTCAGCACAACGTTAATTAAAATCGGGAAAAAAGTTAAAAACCCCCTTTACAAATCAGTTTTTTTGTGGTATAATGTCTGTGTTGTGCAATTCCGCACAAAATAACCGGTCCCACGGGTAGCGGACAAAGCTCCGTCGGAGAAACACCAAGCCCTATGCTGTGACGCCGGAGAAATTTTAAGAGGTGTAATATGTTAAGAAAAGAAGAAAAGACAACGGTTATCGAAGCTAACCGCAAGCACGAAAACGACACGGGTTCGCCCGAGGTACAGATCGCAATTCTCACCAAGAGAATTAACGACCTTACCGAGCACATCAAGGTTCACAAGAAGGATCACCATTCCACACGCGGACTTTTGAAAATGGTCGGCCGCAGAAGAAATCTGCTCAACTACCTCCAGAAGAAAGATATTGAGCGTTATCGTGCTATTGTTGCAAAGCTCGGCTTGCGTAAGTAATTGAGAACTAAGGGCAGGAGAGCGCTTTTCTGCCCTTTTTTCACTTTTTGCGCGGCGGCGAAGAAAGCGCAGAGCTGCATAAAATTGAGCTTCTGCAGTGCGCGACAGTGCACAGGCGGCGGCTGACTTTTTTGCAGATCGTCTGTGCTTTCGGAGAACGAACTAATAAATCGTTGATCAAATTATGAAAGGATAAGACAAATGTTTGAGAATTACAAGGTATTCAAAACTATGTTCGCGGGCAGAGAGCTCACCGTTGAAACCGGTAAGGTCTGCGGACTTGCCAACGGCTCTTGCTGGGTAAGATACGGCGAGACCGTGGTTATGGTAAACGTTACCGCTTCACCCAAGCCCCGCGACGGCGTGGATTTCTTCCCGCTCGCAGTGGACTATGAGGAGAAGCTCTACTCCGTCGGAAAGATACCCGGCGGCTTTCTGAAGCGCGAGGGCAGACCGAGCGAAAAGGCTATCCTGACCTCCCGCGTGGTTGACCGCCCCATGCGCCCGCTGTTCCCCAAGGATATGAGAAACGACGTGGCGATCACCATGACGGTGCTTGCCGTTGACCCCGACTGCTCCCCTGAAATTCTGGGAATGATCGGCGCATCTATCGCGGTTTCTATCTCCGATATCCCGTGGAACGGACCTATCGGCGGCATTTCCGTAGGTTTGGTCGACGGTGAGATCGTGCTTATGCCCGATCAGGAGCAGCGCGCGAAGAGCGACCTCAACCTCACGGTAGCAAGCTCCGAGAAGAAGGTAGTTATGATAGAGGCGGGCGCTAACGAAGTACCCGACGACGTGATGTTCAATGCTATTATGGCAGGTCATGACGAGATCGTCAAGAGCCTTATCCCGTTCATCAAGGATATACAGGCGCAGATCGGTAAGCCGAAATTTGCGTTTGAGAGCATGGAGGTCGATCACGATATGTTCGACGCTATCTCCGATTTCGCTATCGAAAAGGTTCGCTACGCAATGGATACCGACGACAAGAATATCCGCGAGGAGCGTTTGCAGCCCGTATACGCGGAGGTTCACGAGAAGTTTGACGAGCAATACCCCGAACAGATCGCGATGATCGATGAGTGTATGTACAAGCTCCAGAAGTTTGTGGTACGCCGCTGGCTGCTCGACGACGGCAAGCGCGTTGACGGACGCGCTCTCGATCAGATGAGACCCCTTGCCGCGGAAGTCGCGGTGCTGCCGAGAGTTCACGGCTCGGGTATTTTCACGCGCGGACAGACGCAGGTAATGACGATATGCACGCTCGGTCCCGTTTCCGACTCACAGAAGCTGGAGGGTCTTGACGACGAGGACGGCAAGCGCTATATGCACCACTATAACTTCCCCGCTTACTCGGTCGGCGAGACAAAGGCTTCGCGCGGTCCCGGCAGACGCGAGATCGGTCACGGCGCGCTCGCCGAGAGAGCGCTCGTTCCCGTTATCCCGTCTGTTGAGGAGTTCCCCTACGCGATAAGACTTGTGTCTGAGGTTCTCTCCTCTAACGGCTCTACCTCGCAGGGCTCGGTGTGCGGTTCTACGCTGGCGCTTATGGACGCCGGCGTTCCGATAAAGAAGCCTGTTGCGGGTATCTCATGCGGACTTATCACCGAGGGCGAGCGTTGGATGACAATGGTTGATATTCAGGGCGTTGAGGACTTCTTCGGCGATATGGACTTCAAGGTTGCGGGTACTCACGACGGTATCACCGCTATTCAGATGGACTTGAAGATCGACGGTCTTACTCCCGAGATTATAAAGAGCGCGTTTGAAAAGACCCACAAGGCTCGCAATTATATCCTCGACGAGGTTATGCTCAAGGCTATTCCCGAGCCGCGCAAGGAGGTCGGCAAGTACGCTCCCAAAATGCTCACCACAAAAGTTCCCGTGGACAAGATCAGCGATGTTATCGGCAAGGGCGGCAAGGTTATCCAGAAGCTCTGCGCGGATTTCGAGGTCAAGATCGACGTGGACGAGGACGGAAATGTGTTTATCTGCGGCGCGGATCTCGAAAAGGCGAACGCGTGCGTTCAGGTTATCCACACCATTGTCAACCCGCCCGAGATTGGCGCTATCTACAAGGGCAAGGTTGTTCGCATTATGAACTTCGGCGCGTTTGTTGAGATCGCTCCAGGCAAGGACGGAATGGTTCACATCTCCAAGCTCGAGAACCATCGCGTTGAAAAGGTCGAGGACGTTGTTTCGATCGGCGACGAGATAATCGTCAAGGTAATGGAGATCGACCAGCAAGGACGTATCAACCTTTCGAGAAAGGACGCTCTCGCGGATATCGAGGCAAAGAAGAGAGCACAGCAAGGTTAATAAATAATCGAAGCCCGAGGACGAAAGTTTTCGGGCTGATTTTCGCATAAATATCACAAACGCAACCGTCAGTTGACGAATTGAAAAGCGGCGGTTGGTGGTCTGCAACCGTATAAAATGCTAGAATTAACATATCGGAAGCAAGCGTTTCCGAAATAATAAAAGAGGTGATTTTATGATTTTTGCAGACAAACTGGTAAGGCTCAGAAAAAAGAGCGGAATGTCGCAGGAGGAACTTGCCGAGAAAATGAACGTCTCGCGGCAGGCGGTTAGCAAGTGGGAGAGCGCGCAGAGCGTTCCCGATCTGGAGAAAATTTTACAGCTCGGCAAACTGTTCGGCGTGACGACCGACTACTTATTAAAGGACGAGATAGAGGACGAGGAGTTTGTCGGAAAGGACATTCCCGAAAACGCGAGGAAGATAACTCTCGCAGAAGCTAACGAGTTTCTGGAGCTGCGGAAAAAGGCTTCATGGCGCATTGCTCTTGCAACGTTTATCAATATTGCCGCAGTGGCGCAGCTTATTATATTCGGCGGCACAACGACGCTTTCCGAGCCGCCGTTCTCCGAAAACGCCGCCGCTGTGTTCGGAATGGCAATATTGCTTGTACTCGCCGCGGCAGCGGTGGGAATTTACCTGTACACGGGCGCTCAAAGCAAGCACTTTGAGTTCCTCGAAAAAGAGCCGTTCGAAACGGAATACGGCGTTGTCGGCATGGTCAAGGAGCGCCAAAAAGCCTATCGCGGCACCTATGTCATGTGCAATATAATCGGCGCGTGTCTGTGCGTGATCTCCCCCGTACCGCTGTTTATCGGAGCGCTTGCTGCAAGCGACTTCACGCGCGTGCTGCTATTGGCGGCGACAATGCTTACTGCGGGGATCGGCGTAATGTTTTTTATCACGGCGGGAGTTCGCGAGGCGAGTATGCAGAAGCTCTTACAGGAGGGCGAATACACTCCCCGATACAAGCGCAGGGCAAGGCTCGCGGCAAAGGTCACACCTGTTTACTGGGGAATTACAATGGCGGTTTATCTTGTGTGGCTGCTGCTTATCGACAAGGGCGATCATGATTCGCAGTCATGGATAGTGTTTCCCGTAGCGGGAGTGCTGTTCGGGGCGGTGCTCGGAATTTGCGGTATCATTGAGCGGAGTACGAAAAAAGACGATCAATAAAAAATCACAGCGCCGTTTTTTCGGTGCTGTGATCTCTTTATCAGATATTCGCATCAGATAGCCGCGAAAGCCTTGTCAAGCGCTTCGATGAGGTCTGCGGAATTTTCTATGCCGATCGACAGGCGGATAGTGTTGGGCTTGATGCCCTGCTCAAGCAGCTCGCTCTCGTTAAGCTGAGAATGCGTTGTCGAAGCGGGGTGGATAACCAGCGACTTCACGTCCGCGACGTTCGCCAGAAGCGAGAATATCTCAAGGTTGTCTATGAATTTCTGAGCCTCGGCAGCGCCACCCTTTACCTCGAATGTGAAGATAGAGCCGCCGCCGTTCGGGAAGTACCTTTTGTACAGTTCGTGAGTAGGCTCGCTTGCGAGAGAGGGGTGATGAACAGCTTCGACCTTGGGGTTCTTCGCGAGATAGCCGACGATGTCAAGCGCGTTTTTAACGTGGCGTTCAACGCGCAGCGAGAGCGTTTCCAGACCTTGAAGGAAAATAAATGCGTGGAACGGAGAGAGCGTCGCGCCCGTGTCGCGGAGCAATATTGCGCGGATATACGTAACGAAAGCGGCAGCGCCGACCGCCTTTGAAAACGCAATGCCGTGATAGGAGGGGTTCGGCTCGGATATCCACGGATACTTTCCGCTTGCCGACCAATTGAATTTGCCGCCGTCAACGATAACGCCGCCGATCGCCGTGCCGTGACCGCCGATGAATTTAGTCGCGGAATGAACTACGATATCCGCGCCGTATTCGATCGGGCGAACGAGGTAGGGCGTTGCGAATGTGCTGTCAACGACCAACGGAATACCGTGCTTATGCGCGACCTCTGAAATTGCCGCAATGTCGGCAACGTTGGAATTCGGGTTGCCGAGAGTTTCAACGTACAGCGCCTTGGTCTTATCGTCAATCGCTTTCTCGAACTCCGATGGCTCGGGTGAAACGAACTTCGCGGTAATTCCGTATCGCGGCAATGTATGCGCCAGCAGATTGTAGGTACCGCCGTAGATCGTTTCGGACGCAACAACATTCTCGCCCGCGCCCGCAAGCGCCTCGATTGCGTAGGTTATCGCCGCCGCTCCTGAAGCCGTTGCCAGCGCCGCAACACCGCCCTCGAGTGCCGCAATGCGCTCCTCGAAAACGCTCTGCGTGGGATTGGTCAGACGGCCGTAGATGTTGCCCGCATCACGCAGTCCGAAGCGGTCCGCAGCGTGCTGCGAGTTGTGAAAGACAAAGCTCGTGCTCGCGTAGATCGGCACGGCGCGCGCGTCCGTCACGGGGTCGGGCTGCTCCTGACCCGCGTGTACCTGTAACGTCTCAAATCTGTATTTGTTTGCCATAATAATTATCTCCTTTTCGGCTTTGATTTTTCTTTCTGTATTAAGTATATCATATTACTATGTATTTGTCAAATTCATATATTCTATGGATATATATAAATTATTTTAATATCTCTTATACAGACTTATGCGGCTTTCACTTTTTGAACGGCATTGCAGATACTTGTCGATAAACCCCGAAAAGCGCATTATTACACGCAATTCGTCGCTGTTGACGGAACTGCGTTTAAGCTCCGCGAAACGAATTTCCGCCGCTGAACGCGACAATCCGCAAACCCTCGCAAGTTCCTCCGCCGAACTTACTCCGCACATTTTCAGCACCGAAAGCGGCGCCAGAAGCTCCGCCGCGAAACTGTCCGCGTCATGCTCCTGAGCGGCAGCGGGTCTCGCGCCGCCGAACTCCGAGATATGCCCGAGCAGACAATGCCCCAACTCGTGCGCTATTGTGAAACGCCGTCTGCGCTCACCACAAGTCAGCTCGTTCACGGCAATGATCCGCCGTCCGTTCTCCTCAAAGCTGAAACCGTACAGACTCATGCCGTAAAGCTCGCGGCGGCTGCGGCAATAAATTTCGCAAATGTCCGAGTAGTTCACCGTTTTTATCCCGAATGCCCGCGCCGCTTCCGTCGGACTTACGGGCAGCGCGCCGATCCGAGCGCGCTCGTAAATTTCGTACATTTTCACCGGTATCATCCTTTCAATAGCGTCCGCCGCCGTAATCGGGAACGTCGAAGATCGTCCTTTCGCCGCGGCGTTTCAGCTTGATCTTATGGGGCGGTCCGCCGTTTCTCGCGGCAATGAGTACCTCGTTTTCGTCCATACATCGTTTCAACTCTGCTCGCATACACGAATCGACAGTTTCTTTGCCGCGGTCGTCGAGCGCTCTGTACATTTTGATATGCTCGTATTCGCCGTCGTTGACTGCCGAAACGCCCAACAACTCGTTCGGAGTACACTCCATCGCATCGAAAAGCGACATAAGCACCTCTTCCTTCGGAAAACTCACATCACGCTCATAATTGCCGACTGCGCTCGGCGTCACTCCGATCTTCAGCGCAAGCCCCTTTTGAGTTAATCCCGCGCGCTGCCGAAGCTCGCGGATCTTTATTCCTATTCCCATAATCTCCTCCCGGATTTAAAATTTGCATTTCACTTGGCGTATAGCGCTGCAATTAAGGCTATGCACCGCGCGGTTTTGCCGCGTATCTCTCTTCGAGCTTGTCCATGGCGGACCTGCGTATATTGAACACCTGCCGTTCGCTTATATACAGATTATCGGCTATCTGCCGCCAATCGCAGCCGAGAATGTAATAACGATACAGTATCGTCCGCTCATCGCCAACGAGCGCGCTTAAAACCTCCAACGCCTCGCGCTTTCGGTCAACAGCGCTGTCAATATTATCGTTTAAAAGCGCCTCAAGTCCCGCGAGCTTTTCCGTTAATTCCTCAACGTATTTCAGCGGTCTGTTCGGAATATTCAATATTCTGTGTATGCGCTCGATATGCTCCAGTTCCGTGCGCACCTCCAACTCCGAATGCCGCGCCGCCTTTAGTATTTCTTGATAGTCCTTCATTCGATCACCTCTTTCACTCTTTTGCCATCTATGAACATTATATCACAAGTTTCTTGTAGTGTCAAGCGGATTTTCAGATTTTACTCACAAGATGAAAAAGTTGCGAATTAGCCTAGAGTTACATAATAAATTTTTATATACCACTTGAAAATTTATTGCGATCATACTATAATATAATATACAGGCGGATATTCCGCAAATACATATTCGGAGGTCTTATTATGAAAGTTATTCTGGTGAACGGTTCGCCGCACGAAAAAGGCTGCACCTATACTGCGCTTTGCGAAGTCGAAACGGCGCTGAAAAACAACGGTATTGAAACGGAAATTTTCTGGGTCGGAAATAAACCGATCTCGGGCTGCATCGGCTGCGGTGCCTGCCGCAAGCTCGGACGCTGCTTCGCGGTCGATTCCGTCAACGATTTCATTGAAAAGGCGAAATCGGCGGACGGCTTTATTTTCGGCTCGCCCGTACATTACGCGGCGGCGAGCGGAGCGATAACGTCGTTTATGGACAGAGCGTTCTACTCGAGCGGAAAATTCCTCAAGGGAAAGCCCGCGGCGAATATCGTAAGCTGCCGCAGAGGCGGAGCGTCAGCGGCATTCGATCAGCTTAACAAATATTTCACGATAAACAATATGCCGATCGTTTCATCGCAATACTGGAACCAAGTGCATGGAAACACTCCCGAACAGGTCAAGCAGGACGAAGAAGGATTGCAGACCATGCGGACGCTCGGCAATAATATGGCGTGGCTGCTCAAATGCATTGAAGCGGGCAAAGCCTCGGGGGTCAATTTTCCTGAATGCGAAGAACCGATTCGCACAAATTTTATCCGATAATAAATATATTTCTCCTTTCGGGTTATAATATGTACCGGATAAGCAGAGCAAAGCGTTGCTTGCCTTGCTCTGCCGATAAGGAGGATTTTTATGAACGTAGAAATTGACCGTGACGGCTGCATCGGCTGCGGAGTATGCGCGGATATTTGTCCTGATGTGTTCCACATCGCCGACGACGGTTTGTCGGAGGTTATCGCGAAACCCGAGGGATTTGAAGACGCCGTTAAGGAAGCGGCGGGGTCCTGTCCCGTTGAAGTAATTCATGTCGATTAAAAAATTCCCCTGTTTAAGGGAGATATCCTTAACGGAGACATTACGAAAAACCGAATAGGATATGATAATTTTTTTGACAAGCAGAACACAAGAAATAAAATAAGCCGAAAAAGGTCGCAAAATATACGAAAACCCTAAATTTTTGGCTTAACCACGCTGAATTTTCTTGCATAAGCGCGAAACTTTACAAAAGATATGTCCGAGAGGTTTGTAAAAACTTCTCGGGCTTTTTTTTCATTTTTGGATATGCGGGACTTTTGAGGGAGTTTTAAAAAAATCGTTTTAGAGCGTTAAAATTTTGTTTAAATGGCTTTGTAGAGCGTTTTAAGAAAAATCGCGTTTTTAAAAAAGCACTGCTAACATTGACATTTTTTCTATATTTTAGCAAGAACATCAAGGACATTTTCGTTTTTTCACGGACATTGTCCTTGACAGAGAAAACGTTATAAAAAGTGGTAATCATTCCTATTTTTTTGTGCAATTTTTTATAAATATTTTTATACTTATTAAAATGTTTTTTTTTGAGCAAAGAAAAAGCGGCATTTTTTCGATGTCGCTTTTGTATTTATTGGTGTGGTGCTTGTCGGATAGGCTGCTCGTAAGGCTTACTTGACGAGCTCGGCTTTGCCGAGAACGCGTCTGCGGCAATACACAACGTCTCCCTCTTAGCTGCTCGTTCGGCAGCCAGTTCGGCGAGGGTTTCAGCACGTTCAATAACCTTAATTTTATCGGCAGGCTTTAAATGATTGAATATGGATAACATTTTTGCATCTTCAGGAGTTAATTGGTTGGGGTTCACTTTACCATAAACCAAATAATCTAGGGATACACCAAAGAAAGTAGCAATTTTAATTAGATATTTTCTAAACGATTTGCTCTTTCCAGATTTCCACTCTGAAAAAGCTACATTTTTTAAACCAAGATATTCAGTTAGCTCTTTTTGGTCTTTGCCATTTAACAGCATAGTTATTCTGTCTAAAATGCCCAAAATCACAACATCTCC
>CAJTTH010000030.1 GCA_910579125.1 uncultured Oscillospiraceae bacterium | reverse complement strand
TTTATCAATAAAATGACTTGACGAGAAAATTATTTTGTGATATAATCTTAATATGCACCAAGTGAATATTGTATAGGGTGTAAATATCAATGGGTAAAAGGAAATGAGGTTTAGCAGTATGTTTAAATCGCTTAAGGCTAAGATTCTTTCAAGAATGTTAGCGCTGGTTGTTGCAGGAATTGGTGTGATTGGTGTTGTAAGCAGTGTGTTGAGTTACACAAGTACCTACAATACGATGAAAGAAATGCTTGGTGAACTTGCCGTTCAATCGGGAGTTCGCATTTCAAACCGTTTGGAAAAAAGCACGGCAATCGTCAGAGAATTGGGTATGAATACTATATTAAGTAGTCCGGAAAGTACGGATGAACAAAAGTTTGAACTTCTGCGCAGAAGAGCTGAAACTTATTCGCTTGTCGATTATGGTTATATTACTGCCGATGGTATAAATCACAGCGAAATCCATGGAGACGGATTGAGCTTTTCGGGTGTTTCCATGTTCACTGTGGCTATGAGCGGCGAGGTTTATATTCAAGAACCTGCGGCTGTCGGTGATGAGTGGATGATTTATTTCGCGGGTCCTATAAAAGAGGGCGGTTTCAATACGGGTAACGTTATTGGTGTTGTTTATGTCGGACTTGACGCATCGTTCCTTTCCGATATCTCGAACGCAATCAAAGTTGGTGAGAGCGAAGAGTCAAGCGTATATATGCTTGACGGCACGGGTACATATATCGGAAGCAAAAACTATGAGCGTGTGACATCGCAGCTCAACAACATCACAGAACACGGCGATACATCTCATACGAGCGGTCGTAAGGACTTTGAGTCAAAGGGACTTGCACTGACCGACCCTTCAAAATACGTTTTTGAAAGTTTCACCAACGACAAAATTGCAAGATTTGGCGCAGCAGCTATGATCCCCAATACCGATGGTTGGATCGTAGGCATGACCACCCCGCAGCAGGAGTGGCTTCAGGATTGCTATAATTCTATTATAATCACGGTTATAGTTGCGATCGTTATGGTAATTCTCGGTTTAATTTTAAGTATCTTTACCGCAAACAATATTGTCAACCCGATTTTGAAGACCGTTGCTGTTATGGACGCAGTATCCGAGGGTAATCTGAGCGTTTCCATTGACCATGTTTCTCGTGATGAAACAGGTCACCTTGCAAACACAATAAACGGAACCATCAATGCCTTGAGTAGCTATGTAAACGAAATTTCCAGAATATGTCAAGAGGTCTCCAACGGTAACTTTGATGTTCATAAGCAGATAGACTTTAAGGGCGACTTTTCTCAAATTGTTGAGGCTTTGGACGTCGCTACCGAACAGCTCAGCGAGACCATGGAGCAGATCGATATCGCGGCTTCTCAGGTAAATCAGGGCGCTACTCAGATAGCGGACGGCGCGACTTCCCTTGCGTCCGGTACTACCGAACAGGCATCGTCCATTCAGGAGTTGGCAAGTATTATCGCGACCTTAAACGATAAGGTTGCATCAAACGCAGCAAACGCAGCGGACGCAAGTCATAAGGCTGATGTCGCGGGCGAGAAGATTGAGCTTTCCAACCAGCATATGCAGGACATGATCAAGGCAATGAACAATATCTCCGAAAAGTCCAACGAGATTAGCAATATCATCAAGACTATTGAGGACATTTCGTTCCAGACGAATATACTCGCGCTCAACGCGGCTATTGAGGCAGCGAGAGCGGGCGCGTCGGGCAAGGGCTTCGCAGTTGTAGCCGATGAGGTTCGCAACCTTGCGTCCAAGAGCGCTGAAGCGGCACAAAGCACTACGGAGCTTATCCAGCAGTCTATCCAGGCGGTTGAGAGCGGTTCCAACATTGCGAACGATACCGCAGACGCACTCAGCGCTTCCGTTGAGGTAACACGTCAGACAGTAGCGCTTATTGAAGAGATCTCCACCGCTTCCAAGGAGCAAGCTTCGATGATCGAACAGGTAAATGTCGGCGTAGATCAGATTTCCTCTGTTGTACAAACGAACGCTGCTACCGCAGAGCAGTCCGCAGCATCAAGCGAGGAGCTGAACGGTCAGGCTGCTGAACTTCAGAACCTTACCAACAAGTTTATTCTTAAGCAGAGAAAATAATTTCATAGTTTCCTTGATGACCGGGTCAGCGATGATCCGGTCATTTTTATAAAAAAACACCTTTTCCACTTGAATTTTACATAGCTTTGTGGTAAAATATAGTAGGCAATTAAATTGAATGCGGAGGACAAAATGGAAAAAGTTACCGTAAACACAGGTACAAAATACGACATTCTGCTTGACAAAGGCATTCTCGACAAATCGGGAGAGCTGATATCACAAGTGATAAAAAAGGGCAAGGCGTTGGTCGTTACCGACGATAATGTGGACAGATTTTACGGGGCGCGAATGATGAAGTCGCTATCCGACGCGGGTATTGAAGCGAAGAAATTCGTTTTTCCGCACGGCGAAGCATCCAAAAACCACTCTACCTTGCTGAACATCTACGAGTTTATGGCGGAAAACGGCTACACGCGATCGGACTTTATTGTAGCGCTCGGCGGCGGAGTTGTCGGCGATACGGCCGGCTATGCGGCGGCAACCTATATGCGCGGTATTGATTTCGTTCAGATACCGACGACTGTACTCTCGCAGGCGGACAGCTCAGTCGGCGGCAAGACAGCGGTCGACATTAACGGCGGCAAGAACCTTGTTGGTGCGTTTCATCAGCCGCGTTTGGTAATTTGCGATACTGACACGCTAAATACGCTCACACTGGAGTTCTTCTCGGACGGACTGGCGGAGGTCGTCAAGCACGGTATGATAAAGTCTTGTGAGCTGTTTGACATTCTCACGAACAAGGATATCAAGGAAAATATCGTTGACATCATGAAGCGCAACGTTACGATAAAGGGGCAGGTCGTAGAGAACGACGAGCGCGAAAAGGGTGAGCGTATGCTGCTGAATTTTGGTCACACCTTGGCTCACGCACTGGAAAAATATTACAACTTTACGGGATTAACTCACGGCTGTGCGGTCGCTGTCGGAATGAGCACGTTCACTCACATTGCGGAAAGGCGCGGAATGTGCAAGACGGGCGTAGCCGACAAGCTGGACGCGCTGCTCGAAAAATGCGGACTTCCGACCACTGACCCCGCCCCGCTCCACGAACTATACACACTCTCGCTCCGCGACAAAAAGCACCTGGCGAACGGTATGAATATCGTCATTTGCTCCGATATCGAACAAAGCGGGGTCGTCAATATGTCGATTAACGAATACGCGCAGTTCCTTAAAAGTTAGGAGTACTTATGGATATAAAAATCACACCGAAAACGCTTCATGGTACAGTCACCGTGCCGCCGTCCAAGAGTGTTGCGCACCGCATGATAATTGCTGCGGCGCTTGCCGACGGTGTTTCGGAAATATCAAACCTCTACCCTTCCGTTGATATTCTCGCAACCATGGACTGTATGAGAGCGCTCGGCGCAAGTATCGAATTTGACGGAGATAAGGCGGTAATTGAAGGGATCAGAAAGCTCCCCGATAAGACCGTTCTGGATTGCCATGAATCCGGCTCAACCATGCGGTTTCTCATTCCGGTTGCATGTGCGCTCGGCGTAAACACGGAATTTCTCGGCAGCGCAAAACTGCCGCAGCGCCCGATAACGCCGTTCATCGATGAGTTCCCGAAGCATGGTATCAAGTTCGATTTCAGCAAGGCAGAAAGCGGTTTCACACTCCCCTGCTCCGTCTCGGGCAAGCTCGCGGCGGGGCGTTTCGAGATCGACGGCGAGCTGTCGTCGCAGTTCATTACGGGGCTGATGCTCGCGCTGCCGCTGCTTGACGGCGACAGCGAAATAGTACTCACCTCGCACCTCAACTCAAAGCCGTATATCGACATCACTCTCGGCGTTCTGCGCGACTTCGGCTGTTCAATTTCCGAGACCTCAACGGGCTATTTCATTAAGGGAAACAGTCGTTTCAGTCCGTTTTCGGGCGGTGTCGAGGGAGATTACTCACAGGCGGCGTTTTTCTGCGTGGCAAATTCGCTCGGGTCAAGGTTGGAGATACTCGGTTTGAACGAGAACTCGCTGCAAGGCGACAGGAAGATAATGGAAATATGTGACGCTTTTGACAGGAGCGGCGGCGCGCCGTTTGAGATAGACGGCGCGGATATTCCCGATCTGGTGCCGATCTTGAGCGTGTTGGCGTGCTTTGCCAAGGGAATAAGCAGGATAACAAACGTTGCGCGTCTGCGGTTCAAGGAGTGCGACAGACTAAACGTTACCGCAGAATGCCTGAACGCGATAGGCGGCAAAGTGACCGTTCACGAGGACAGTCTCGAGATTGAGGGCATAAGCGAGCTGCGCGGCGGCGTAATTGATGGACATAACGACCACCGCATACCTATGTCAATGGCGGTCGCGGCAACACGCTGCACTTCCCCGCTCATCATTCGCGGCGCGGAATGTGTGAAGAAGTCGTTCCCGAATTACTTTGAAGTGTACAAGCAGCTCGGCGGGGAGGTCGACGTATTATGAGCGAAACGGGTTATCACATATTCCGTCCCCAAGACGCGGAGGGGCTGTACGAGCTTATCCGCAATGAACTTGGTTACACGGAAGTAACCCTTGACGAAGTGCGTTCATCGTTGGAAAAAATGCTTTCGTCCGACAACTATTTCAATCTCATAGTCGGAACGGACAGCAAGGTGTACGGTTATATTTCGACAGTTCGCGAGGTTTCGCTTGAAGCGGGAGAATATTACCGCGTGATCGGGCTTGCCGTAAAACAAGAGTACCAAGGCAAGGGTTTTGGAACCGCGCTTCTCACTCTCGCCGAGGCAAACGCCAAGGTCAACGGAGCGAAGCTGATAACGCTCAGCAGTTCATTTAAACGCACGAAAGCTCACCAATTCTACGAAAAACTGGGTTACGAGAAAACTTCCTACGCTTTCAAAAAATATTTATGAGGTGGCAAATTATGGCAATCGACAGAGCGGACTGGCACTGGGACAGCGCAGAAAAAGCATTTCGTGAGCGCACAGGCAAGCAGGGCGAGCTTACTGAGGAGCAGCAGGATGAGGTCTGGCGTTATGCTGCCGATCACATAGGATTGTTTCTGCGTTGGATAATCGACAACGGTTACGAGGGCACGGACGAGGAGATAGTCGATCAGGAGGAATGTGACCTCGTCCGCCGCGGAGAAATTTCAGGTGTTGATTATCTGATGAACAACTGTGACGGAAAGTTTTGGTAAGAGGATCTCTGCGAGGATATAATCCCGTTTGTCAACGACTATTACGAGCAATATTTAAAGGATTACGCTGATGTTGTTGCGGACGGCGAATGTTACAGTTTAATCTCGGGCGATAAAGAATACAACAAAATACGCCCGATCATTGACAAGGCGTATGAAAATTTCACAAATAAGAAATAGGAGAAAAATATGTCGTCATGTTTTAACGGCGGGATCACGGTCTCGCTTTTTGGGGAAAGCCACGGCAAGGGGATAGGCGTGGTTCTGGATAATCTGCCGTCGGGTGAAATAATTGATTTGGAGAGGATTGGAGCGTTTATGGCGCGCCGCGCTCCTAAAAAGGACGGCACATCAACAACGCGCAGCGAAAAAGATATTCCCGAGATACTTTCGGGATTGTATGAGGGAAAGACTACAGGCACTCCGCTTGCGGCGGCGATAATGAACATCGATCAACACTCGGGCGATTATGGAAATATTTCCCATATCGCGCGCCCGGCTCATGCCGATTACACGGGGTTTCTGCGTTATGATGGAGCGAACGACCCACGCGGCGGCGGTCACTTCTCGGGGAGGATAACCGCGCCGCTTTGCTTTGCAGGAGCGGTCTGCGGTCAAATTCTTGAGCACCGCGGAATAACTACGGGAGCGCATATTCTATCAATAAAGGGCGTTTTGGACGAGCAATTTGACCCCGTGAACGTCACAGCAGAACAGCTCGAGATCGTGAAAAGCCGCCCCTTCCCTACCCTGTCCGAATTTGCCGAGTCCGAAATGCGTGAGGTAATTAACACGGCACGAATGGATTTGAACAGCGTCGGCGGCATTGTGGAATGCGCGGCTGTCGGATTTCCCGCAGGGATAGGTTCGCCCATGCTGGACGGTCTGGAAAACGTTATTTCGCGGCTGGTGTTCGCGATACCTGCCGTTAAGGGCATTGAGTTCGGGAACGGCTTCGGCTGCGCGGATATATTCGGCAGCGAAAACAACGATGAGTTCACAATAAAGGACGGCAAAGTCGTTACAAAAACAAACAATCAAGGCGGTATCCTCGGCGGGATAAGTTCGGGTATGCCGATTATTTTCCGCGCCGCGTTCAAGCCCACACCATCGATCTCACGTCCGCAGAACAGCGTTGACTTTAAGAAGATGACCGAACAGGAGCTTGTAATAAAGGGCAGACACGACCCGTGCGTTGTACCGAGAGCCGTGCCGTGTGTTGAAGCAGCATTGAATATCGCGCTGGTCTCCGCTTTGCTCGAAGACCCGCATATAAGAAGGTGATTATGTGGAAACTCCGAGAATTCGCATTGAAGAGGTTGACGACATTTGTGTGCTGATATGCTATCTGATATACTCGCTTGGCTGTCCGTTATCTAAAGAACAGCTTATCGAAATAACTTCCCTTGAGGACGCGGTGAATTATTTCAGCCTTACACAAGCGCTTGAAAAGGTAAGCGGTCATCTATGTGAGGAGAACGACGTTGATGGCGACATATTCTACAACAACACGCCGAACGGGATTAAAGCTGCCCGCGATCTCGGCGCTACCTTGCCGCTTTCGGTGCGCGACAAAATGTTCAGCGAAGCAGTGCGTATCTACACCCGCGACGCAATGAAGAAAAAAGGCTCGTTTCTTTCGGTACGCTACATAAAGAATGCCGACAAGACTTGCACTGTCGGCATTACGGTAATGGACGAGTCCACTTCAAGACAAAAATACTACACAGAGGTCACGGTTGAAAATGACGAACGCGCGGATATGATTAAGCAAAAAGTAAAGTCCGACCCCGCTGCGTTCGCAAAATATCTTGACAGCTTTTTCGGAGGATAGCTTGTACACCTTAAAAAAGACACAAGATCAGCAGTCGCTGGAAATTCGCTTTGATTATTTTGAATCGATCAATCCTTTAGGACCGTTCGGCGATATTATTGTTGAATATTACAAAACATCCGGTGTTGAGCCGCAGGAAGTGGATTTTCTGTTCAACTACAAGTTTCTTGAGGACGGACATAAAATTCAGTTCTATTGGAACAACGGATTTACAATTTATGTTATTTTTTTCGGCAATACGCAATATCAACTTGTTTACGAAAGACTTTCCCGAATATGCTCCGAGCTGAACAGAAAGCTCGCGGAAAGAAAACACTCATCAAAATACAAATAGTCTCTTCGTTAAATTCCCGAACAGACTATTGTTGTAAGTTACAAAACTTTTCACGTTCATCGCGCTTATGCGTTTACCTTGCGGCTCACACAATTATCCTCAATTTCCACACTAATATCCAACAGCCTTAAATTCTCAAAAAACAACTGTTCCAGCTCGGACTCCCTGATGTTTCTGATGATATTGATATACAGGTGGTCGCGGTAGGATATGATACCGCAGTTGTTGTGGGATCTGGACTGCACTCCAAGCGTGAAATCGAACCGCTCCACAAATTTATTCATTTGTTCGGGCAGTTTTACCCTGCCGAGATTTGACATTGAAATACAGGATTTCTTCTCACCAATCATAGAATACGCCGCCTTCATGCCGATATTCTTCATAAACAGCGGCAGTACCCTAAGAAACATATTCAGCTCTGCTTTGACGTTGGCGGTGACTTTTGCTTTCATCTGTTTTTCTGTGAGCTGAATTTTCATCTGGTGGTGAATTATCTGAATTATTTCCTCGAGCGTGTAATCGCCCATGCTTGCGTTTATCCCGGGGGTAACGTACAGCACAAAATTGCGGAACGACGAGCTCTTGAAATACTTGCGAAGATTTACGGGAACGAGCACTTTAACGGGTTTCTGCTTGGACTTTTCGGGTATCTCCCTGTTCTGTATCTCCATTATCGAATATATCATCACGGAAACCAGAAGCGTAGTTAGGCTCACACTGCGCGACTTTGAAGCCGCGAGCGCATCGTTTAAATTCACGATACCCGTAATAATGTTGTGAAATCCGTCCGGCTCTCTCGTACCGGAAATATGATACGCGGTCTCCTCTTTTCTCGAACCCGACACCGTTCCGCGATATTTGAGAAAGCTGTCCTCCGATTCGTTTTTATCGGGCTTCCCTGCCCTGTCGAGAACGCCGTCGATAAACGGTACCTCAACGTGCTCCTTTTGAAGAAGATACTCGGCGGTCAATGTCTTAAGGAAGATAAGTCCCCCGTTGCCGTCCGTTATCGAATGGAAAAACTCGACCGCAATACGTTTTCCGCTGTACAAAACCCGAAACGCGCACGTCTTTATTTCGGACAATTTCATAATACTGCACGGCGACGGCGAATCCTGACGCACCTTGGGCACAACGCTTATTTCCTCCAGATAATACCAGAAGAAATTCTTGTCGAGCTTCATCGCCATTGACGGAAAACGCTTTATCGTCACCGCGAGAGACGATTGCAGAATTATCGGATCGATCTCCTCCGTAAGCGTTACCGACAAGCGGAAAACGTTGCTCCACTTTCTGTTGCGCACGGCAGGATATATTTTTGCCGCATTATCCAACGGCAATCTGAAACGTTTATTACTCATTAAAAAGCTCCTTTATAAAGCTGTTTATTTTTTTGAAACCGTCTTTTGCTTCGACAATATTGTACATAAGGTAAACGTGCCACATTTCGGGCGCGATGTCAAGCTCGGAGCGGCAGCCGCAAGCCAGCAGCTTTTCGTGAAGCGACGTCGAATCGCTCAGCATTATCTCGTGACCGCCCGCAAGTATCAGCGACGGCGGAAGTCCCGTCAGATCGCCGAACAGCGGCGAAACATACGGGGCTTGGGGTCGTTTAGCGTAGCTCTCCGAATAGAACCGCAGCCGCCTTTCGGACATTGACGGATCGTTATGACGGTTAAACTCATACGAGCTTCCGGACAACGTGAGATCACTCCACGGAGACAACGCGATAATTCCGCGTGGCAGCGGACAGCCCTCCGATTTCAGCTTCAAGGACAAGGCGTAAATGAGAC
This sequence comes from uncultured Oscillospiraceae bacterium, assembly GCA_910579125.1. GTDB lineage: Bacteria > Bacillota > Clostridia > Oscillospirales > Ruminococcaceae > CAG-115. Next base: position 19,881 of record CAJTTH010000030.1, on the reverse strand, counting down.
CGCCGCCCGCCGATTCTCCGCAAAGAACGATTTTATCCGACGAAAAGCCGTTCCGTATAAGAAAACGGTATGTATCGAATGCGTCGTCAAGAGCGGCGGGAAATCTGTGCTCGGGCGCTAAACGGTATTCGAGACAGCACACGGCAATACCCGTTTCGGCGGCGATAAGCGTACCGAAACCCTCCGCATATTCCATTCCTCCCAGAACGTAACCGCCGCCGTGAAGATACAATATAAGCGCGTCACGGCTCAGACTGACGGGCGTAATGTACTTCGCGTTGAACTCCGCCTTGATGTTACTGCTGCTGACGCATTTTCTGTGACGGAACATCAGTGCGCGCCCCATTTTGTCCATAGCTATGCGGCTCTTGTCCAGCGGACAAACATCCGATATTTTGCTGATAAGCGATAGCTCCGACTTTAACAATTTAGTGTATAATTTCATTTAAATTCCGATCTTCTTTTAAATTTTAAGTCTAATTATATTATAACATATTTTATCATATAAATCTATACATTTTCAAAAGTTTTAGGCGATGTCGGCACATGGAAAGTCGGAAACCGTATTCCATCGTACCTGACAGGCATAAAAGAATAAGCGGCGCATATTACTGCTCCCATAAATTGTCAAGAAAATTTTTTAAATTTCTCTTGACAGTTTTGTTCACTTGTGCTATAATATATGCATAGATGAACATTTGGAGGTGAGGGTATGCCTAAAGATAAGATATATATCGCGATAGACCTGAAATCGTTCTACGCCTCGGTGGAGTGTGTTGAGCGCGGACTTGATCCGATGACGACAAACCTTGTGGTAGCCGACGAAAGTCGCACCGAAAAGACGATATGCCTTGCGGTGACGCCCTCGCTTAAGGCGCTCGGTACAGGCGGCAGACCTCGCCTTTTTGAGGTCGTTCAGCGCGTCCGCGAGGTCAACAGGGAGCGCAGACGGAAATCGCCGGGACGTATGTTGGGCATTAAATCCGTCAATTCCGAGGAACTGAAAAACCATCCGACGTATGCGGTCGACTACATTGTCGCACCGCCGCAGATGGCGAAGTATATGGAGATAAGCTCGCGTATTTACGGGATATATCTAAAATACGTCGCGCCCGAGGACATTCATGTTTACTCGATAGACGAGGTGTTTATTGACGCGACGGGTTATCTCAAAACCTGCGGGCTGACGCCGAGGGAGTTCGCCTCGACGATGATACTTGACGTACTGAACACTACGGGAATTACCGCTACGGCGGGTATCGGAACGAATTTATACCTCTGCAAGATCGCCATGGATATTGTCGCAAAGCATATTCCTGCAGATAAAAACGGCGTGCGTATCGCAAGACTTGACGAGACGTCGTATCGGCGTATGCTGTGGGAACACCGTCCGTTGACGGATTTCTGGCGCATCGGCAGAGGTTATTCAAAGACGCTGGAAAAAAACGGAATGTTCACAATGGGCGACGTTGCAAGATGCTCGCTCGACAACGAGGAGCTGCTGTACAATTTATTCGGGGTAAACGCAGAGCTGCTGATAGATCACGCGTGGGGCTGGGAGCCGTGCACTATCGCGGATATCAAGGCCTACCGCCCCGAAAGTCACAGCCTGAGCACGGGGCAGGTGCTGCAGGAGGCGTACAGCTTTGAAAAGGGACTGCTTATCGTCCGCGAAATGGCGGATCTGCTATCGCTCGATCTGGCGGAGAAACTGCTTGTGACCGATCAGATAGTGCTTACGGTCGGCTACGACGTCGAAAATCTGGCAGACGCAGAAAAGCTGTCAGACTACAATGGTGAGGTCAAAAAGGATCATTACGGACGAGCCGTTCCGAAGTCCGCCCACGGCTCGATAAACCTCGGCTGCGCCACATCCTCCACCAAAAGGATAGTTGAAGCTGTGACGGAACTTTACAGAAAGATAGTGCTGAAAAATTTCACCGTGCGGCGAATGTATGTCGTGGCAAATCATGTCGTAAGCGAGGATAACGCCGTTGACAGTGAACCTGAGCAGCTCGACCTTTTCACCGATTATGATCGGCTTGAAAATGAACGGAAAATGATTTTGCGTGAAAAGGAATTGCAAAAAGCGGTGCTCAAAATAAAGCACAGATTCGGCAAGAACGCGATATTAAAGGGAATGAATTTCGAGGAGGGCGCGACAACGATCGCGCGCAACGGACAAGTCGGAGGACACAGAGCATGAACGGATATTGTGATATGATCGGACTTCCGCACCCGGTTTCGACTACGAGAAAGCGAATGTCGCGGTATGACAGGGCGGCACAGTTCTCTCCGTTCGCGGCGCTTACGGGATTTGAGGACGTTATCGTGGAAGCCGCGAGACTTACCAAAGAGCGTTTGGAACTATCGAATGAGCAACAGTCGCAAATAAACGAACGGCTGTTGTTCATACTGGAAAACATTTCCGCAAGACCCGAGGTGAAAATAACGTTTTTTGTTCCCGACAAACGGAAAAGCGGCGGCGCGTATGAGGTCGCGGCCGGCTTCGTAAGACGCATTGACGAATACAGCGGTTCGGTTATATTTACCGATCACAGGGCTGTTCCCATCGCGGATATTTACGATATCGAGAGCGATATATTCCGCGATACCGAGGACGTTTAATAAAAAGCTGCGCTACTTCTGCGCAGCTTTTTCATTAAACTATTATTAGCATATCAATATTCCCTATTGTCCTTAATAAGCCGGCGAATATAGGCGAACGTTTCGTCCTCGCCCTTTTCGGAGAGCATTACAAGCAGTTTTTCCAACAGAGCTGAGGTCTCCGGGTGAATTTTACGGTGTGTTTTTCCGCGGTAGAAATATTGCAGCGCGGAATCGTCGGTGTAGTTTTCCCCCTGATATATTTTGCCCGCAGCAACCCTGTCGCAGAACATCTCAACGACATAGCGCAGCGGCATTTTCACAGGCTCGACCTGACGCGTTTTCGAATTGTAATCCGTCCAGTACTCGAAGTGGTGACGGTTGCGCCCCTTGTGATGCATCCACGCAAGCGAGTAGCCGTAAGCCTCACGCTCGCCCTCGTTCGGGGAACGCGTTCCGAGATAAAACCGCGCTCCCGGCAGAAATTCCGTCGGCGAGTACTTAGACAGATCGTGTCTCAGCCCCTGCCATAGTATCCCCGCCCTTGCGCAGTGCGCTATCACCTTGTGGCGGTGCTTGGTTATCGTACAAAAATGCAGAAAAGCTGATTTCAGCGACATAAATTACTCCTGTAAATTGAGTTAAAAATCGGGCGCAGATGTTTATACAAAACCAGAGAAAACGCGGCGGCGATCGCACCTTTAACGAAAGTAAAGGGCACGTTGAATATCAGCAGACATTCCGCCAGACTGTCAACACCCGGAAGAATTTCCTGATACATTCCGACGATCGTTTCCGTACTCCAACCTATCATACCGTAAAGCGGATAAATAAGCAGGTAATTTGAAACGAATCCCATAACCGCCATAACCGCCGTACCGACGATACCCGCAATGACCGCCCTTGAAAATTTCCCGCACTTGTGTGCAATAATTCCCGCAGGGATCACCAGCGATATACCCAGAATAAAATTTGAAAGTTCACCGATGCACATTGTTTTTGAAGTTATGCAGCCCAACAGATTTTTGATAAGGCACACAAAAACACCCGACACGGGTCCCATTGTAAAAGCCGCCAGCATTGCGGGCGCGTCCGAAAAATCGAAGCTTATAAAGCTCGGCATAATCGGGATCTTAAAGCTCAAAAACTCCGCCAGAACATACGACAGCGCCGCCATAAGCGCCGTGAACACCAACCGCCGCACGTCAAATTTCTTTGCCTTTTTTACGTTTTCCATTACAGTACTCCTTTTCCTCGGGGAAAAAGAAAGCCCTTTTTAAGGTCGATGTGCAGACAAAACGCTGCCCAAAAACCTCTTAAAAGGGGACGCAGAATATAAAATTCTTCTGGTTCTTTCATCCGGACTATACCGTCGGTATCGGATTTTCACCGATTCAGCTGCAAAAGCAGGTCGCGGACTTTGAAACGTTGTTTCTTCACCGCCGGTGGGGAATTTCACCCCGCCCCGAAACAGATTAAATTTTCGTAAGCGTTCGCTTACATTTACATTATATTACTTTTACCGCGATTTGTCAATAGCTTTTTTTATTTTTCCGAAGTATTGACGGCACGCTCTCCGTCACTCGATATTCTGTATCTGCTCACGTATCTTCTCAATTTCGCTTTTTTGGTCGACAACGATCTTCGTGACCTCGATATCCTGAACCTTTGAGCCGATAGTGTTGGTCTCGCGGTTCATCTCCTGAACAAGGAAGTCGAGCTTTCTGCCTATAGGCTCGGTGCTTTCAAGCATTTCGCGGAACTGCGCGATATGCGAGCGCAGCCGCACCGTTTCCTCGTCGACGGCTGTTTTTTCGGAGAATATCCCCGCTTCGAGCAATATGCGGTTTTCGTCGACACTCTTGCCCTCAAGAACCTCGCACATCTTGTCGTACAGGCGCTTGCGGTAATTCTCGACGATCATCGGCGAACGCCCCTCAACAAAGCTCACATTGCCCTCGATAGCCGTCAGACGCGCCGAGATGTCTGCTTTCATACGCTCACCCTCGGTCTCGCGCATACGGATAAAATTCGCAAGAGCCTGCTCGGCGACCGTTTTCAAGTCCTCCCAGAGCTGCTCCTCGTCGGTCTCCGCCTTTACGACCGTAAACGCGTCGGGCAGCCGCATTACCGCCGACAACGAAAGATCATCTGTAAGCGCAAGCTCCTCCTGTATCTCACGGAGCGCCATAACGTATTCCGAAATGACTTCCCTATTTGCGGTTATTTTTTCGTAGACGGCGGTTACGTTCTGCACCTGTACCGACACCTCGACCTTGCCGCGCGATATTTTCCCCTGTAAAAGCGATTTCAGCTTTTCCTCCGCGAACGTATACGCGCGCGGAAGTCTGCTTGAAAACTCGTAATAGCGGTGATTTACGGCGCGTATCTCAACCGTGATATCCCGTCCGTTAAGTACCTCATGACTTCTTCCGAAGCCTGTCATGCTCTTTATCATAATTTCCTCCAAATTTAAATCGTTCAGAGCTTTTGCTCGTAAAAATACCAATGCGTATCATATAAAACTCCGTCGCCGCAACGGCGAAAGCCGATTTTCTCATACAGCGACATTGCGCCGAAGTTTTCCGTTCCGACCAGCAGCGCCAAGCCGTCGTAGCCAAGCTTTACCGCTTCGTCCAACAACGCTCTCAGCAGACGTTCGGCATACCCTTTTCGGTGATGATCGCGGCGAACTCCCACACGCGAGAACTCACCGAGACGTTTCAACAACTTGTCAAAGCAATCGGGGCGCTCTTTCTCCTCGAAATCGCCGAGATACGCCGCCGCGATTATAACACCGTCCTCGGTGAGCTTATACAGCGAATTCCGCTCCTCAATATCATAGAGGACAAATTCAAGCGTCGGGTATTCCTCGTCCCATGTGCAGCCCGGCGAACCCTTCAGTGATTCGTATATCGCGTAAATTTCCTCCGCGTCGCACGGAAGCGCTTTTGTTATTTCGGTCATTTGTTTCTCCTTTTAAGCGATTTTAACAAGCGCGGACGGTTATACCGCTGCATAATTACGAACATAATGTCGGGTATCGTGCCGAGTACGGAAGTAATGAGAAACACCCATAACTCGCCGAACGGTATTGTGAAAAATATCGCGGCAAGGCTTGCTATCACGTCAAGCTCGTGGACTATCTCGGATTGACAGGTCGCGCCGATAACGCGCTCTATCGGTTGTTTTTCAATTGAGAAAACGCTCTCGTCGAAAGTCGGCATACGATCCTTCCAACGCTTTACCTTAAGCCTTTTATACAGCTTTTCCTCAAATTTGCGCTCACGGAACCACGGCTTGCGCCAATCCGCTTCGTTGCACATCACCGCATCAACTAAATTGCCTATGACAAGCCTTATCGTAAAGTGATAACATACAGTCATCGCCGTAATGCCCAGCGTTGTAAAAACGCGTGCGTCCGACAGCCTGTAAATGCCGAAAAATACGAACATCAGCACAAGAGATACCGACGAAATTATGTACATTATGCGCTTTAATCTGCTCATAGCAGTCCCTTTTCGGTCATTCTCTGCGCGGCGAGCATAATGCCCGTTTTCCCCGTCGGGAAAGTCAGACCGCCCTGTAACCACACCGCGTAAGGCTCACGGAGCGGAGCGTCTGCGGAGAGCTCTATCGACGCGCCCATTGTGAATGCTCCCGCCGCCATTATCACCTTGCTGTCGTAACCGGGCATATCCCAAGGCTCGGGGCTTGCGAAGCTGTCTATCGGCGAGCCGCTCTGTATTCCCTCGCAGAACGCGATAAGCTTTTCGGGAGTGCCTAATTTCAGCGCGGCAATTATGTCCGTGCGCTTTTCGTTGTATTTCGGGAACGCTTCAAATCCTAGCTGCTCAAAGAACGCCGCCGCGAAAACCGATGTTTTCAGAGCCGCGCACACCGCCTCGGGAGCGTGGAACAATCCCATATACAACCCGCGCAGCTGGTTCAGCGAACAGCCGACCTCCCTGCCCGCGCCGGGACAGGTCAGCCGATAGCTGCACTGCTCTATGAGGTCGGATTTTCCCGCTATGTAGCCGCCCGTTTCGGCAATGCCGCCGCCTAAATTCTTGATAAGACTGCCAACTATAAGATCCGCTCCGACCGCAGCGGGCTCTTTATCCTCGACAAGTTCGCCGTAACAGTTGTCGACCATAATTATGCATTCGCGGTTGCTGCTGCGTATCGCTTGAATTATCTTGGATATTGTCGAAATGTCGAACGACGGGCGCAATGAGTAACCGCGCGAGCGCTGAATATAGGCGAGTTTGGCTTCGGGAGCGCGCCGCGCTATCTCGGCGTAATTCGGCATTCCGTCCGCGAGCAGCGGTATCATCGCAAAATTTACGCCGAAGTCGCGCAGAGAGCCGCAATTATCGCCGAGAATGACCTCCTGCATTGTGTCGTAGGGCATTCCCGTTACGGACAGCAGCGTATCTCTCGGGCGCAGCACCCCAAAAAGCGCAGTGGTAAGCGCGTGCGTGCCGTTCACGAAATTGTGGCGGACAAGTGCATCCTCCGCGCCAAGCACTTGCGCGAACACCTTGTCGAGCTTGTCCCGACCCTCGTCATCGTAGCCGTAGCCCGTTGTGCCTTTTAGATGTATCTCGCTTACACGGTTGTCGATAAACGCTTTCAGAACGCGCTGTCCGTTGTATTCACAAAGCCTGTCCAGCTCGGCAAATTGCCCCTTGCATTTATGCGTTGCCGCTTCGGCAGCGGATATTATCTTCTCCGAAAACTCAAAAAATCCCATATTCTACCTCTTAGTATATAACATTTTAAAACGCCGTTAATAACAAAAACGACGAGTAACTTATACATTATAATTATACCTCTTTTCCCTTTTGTTGTCAAGGTGTGATTTTATTTTCCCGAGAATTTGTCCGCAATCATAAACCGCGGTTTGTCAACATAATATTTAATGTCGGAAATAACACAGTTAGGGGGGAAAATCTTTGAAGCAATGTAATGACAGTAATCAGGAAAGATGTGTTATACTTGGGAAATTTATTGTTGAAAATAACGCTACGGTGCGCGCTGCCGCCCGCCAGTTCGGGATCAGCAAGAGCACCGTTCATCAGGATATTACCGTAAAGCTCGAGAAAGCGAACAAGGCTCTGTATGAGGAAGTCAAAACCGTTCTCGATAAAAATAAACAGGAGCGCCATATTCGCGGCGGAGAGGCGACTAAGAAAAAATACAGTGAATTATCAAAGAGGAAGTTTGCTGGTACATAACAAAAGCGCGGTGCCGAATGTTTTTCGACACCGCAAAATTTTTATACCGCATATTTTTCGGAAACATTACTTTACAGTAAAATAAACCGTGTATTCCTCGTCGGTTATGTCGTACAGCGGAACAAAGCTGAAATTCTCGGGCTGACCGACTGTGCGGTAAGTGCTCTGCTGCCACGGGAACGTACTGTAGGTGTGTTCGGTAACGTTTACGAGCGCGCTTTCGGGAGCACAGCCCTGTTTCGGCGTAATCCCGCAGTCGCCGCCGCGCAGTCCCGCCAGCACGACAGGTCCCTCAAGAAACGCGGTAAGCTCGGGAAAATCGGGCAGCGCGTCTGTTGACAGCTTAACGGGAAAATATACGCTCACCGTATTGTCGCTCCACACCCGCCGTATATCGCAATAGCCGCTGCCGTCAACCAATTTGATTTCCTCGCCGTCAACGGAAATAACAGGCTCTCCGCTCAGCCAGTCGGGAATACGTAGCGACAGCGTAAACTCCTCGGGAGTTTTCACGCGCACGCCGATCTTCAGATACCACCGAGACATACGGCTGTTGTCGTTCTCATCAAAAAGCGCTCCGCTGCCGTAATATTTCATATCGATGTTCTGGGTTATCGTAACGTTTTCGCTGCGGTCATACCGCGAGTTGATGTACTGCGAAACGATCACCCGTTCCCCATCCTCGTACCAACAAAGCGACGGGTAGATCGTGTGCGCCTGAACCATCGTTCCGTGGCAGCACCAGAAATCGTGCTTGCGGCTGCCCCACTTCTTTCGGCTACCCGCTTTCAGCGGCAGGAAGTACGCCGGCATACCCGTGAATTTATTCTGCTGCGCAAGAAAGCCGTTGTAAAGATTTTTCTCAATATAGTCGGCATAACGCTTTTCGCCCGTAAATAGAAACAGATAGTCCGCCAAACGCACCATATTGTAAACCGTGCAGAACTCCTGTGTGCGTTCACCTATAAACGCGCCAAGACGTTTTGGAGCGATCCAGTACTCCCCAGAGTTCTGACCGCCTGTGCAAAACGATTCCCTGTCCTCGACCGCGCATTTCCAGAACGCCTTTACAAGCCCGAGCCACTTTTCGTCGCCCGTGACCTCGTACATTGCCGCCGCGCCGTGCGCCCACGGTATACTGGCGTTCGCGTGACAGTCGGAGAGAGCGTCCTCGCCGTTTTCGAGCTTTTTGAAGATCGACGGGTGTGAGTATCTCTCCACAAGCGTAAGATATTTCTCCTCCCCTGTAAGGCGGTACATTCCCGCCCAGACCTCCAGCATTCCGCCTTCCTCACCGCTGTATACGGCGTGAGGGTTCACCGTCTGCATTTTCTCCGTCCAGCGCATATACCAGTCGGCGGCGCGGCTCATTATTTCCGCTGCCTTTCGGTTTTCCGCGTATAAGGCGCTGTGATACAGCCCCAGCAGCGTTTTATGCATGGTGTACTGCGGCGACCATATATATTCGTCGTCGGCAAGTTTTTCAAAATACTTTTCAGGTATCGAGCCTATCCACTCGCCGCCGTTCAGTTTCTGGCATCTTTCCAGTTCGTCGATAACGATATCGAGCTTCGCCTTAAGCTCAATATCGTTATTCTGCGCGGAAAGCATTGCCACCGCAGACATCCAATGTCCCAAGAAATGCCCTCTCAGCTGACACGCGGGCGATTCCCACCCGAGGTGCATATCCTCTAAATTGCGGTCGATGCGTACCGCGGCTTCAAGATAGAAATTCTGAAGCAGCGATTCGGTCTCAAGCTCCATAAGATACGCGCGGTTGATGTCGGCGCGCTCCTTGAACAGACCCGGCAGCAGCCGTGCTTTATTCGGTTGTATCAGTTGTATCATTTGTCTCCTCCGCAGTCGGTTCTTCCGTTGTCGGCTCGTTCGATGAGGTTGTAGAGGTATCGGACGTTGAGGAAGATTCACCCTGCTTTTTTATTGAAATTCTGTTGCAGGTGTATTGGAACGCATATTCAATGACCTTGTCCGTTGACAGCTCCGTAAACCAATACTCGTTAAAGCCCTCCTCAAGAATTTCTCTGAACTCCGCCGCCAGTTTTTCGGCATTTGCTCCCGAATAGTAAACGGTGTAGCCGATGTCCTTGGTGCTCTCTTTTTCAGCGAAGTACATCAGCAAAAAAGTATCCTCGTCGGTTATGTGCGACTTGTACCAGTCAACGCAGAACTGAACCTTATCCGCGTCGGTTTTAAGGCTGTCGTCGTACTTTCTGAACACGACATACGGCTGTATCCCGAGCTTGTCGTACACGAATTTAAGGCTTTCGCCCGCCGCTTTCACATCTTTGAACCAGCCAAGCTCGTCCGTAACGCACTCGGACTTGAACGCGTTTTCGGGCATGTTGCGCTCCAGCGAAATGCGCGGAGCGGCAGGCGCGGGCGGTGGCGTAACGACTGTGCTGCTTGAGCTTTCCATATTGCTTGAACTGTTACCGTTTTGCGAATTTCCCGAGGGCTGCAAACTACTGCTCGTACCGCTGCTTGTCGAGGACGTTGACGTGCTGTTCCCCCCGACGTTTGAAGGATCGCCCGAACAGCCCGTGCAGCTGTTCCGCAGAACGTTCAGCAGCACGATAAACAGAACTATCGCGACAACAGCGCCGCCGATCAGCATATTCACGCAGCCGTTGTTTCTCCCGTAGCTCCTCGGACGCTTGGGCGAGGGCGGAGGCGGCGCGTATCTGCTTCTGTCGGGTCTTGGCGGAGGAGGCGGCAAACGCCGTCCGTTACTCGGTGGCGGCGCTCCCCTTCGCGGAGGCGGCGCACCGCGTCCGGTAGGAACGTTCCGCCCCATGGGCGCGCTCGGTCTGCCGCCGTTCGGACGCATTCCGCCGCTTGGCGGACGGTTATTGCCGGACGGGTGCATTCCTCCCGAACCACCGTTCGGACGCGGCGCGCTATTGGGTCGGGGAGCGCTACTCGGGCGCTGCGTTCCCGTTACATTTCCCGATGGCGGCGTCGGACGAAAACCGTTTCCGCCGGTGCCGCCCGAGCTGCCCGCGCCCGGTCGCCTTTGAACGCCCGCTCTGCCCTGAACTCCGTTTCCCCCGTTTGACGTAGAGGGGCGAAATCCTCCCGTACCTCCGTTACCTTCTCCGGGTCTGCTCATTACACTTCCCCCTTTTATTGACGATCAAAATAATCTTTTCCCCTGTCGGGATTAAAATATGTTCTCAAAAATCCGTCTGTTGAGACCACAACGAATTCGTTCGTGCGCTCGATATAGTACACGTCATCGCCGTCCTCGGCTTCGACCTTGTGGAGCGCTTCGGGATTCGACACCACGGCAGAGGCAGACTTTTCATACTCCTCCGCAGAACCAAAGCCCATATCGATACCGTGTTTTTGGAAATGCTGCTCCAACAATTTATTGCTCCTGAAATGCAGCTCTGCGGTTTCCGGATCGATGTCGGAAACAGTCTGCGAAGAATTATCGTTATAAATCAATTCATCTGCGGAGAAAAAGCCGTCGAGCCTGCCTGTCGCAAACAGTATCAGCACCACAACCGCAAGCGCCGCCACCGCGCCGAAAAATACATTCCGTGCGGTACTATGTCCGTTTTTACCTGAATTCATAAAAACACCCCTGTTATGTATTCTTTATATATTATAACTCATTCGACAAATTTTTGCAAGTGGTTATTGAAAACATAATAAAATCGTAATAAAAAGCGGCGGTCGGGCATCAGCCTTTCCGCTGCTTTTATTACTATTCAGCCGTTTTTACGGCAAGCTCCAGCATTATTTCCGTAACGCGCTTTTCCGCGCTTGCGGAAACATAATACTTCACCAGATTCGTTGATTCCACATAGACGGAGGCTTCGTTCTCCGCGCCGCCGTTATCCGTTTCGCCGCGCAGTTTGAGCAGCGAAAGCAGCTCCTTGACAAGTCTGTCCTCCATATCCTTCTTGTATATGTTGATTTTCAGTCCGAAATCGTCATTGTCAGGATAGATGTATCCACGCGAAAGACTGAGCGCAAGTTGATTGCCGTTGTCCGTGCCGCTGTCAAGCGCTCTGAGAAATCTGACGGTTTCGCCATAATTTTTCTGAACTGATACTTTCGTCGAACGGATGCCGTTTTTCGTGTCCGCCCGTACGATAGATATGCTGCCGCACTCTTCTCCGTCTGCGGAATAATTCCCGATTATCTCCGAGGAGAGCGTTTCGATAAATTCCGCAGTCTTATCCGTCGGCACAGAGATACTGCCGTATACTCCCTCTAACTCCGCTGTGACCGATTCGATCTTCGCGCCGTCGTTCATATAACCGCAAAGCGCTTTCGGATAGCCGTCGAGCGAACGGAGATTATCCGTCATTTTGCGTATAGGTTCATCAAAGTCGTAATACGAGCAGCCGTAGCCCCTTGTTATTGTTGTGCCGTCCGTGAGCTTATATTCGACCGTAAAATCATCTCCGCCGATAAGCCAAACGCTGCCGGAACGTAAAATGGAATTGTGTTTTTCGGTGAATTTCCGTATATCGGATTTTTCAGTCAGCTTATAACTTCCGTTGCTGTAACCGTTTATTCCGATGGCAACATACTCGACCTGCTCCGAATCAACGTTGATATAACGCATTCCGAACGCGCCCGTATTCCTAAACAGAACGCAGATACCATAACAGGCAATAAGCGTATAGGCATATCCGAGTGCGGTTTTAAGCAGTTCCTTGGCGCGCGGTCTGCGTATGATCTCGAACACAGCCGTTACTGCCACGCCTATCGCCGCGCCGATAAGAAAACCCGGTAAAAATTTATTGTCACCGCGAACAAATATCGCGATCATTACCGCTGTCGCGGCGGTAAAAAGCTCCAATCCGCGGAACGCCGCGCCGTGAACCATTATCTTCCCAACGCGCTCCTGCTTGCGCGACTTGGAGATATAATACGTGAGAACCGTAAGCGCCGCTGTAGCAGCGATAAAAATTATAGTATTAAGCGGCTTTAGCACAATGAAATCCCCGTAGGGCTTCATATCGCCGCCGTGTATAGCGCGGAACGCTCCCGCAGCGGAAAGGCTTTGGGAAATTTCGCCGAAAAGCGGACCCAACGGCATTGCGTAAAGCAGATGAGCACCGTAGGAGGGCACACCCGGCATTTCGTAAAGAAGTATATTCGAAACGCTCACTATCAGCACCGTGGAAACGACCGACCCGATCACCGAGAACATCTCCGCAAACATAAACCGACCGAATATCGACGTAACAAGCGCCGAAATAACGTAAGCGAACGTATACACAAACAGCAGCGAAAGCGACAATCCGACAATAAACTTCACATAATTCTCCGTGGGCACGCCGCCCGAACGCGCTGCGATAATTGCGTAATTATTCTGCGTCACCGCGAACATAACTGCCGCGATAAGCGCGCACGGAATAAACGGAGCGACATTCGCGATATAGTCGCCGAAAAAGTCCCCCCAGAAACGCTCCCTGTGAGACAGCGGCAGTACTCCGAGCGTATCGGTGAACTCCTTTTTGTTAAAGTACACAAACGATGCCGCCGCGCCCGTTACCGCCAAAATCATTACCGTGTAAACGCACAGAGGTCCGCAGAACGACGCGTAGCCGAAAAAGTCTCTGCTATAGCCAGTTCCGTTAAGCTGTGCGGCGGACATATGCAAATGCCCCAGAGCGAAAAACGGCAGTCCGAGCAGGTTCAGCACAAGGCAGATAAGCAGATTGCCTTTCATAGTGCCTATTCGGTACAGCAGATATTTCCCGAAAAAGCTGCGTTTACATGAGCTTTGTTCTGTCATACTCCAACGCCTCCATTTCATATATGAATATTTCCTCAAGCGAAAGCGGGATAAGATCGCAGAAGCCGGGCTCTTTGGTGCGGACGATCTCGATAGTTCTGTCCGCGTCACCGCGTGCTATGATATTCGTAAGACCGTTGTTATGCTCGATAAGCAAAATATCCAACTCAGGGAAATCCTCCTTTGCGGGGATCTCCTCAAACGAACACTGAACCTTGTGGATATTCCCTTTAAGAACGTCCAGAGCTCGGTTGAATACCATTTTTCCGTCGTGCAGCAGCCCTACCGTATCGCAGAACTCCTCGATCTCCTTTAAGTTATGCGATGATATGACGATCGTCATTTCACTGTCGCACATAGCGTCGATAAGCATTTTCTTTACGGCAATGCGCATTGCGGGGTCAAGTCCGTCAAAAGCCTCGTCAAGCAGCAGATATTCTGGCGATGCCGCAATTCCGCATATTACCGCCGCTTGGCGTTTCATTCCCTTTGAAAAGCCCGCGAGCTTTTTGTCAATAGGCAGTCCGATTATCGCGTGCAGACGGTCAAATGTCTCATCGGAGAATTTCGGGTAGAACGTCTTGTAGAACTTCCTCATCTGCTTTAGGCTCATATTGTGGAACTGCGCGGTCTCGTCGCTTATCAGCAGCAGCTTCTGCTTTACGGAAACGTTGTCATAAACGGGCTGTCCGCCTACCGTAACGCTGCCCTTATCCGCCTTGTAAATGCCCGAGAGCAGCCGCAGCAGTGTGGATTTTCCCGCGCCGTTAGTGCCGAGAAGTCCGTATGCCGTACCCTTTTGTATCTCCAGCGAAAAATTTTCCAACACCTTAAAACCGTCAAAATCCTTTGTAACATTATCAAATTTTATCATAGCAAACTCCTTACTCCGACCGTATCATTTCTTTTACGGCATTCAATACCGCCTTGAGCATAGCGCGCTCGTCGGTTTTCCTCACGCAGAATTCCTTGTATTGCTGCGAATCGCTTATTATCGTCCAGTGCTCCGACCGCTCCTCTTTAGGAGTGTCCTTCCTTTCCGCGATATATTGCGTTACCGCCTTTGCCGACGCGCTTTCGTCGGAACTCTCCAGGCTGAGCGAAAGCGAGGAAATGAGCGGTGTTTCCGCGTTTGCGCCTGGTTTATAATGAATGTAATACCAAATGTCATCTTCCGCAACGTCGGGAGCACCGTCAACGAGGTTATTTTCAATTACGGCGATAGTTTTTTCAAAATTGTCTTTCACAGAATATGTCGCCTCTCTTGCCGCGCCGTTCAGCTTGTAGGATATCGTAACGGTGATTATGTTCGAAGGTTCGAGTGGTTCATAGTTGTTGAGCAGATCGTACTTCAACGCCTCAAACAGCTCCGTGCCCGCCTCGGGTCTGATATAATTCATTTCCCAATCGCCGTCGGTGTAATTGCTGTGCATCTCACACGATATATTAACAAGCTCGTCATAGCGCGGGTCGTCGATAAAGCCCAGTCCGCCCTCGGAAACCTCGTTTTTCTTCACCTCGCCGCTGAACGCCGCGAGAAGTTCTCTGCCCATATCGTCCTGTGACGAATACTGCCGCCGCAGCTCCGAGCCGTTGTTCAACCGGTAGCTTATGCTTACCGTTTCGCCCGTTTTCAGGCTGCCGCGGTTTTGGATAAGATTTTCGTGCCCGGAAAGTATCGTATCAACGGCGGCTTCGGAGCGGTAAACAAACGGCACTCCGTCAGGACTGTAAAAGAGGGAGCCTTCGACCTCGACTGACGAAATATTGCTTTTATCGGGGAGCTTTTCCGATATACCAAAACCGTCCGTCATATCCGCGATAAACAGAAACCCGATGCATACCGTGTACAGCACCGAGTATCTTAACAGAGACATCGGGAGTCTTTTCGCGTTTCGCGTGTGGACAAGCTCCATTACAACGTAAATGATAAGCCCAAGCGCTATCGAGGTGACGATCTTCTGCGCGTCGCCCGACTTAAACGCCGCCGAGTTTTCGGGCGAGACGACAAAGTAAAAGCCGATGATAGTCGCCGAAAGCGCCAGCGCGATAACATGATACGCTCCACTGTAAACGAAGTCGCGGTCGACGCGTTCCGCTTTTCTGTGCTTGCCGAGAAAATACGCGCCAACGAAGAAAGCGGCAATGATCAGAAACGCCTTCACAATATGAACGGGATTGTCAACAATGTACGCAAGCGTGGCTATATAACTGTATTCCGTTATACTCTTCATTCCCGTGCCCAACCACATACCCGCCGGAGCTATCGGCATAAGCAGATTTCCGATCTCCTCATCGACGATAATGCCGACCGCGCCGTTAAGGACGCAAGTCCCGAACGTCGAAACGATACCTGCAGGAACCACAAGCGCGATGACCGAGTAGAAGATCGAGCTGCCGACTCTGCCGCAGCATGATGTCACGAACGTCGAAATAACATACGTTCCGATATATCCCAAAAGCAGCAGCAGAACAAACCCCGCATATGCTTTCAAGAAATTGTCCTTTATATCCGAAAAAATATACTCCAGTTCCAAATTCTCCCAGAGTGCCGCCTGCATATCCTTTACGACCGTGTTCTGCATTATCGCGACAATAACCGTGCCGACCGCTGCGAACGGTATAAACGATATAAGATTTGCCGTAAGTCCGCCCAGAAAATCGCCGCAGAAGCGCTCTCTGTAATTCAGCGGCAGACAACCAAGCGTGTCCATTGCCGCACGGTTGTTGTAGTACTTAAAGCTTAAGGCGGACGTTATTGTAAGCATTACCGTCGCTGCGGCGACTGCGCAAAGCGGTATGAACACAGGTATTTCCTTAAAATAGAGGTATTCATAGCCGTATGATTGAAGCAGCATATACGCTTTCGACATAGCACCGTAATAAAAAAGCACCGGCAGCACAAGTGCGGCAAAATTCATCGTGGCAGCCGCGACCGCCACTCCGCAAAAGTTCTTCAGCTTATACAGAAAATACTTCCCGAAAAAGCTCTTTTTCATCGTGTACCTCCCCTATTCCTCCTCGGAATATTCTTCGATAATTTTTATAAGGTCGGACTTCTCCAGACCCTGTTTCAGAGCCTGTGAGACCGCCTGTTTAAACGCTTCCGCGCTGCGTGCGCGCACTGCGTTCAGATATTTGCCGCGCTCCGCGACATAGCTCCCCTTTGCGGGGATAGAGTAGATCAGTCCTTGCGCCTCGAGACTTGCGTAGGTTTTTTGGACGGTGTTGGGGTTTATCGACAGTTGCTTCGCTATCTCGCGGACCGCGGGGAGCCTTTCGCCCTCCGCCATTTCTCCGTTGAGAATAAGCTCTGTTATCCGCCGTTCAAGCTGTTCATAGATGGGCGCTCCGCCCTCCAATCGCATTGTAAACATAAGCACCTCATTTATCGTTAAGTACATATACATCATAACTGTATTACCATGTATCACTCGTTGTAATACAGTTATTATAGCACAAACTTTTAGGTTTGTCAATAGGTCTGCGATAAAAAATAAAAAAATCTGCAAGAGCGGAAAACTCTTGCAGACCATAATTAAATTGAGTGTTAATCGCAGTAGCCGAAACCGAGAACCGCGAAATAATGCGGCTCGCCGCCCTCGACCTTGATCTCGACGGTATGCTCCGCGACCTCGTCATTGTCGATTATCAGCGCGGTTACGGGATTGTTCCAGCCGTCGGACTGATTGGAATTTACCGCCGCCTTCTTCTCGCCGTCGACATAAATATCCGCCATTGCATACGACGCCAGATTGTTCGCCTTGTAGATCAGCTCCAGCGACTTGCAGTTTATCGTGAACTTCAGCGAAGCACCGTCGCTGCCGCGGTACATCCAGCCGTTGTGGAACGCGGAATGTGTATCGTTCTCCACAAAACCGACAAGCTCGGGTTCAAGCGTTTCGCTGTCGGCAAAATGCATATTGACAAATCTGTCGCTGTATTTTGGTGCGGGGAGCGTTCTGTCGACCGTGCCGACGTTCTCATCGAGCTTCTCCATTACCGCTTCAAAGTAATGCGCCACAAAATCGCGGACTATCTCGTGACCACGCACATTAGGGTGGCTCTCGTCATCGGAATAATCCTCCCACGCCATTCTGCCCTCCGCGAACTCAACACCGAGCGAATCGGGTTCGCTTATCATCGGCAGCCCGTAATTATTGCCGATCTCGCTCATGTGCGGCTGGCAGGTGTGACCGCTCTTTATCACCGTAAACAGCAGCACGACCGCCATATCATTCTCCTGCGAAAGCAGCGTGCGCACAAGGCTCTCGTAGCTGTTGCGGTACTTGCTTTCCATGCCGTCGTTTACCGCGAATTCCACAAAGCAAATGTCGGGGTCATGCGCCAGAACGTCACGCTCCAGACGAACATTGCCGAGTATGGACGGAGTACCGGAAAGCCCCGCGTTCACATAGTTTATTTTAGTGTTAGGGTACTTTCCGCACAGCCACTCGTAGGACAAATTAGCCCAGCAAAGCTCGGGATTTGCAGGAGCAACGGTAAGACCCTCGGTTATCGAGCCGCCGATATACGCAACCGTGATCTCCTCGCCGTTTTCCGCTTTTTTAAGTACGTTCGCCATTCGCGTCATATCGCCAGTTGTCATCAAAGAACGTTCTACCATTAGATTGTAAATCTCCTCCTCCGAGAGCTTGGAATAGTCGATCTCGGAGTTTTCCGGTTCGCTCGGAGCATCGCTGTCCTCTGTGCTGTTGTCGGTAATTATGCTTGTTGCTTCGCTCGGCGAAGTATTATCGGACGTTCCGCCGTTTACGCAAGCCGTCAGCGACAGAACCAAAGCCGCCGCAAGCACCGCTGAAAGTATTTTCTTCATAGTCATTCTCCTTTATATTGATTTGAATTACTTGCCCGCAAATATTTGCGTCCAGTAAAGTTTGCCGTCGTATTCATAGCAGCCAACGCCTATCATGGTGAAATCCGATTTTAAAATATTCTCGCGGTGTCCCTCCGAGTTCATCCACGCGTTCATGACGTCCTCGGGAGAAGTCTGACCCATTGCGATATTCTCACCCGCTCTGTGTACGCCGTCCATTCCCATAACATAGTCGAGCGGTCTTGAACCGTCGGGACGCTTATGCGCGAAATCGTTCACCAGCTCACTGCTGCGAAGCTGCGCAAAATCGTTCAGGCTGCCGTTTTCGGCAAGCGGCGATAATCCTGCTTTTGCACGCTCGGCGTTCACAAGTTCAACAACAGAGGAAGCATATGAGCTGAAATCATTAAGCCTTGGAATTGAGCGTCGCTGCTCCTCGCCGCACGCGGAGCACACCGACACCTCCTCGCCCTCGGAGGACGACGTGGGTTCCATGCGCGTTGTCCAATTGCCCCAACTGTGCCCCCTTGCGGCGGTCTCATCGGCGGAATACTGCAAATCGCAACGCAGACAGGTATATCGGGTGTATCCGCCGGCAGTGCAGGTCGGGGCAACTACGGTCTGCTCAAGGTCGTGCCCCAAAGCCGGAACATAGTCGTCGGTGTAGGAAATACCGCAGGAACAGCTGTAAAGGGTGTAGCCGCCATTCTCACAAGAGGGGGCAAACGTCTGCGTTTCGTATTTGTGTTCGTGAACCTCGGGTGGCGGCGGAGCTGTCGAGGTCGTTTCCGATGAGGAAACCGCGCTCGTCTGTTCGGGGTTCGTGCTGCTTGGTACGATCGAACCGCCGCTTTCGGAATTTGATGATGCTGTGCTCGCCGATGATGTTGAAGCCGACGCGGACGGCGAGCTCTCCGAGGAAACGGGCGGCGTAACGCTTGAGGAACTGCCGTCCGAGCTTTGCGGCGCGCTAGTCGTTTGCTCAGCGAAAACATCGCTGTCAGCCGCGGAAGAGCCGCTGCTTACGCTTTCTCCGCTATTGCAGCCCGCAGCCGATAAAACAACAATTGTCGAAAGCAGCGCCGCAAGTATTTTTTTCATAGTAATTCTCCTTAACAACAGATAAAACAGGTTATAACTATATTATAACATATAAAATCCGATTTGTAAATACCTAAAAAATCCCTTAAAGCGAAAAGATCATCACGATAGTAATTATCAAATCATTGCGAGTATCGAAGGACCGCCGAGAATTATTCCGACACAGTTTATCAGCGTTCCGAGACCTGTCATTTTTACCTCTGAAAATTTTAATTAAAATGGTATTTCACGTTTTGTTTCGAGCGTGCCTTTGCAGTTAATTACCACCGAAAATGTCCACGAGACGTTCTGCTTTTCCTATAAGCTCGGAAATATGA
>CAJTTH010000029.1 GCA_910579125.1 uncultured Oscillospiraceae bacterium | reverse complement strand
TGTTAAAGGCAGAGGGGTTGACAGGCGATTATCATTGCCTTTCGGAGTTTAACGGCACGGTGCTTGCCGCAAAAAATACCGAATATGGCTTTGAGTTCGTGACTTGGGAGAGGACGTTCGATAACAAGGGCGTTACGCAGGGCAATTATTATTCCGATTATTCGGCGGCAAAGGAGGGCTTTGCAACACGCTCGGGGCTTATCGATAAAAATAAGGTATTCGATGTTGAGGAACTTGAAAATATTCGGAAATGCGTTAATTTTACAGCAAGGCACAACGGCGACCTTAATTTTGACGATTGCGAAAAACTCAAAACATTGAGCGAAAAAATTTCGGAATGCCTTCCTGAACAGCAGCAGAGCGACGCTCCCGAGATGTCTATGTGAGGGGGTGTGAAAATGAAGATAAGATTTAAAAGCGCCATGCACAGAAAAAATTTTACGGGATTTATTTCTCCGAAAAATTCGGATTATTACTGCAGCCGCAGCGGATTTGTCGCCGCGGCTTTTCTTTTATCCGCCGACAAGCTCCTGTGGGAACGCTCTGAAAGAGCGCTTGCAAGGTATTCGGTGAATTTCGGCATGATCGATTTAAGCGGAATTTCTACCGAGGGCTACGCGCTTTATAAAGCGGCGAAAGCTGTGTATAACGGCGATTCGGATATTTCGCTCAGTGAGCTTTGCGATTGGACACTTATTGATGATCCCACAACGCTGACTATTTTTACGGGAGTTATGCTCCTTAGAAACGGCGTTAAAATGCTGAAACGGAGGACTTAATATGATAAGATTTTTTATTATGAATGACGGAAATTCCGTAAAATTCGACTTGCCTGCGAATGAACTGTTGGAGAGGGCTTTGAGCAGCGCCCTGTAACACTTGACGGTGATGAGGTGTATATCTCGTTCTGGGACTGCGATGACGATTATTTTCTCAAGCCCGAAAGCGAAGCGTTTCCCGAGCAGGAGATAAATCAGGGAATGGGGGGATTATCTTGAAAAAGAAAATAAGTGTAACCGAGCGCGAGTTTGCCACCAAACCGCAGAAGAATTTCCTGGATATGATAGCGCCGTCTGTGATCAAATTTTTCACGGACTATTTTATTTGCGGAAACACATTCCGCTGTGTATGGGCGCTTCGGGAATATCCGACTTCAACAAGCGAACAGGCAATACTGCGCTATCTCGGTGAAAAAGACGGCGTGACGCTCCGCATTTACACACGCCCCGTGACCGCGGCTGAGGAAAAAAGAATAATTTCAAACGCGGCGAACAAGAACCGTATGCAGCGCAATTCCACCAACGATCTGCAGCAGACGGTAGCCGCCGAGAGCAACTTGCAGGACGTAGCGCAGCTCGCCGCGGATATGCACAGGAACCGTGAACCGCTGCTTCATGTGGCGGTTTTTCTGGAAATGATTTCGGACACGCTCGACAATTTAAGAATACTCCAAACAGAAGTTCAAACGGAGCTGGTGCGCTCCAAGTTGAATGTTGACCGCCTTATGCTCCGCCAGCAGCACGGTTTTATGAGCGTGATGCCGAGCGGAAGAAATATGTTTCGGGATCAAATCGTGTCGCTGCTCGCTCAGAATCCCGTGCTGAAGAAGATGTATGAGGAATGGTGCAAGCTGGAACAGCTAAAATATGAAACCTATACGAGCGCCGTGCAGAAGTTTCCTCCGCTTGAAGAAAACAATGTGTTCAAGCCTATAAAAAATGCTGTTATCCGTGCGGTATTGGATATGAATTTCTTGGAGCAGAATATCGTTTCCGATAATGAAATTCCGTTGCCCGAGGATATTGAGGATAACGAACCGCATGAGGATATATCCTGCGGCAACTTTTATATGAATTGGCGTGGCGATTACAAAACCGCAAAAGAACATTTGAAAAACAAGCAGTACGAAAAGGCTTTGAATCTGTTTCAAAAAGAGGCTGATAAAGGCAATGTCATTGCAATTTACAGTATTGCAAAGATGTATCAGAGAGACTTGCTCGGCAAGGAAAATATTCCGAAAGCGCAGGAATACTTTGCGCAGACGCTGAAAGGCTTCCTTGTGTTAGAACCGACTGCAGATAAAATGCAGCCGTATATCTGGTATCACCTCGGTCGGCTATATAATTTCGGTTACGGAACTGAGCGTAACTTTTCTGAGGCGCTCAAATGGTTTCAGAAAGCGGCGATGTCAGACAACGGCTATGCGCAATACTCGCTTGGCAGCTTATATTATTACGGAAACGGCACGGTACAAAACTACGAAAAAGCATTCGAGTGGTTCAAAAAATCTGCTGATAATGGCAATATCTACGCTTGCTACGAAGCCGCAAAAATGCTTCGTGACGGTATTGGCACGGTGAAAAATCAGAAACAAGCTGACGTGTACTTCAAAAAAACGTATGACGGCTTTCAAAAAGTTGCCGCCGAAAATCCCGATGATAAAATCATATATCGTCTTGGTGTAATGACACTTAATGGTCTGGGCTGTGACGCAGATCGGGAACTCGGCATTGATTTTATAAAACAATCCGCCGAGTTGGGAAATGAGTATGCAAAACAGTTCCTTGAAAATGTGAACAGATATAATCTGACGGCTACGCAGAACGCTGTGCTGTCAATGTTGTCCTCGTTCGGTAGACTTATTTCCGATGATTACAATCGCAGCTTACACGGCCAGCGGCTCCGCACCGAGCATAAGCTGAAAGCCGCTATTCGCCGTAAGAAACAGGCACTCGGATTAAAAGAAAATACACTTGAAAATCCCGTCTTTAAGGAGTGATCAATTGCTGAATAACAAAGAAATCTATTCCACAAACCTGCCGCACCGCGCCATAGCGGTATATATGTATCTGCGCGACAGAGCAGATGAAAAAGGCTCGTGCTTTCCCGCTATCTCAACGATAGCAGCAGACTTGAAAATGTCCAGAAGCACTGTAAAACGTGCGCTTTCCGATCTCGAAAAAGCAAAATTTCTTCGTCACGAACGCAGATACAGACAATCGGGCGGTAACTCATCGAATTTATACTTCGTTGAGCGACCACCTTAATTTTTTTCAAAAATAAAATTACTGACAAGGGAAAATTCTGCCTTGTAAGTGGTCTATGGATAGGGTCATCATGAACCTACAATGTTAAGTAACCAATATAATATTTTATTATTTTGAGGAAAGGAAGTCTTATGCCCTACATCAATTTTTCGGAAGATGATCTATACCGAGCGAATACCGCCGATTTGGTTTCATTTCTTCAAAGTCATGGGGAGCAGGTGAAAACAGTCGGCTCGACCTACAAATACATCTACACAGACGGCAGCGGAACGCATGACAGCGTGACAATTCACGGCGGCAAGTGGTACGACCACAAGAACCAACGCGGTGGTTATGGGCGATTCGGTCATGCTTATCATGCTGACAGCTTTAGTCGTTTCGCTGCCCGTGGTGAATTTCCGCTGTCGAAGGAAATTCCGCGAGTTGTTCGATAAGGAAAAAACGGTGAAAACGATTTAAAATAATTCCAAAAATCTCCAAGAATACACAGCCGAAACAAAACCATAATAATTACACAGCATAAAGCTGTACAATCACATTTCTTTCACGAAAGGAAGTATTATTATGGGAACCGAATACGCAAACAAGCACATCGGCTGCACTATTCACAACTGCGAGCACCACTGCTGCTGCGAGGATTTCTGCTCGCTCGACAAGATCGAGGTGGGCACTCACGAGGCAAACCCCACTGTCGTACAGTGCACGGACTGCCTGAGCTTCAAGGCTAAGCCCGGTGTTTCCAATAGCTGAAATTAAAAGACGGCTGATATTTTGAATAAAGGCGGGATTTTTTCCCGCCTTTAGTTACGTTTTGAGGGCGATCTTACGCTTTTTCTTTTCGGCGGATCTTCCGCTTGAATAATCCCGAACCTCCGCGAAAACCTTTTTGCGCAGACACAGCACGGCGATAAGGTTGGGTATTGCCATAAGCCCGTTGAGCATATCGGAAATTCCCCACGCGACGCTCATATTCACGGTCGCGCCGATCACCGAAAACGCGATGAACACGGCACAGAACGGCTTTTTCGCGCGGTCGCCGAACAGGAACGACGCCGCCTCGCCGCCGAAATAGCACCAACCGATAACCGTCGAGAACGCGAACATCACCACCAGCACCGACAAAACCGCTCCCGCCGACCTCCCGAACTTCGCCGAGAACGCGTATGTCGCCAAGCCCACGCCGTTCAGCGGCTCTATCCTCGCGGAGATGATATGTCCGCTTTCGTCCGCGATACCCGTTACCGCGGCGACGTTCGAGTGGGTCATACCGCCGCCCGTTTCCACCTCTAGAAACTCCCCTTGAATGGTGTGCAGGCGTATCGTTTCGGGAAGCTCGGTGCCGTCCGTTATCAGGCTATCGCTATCCGTTAAGCGGCAGTACTGCGTTTTTTCGCTTACGTCGGTCACGGTTATCCTTTCGGAATGACAGCTACCTGTCAACAGCACAAGCGCGGTGAGCGAACACATGATTATCGTGTCGAAAAAAATTTCGAAAACGCTCCACATTCCGCATACCACGGGGCTTTTCACGCCGCTTGAGATATGCGCGAACACCGATGTTCCAAGCCCCGCCTCGTTCGAGAAAACGCCGCGCTTGAAGCCCATTGAGACCGCCGTTTTCACGGCAGCGCCCGCGATACCCCCGCCCACTTGCGCAAGTCCGAACGCGGACTTCACGATATTCGCGAACACGGACGGCAGTTCGCTCCCGTTCGCGATTATGATGTACAGGCAGCCGATTATGTAGAACGCGCTCATAAACGGCACAAGCCGCGCCGTAAACGCGGAGATCCGCTTAACGCCGCCGAAAACGATGACCGCCGCCAGAACCGCCAGCACTATACCCGTAACAAGCGGCGGCACGCCGAAGCCCGTGCGGAGCGCCTCGGACGCGGAGTTCATCTGCGCGGCGTTGCCCATTCCGAAACCCGCGAGCACGCACAGCACCGCGAATATCACCGACAGCGGACGCGCGAGGGGACGCGTTTTCGGGCTTTCGGACAGTCCGTCACGTATATAGAGCATTGCGCCGCCCTTGTACACGCCGTTTTCCTTGCGGCGGTAGAGCATTCCGAGGACGTTCTCGGCGAAGCCCGTCATCATGCCGAACAGCGCCGATATCCACATCCAGAACACCGCGCCCGCGCCGCCGATAGCGACCGCCGTGGAAACTCCCGCGATATTGCCCGTTCCCAAGGTCGCCGCGAGCGCCTGACACATCGCCGCGAACGGCGAAACGCTGTCCTTGTCACGCTCGTCCGATTTCGCGAAAACGGTGGATTTCAGTATCGCGGGGAATTTCCGAAGCTGAAAAAAGCCCGTCCTCACCGTGAACATCACGCCCGTAAACAGCATAAGGCAGAGCATCGGCGCACCCCAGACCATATTGTCGTTGATAAAAGCTATCGTGTTCATTGAACCTCCGTATTTAAAAAACGCCTTTTTATTTTATTACCTCAAGCTCCGCGCCCGGGTAGAACATGCCGAGAATTTCGCGCGCGGATTTGCCGCCGCGCGCGAGAAAATCGGCGGCGTTGACGCTCATTCCCTTATTTTCACCGAGTCCCAGACAGGTGAAGTAAAACTTATCCTCGGCGTATTCGACGCTTATTGCGGTGCTGCGCAGTCCGAGCGCCCTTTTCAGCGCGCCGCCCGTTATTTTTTCCCCGTTGAACGAAACATACAGCAGCGTGCCGTTGTCCGCGCAAACCGCGTCGCTGAACCATTTGCGGCAGTTGCCCGTTAATTCGCCGCTCTTATGCAGCGCCGCGCGAACCTCCTCGGGAGTGTAAGCGGCGCGGCTCTCAAAGCCGTTCACGCCGATATCGCACGGCAGCGACACCGACGGCGAGATCGGCGGCTGATCGTCGGTTCTGCCCGAGGAGATCATACACATTTGCGCGTTTATAGGTTCGCCATCGTAGGTAAGCAGCAGCTTTTGCCCCTCGCGGACTGCGGCGGAGATACTCTCGTCCGCGTTCTCCGCGGGAACATACGGGAAATCCGCGCCGACTGTGAAATCCGCGCCGAAATTCGCAAATCCGCTTTTTGTTGAAAGTGCGTACATTGCCCGTGAATTTACGGCGGCGGTCACGGCGGTCATGGTTTCCTCCGCGAAGCCGCCCTCCGTGAGCGTTCCGCGCAGACAGCCCTCCAGAAACTCCCCGTAATCCATTGTCAATATTTCGCTGTTCCCGGGGAAATAAACGCTCACCCGACGCGGCAATTTATAACGCTCCCGCCCGCTCACAGCCGCCAATACGGCGATGACCGCCGCAAGCAGTATCAGCGCCGCCGCAGAAGCGATCGTTACTTTTTTAGGCATACGGTATTTCCTTTCATTACAAATTATTACGTCCGGCGCAGTGTTGCCAACAATAATTCTCATCTGCGCATTATGCAATATTTTAATGCGGATTATTCACAACAACACTTGACTTTATTATCCAAATGTAGTATAATAAAAATAAGAATTGTTAAACAAAATAAAAATGCATTAAACAGAGATGCCAAATTGTAATGGAGTGTGTGAAAATGGACAAAATGGAACAACTGAGATCCACCGACAGACTAAAACAAATGTGCGAGGATTTCGTCGACAACAGCACGATAGACACGTCGCTGTACAGCAAGTTCGGCGTGAAGCGCGGACTGCGCAACTCGGACGGGTCGGGCGTTGTCGCGGGAATTACGAACGTCTGCTGCGTTCACGGTTACGTCATAAGCGAGGGCGATAAGCAGCCTATCGACGGCGAGCTCATCTACCGCGGCTATAACGTCCGCGATCTGGTGAACGGCGCTATCAGCGGCAAACGCTACGGCTATGAGGAGGTCGCGTATCTGCTGCTTTTCGGCGTGCTCCCCGACGAACGCGAGCTTACGAGTTTTTCGCGGCTCATCGCCGAATACCGCGAGCTGCCGCGCTATTTCAGCGAGGACGTTATTATGCGCAATCCCTCGCCGAATATCATGAATAAAATGCAGCAGGCAGTACTTACGCTGTACAGCTATGACAGCGATCCAGAAAATAAGTCCGTCGAAAGCGAAATGCTCAAGGCGATCTCTGTTATCTCGAAGCTCCCCGCGATTATGGTCGCGGCTTATCAGACAATGCGCCGCTTCTACTACAACGACACCATGGTAATGCACCAGATAAATAAAGAGGAAAGCCTCGCCGAGAGTATCCTCTCGACGCTCCGCGACGACCGCGCGTATACCCCCGAGGAAGCTATGCTGCTCGATCTGTGCCTTATGCTCCACGCTGAACACGGCGGCGGAAATAACTCCACGTTCACTTGCCGCACCGTTTCTTCGTCGGGAACGGACGCGTATTCGGCGTATTCGGCGGCAATCGGCTCGCTGAAAGGTCCCCGTCACGGCGGCGCGAACATTAAGGTAATGGATATGCTCGAGCACGTCAAGACGGGCGTTAAAAACTGGGAGGACGACGACGAGGTACGCGCGTTTCTGCATAAGCTGCTCCGCAAGGAGGCGGGCGACAAGTCGGGGCTTATCTACGGAATGGGTCACGCCGTGTACACACTCTCCGACCCGCGCGCCGTGATTTTGAAATCCAACGCGATGAAACTTGCAAAGGGCACGGAGTTCGAGGCGGAGTTCAAGCTGCTCGACAGCATAGAACGCCTTACGCCCGCGGTTTTCACCGAAGAACGCGGGAACATTAAAAATATATGTGCGAACGTGGATATGTATTCCGGGCTTGTCTATAAAATGCTGAAAATTCCCGTAGAGATGTACACGGCGCTGTTCGCGTGCGCGAGAATGGCGGGCTGGTGCGCTCACAGAATGGAAGAGATGATAAACGGCAAGCGCATTATCCGCCCCGCTTACAAGGCGATCAATATCAATAAGGAGTACGTGCCTCTAGAAGATCGTTAAGCACTTGACAAGCCGCGCAAAATGTAGTATAATAGGTGTAGCCGCGTTGTAATTATTACGGCGCGGCTTTAAACTGCCGCCGAGAGCGGCAAACCAAAAACGCAGCTAAGGCAGTAAAGCCGAAAAGCGACCAACAGTAGTCGCAGCGGCAAAAGTCGCAAGCGAGTTACCTTGTGCAGCGTAGTGAGCGCAGCGAGCGGAGCGGAGCAAGCGGAGCGGAGCAAGGTAACTCGGCTAGGGCGGCGAAAGCCGCCCGGTGCGAGCTTTTGCCTTTCAAATAAGGAGATAAGATGAAGAATAGTAAGACAACGCTGATCGTGACGGCAATCGGGACAGTGCTGTGCACGATAGCGCGGCTGTACTCGATAGTCGCGTGTACGGATATGAACACGGGATTTTATTATTATGAGAGCGAATTGTTGTGCAATATAATTTATTTCGGGCTGATAGCGCTTACGTTAGTCGGGGCGCTTATCGCGACACGGTTCGACAAGAAGAACGCGTTCGGCGGCCTGAAAGCGTCGGATATCACGGGCGGAAAAGCCGCCGTTATCGGCTTCGGAACGCTTATTCTCGCGCTGTGCGCGGTGTATGAGGGCATGGGCGAGGCAAAGCAGCTCACGCCGTCGTCAATGCTGATGATAGTTGATTATGTATTCGCGGGAGTGTTCGCGGTACTGGCATTCGTAGTACTGTACAAAAAGGAGTTCAAACCGGGACTCGGTTTCTGTTACTCAGCGGGCGGAGCGTATTTCATTATGCGCGGAATCTACTGCTTCAACAACCGCATGGTGATTGCGTCCGTGCCCGAATATCTTATCGAGGTGCTGTGCCTTGTCGGCGGCGCGGTGTCTATTATGATGATCGCGAGGTTTCTTTCGGGGAACGGCGAAAAGTTCACGAAAAACGCGCTCTGCGGCTGGGGAGCGTCGACCGTCGCGCTTACGCTCTCGAGTGGTCTGGCAGCGATACTCGCTGACCTGTTCGCTCCCGAGGAAATATCGAGCCGCATTACGCCGTCGGTCTACGAGGCGGAGCTTTACCGCCAGACGCACTTCGGCATTGACGGTTACATGATGGTCTATCTGCCTTATGTTGATATTGCGATGGGGCTGTTCGTCGCCGCGGTAATGATCGTGTTGTTCTTTGCTAAGCCGAAGAATGAACCCGAGACAGCCGAGACAGCCGAAAACCCCGAGACCGGGGAAAATTGACGAAACAGAAGAACCGCTGCCCGAAACGGACAGCGGCTTTTTTAATTCAACAATCAGCTCATTTCAACGTTCTCGGCGAACCACGAGAACAGGTCGACGATAAATTTCGGCGTGTCGGGCAGACGGCTCTCGACCGCCGCTCTGAACTCCTCGGCGGTTATCGGCAAATGCATCTCGATCTCGCCGAGCGTTTCCTTGCCCAATACCACTATGCCCTCGGCGGTGCTTCCTATCGCGATTTGCCCTTTAGCAACCGCTCCGAATACGTATGTGCCGCTGCTTATTGCGCCCCAACTCAGCCACCCGCAGGATATCGCTCCAAACGAAAACACTCCCAAAGAGACCGCTCCGAACGCGAACACTCCCGCGGACGCCAACGCGCTCACGGCTACGCCGACGGCGGCTATTGCTCCGAGCACAACCACGCCGACCGACAACAGTCCCAGCGAAAATACTCCCATTGACAGCAGTCCGAGCGCGAAAAATCCCTTTGCCATAAGCCCTACCGCAAAAAAGCCGTTCGCCTTTCCTTTCAGGTTGATGTGGACGAGCGGTTTGCCGAGCAGCTTTTTCTCGCTCTTGTACTCGCCGTTGACGAACCCCGACTTTTTCACGACAATCACCTTTTGCTCCGGGACCTCTCCGCTCATGCGGTAACTCTCCCCGCCGCGCACAAGCTCGTCGAGCGTTATACCGAAAAGTTCGCCCATTGCCGCGAGCTTTTCCATTTCGGGAGTCGTCGAGCCGAGCTCCCATTTCGAGACGGTCTGGCGCGTTACGCCAAGCCGCTCGCCAAGCTCCTCCTGCGACCAGCCCCGTCCTTTTCTTAATTCTATCAGCTTCTCCGCAAATGTCATTTCATTCTCCTATCTTAACTAAGCCGACTCTGCACCGCGACGGTCTGTCCGTATCGTACTCCACCGCGACCTCCGCGCCCTTTGACGGCGGCAGTATCCGCCACGGAACATACACCTTTGTGACGTACCCCTTTCCGCCGACGGTATACCTCACCTTAACGCTGTGCGGAAACGCGACCCCGTCAAGCGGGTGCAGCCTTACCGCTTTCAGCTTTACTTTTATCCACCATATCTTCTTCACCTCGATGACCGTGCCCGCAGTTCTTCCGGTTATTTCCATAGGCTCACCCCCTGCTTGTTTTTGCGCCGCTGTCATCTTGGTTTAATTATACCCGATATGCCGAAAAATGTCTACCAATTTCCCCTTGAACTTTGTCAACCAAACTTAACATCGGCTTAACAGAGCCGTTTGCGAAGCAAAAAAGCGTCCGTTTGTTCGGGCGCTTTTGCTGTTTAATTTGTTATCGTGTCGTCCTCGCCGCTCTCCTCCATGAGGTACGAAAGCGTCATAAGACTGTCCGTAAGGTGAACATTCTCGACCGCCGCGTTCGGATATTCGGCGTGGATATCATAGTGCGAGAAGTTCCAGAAAGCCGTAACTCCGCACCCGATAAGCGTTTTCACAACGTCCTCCGCGCCGTCGCGCGGAATACACAAGATCGCCATATTCGGACGGCGCTCCCCGCAGAAGCCGCGAAGCTCGTCCGTTGAACGTATCCGCACGCCCGCAATGCTCTCGCCCGTGAGCGTTTCGTCTCTGTCGAACACGCCCGTAAGCTCATAGCCGTACCGCGTGAAATCAATATGTAACGCCACGGCGCGTCCGAGATTTCCCGCGCCGATAAGTATTACCGTGCGCTTGTCGTCAAGGTGGAGTATCGCGCCGATCTGTCCGCGCAGCTCAGCGACGTTGTAGCCGTAGCCCTGCTGCCCGAAGCCGCCGAAGCAGTTCAGGTCCTGCCGTATCTGTGAAGCCGTTAATCTCATCCGCTCCGACAGCTCACGCGACGAAATCTTCTCCACGCCCTCGTTCAGCAGTTCCCCGAGAAAACGGTAATAGCGCGGCAAACGCCGTATCACCGATTTCGATATGTTTTTATTTTCCTGCATAATGATCTGCCCCTGTATAGGATAATTTATGCCATTAACTTTTCAAGTCTGTTGTTGATCTCCACAAGGAACGTCTCGGTGTCGACGACGCGCTTGTTTTCAAGCTTGCTCATCGCCGCGAGGTTCTTGTCCATAACGCCCTCCTCCATGGTCTGCACAGATGCCTTTTCGAGCTTGTCCGCGTAGTCGCAGAGCGCCTGTATGCCGTCGAGCTCGCCGCGCTTGCGGAGAGCGCCGCTCCACGCGAAAATGGTCGCGATCGGGTTCGTGGAGGTCTTTTCACCCTTGAGGAAGTTGTAGTAGTGGCGCGTTACGGTGCCGTGAGCCGCCTCGTACTCGTAGTTCCCGTCGGGCGACACCAGAACGCTCGTCATCAGTCCAAGCGAACCGTAAGCCGTCGCGAGCATATCGGACATAACGTCACCGTCGTAGTTCTTGCACGCCCAGATAAAGCCGCCCTCGGAGCGGATAACGCGCGCCACAACGTCGTCTATCAGCGTGTAGAAGTACTCAATGCCCGTCTTTTCAAATCTTCCCTTGTACTCCGCCTCGTAAATTTCCGCGAAGATATCCTTGAAGCGGTGGTCATAGGTCTTGGAGATCGTGTCCTTCGACGCGAACCACAGATCCTCCTTTGCGTCGAGCGCGTAGTTAAAGCACGCTCTCGCAAAGCTGCCTATCGAGCTGTCGAGGTTGTGAACGCCCTGAACGATACCGTCCGAGCCCTTGAACTCGTGGATAAGCGCGCGGGTCTCCTTGCCGTCCTTGTCGGTGATGACAAGCTCCGCCTTGCTGCCCTGCGGTGCTTTCAGCTCGGTGTTCTTGTAGATGTCGCCGTATGCATGACGGGCGATCGTTATCGGCTTTGTCCATGTGGGAATGTAGGGCGTTATTCCGTTCACCAGAATGGGCTTGCGGAACACCGTGCCGTCGAGAATTGCTCTGATAGTGCCGTTCGGCGACTTCCACATCTCCTTGAGCTTGTACTCCTCGACGCGCTGAGCGTTCGGGGTGATTGTCGCGCACTTTACCGCAACGCCGTATTTCTTGGTCGCGTTCGCGGAATCAACGGTAACTTGGTCGTCCGTCTCGTTGCGGTGAACCAGACCGAGATCGTAGTAGTCCGTTTTGAGGTCGATATACGGGTTGATAAGGATATCCTTTATCATCTTCCATATAATGCGGGTCATTTCGTCGCCGTCCATTTCAACAAGCGGCGTTGTCATCTGTATTTTTGCCATAATTTCCTCCTTAATTGCGTTCGTCAATATCCCGAAGCAGCTCACCCAAATTTTCGGGCGCAAGCTCGTCTCCGTAACGTTCAAGCGTAATATCCGCGCCCAACCCGAGAAGATCGTTCACGAGCTTCAGAAATTTTTCGCGGACGTCAACGCCGTTCTTTTCATCGAGCAAGTCTCCGCTGTACGGGTCGAAACCGACAACGGTGTTCCCATTATGAATATTGTCCTTTATTTCGCCGAGCGAAAGTGAAGCGTCATACGCGCGCACGAGCTTTATAATGTCAAGCCGGCGCGGGCTTTTTTTGGCGATCTTCAGCGAAATTTCGTCCATTTTATTCTCCTTTGCCGCCGTGCATATCAAGGAAGTCCTCCGTCGTCGAACGGAACAGCTCCTCGTTGAAGTTCAGCCGCATGAGCTTGTCGCCCTGCGCCGCGAAATACGCGACAGTCATGTCCGTTTCGAGCTTGAACAGCGCCTCAATGCCGTGCCCCTCAATCTCGAACAGATATCCGAATTCGCACTTGGTGTTGGCAAGCTCCGTGAAATCCTCGCCCTTGACGAGCAGACCGAGCGCCGTGTCCGCGAGATTTATTTTCAGCTTGCTGTCGTCGATAGCGTTGCGCTCCGAGGGCTGCTTTTTCTCTTTCCCAAATAATCCCATAAAACCTCCTACATTACCACCACAAACGGCAGCGGTATCTTTTCAAATGTTTCGTGTGTCATTATCGCCAGCGGATAATTTTCGCCCTCTATATGGATATAGCAAATGTAAGCCTTGCCGTCGAGCGCGCCGTTTATCGCCTTTCCCCACGTCTCGACGTTTCCGTCCTCGTCGAGTACAAGACCGCCGACAGCGTCCTTGATAAGGCCGTACGTCTTTAACCGGCTCAATCTCCACAAGAAATCCGCTCGTTCATACTCGGCATTAAACTCGAACACATAGTCAAAGATTTCAAGCTCGTCAAGCATTGCGAACATCAGCAGCTCGTCCGCGTCAAGCCCGTCGGGAATATCGTCAAGCCTTATGCCGCGCTCCTCGAAGCGCTTTGCGTTCTGCTTTATGTACTTTTTAGGGTCGTCGAGAGCCGCGTCAACAGCCGCCACAACTCTGCGGTTGCCGCCTGAAATTGCCCGCGCGGTTTCAAGAATATCCTCAAAATTGCCGCGGTCGTAGTCCTTGAAAATTTCCTTAAGCGGATCCTTTCTTGCAAAACTCATAGTAGCCTCTTTCATATTGCCGTAATAAACGGAATTTCCGGTTTGCCGATAGTATCATAGTCCGAAATAGCTATCGGATAGCTGTCCGACTCAATATAGATATAACACAGACAGGCTTTCTCACCGAGCGCGGCATTTATTTCCTTAGCCCACGCTTCAACGTCGCCCGATTCATCCTGCTTTACGGACTTTACAGCGTCCGCAATAAGCTCATAGTTATTTATTTGCTCCAATCCCCAAAGAAAATCCTTAAGTTCGCAGTTATAGTCAAACTCGAACGCGTAACCGTGAGCTTCAAGCTCGTCCACCATTGAGAGGAACAGCAGTTCGTCCGCGTCCTGTTTCTCAAGCGATTCCTCATCATCAAGCTCTATCCCGCGTTCGGAAAGCCGCTCCGCGTTCGCCTTAAGATACTTTATCGGATCGTCAAGCGCGGAGTTCATATTATTCATAACATCCGCATCATTGCGTGACAGCAGCATTGCCGCTTGAAGAATGTCATCGTGATCTTCACGCTCGTCGTCCTTGAAAATCGCTTTCAGCGGATCTTTTTTGAAAATATCCAAAAAGCTCATGTCAATTTTCTTTCGTGTAATTGAGCAGACCGCCCGCGAGAATCATGCCCTTGCCGCGCTCGGAAAGCTCGCACTTCACATCGAACGAAAAGCCCTTGGTCTTGTCCTCAACGATAATTTTGCCATTGTTCTCGATTATAGAACGAATGTTCGCGATAACCAAATCGTCGCCCTGTTCTATCTTATCGTAGTCGGCTTCGTTGGCAAATTCAAGCGGGAGAATGCCGTTGTTGATGAGGTTCTGGCGGTGTATTCTCGCGAACGACTTGCAGATTATCGCCTTAACGCCGAGGTACAGCGGAGCAAGCGCCGCGTGCTCGCGCGACGAGCCCTGACCGTAGTTCACGCCGCCTACGATAATGCTTGTGCCCGCCTCTTTCGCGCGCTTGGGGAACGTCTCGTCGCATACCGCGAAGCAGTGCTCGGAGATCGCGGGGATATTCGAGCGGAGCGGCAGTATCTTCGCGCCTGCGGGCATAATGTGGTCGGTGGTGATGTTGTCGCCGACCTTCAGCGTAACGCCGCTCTCGATAGTCTCCGCGAGGGGCTTGTTTACGGGGAACGGCTTGATGTTCGGTCCGCGCAGAACTTCAACGTTCGGAGCTTCCTCGACGGTCGCGGGGGGAGTTACCATATTATCGTTGATAAGGAATTTCTCGGGCATTACGTAGGGTGGCATTTCGCCGACGGTTCTCGGGTCGGTAAACACGCCCGTAATCGCGCTTATCGCTGCGGTCTCGGGGGAAACGAGGTATATCTGACCGTCCTTTGTACCGCTTCTGCCCTCGAAATTACGGTTGAACGTTCTCAGGGAAATGCCCTTGCTGTTCGGGGATTGACCCATGCCGATACACGGACCGCACGCGCTTTCGAGTATTCTCGCGCCCGCGTCGATAAGAATAGACAGCTCGCCGCCGTCCGCGAGCATATTGAACACCTGTTTCGAGCCGCACGCAATAGCGAGCGAAACGTCGGGGTGAACGGTCTTGCCCTTTAAAATATGCGCGACCTTGCGCAAGTCCTGAAGCGACGAGTTTGTGCACGAGCCTATGCAGACCTGATCTATCTTTATCGCGCCGATCTCCTCAACCGTTTTCACGTTATCGGGAGAATGCGGACAAGCCGCCAGCGGAACAAGCTCGGAAAGGTCGATTTCGACCTCCTCGTCGTAAACCGCGTCGGGGTCTGCCGCAAGCTCCACATAGTCCTCTTCCCTGCCCTGTGCCTTGAGGAATTTAAGCGTCGTCTCGTCGGACGGGAAAATCGATGTGGTTGCGCCCAGCTCCGCGCCCATATTCGTGATAGTTGCACGCTCGGGTACGGAGAGCGACTTTACGCCCTCGCCCGTGTACTCCATTACCTTGCCCACGCCGCCCTTAACGGTCAGGCGGCGGAGCACTTCAAGAATAACGTCTTTAGCCGAGACCCAGTCGTTCAGTTTGCCCGTGAGGTTGATTTTTACAACCTTGGGCATGGTTATGTAATACGCTCCGCCGCCCATTGCCACGGCAACGTCAAGTCCGCCCGCGCCCATTGCGAGCATACCGATACCGCCGCCCGTCGGGGTGTGCGAATCCGAGCCGATAAGCGTCTTGCCGGGCTTGCCGAAGCGTTCAAGATGAACCTGATGACAAATGCCGTTGCCGGGGCGCGAGAACCATATCCCGTGCTTTTTAGCGATCGAGCCGATGAAACGGTGGTCGTCGGCGTTCTCGAAACCGCTCTGGAGCGTGTTGTGGTCGATGTACGCTACCGAGCGCTCCGTCTTTACGCGGTCAACGCCCATAGCCTCAAACTGTAAATACGCCATTGTTCCCGTAGCGTCCTGCGTGAGCGTCTGGTCGATCTTCAAGCCGATCTCCGTGCCCTTGGTCATCTCTCCGTCAACAATGTGCGATTTGATTATCTTTTCGGTTAATGTAAGTCCCATAACAGTTTCTCCTTTTTTGAAAGTCTAAATCCTTATTATATTATACTACATATTGCTGTGGTTGTCAAGAATTTCACAAAAAAATAAGCGGAATTTCTTCCGCTTAGAAAAATCATACATAGTAAGGATTGGGCTTGTTGAGTATCCTGAAGAAATCAATAAACCACCCGATACCCAGAAAACCTAATGTAAAAATGTAAACTATTCCGGTTCCGATCTTGCCGTCGTAGAATTTATGTCCGCCAAACAATCCCAGAAACAGCCACAATAAAAAGCACACCCATTTGCTCTTTTTCTTTCCGGTCGGCATTCCAACCGTTGCGGTCGCTGATGCGTTCGCAGAATTGGAATTGTTGATAACGATCTGAGAGGGCTGCTGCAGGTTACCGCCTTGAAGCTGCTCGACCTGCCGTCCGCAAGCCGTACAGATCACCGCCTCCATAGGTATTTGTCCGCCGCAGAATTTACAGAACTTCGTATTGCTGCCCAACGGGGTCTGTACAGCCGTTGACGTGCCCGAAACCCCCGCAGGTTCATTTTTTTCGTTCTTCTGCAAGCTGATCCCGTTATTATGTTCTTCCATTTTTATCCCCTTTCACATTAAAAATCAAAGTCAAAATCAAGTCCGCTGAATGCTCCCTCAACGCTTGCGCTCATATAAGCGCTTGTGACCTCCGACGATTTGGTCGTATAGAGCGTAGAAAGCTTAGTGGACCACTCCATATAGCCCGAAGCGTTCAGCAGCACCCTGTCCGCCATTTTGTCAATTCCCTCGGCGCACAGTTCAGCCATTTTGTCAATGCCGTCTGCCGATATATCCGCAAGCGTATCTATATTTCCCTTGTTTGCATTTATTTCGTTTATGCATTCCTCAGCCGTATCCTCTATCTGTTTAGAGTAGTCATCATAGATACTTTCAAACGAAAGACCGTCAACAATACTGTCGATAATACCTCCCTCCTCTGAGGAATTTTCTTCGGAGCTGCTGCTCTCCTCGGTCGTCGGCGAGCTTTCCGACGACTCCTCCAAGTTGTCAGAGCTGCCGTTCTCCTCGAAAACGCTTGAATTATCCTCTGAGCTCTCACCTGACTGCGTACTTGACGTCGAAGCTGAACTTGAAGCTGACGAGGAGCTTGACTCACTGCGCGGCTTTTCTCGTTTAAGCATAGAACACCCCGTCAAGCTCACCGCCGTTACCACGGCGAAAACCGCCGCTAAAACCTTTTTCATTCCGATTTTCCTCCCTAATAAAAATTCGCAAACACATACGAAATGGCATTTATAATTATACGGCACAGACAAGAAAAAAAGGGAGATTTAGTTCACATCTAAACTAACTCGCAAAAATCACAAGCCTTCTTATGGTATAATTCACCAATTATACAAATACATAGGAAAGGACGAAAAAAATGAACTCAGGTGAAAGACTAAGAATACTGCGCGAAAAAAACGAACTTACACAGACCGAGGTCGCCGAATACCTCAAGACCACCCAAAGCTACTACGCGCAGTACGAGAACAACCGCCGCCCGATACCGTTCGAGCGCGTTGTCGAACTTTCGCGGCTGTACGGCGTTTCGATCGACTATATTGCGGGGTCTACCGACGACATAAACCGCAAGCCGCGTTGAGGATATTCCCCGACCGCAAACAAAAAGGTATCACCCATAAAGATGATACCTTTTTGTTTTTCCTTGGATGTTCAGAAGAAGCTCATCGGGTCAACGTAATCGCCGTTGACGCGTGTCTCAAAATGCAGATGATACCACGTCGACCAGCCCGTAGAGCCGACCTCGCCGATAACGTCACCCTTTTCAACGTGCTGCCCCTCGTACACGTAAAGCTCCTGGCAGTGCGCGTAGAGCGTCGCGAGACTGCCGCCGTGGTCGATGAGAATATAGTTTCCGTAGCTGTAGCAGCAGTTGTATTCCTTGCCGTAGTTGTGCGGACAGTTATTCGACGCTGTAATGACCGTCCCCGACTGCGCAGCGTAGATAGGCGCGCCCGGAATGCTGCCGTCGCTGATGTCCACCGCCTTGTGAAACCGCCAGTCCGACTGTCCGAACGGATCGGAGATCGTTGTATGCTGCAGGTCGAGCGGCCAACGCAAGCCGTCGCCGCTGTAGTCGGGCATTTCGGGATCGCGCTCCTCCTGCGCCTGACGTATCCTTTCTCGTATCTGCGCGTCGATCTCCTCCGCGAGCCTGTCTGCCTCGGCTATGTCGTTCTTCAGCCCCGAAATGCGGCTGCGCAGATCGTCGTTCGCCTCGGTAAGCCTGAAAAGCTCCGAATGCTTCTCTGCGACGCTCTGCTCCAGCTCCGACTTCTCGCGTTCAAGCTCCTCCGCCTGACGCTCGAACTCCGCCTTTTCCGCTTCGAGCGCGGTCTTGTCCTCCTCAAGCGACGCGATGTCCGCGTTCAGCCCGCCGATAAGTTCCTCCTGTTTGTCTATCGACTCTAACAGTCGCTTCATAAAATCCAGATTTTGCCTGCCGATATTTTTTACAACGTCGGGATATGTAAAATAGTCGTACCAATCGTCAGAGCCGCGCATTAACGGCAGCTGCGACGATGTGTCGTTCATGTACAGACACCGCGCAAGTTTGGCAAACTTTTCCAGATTTTCCTTGTTTTCCGCTTCAAGCTCCCGAATTTCAAGCTTTTTGTCCTCGATGGCAAGCTCCTTGTCGGCGATGCTCCGCTCAACGCGCTCTATCTCGTCCTTCTTTCGCGAAATGCTTTCCTGTTTCGCCTCGACGAGACTGCGGTATGCCGCGATCTCGTCAAGATAACCGTCTATCTGCGCGTTGATAAGCTCTATCGCGTATTCGTTGTCGGCGATATCGCCGCCCAGCTCGTCTATCTCGCGCTGACGCTCCTCGTTCTCCCCGCGAAGCTCCTCGGCGCGGTGCTCCAGCTCCGAAATGCTGTCCTCGGCGTTCGCCGAGAGCGCACCTCCGCACAACAGCGCGATAACGGCAGCCGCGCAAACCGCGCGTATGCCCTGTTTGATCATACTCAAAACCGATCTTCCCCTTTTTCAGATTTTGTCGCTTCGTGAAAAATTGTCGTAAAATCCGACATTTTTCTCCTTATTTACTTAATTATAGCATATCCGCACGGAAAAGTCAAGTACGCGTTTGCCAAGAAATTCCGCATTAAGGCAGCCGTTTTTGAGCCTTTTTTGCAGTAAGAGAAAAAACAGCATATTTCGCGGAGAATTTACCGTTGTTTCCGCGTCGTTTTTGCCCTCTTTTTTGGAGTGTTTCCGCAATTTCCAATTCCCAGAAAACGTTCTTGTTAAGCGGATTTTCAGCGACGAAGAAAATTTTCCGCGCCGTTTTTCGTGCAGATATTTCAAGCTGCATTTTTGCTCCAAAAAAGCGGCAAAAATTCACCCAAAAAAGACGGTCTGCGACAATAAAAATGCGCTCCCCTAAACGGGGAGCGCACCGCAAATCTATCAGTGGTGGAACAGCCGAATACCCGTGAACGCCATTGCGATGTTGTACTTGTCGCAGGTCTCGATAACGTTGTCGTCGCGGATAGAGCCGCCCGGCTGCGCGATGAACTCAACACCGCTTTTGTGGGCACGCTCGATGTTGTCGCCGAACGGGAAGAACGCATCCGAGCCGAGCGCCACGCCTTTCATGGTATCGAGCCATTCGCGTTTCTGCTCGCGCGTGAACACCTCGGGCTTCACCTTGAAAATGCGCTGCCACTCGCCCTCCGCGAGCACGTCCATATAGTCCTCGCCGATGTACAGGTCGATCGCGTTGTCGCGGTCGGCGCGGCGGATATCGTCCACAAACTGCAAGTTCATAACGGTCGGCGACTGCCGCAAATACCAGTTATCCGCCTTTGTTCCCGCGAGACGCGTGCAGTGTATGCGGCTCTGCTGCCCCGCTCCGATACCGATAGCCTGTCCGCCGCACGCGTAGGCTACCGAGTTGGATTGCGTGTATTTCAGCGTTATCATCGCGATCGCGAGGTCGTGGATCGCGCTCGTCGGTATCTCCTTGTTCTTGGTGGGGCGGTTCGCGAACAGCTCGTCATTGATAACGAGTTCGTTTCTGCCCTGCTCGAACGTTATACCGTACACCTGCTTGCGCTCTATCGGGTCGGGCGTGTAGCTCTCGTCGATCTTTATGATGTTGTACGTTCCCTTGCGCTTGGATTTGAGTATCTCCAGCGCCTCGGGCTCGTATCCGGGAGCGATCACGCCGTCCGAGACCTCGCGCTGAATTATCCTCGCGGTAGGCACGTCGCAGACGTCCGACAGCGCAATAAAGTCGCCGTAGCTCGACATTCTGTCCGCGCCGCGCGCTCTCGCGTATGCGCAAGCCAAGGGGCTTAATTCGCCAAGGTCATCAACCCAGTATATCTTGGCAAGGTTCTCCGTGAGCGGCAAGCCGATAGCCGCGCCTGCGGGAGAAACGTGCTTGAAAGAAGTCGCGGCAGGATAACCCGTTGCGGCTTTCAGCTCCTTGACTAACTGCCAGCCGTTGAAAGCGTCCATAAAGTTGATGTAGCCGGGCTTGCCGTTCAGTACCTCGATAGGCAAATCCCTGCCGTTCTCCATAAAAATTCGTGACGGCTTTTGGTTGGGGTTGCAGCCGTATTTCAGTTCCAGTTCGTTCATATTTTTTCCTCCAAATATATTTTAATAACCGCGGATATGCGGTATCATTTCCGCTCCCAATATTCGGGCTTGCAATAGCATTCCCTGTCTTCGTCAAGACAATTTATAACTGTGTATTTCCCGCTCAGTTCCTCTTGCAGCCTTTTACAAACAGGCTCTGCACGTTCAAAAAACGCTAACGTTTCCTCACGCGTCCAGACAGGAGGATTGTGGGGATCGCCCCAATCAAGGTATTCGGCAAACTTGTCGCCAAGCTCCTCCAATTCGCGGCTAAATTCCTCCGAAATCGGCAGCATATACGGATCCACCGCGCCGCCGCAATCCCAAAGGCAGACCCCGTAATCAAAGGCGAATTTCAGAATCGGTAATTCCATAATTTCGTACCACCGTAATCAAATATGCCCTCTGTGCCACACACCCTCTTTCTCGTTGCCGTAGCTGAACGCGTCCACGAGCCATACGCCGCCGCTCGGCACGAGCGTGAACCTGTGCATAAAGTTCACCGACGAGTGATTGGTGAAACGGAACTCCACAACCGCCTTTTTCGCTGTCTCCATAGCGAACGTTCCGCGGCAGTCGTCCTCGTCCTCGATATAGCCGTACATCGGCGTTGTGGAGAACGACCTCGCGTAACCCTTTTTCAGGAGCTTTTCCGTGCAGCGCGGCTCGACGATTTTGCGGCATTCCTCACGGAAATAGCTCCACATTTCTTTCATCGCCATATCTATCTCGGGAGCGGATAGCTCCTTTTTCAGAATACGCGCGTTTATCTCGTTACTGCGCGCAAGAACCGACCGTTCGAGCGTGTTTATCCGCGCGAGAAGTTCCAGAAGAGCGCCGCAGACCTCCTCCTGCCTGTCCTTGAATTTGTCGGCGGCTTCATTTATTATTTCCATAAACGTTCCCCCTAATTTATCTCCATAAAGCAGTCATATTCATCATAATACCTTATCGCTTTCAGCAGTCTTTTGTCCGAAATATCCTCTACTTCGGTGATAAGTTCTTCAAACAAGTACTTTTGCTTTTTCACAGGAAACCTCCACACCTCAATCAAAGTCAATGTAAACAAAATGCTTTCCGCAGTTCAAGCACTTGAACAGATAACAGTCATTGTTTTTGATATGCCGAACCGCATCCTCAAAAGGAACACAGCAAATGTCCTCGCGGTAGGTTTCCGTTATCTCCTCTACAAGACCCTCGCTCTCCAAATCCGACCACTTGTAATATCCCATAAACGCGCAGTAATCGTCGCAGTGCGCGAGCCAGTACTCTTGCTGCCAGCCGCAGTAGCCCGGCGTGCGGAGAGTAAGCTCATTCAGCTTATCGTGACCGCTCACCTCGTCGACGCTCTCGCTGTCCTGAAACGAGCCGTCAAACTTCTCGGCGGCCGCTCCGCTTGCGATACATTCGGGGCAGAGGAACTCAACGTTCTCCACCGAATAGAACGGACCGTCGTAATAGACGTCCGTAACCTTGCCGCAGCAATCGCATTTTACGGTCTTGTCATTCTTGAACGCGCCCGTTTTCAGCGGGTCGGGGTGATATTTGAAATTGTATCCGCTCATAACTTCCTCCTAAATCTCAATATAAAACCATTTCCGTTCACCCTCAAAACCGCTGTAAACCTCGTCCACAAGCCATTTTCCGTCAACCGACTTCAACACAAATTTGTGTTTTTTATTTAAAGCGTCTTTCCGGAAATGCGTTATCACGATCGCCGTGTCGGCTTTTTTCATGGTGAAGTCAACGGTGTATAAGCCCTTGATATAGGCGTATGCTGCGGTTTCTCCGATACAGGACGGGTGCTTAAACGCCATTTCCTTTTCCGTGCACCTGCCCCTTATCACTTCGGCGTATTCCTCCGTACACTTTTCGAATATCTCCGTATGCCTTTCGCTTTTTTCCTTGAGCGTGAGCTGCTTCTGCTTCAGCCTTTGTAAACGCAGCGCGGCTCTCTCCTGAACAAGCAGCAGCTCCTCCAGAAGTTCGAAAAGCTCCGAAACTATCTCGTCAGCCTTATCCTCGTATTTCTTCGGCGTATTAACGAAATTTATTTCCATGATCACTTGTTCTTGTTGACGATACGGCTCTCGAACTTGCCCGTTTCAACGTCGATATAACGCGTGAACAGCGAGACCTTGTTGTCCGCGTTGAGGTTCGTCCAGACGAAATTCGTGAACTCGTCAAGGCTCATATCGGGAATAACAACGTCCTTGGGCTCGCCGACAAAGTTCGGCAGCGGGTCGCCCGCGGCGGCGTAGGTGTGAATAAAGCTGCCCTGTCCGCTTATCGGGTCGGAGTACGCGAACGTATAGCGGCGCGTCGACGCGGGGTCGCCGTTCGCGGATTTCAGTATTGACATCGCGTAATTCATACCGCCGTTTTCCAGGTGAACGATACCTGAAATACGCGGCGTGAAGTTGGGCGCGTCGTCCTCGAACGTGCGCGTGCGCAAGCTCTCCTCGAACGTCATCTGCTTGTCCATAAGCTCGTAGATCGTGTCGGTCTGGTCGCCGTTGGTGACGATCGTCTTGTTCCCGAGAACGCGCACGGGAGCGTAGATTATCAGGTGCGGGTCGGTCATTTTGCTCTCGTCGAACGCCTGAGTGCGTATGCCGTCGCCGTCCTCGACGAAAACACGGTTGCGGCTGTTCTCGCTGCGCCCCATAATGAAGTACGCGATGACCGCCTTTTTGCCGTCGGCGCTCTTTCCTATGACAATACCTCTGCCGTGGTACGCCAGCGAATTAAGTTCCTTGTCAAGTGTTATCATTTTCCTGTCCTCCTGTTTTAAAAGCTGCCTAAATAGCAGACAGTGTTCGTTTTTACAGCCGCTCTGCCGCCGCTCTCATATTCCGAGAACAGGTTGTTCAGCTCGTTTACAAACGGCTCGTAGTGCTGCTGACCCTTGCGCGGTGCGTGTGAGCGCGAAAGCGTCTCGCCGATAAAGCTCTCCCTGTCGAAAACACGTTCGCCCGTATATTCCGCTACCTCGACCGACTTAAAATATTTGCCGCGCAGAAGCTCGTCGCTTTCG
This sequence comes from uncultured Oscillospiraceae bacterium, assembly GCA_910579125.1. Taxonomy (GTDB): domain Bacteria; phylum Bacillota; class Clostridia; order Oscillospirales; family Ruminococcaceae; genus CAG-115. The sequence continues at coordinate 13,163 of CAJTTH010000029.1, read as the reverse complement.
CGCTTATAGCTGTCGTCGCCCGCCGCTTTTTTTATTTGCAGCTCTATACTGTATTTTTCGCAAAGCTCGCTCTGCCGCGCCGCGAGACCTTCCTTGACGAAATCGTTCCACACAACGGCGAGTTTTCCGCCGTCGCAGAGTATTCGTTTACATTCAGCACTGAATTTCTTGCGGTCAAACCAATGGAACGCCTGCGCCGCCGTTACCAGCCCGACCGAATTATCGGCGAGCCCCGTGTCCTCGGCGAGAGCGTCCACGACCGTTATGCCCCCGATCTCGGCGAGCTTTCCGCGCATATCGGCGTTTGGCTCGACGGCGGTCACTTGCCACGGCTTTTTCAGCAGACAGCGCGTGAATTTTCCCGTGCCCGCTCCGATATCCGCGACCGCTTCACAACACGCGTTTTCGTACAAAAAATCTATCAGTTCGTCGGGGTAGGACGGGCGAAATTTTTCGTACAGCTCCGCCTTTCCCGTAAATTTCTGTTCGTTCATATCATCTCCTGAAATCTTCCCAGATAGCACGCAGCCGTGTATCTTATCGTCACCTTGCCGCCTTTTTCATGCTTTGCAAACACGTCCCTAAGCTCGCCCACAAAGCGTCCGTAATTTTCGTTATCCTCGCCTATCGCGTAGGAGCGCGACAGCGTATCGCCGATAAACGTCCGTTCGTCATTTTCAACGTTGTTTTCAACGGCGAAATATTTCACTTCGGAGAAATACACGTTTTTCAGAAACGCACTGCCCTCTTCCGTTGTCCGCTTGCCGACGTGACCTGAGTGAAACGCGCCGCAGTACCGCATACATATTTCGTTGCGCTCTACGGATATCTCGTCCTCCGAATTGCGCTCATTAAAAATTATCGCGAGCTGCCCGTTCGGCGTGAGAATGCGTTTGCACTCGGTCTTGAAGCGTTCCTCGTCGAACCAGTGAAACGCCTGAGCCGTCGTCACCAGTCCGACCGAATTGTCGGCGAGCCCCGTGTCCTCGGCGGGAGCGTTCACGACCGTTATGCTCCCGATCTCGGCGAGCTTTCCGCGCATATCGGCGTTTGGCTCGACGGCGGTCACTTGCCACGGCTTTTTCAGCAGACAGCGCGTGAATTTTCCCGTGCCCGCGCCGATATCCGCGACCGCTTCACAACGCGCGTTCTCATACAAAAAATCTATCAGCTCATCGGGGTAGGACGGACGGAACTTTTCGTATAAATCCGCCTTTCCCGTGAATTTCTGTTCGTTCATTTCAGCCGCTCCTTTAACTCATCAAGCCACCTCGGACGGCACATTCCCGTCTCGGTCAGTTCTCCGTTACGGTAATCCGCAGCGTGAATAAATCCGTTTTCATTATCGAAAAACACAGCCTCGTCAACAAACGGAAGAACGCGCTCCAGATCGTCAAAGCGCTTTGCGAAACGCTGACGCACAGTTTCCTCGGGAATATCGTGACCGCCCTTGCGCACGCGGTTTGCGATACGCGAAAGGCTCTCCTCGGCGGAGCCTACGGCAACGTAGTACAGCCGCACGAAATAGCCGTTTTCGCGCGCCGCAGCGATAGTCCGCGCCGTCTTGCCGCCCGAAAGCGTGGTCTCCTGAGTGAGATCGCCGCCGCTCTGTATGAGCTCGTCAAGCAGCCTGACCGCCTGTTTACCGCCCTCGAGCTTATTGCCGCCGCACTGCGCGGTCAGCTTGTCCGCGTCCACAAGCGTTCCGAAATTATCCGTCACGCACGCCAGCACGCCAGCGAGCGTACTCTTCCCGACGCCGTTCACGCCGCCCAATATCGTAAAATGCTTCATATATTCCTCGCGTAATTCCACTTCTTTTTGCGGAGCTTATCGTTCCACGGGCTTACCCCTTGAAATTCTCCCGCGTACACGGCAACGTCGCCGTGCACGGCGATCTCCATAAGTTCATCGGGAACGGGCGCAAAGCTCAATTTAAGGCTGAACGCGGGCGGACATTCCTCCTCGGACAGGTAGGAAAACCTCTCGAACGTAAGTCCGACGGGCACCAGCGCTTTCAGCAGATCCGTTATCGGCGAATCCTCGTCATACGCGAAATCGCCCAGCTCAAATTCCTCGCCGCGCTCGTCCAACAAGTCGATAACGTACTCGCCAAGCGCCCCGAAAAGCGCCTCTATCACGGGATATTCCCCGAGATTATCCGCGGTTATCCCCTCGAAATATTCCGCGCAGCGGCGCGCGTAAAGCTCCTCGCTGCCCTTTGCCAGAAAAGCGATCTCGCGACCGAAAAGCGGGGACCTAAGCCGTCCGTCCAGACAGCCGAAATACGCCCTGCTTTCGCACAGTGAATAGTTATCGTTCATGATTACTCCTCAACGTCATTAACAAAATTCCACTCGTCATCGGGGTCGAACTCTTCCCACGCATCGCGGCTCTCAAACGCACCGAGGTACACTAGTTTTCCGTCCAGAACGGTAATTTCAAGACCGTGCTCGGGTTCCCACGAGCAATTGCACTCAAGATGAAAACCTATTCGATCATCTTCGGGTTTATTAACGATAAAAACGCTTGGAAATATTTCCGATTTTATCTCCTCAGCGGGCGTTTTCTCCGTGACCTTGAAGCTCATTTCGTTCCAATTGTCCCATTCGTCGCCGCACAGGTCGATAAAGAACAGACAATACTTTTTCGCCGCTCTCCAGATGTCGTTTACCGTTTCCCCAGAGAGATTATTGAGTGCTTCGGCGCATTTCTCGGCGTAGGCAATATCAACGTCCTCGTCCATTGCGAACGAAATTTCCTTGTCAAAAAGCTCCCAGTAAACGTTTCCCTCTATGCCGTAATCCGTTTTATGAACATTTGTTATCATCATTTGTCTCCAAATCAACGTAAGCCTTGCCGTCCTTTACCGTTATCCTGTCCTCGCAGAACAGCGAAACGGCTTTCGGCAGCAGCTTCCACTCGACGTTCTCCATTATTTTGCGCTGCAAGCTCTCGGGAGTGTCGCCGTTGGCAACGTCGACCGTTCCCTGTAAAATTATCGCGCCCGCATCGGCTTTTTCGTTCACGAAATGGATTGTAGCGCCCGACACCTTAACGCCGTACTCCAGCGCCGCCTCGTGAACGCGCAGTCCGTAGTACCCCTCGCCGCAGAAGCTCGGGATAAGCGCGGGGTGAACGTTTATTATCCTGTACGGATACGCCTTTGTAACGCACTCGTCAAGTATCGTCATAAAGCCCGCCAGCACTATCAGATCGGCATTCTGCTTCTGCAGCTCGGCAAGGATCGCTTCGCTGTACGTTTTGGCGCTGTAATAATCCTTGCGCGGGATAACGACCGCAGCGATACCGGCCGTTATCGCCCTTTCCAGAGCGAACGCTTCCGCCTTTGACGAGATAACGCAAGTTATCTTGCCGCCCTTTATCCCGCCGCGCTTTTCCGCGTCGATAAGAGCCTGTAAATTCGTTCCGCCGCCCGATACCAGTACTACTATGTTTTTCATAAAGCCTCCCTTAACTTTTCGCAGAATTTGTCTATTTTCACATCGTTTTCGGGAGTACGTTTTTTCATCGGCTCAACCAGATTAAGCGTTGCCGCGCTTTCGCGTTTTGCGTCACGTTTCATTTCCGCAAAACACTTATCGGGTTTGCCTCCCGCACAGCAGGTAAAAAATCCGAGTTTTTTTCCCGAAATATCGTTTTCCGCAAAAAACGTTCTCAGCGGCGGCGCATATTTTGACGCCCACACAGGCGAGCCGATTATCACGACATCGTAATCGTCCGCGTTAAAATTGTACGGCATAAGCTCAGGTTTTTCTCCGAATGTAACGCTTTTACCGCCCCAGAGGAACTTGCTGACCTTACCTGTCGGGTACGCCTTTACGCATTTCAGTTCGATCAAGTCGGCACTAAGCCTCTCGGCAATTTTCTCTGCTGCAAATTTCGTGTTGCCCTCCAGCGAATAGTATACAACCGCAGTTTTCATATTAACAGTCCTTTCTCAGAACGGTGTCTGTAAGCGTCCGTAAATTCATTCCTCCGCCCGATACCGGAACAACGATATTCTTCATAATACAAACCTTTCCTTAATAATACGCCCGAACAGAAACCACGTTAAGCTCTTTGTCTATACATACGCTGATACTCATCTCAATAAAGTCCTCATCGAACTTTACGACCAGAACGCTGTCGTAATCTCCGGATAAATCATAAAACTCCACCGACAAATTATTCGCATAAAGTCCGTTAATAAAACGCTGTTCATCACGAAGATATCCGAGCATTTTCTTGTCGTCCTTAAATTTCTCTTTTACTTTCTCACAGATCATGCGCTTTATTTCAATCTCGTTGCCTCTCACATACTCCAACAAGGGCATTAACACGCAAATTCCGTTATCGATCTTAAACTCTTCGGAATGATCGGGCAGGAATATACTTATACAGGCCATATCCCCCCAAATATCCTCTGCGGTATCATATGTTCCGGTTCCGGCATCAAAACCAAAATCCATAGCGTCCACTATAATCGTCACTCCTTATAATATATGTCAAAGCCGCGCATGAACAAAGCGCTCATGCACAGCGGCACATCACTTAAGCTGAATTTCAAGACCCGTGAAGTCTTTCTCCGTGCGCGTTGAATCGTCCTGGTCGAAATCCGTGTACTCCGCCGTGAGCAGATACTCCCCGAAATACAGCTCGCGCATTACGTCGCAGTCCTTGCCCTGCATTACCACGGGAAACCACGGCTGTCCGCCTATAAGCACCTTTCCGCCGTATAACCCCTTGGGCGTTGACGGCGATTTGCTGTCCGAGGGCTGTGTGCATATCCCGAACGTATTGACTACCTTTCCGTTGTACGTATAGCACATAAGCCCCAGATCGTCCCACGCGTAGTTCACCCTGTCCGTAACGGGTTCGTTATGCATCTTTTCCAGAAACTCCCTGTCCTCGGGCTTTGTCCTGAAGCTCACCCTGCGCGGCTCGCCGAGCACCGCCGTAAGCGCGTCTATGTGCATCGGCACTTCAAGGCGTCTGCCGTTTATGATAAAGCAGTCGCCTTGGATATCAATTGTAAAATTTGCGGTCTTTTCCGATACCATAGGTTTTTTGTTCCCGAACAATTTGTCAAACAGTCCCATAGTTCCTCCGTTAAAAATACGGCGCGGCAGCAATGCGCCGCACCGTCCAAACTCCCTAAGCGAAAACGACCCCGTCGTCGCCCGAAATGGTCTCGCCGATAACGAACGCCTGTTCGCCGTTCGTCTTCAGTATCTCAACTGCCTTTTCCGCGTCCGCCTTATCGACAACGACAGCCATTCCCACGCCCATATTGAACGTGTTGAACATATCGTGCCCGCTGATGTTGCCCTCTTTTTGCAGCAGCGCGAATATCGGCGGTATCGTCCAGCTGCCCTTGGTTATCTTCGCGGAAATGCCGTCGGGGAGCATTCTCGGGATATTCTCGTAGAAGCCGCCGCCCGTAATGTGCGAAATTCCCTTTACCGGGAGCTTCGCGATGAGCTCCAGCACGGGCTTAACGTAAATTCTCGTAGGCGTGAGCAGCGCCTCGCCGAGCGACTGTCCCAGCTCGGGCACAAAGCTCTTGAGGTTCTGGTCGTTGATGTTGAACACCTTGCGCACGAGCGAAAATCCGTTCGAGTGCACGCCGCTTGAGGCGATACCTATAACAGCGTCGCCCGCTTTTATCTTCGTGTTGTCGATTATCTTGGACTTATCCACGATACCCGTCGAATACCCCGCAATATCGTACTCGTCCTCGGGCATCATCCCCGGGTGCTCGGCGGTCTCGCCGCCGACAAGCGCGCAGCCCGCCGCAACACAGCCGTCGGCGACGCCCTTGACGATCTCCGCTACCTTTTCGGGAACGTTCTTCCCTATCGCGATATAATCCAGAAAATACAGCGGCTTAGCTCCGCAGCAGATGATATCATTCACGCACATCGCCACGCAGTCGATACCGATAGTATCATTCTTGTTCATCAGCATGGCAATCTTCAGCTTCGTGCCCACGCCGTCCGTGCCGCTCACGAGAACAGGCTCGGTCATTCCGCTCACATCGAGCTGAAACAGCCCTCCGAAGCCGCCTATCCCCGAAATGCAGCCGGGTATCTTCGTCCTGTCAACGTCCTTCTTCATCAGCTTAACGGACTCGTAACCCGCGGTAACGTCAACGCCCGCCGCCTTGTAACTCTCACTGTAACTCTTCATCTTAACTCCTTATTTGAAAACGCTCCGCGCAACGGGCGGTTTTGCCGCCCCAGCCGAGCGACACTGCTGACTTTCCGCTCCGGTCGCTTCGCTCCCTGTACTCCAAGTCATCAGCATCGCTCGCTTGCGCTCCGCTTGGCTGCTGCTACTGTATGCTGCTTTTATTTGTATGTGCCTTTGAGCACCTTATTCTTCAAACTTAGTCTCAAACTTATCCTTGGGGAACTCGTCGGGAACGTCCACGGGGTACTTGCCCGTGAAGCAGCCTCGGCAAAAGCCGCAGCCCGCGCCCTCGGCGATCTTTATTACCGCGTCGGTACTCAAAAATCCCAGACTGTCCACGCCGATTATCTCCGCGATCTCCTCGACCGTGTGTTTGTTCGCGATGAGGTTCTCCTTGCTGTCGATATCCGTTCCGAAATAGCACTCCGAGATGAACGGCGGCGCGGAAATTCGCATGTGTATCTCCTTTGCGCCCGCGTTGCGCAGCAGCTTTACCACCTTCGCAGACGTCGTACCGCGCACTATGCTGTCGTCCACGAGCACAACGCGCTTGCCCTCGACCGTCTCGCGTATCGCATTCAGCTTTATGCGCACCGAATTTTCGCGCATTCCCTGCGTCGGCTGTATGAACGTTCTGCCGATATAGCGGTTCTTGATGAACCCCACGCCGTACGGTATTCCCGAAGCCTGTGAAAAACCGAGCGCCGCGTCAAGTCCGCTGTCGGGGCAGCCGATAACCACGTCCGCGTCGCACGGGTGCTCCTCCGCGAGGAAATGCCCCGCACGGATCCTTGCCTTATGCACGGACGCTCCCTCGATAACCGAATCGGGTCTCGCGAAATAGATAAACTCGAACACGCACATCGACGACTGCTGTCCGCAGTGGGTCTTTATGCTGTCTACGCCGTTCTCGTCGATAACCACTATCTCGCCCGGCTCGATATCGCGGACGAAATGCGCTCCGATACTGTCGAACGCGCACGTCTCGCTAGCCACGACATAGCCCTCGTCGTTCGGCAGTCTGCCGAGACACAGCGGTCTGAAGCCGTGCGGGTCGCGCGCCGCGATGAGCTTTTTCGGCGACATAAGGCACAGCGAATACGCGCCCTTAATGCTGTACATGGCGCGCTCCAAAGCCTCCTGAATCGAGCCGCACTCCAGACGCTCCTTTGTTATCGCGTAGGAGATGACCTCCGTGTCGCTCGTCGAGTGGAAGATCGCGCCGTTCATCTCGAACTCCTTGCGCAAATCGAGCGCGTTTATCAGATTTCCGTTATGCGCGATAGCGAGCGCGCCCTTGATGTGCCGCACGGTCATGGGCTGGCAGTTGGCGGCGTTGACGTTGCCCGTCGTCGAATAGCGCACATGACCGACAGCGATACGACCGTCCTCAAACTCGTCCAGAACGCGCTTTGTAAACACCTCGTTCACCAGACCCAAGCCCTTATGCGTCTTGAAAACGCCGCGCTCGTTGACCACGATGCCGCAGCTTTCCTGTCCGCGGTGCTGGAGCGCGTACAGCGCGAAATACGCGGAATTCGCCACGTTTGTGGGATTGTTCGTGTAAATGCCGAAAACTCCGCATTCCTCATGAATACTATTGAACATCTCGTTCTCCCTTTGAAAATTACTTTTTGCCGAAAATACGGTTCATCATCTCGTTGTAAGCGTCCTCAACGCCGCCCATATCACGGCGGAAACGATCCTTGTCGAGCTTTTCGTGAGTGGTCGAATCCCAGAAACGGCAGGTGTCGGGCGAAATTTCGTCCGCGAGCAGAATTTCGCCGTGGAAACGTCCGAACTCGATCTTGAAGTCGATAAGGTCGACGTTTATCTCCTTGAAAAATTTCAGCATAAACTCGTTCACCTTGAACGCGTACTTCGCGATAGTGTCGATCTCCTCCTTGGTCGCGAGGTCGAGCGCGAGTGCGTAATAGTCGTTGATGAACGGGTCGCCGAGGTCGTCGTTCTTGTAGCTGAACTCCAGCGTCGGGCACGAGAGCTTTCTGCCCTCCTCAATGCCGAGCTTCTTCGAGAAGCTGCCCGCCGCGACGTTTCTTACGATAACCTCCAGCGGCACAATCTCCACCTTTTTCACCAGCGTTTCGCGGTCGGAAAGCTCCTCCATCAAATGAGTGGGAACGCCCTCCTTTTCGAGCAGACCGAACATATAGTTGGTCATCTTGTTGTTGATAACGCCCTTACCGACGATAGTACCCTTCTTCTCGCCGTTGAACGCCGTAGCGTCGTCCTTGTAGTCCACGATAACCAGATCGGGATCGCTCGTCTCGAATACCTTCTTAGCCTTACCCTCGTAGAGCTGTGCGCCCTTTGTTACGTTTGCCATTTTAATTACCTCCGTAAAAAAATATATAATCTAATTCGTTCCGCAGATATGTGATCCGCGTCCGCTTGTTCAAGCCCGATACAACCGACGTACAGTACGCTTATCGGAGAGATGTCTGCCTTTATGTCATTTGCACGTTTCGGTCATGGTATTGTGTAAATTCCGCTGCACGCGGCTTACCACCTTGACATATTTATTTCATGCTTTTTCAGATAAATCTCTTTCAGCTCCTCCGGAGAGACCGAATAACACAGCATTATGTCGTTGAAATACATCATAACGTCGCAAAGCTCCTCGATAAAATGGTCTCTGACTTCCTTGTCGCCAAGTATCGCCTCGCTGCCGTTTTTCTTGATAATATCCCCGACCTCGCCAAGCTCGCCGTAAAGCCACAAAAGCATTGGAATGCCCTTTTCGGGAGAAAGTCCGCCCCATTTGTCCTTGTATTTTTCTTGAAGCTCTTTCTGCATCTCCTGCATTTCATTGAAGTCGAAATTATTCATAGAACCGTTCCCTTTCCCTCTTCGCCTTACCCTCACAGCACAGTTGTGCACATTCCTCGAGATCGTGTCCGAGAAACGTCGGCAGTCCGAAGTCCATTGCTACACCTCTTCTTTCACAGCTATCAGCGTATCCATACAATGCTTGTGCGGCACTCCGCTGCTGTTGCAGTCGAAGATGACCTCCTCGCACCGCTCAAACCGCCAGTCGTGATAATGCCCGAAAAGCTCTCCCGACCGCCAGTTCTGCCGAAGTCCGTTTTCGTGATCGGGCGGCTTCGGGATAAACGGCTTCTCCACAAACACGTTCAGCGCATTCACGCCGCCCGCCGCCGTGTGCCGTTTCCAGTCGCCGAGGACTTCCCCGCGCAATTCCTCGGGAACGTAATGAAGCACTCCCGAGCAGAAGATCACGTCAAAGTCCTTTTCGAGCCGATAATCGAGAATATCCGCTCGGAAAAAGTCGATTTCCACGCCGTGCCGCTCCGCGAGCCGCCTTGCCTTGTCAATGCCCGACTGCGTGATGTCGAACGCGCTCACCATGTAGCCGTTCTTCGCGAAGAACACCGCGTCCTTGCCCTCGCCGCAGCCCGCGTCGAGGACTCTCAGCGGTCTGACGGGCGGCAGTATACGCAGCACCTCGAGGCACATGAACGACGGCTTTACGCCCCAATAGTACTCCGTGCCCTTGTACTGCTCCTCGTACCACGCGGAAGTCTTTTTCTCCGCCGCGTAGCCCAGCAACGCGTCAATACTCGTTCCGAGCACCGCCGCCAATTCGGGCAGCAGCGAGATGTCGGGAGCGGTCGCGCCGTTCTCCCATTTGCTCACCGCCTGATAGGTCACGCCGAGCCGCCCCGCAAGCTCCTCCTGCGTAAAACCGTTCTGCTTTCTCAACGTTTGGATATTTTTGCCGATAGTGTTCATTTAACCACTTCCTTTCGGCTTTATTCTACCACGAAAGCCGTGTGAAAGCAATAACCCGTTTTTACAGTCGGGGCGGTTTTTCAACCTGCGGTTGAATTACGGCTCAACTTCCTCCCGTAATTATGTTCGTGATCTCCTCGGCTGATGAAGCGAGATAAGTCGCCCCCGCGCTTTCCAGTTCTTCACGGCTCCCATAGCCGTAAAGTACTCCGACGCTGTCCAAACCGACGGTTCTCGCGCCGTCAATGTCATAAAACCTGTCACCTACCATAACGGCTTGTCCTAAGTCCGTTTCCCGACACCTTTCCAATGCTTTGCGGATTATCAACGCCTTGTCCCCGTTTGAGCCGTCGGGTTCGGAGCCGCAAATCGCCGTGAAAAAACGGCTTATTCCGAAATGCTCCGCAATTCTGACCGCCATATTTTCAGGCTTTGTGGTTGCGACAGCGAGTGTTACCCCTGATTTGTTCAGCGTCTCCAGCATCTCCGAAACGCTCTCGAATAAAGCATTCTCGATAACGCAGAAATCCTTATAGCGGCTTCGGTAAATCTCCGCCGCGTATATTGCGTCCTCCTCGGAAAACCCGCAGAACTCCGTAAACGAGTATACAAGAGGCGGACCAAGAAATTTCCGCAGCGTTTCCTCGGACGGAATTTCACGCCCAAGCCTGTTCAACGCGTACTTTACCGAGTTGATTATCCCCGGATTTGAATCGGTGAGCGTGCCGTCCAAGTCAAAGAGAGCCGTTCTGTACCGCGTTTTCATACAGATTACAGCGTTTCAAGCTCTGTTTGAAGTTTTCTGTCCTTTTCGGCGATCTGGTCGATCATCTGCCGCTTGGCAACGGAAAGCTGCGCCGCGAGCGCCTCGTTGGACAGCGCAAGCATCTGCACCGCGAGGATAGCCGCGTTCTTCGCGCCGTCCACCGCGACCGTCGCCACGGGAATGCCCGACGGCATTTGAACCGTCGCGAGCAGCGCGTCCAGACCGTCAAGGTTGCTCGAGCTGCACGGAATGCCGATAACGGGCAGCGTTGTGTGTCCCGCGACAACCCCCGCGAGGTGCGCCGCCATACCCGCCGCGCAGATTATCACGCCGAAGCCCGCAGACTTCGCGTTCTCCGCGAAATCGCACACCAGACGCGGAGTTCTGTGCGCCGACATAATGTGGCACTCATACTCCACCCCGTATCCCTTTAGCTCGACAACCGCTTTCTTCACAACAGACCAGTCGCTGTCACTGCCCATAATGATCGCAACTTTTTTTGCCGCCATAACTATCCCCTCTCTAAAATAAAAAAGCTGTATATGTTTATACAGCTAAAGTTTAAAATCGGATTTTGTATGCACTTATTCCGTAAACATCAGCCAAATCTCTGAACGATAAACACAAAATCTTCATTGCCCTTATCTCCTGTCAAATTATGGAAATCAATACGGCTTGTAAGCACTATCTATATTGTACACTATATTTTGCGGAATTGCAAGAGGTTTTTTATTTTTGTGCACTTTTCACATATCGTTGACGAAAACACTGTTGAAAGCCGCCAAAACACCCAATCCGCAAATAAATTACAATATCCGCGAATTGTTGATGACCAGTCCGAAATTCACGCCGAGGGAGCTTGCGGCGGTTTTGCACAAGCTCATGCGCGACAGGAATATCTCAAAATACTCCATAACAGAGCTTATCTGCAAATCAATCTTAAGTGTGAGGATAAGCTCCTTTTTGTCGTCGGAAAACGACAGCGCCGAGCTTTCGACCGCATAATTAACGCGGTCGTGGATATCGGCGGGCGGCGCGTTGGTCGTGACGGCCTGTTCGCGCTCGGCGCGGCGAACACGGCTCCTGCGTACGTCCGATTTATCGGCGATTATGAGTGCTGCGGCGATAGGCGTTACCGGCGAGGCTGTACCCTCGTCATGGTTGCCGATAGCCGAGATTATCCGTGCGATCTCGTCCGCAGGCATTCCCATGCGGTCGAGCAGCCGAAACGCCATTACCGCTCCGCTCTGTTCACAACGTTGCCTATGTCGTGCATATATGCCGCAATCTGCGCCAGCTCACACGTCCGCTCGTCATACCCGAGCGTATCCAATATCATGAATGCCGTCGCCGCCGCGCGCTCCACATGGGCGTTGGAGTGCTCCGTGTAGCCGATAGACGACAGCGCGGCGTCCGCATAATTGATGTATGTCTGCACGTCCTTGTTGGTTTTTATATACTGATAAGTAACATTACTCATAACAACCCTCCGTTAACTTAATTACTATATTATATCAAAAACCCCCAAAAAAATCAACCCGATTTTTTCCAAAAACGCATATGAGCTTATAAAACGGCACTTTCCATATTATGATTATATGATAATGTTGTGAAACAGGCTGCGCGAAAAAATAATACAAGCGCTTATCAAAGCATTATACGCGCGATCAAAAATATGAAACTCGACATAGCGCCTTTGGTACGCAAAATAAGGAAGCCGAAACAATATGGAAATAAGTTCAGGAAGACGTAAAATTTATGCCCGAATACTGCGTCACAGACGGCAAGAAGTACTATCAGTATACGGCGGTTGACAAGCGCACACGTTTTGTTATCGCGAAACGTATTATAAACACCCCACATACAGTTCAAAAGACTTCCTGATGAAGCTGATAGAGCGCTTTCTATTCCCGATACATGAGGTTCAGACGGACAACGGCACAGCATAACGGCAGCACAGTATAGACGGGGCACGCTTCTACACCAAAATGCGAATGTTCAGCCTTGAGGACGGGCGTAAGCAGTTGAAGCGGTATAACAAAAAAATCCAACAACATATTCAAAAGCTGTTTAGGTTTCAGAGGTCCAAAGGCAGTTCTTGAAGATTATCTCGCAGTACTCTTATTGCGCAATCTAACCACACTCATCATATTTTTTTGAGGGATCTTTGTAACATATCATTGACAAATGAACAAAAACCGGCACGTTTTTTCAAAAATCTCTTGACAAATACAATTTTTTAGTGTATAATATTATCTTGCCGGGAATATCTTCTGGCAGAATAAATGGAGAAGTATCGAAGTGGTCATAACGAGGCGGTCTTGAAAACCGTTTGAGGGCAACCTCACAAGGGTTCGAATCCCTTCTTCTCCGCCAACTAATTGTTACCAAAAAGATATTATGCCCACAAACGGCGGTACAAAGCCAT
>CAJTTH010000028.1 GCA_910579125.1 uncultured Oscillospiraceae bacterium | reverse complement strand
TACAGATTATGGAAGCGTTTAACTATAAACCAATCCATAATCGGTATTTATTGGTAAACAATGCAAAAAATTACAGCGCCTGTTATTCAATAAATCGTCAATGATTACCGCCAAAAACTATTGACAATAATACTTTAATAGGGTATAATTATATGAGAAAGAGGGCTTCGATATGCTGAAAAAAATTTTAAATAAAGAAAGCTGCGCAAAGTGCCGAATATGCTGCGGGTTTGTCGAGGACGACAAATGGGAAATTCCGCTGATATTCGGGGAATTACGCGAAAAAATTGAGGAAAAGCTCGGCGTTGTTTTAAGTCCGCGTGGAAACGAATTTGTGTTCGACATGAAATTTGACGGCGACAAGCTCGCGTACTGCCCTGCCGCTTCGAAAAACGGCTGCACGCGCGGGGAGCTCAAGCCGTTCGATTGCCTGATATGGCCGTTCCGCGTGAACGCTCTCGGGGAAACGCGCGTTATAACGGTATCTCCTGTGTGCGAAGCCGTGTCGTCACTGCCGCTGAAAACGCTGTCGGAATTTGCCCGCGCCGATAATTTCGCGGAAACGCTGTTTAAAACCGCACGCGAACACCCCGATATTGTCAAGCCGTATATTGACGGTTATCCGATAATCGCGGCGGAAAACAATCCGAAAATGTAAACCGAACATAACATAATTGTAATCTCCGATTGGTTGAAAAATATCGGAGATTATTTTATAATAATATTAAAGGGGTGTAAAAATGGATTTTAACAATCTGAAACTCTTCCGAAAGCAAAATGGATTTACACAAGAGCAGATCGCGGAAAAGCTCGGCGTGTCGCGGCAGGCAGTGGCAAAATGGGAACGCGGAGAGAGCGTCCCTGACATCGAAAACGTTGTCGCACTTGCGGATATTTACGAGGTGACTATCGATTCGCTGGTGCGCAATATGGTATCTCTTCCCGACAGCCACAGCGACAAAAAGCATATGTTCGGCATTACTCGCGTCAACGACAAGGGGCAGATAACGCTGCCGAAAAGGTGCCGTGAGGTGTTCGGAATAAAGCCCGGCGACGCTATTCTGCTGCTCGGCGACGAGGACAGGGGCATTGCGATCGTTAAAGTATCGGAAATTTTTGATAAACAGGAGTAACAAATGAACGCTATCGAAACCGAGAACCTCACCAAGAGGTACAAGAACAAGACCGCCGTTTCGGGACTGTCGCTGTCAGTGCGCGAGGGAGAGCTTTTCTCGCTGCTGGGAGTGAACGGCGCGGGCAAAACGACGGCTATCCGTATGCTGTCCTGTCTGTCCAAGCCCACGGACGGAGAATGCTACGTCTGCGGACACAACTGCGTTACCGAGCAGTCCGCAGTGAAAGGACTTGTCGGCATATCGCCGCAAGACACCGCAGTCGCCGAAAATCTCTCCGTACTCGAAAATCTGCGGCTGATGTGCGGAATTTACGGGTATTCTCCCGAAAAGACAAATCGCCGTATCGACAAAATGACTGAGCTGTTCAAAATGAGCGAGGTCGCAAATTCACGCGCCAAAACGCTCTCCGGCGGCTGGAAACGCAAGCTCTCAATTGCCATGGCGCTTATCTCTGAGCCGAAGGTGCTGTTTCTCGACGAACCTACGCTTGGTCTGGACGTTCTCGCGCGACGCGGGTTGTGGAGCGTCGTTGAGGAGCTTAAGGGCAAAATAACGATCGTGCTGACCACCCACTATATGGAAGAAGCCGAGGCGCTTTCCGACCGTATCGCGATAATGATCGACGGCAGTCTCGCGGCTCTCGGAACACTTTCGGAGCTTGAAGCCCAAAGCGGCGAAAGCGGACTTGAAAACACGTTCGTGAAGATCGCGGGCGAATTCGGAAAGGGGGCTTGACAATGAATAAGGCAGTCGCTTTTTCCTCGCGCAACTTCAAGGAGATTATCCGCGACCCGTTAAGCTACATATTCTGTCTGGGATTTCCGCTGGTAATGCTCGCTGTGATGACATTCGTCAACGACGGTATCCCCGAGGAAGCGGGATTGACGATCTTTCGCGTTGATAATCTCGCGGGCGGCATCGCGGTTTTCGGACTTACGTTCGTAATGCTGTTCACTTGCCTAAGCGTGGCGAAAGACCGTTCGGGAGCGTTTCTGGTGCGGCTTTATGCTACTCCTATGACGTCGGGCAGTTTTATCCTCGGGTATGTTCTGCCAACTTCCCTGTTGGCGGTTTTGCAGCTTATCGCAACACTGGCAGCGTCGCTTGTCGTTTCGCTGATAACGGGTATCGAGCTGAATGCGCTCGGGCTGCTGCTTACACTGCTGTCGCTGCTGCCGACCGTCGTTATGCTTATCGCTTGCGGACTGCTTTTCGGAACGCTGTTCAGCGAGAAAGCCGCACCCGGACTGTGCTCGATAGTTATCTCGCTCGCGTCGTTCCTCGGCGGAGTATGGTTTGACGCGGACGGCGTGGGCGGCGTGCTGTTGGATATCTGCAACGCGCTGCCGTTCTATCACGCAGTAAAAGCCGCGCGAATGGCAAGCGCGCTCGATTTTGACGGTTATCTCCCGCATCTGCTGATAACGCTTGCTTATGCCGTTGTGATAACCGCCGCCTCGGTGATCGTTTTCAAGCATAAGATGAAAGCGGATCTGCAATAATAAAAAACGGGCAGCGCGGCTGTCCATTTTTATTATGTCTTAAAATCACATCTGTTTTCTTACTTTAATGTGAACCTCGCGGAGCTGCTGCTCTGTTACCTCGGTCGGAGCGCCCAGAAGCAGATCCTGTGCGTTGGAGTTAAGCGGGAACGCGATTATCTCGCGAATGCTCTCCTCGCCCGTGAGGAGCATTATCATACGGTCTACGCCGGGAGCCATTCCCGCGTGAGGCGGCGCTCCGAACTTGAACGCGTTATACAGTGCTCCGAACTTGCTCGCAACGTCCTCCTCGGTGTAACCCGCAATCTCGAACGCCTTTAACATAATATCCAGATCGTGGTTGCGAACCGCGCCCGACGACAGCTCCACGCCGTTGCAAACGATATCGTACTGATACGCAAGTATGTCGAGAGGGTTCTTGTTCAACAGCGCGTCCAGACCGCCCTGCGGCATGGAGAACGGATTATGTGTGAATATAATTTTTCCCGTCTCCTCGTCCAACTCGTACATCGGAAAATCAACTATAAAGCAAAGCTCGAAACGGCTCTCGTCGATGAGATCCATACGTTTTGCAACCTCGGTACGTATCTGTCCCGCGAATTTCGGCGCGTTCTTCTTGCTGTCGGCGATGAAGTACAGCACATCGCCGATCTCGAGCTCACAGCGGCTTGCAAGCTCGTCGCGCTGTTCGTCGTTGAGAAACTTGTCGATAGGTCCGTTATACTTGAATTTTTTGCCGTCTTCGCCCTCTTCAACCTTGAAGTAGCCCAGACCCTTCATTCCGACCTCGTTTACTGCGAAGTCCTCCATATTCTTAAAGAAGCTCTTGGACTGACCCGCCATTTTCGGAACGCGTATTCCGCGTACAGTCTTGTTTGCGAAAGGCTTGAAATCGCTGTCAACAAACAGGTCGGACAGCTCCTTGATAACGAGCGGGTTGCGCAGATCGGGTTTATCCGAGCCGTAGGTGAGCATTGCCTCCTCGAACGGTATTCTGCGGAACGGTGCGGGACTTACCTGCTTGTCGGAGAACTTCGCGAACGTTTCCGAGAGAACCACCTCGGCTACCGCAAAAACGTCCTCCTGCGTCGCGAACGACATCTCGAAATCGAGCTGATAGAACTCGCCGGGAGAACGGTCGGCGCGGGCGTCCTCGTCACGGAAGCAGGGAGCTATCTGGAAATATTTGTCAAATCCCGAAACCATGTATATCTGCTTGAAGATCTGCGGAGCCTGCGGCAGCGCGTAAAACTTGCCGTGATGCTTGCGGCTCGGGATAAGGTAGTCGCGCGCGCCCTCGGGAGAGGACGTTGACAAAATCGGGGTCTGAAGCTCCAAGAAGCCCATTTCGGTCATCTTATTGCGCAAAAACGAGATCACCTGTGAACGGAACATAATATTCTCGTGCATTTTCCTATTGCGCAAATCGAGATAGCGGTATTTAAGGCGCAAGTCCTCTTTCGTCTTGCGGGACTCGTCGACCTCAAACGGAAGCTGCTCAGAAACCTTGCCGAGAATACGAACCTCCTCCGCTTCAATCTCCACCGTACCCGTTTCGATCTTGTCGTTGTAGGTGCTTTCGTCGCGCTTTAATACCGTACCCGCGATAGACACGGCACATTCCTTGTGAATGCCCTCGAGCAAAGTCTCGTTGTGGAATACGATCTGAACCTGTCCGTAATGATCGCGGAGGTCGACAAACATAATTCCCCCGTGATCGCGGATATTCTCGACCCAGCCCGCCGCGCGGACCTTTTTGCCGATATCCTTTTCGCTCACCGCGTTGCAGTATTGCGTGCGGTATTCATTTTCTCTGAACACAAAATTCAACCCTTTCACTAACCTCTACGGTTATTTATTTCAAAAAAAGCAACAAAATATACAATATTCAAAACTACGGGTAACTCCCGTTTATTGTACTTAACAATTTATTATACCACTATTACGGCAAATTGTCAAGTTTTATAAAAGAAAATCTGAAAATTTTCTCACCGTTTCGTCATATATTACGGAAATGCACGAAAAAATCCCTTGACAACAGCGTCCGTTTTCGCTATAATAAATAATGTATGTGGCGGAAAAATGGAGTATTGTTAATATGAATAAAACCAATAAACCGAAAAAGAAAAGCAACAAATTAAATCTGATCATCTGCGGCATAGCGTTTATCGTTATGATAGTTTATCTGCTGTTTGTGGACAAGCTTGAAAACGTACTGAATGCGCTGCGGAATATCAACCCGATATTTCTCATTGTGTGCATTTTGTTTATGCTCGGATATTGGCTGTGCGAAAGCGCGACCATTCACGCGATCTTAAAGCCGCTTCACCCGAAATCAAAATTCTGGCACACTTGGCTCGATACCATAATCGGACAGTATTTCAATTGTATAACGCCCTGCGCGTCGGGCGGGCAGCCTATGCAGGCGTATTACTTCGTGCAGTTCGGAGTTCCGCTCGGGGCGGGGCTTACGGCTTTGTTGTCGCGATTTATCGTGTATCAGTTCGTGCTGACGGTGTATTCGGTGTTCACGCTTGCCGTAGGGTTCAATCAGTTCGGCGGCGACCTTTCCGCTAAGGGCTTGATGCCGTTTGTGCTTATCGGCTTTGTCATCAACACGGCGGTTATCGTGTTCTTGCTCAGCATAGCGCTTTGGAAAAACGGCACGGTCAAGGCGGCAAACGGCATAATCACGCTGCTTACGAAAATGCACATCGTCAAGAACCCCATGCACTGGCGGCTGTATTTCACACGCGAGGTCAACAAGTTCCACGAGAATTTCAAGTTCCTCAAAAAGAACGTTTGGATAATCGTGAAATCATGTTTTTTCACGTTCGTTCAGCTCACGCTCTATCTGAGCATTTCCTATGTTCTGTACCGCGGTTTCGGACTGGAGGGCGCAAGTCTGCTGAAGATAATCTCCTATCAGGCGTACGTTCTGATGATCTCGTCGTTCATTCCGCTGCCGGGAGCAATGGGCGCTGCGGAGCTGGGCTACGCGGGATTTTTCAAGGATATGTTCGGAACGTATACGGGAGTTTCGACTATGCTGTGGAGGATCTTCACGTTTTATCTGCCGATACTCGTGGGAATGGGCTTTATGCTCACGCTTAAAAACAAGGGAATTGAAGCTCCCGAGAGCGTCGACATGGATAAAATAGAACAGGAGCTTTCCAAGAAGCTTGACGGACAGCAATAAAAAATCAACGGGAGAAAACCGATGTAGAACAAATCGACTGCCGAAGAAATAAATATAAAGGAAGAACAACAAATGGCTGATTTAAAGCACGAAATTGAAAGGCGAAGAACATTTGCGATAATATCACACCCCGACGCGGGTAAGACCACGCTGACGGAGAAGTTTCTGCTGTACGGCGGGGCTATCTCGCTGGCGGGCGCGGTCAAGGGCAAAAAGAACGCGCGCCACGCGACCTCCGACTGGATGGAGATCGAAAAACAGCGCGGAATTTCCGTTACCTCGTCGGTTATGCAGTTTAATTACGAGGGGTACTGCATAAATATTCTGGATACCCCGGGACATCAGGACTTCTCGGAGGACACCTACCGCACGCTTATGGCGGCGGATTCGGCGGTCATGGTTATCGACGCGGCTAAGGGCGTTGAGAACCAGACGCGCAAGCTGTTCAAGGTCTGCACGCTGCGGAATATCCCGATCTTCACGTTCATCAACAAAATGGACCGCGAGAGCCGCAATCCGTTCGATCTGCTGGAAGAGATCGAAAACGAGCTAGGTATCAAGACCTATCCCGTCAACTGGCCTATCGGCTCCGGCAAGGAGTTCAAGGGCGTTTACGACCGTGAGAACAGGCACATAATCTCGTTTGAGGCGAACAACGGCACGCGCGAGGTCGCGAAAACCGAGGTCGACTTGAACGATGAAAACCTTGCGGAGCTTATCGGGCAGACAAACTACAACACCCTCCGTGACGACGTGGAATTGCTCGACGGCGCGTCCGAAGAATTTAACGCGGAGCTTGTCAACAGCGGAAAGCTCTCGCCTGTGTTCTTCGGGTCGGCGCTCACGAATTTCGGCGTCGAGCCGTTCCTTGAGAACTTTCTGAAAATGACCACTCCTCCCCTGCCCCGTACAACCGATGGCGGTATCGTCGATCCGTTCGACGAGAGCTTCTCGGCGTTCATCTTCAAGATACAGGCGAATATGAACAAGGCACACCGCGACAGAATAGCGTTTATGCGCATAGTAAGCGGCAAGTTCGACAAGGATATGGAAGTGCTGCACGTTCAGAACAACCGCGTAATGCGCCTGTCGCAGCCGCAGCAGATAATGGCGAACGACCGCGAGGTCATTCAGGAGGCGTATGCGGGCGATATTATGGGCGTGTTCGACCCGGGCGTGTTCTCAATTGGAGACACGGTCTGCGTGCCGAAAAGCAAGATCATATTCGAGGGAATACCGACATTCGCTCCCGAACACTTCGCGCGTATACGTCAGAAGGACACGCTGAAGAGAAAGCAGTTTATCAAGGGCACGACGCAGATAGCGCAGGAGGGCGCGATACAGATCTTCTCCGAGCCGCAGAGCGGTTTCGAGGAGGTTATCGTGGGAGTTGTCGGAGTGCTGCAGTTCGAGGTTCTGGAGTACCGTCTGAAGAACGAGTACAACGTCGATATTACCCGCGAGGACTTGTCATACGAATATATCCGCTGGATAACGAGCGAAAAGCATCTTGCGGGCGGCTTGGACGAGCTTCGGAAACTGATACTCACCTCCGACACCAAGCTCATTCAGGACGTTAAGGGCAATTATCTGTTGATATTTACGAGCGAGTGGAATATCAAGTGGGCGCTCGACAAAAACGAGGGTCTGGAGCTTGCGGAGTTCAACAGGGATTAAACCGCGCGGCGAAATAACCGTTCACGCGACAAAAAAATTCAAAAACCTAATAAAAATTGCCGGATACGACGACCGTATTCGGCATATTTTTCGCCTTGTTTGAATTATAATTAAAGTACAAGCGAGGCGGTGATGAAAAAACGTGACAGTTTATATTGACGTTCTGATAGTACTGAATTTGTACATAAATTACTTTTTGATAAGATCAGCCGTGCTTGTTATACGGCGGAGCGTTTCGGCTAAACGCTGCTTGCTCGCGGCGGGTATCGGGGCAGCGGGTTCGCTTGTGATACTTTTGCCCGAACTGCCGTTTATCGTTATAGCTCTGGAAAAAATCGCGCTCGGAGCGCTTATCACGTTCGCGGCGTTTGGCAAACAAAAGCCCGTTGATTTCGCGGTTTGCGCACTGTTTTTCTTGTTGGTGAACTTTGTATACGCGGGGCTTATGACCGCTTTGTGGACGTTCTGCGCGCCTTACGGAATGGTTTTCGGGAACGGCGTGGCATACTTCAACATTCCGCTCGCGGCGGTCGCGGCGTTCACGGCAGCGGCTTATTTCGCGGTGAGACTGGCGCGTTATTTCGCGGACAGAAGACTGCGGTGCAATAAAATCTGCAGCGTGAAGATCTCCATCAACGATACGGAAATTCAATTGCGCGGACTGTGCGACACAGGAAACGGACTTTGCGACATATTCAGCGGCAAGCCGGTTATTGTTTGCAAATACGAAAAGATCGCCGAGATAACGCCGAAAAACGCGCTTGACTTTCTCGAGGGAAAACTCGACGAAAGCGGTGGTTTGCGGCTTATCCCGTGCAGAACTATGAACTCGGAATCGTTGCTGCCGATATTCGCGGCGGACAGGATATTCATAGACGGAAAAGCGGCGGACGCGCTTGTGGGAATAACGAAAAATCCCCTCGGCAGCGAAGTCGACTGCATTTTCGACCCTAAAATAATTTCAATTTAAATACGGAGGAATGGCTATGCTGAAGAAATTTTTACTGCAAATACGGCTCGCTGCGGACAAATTGTTCGCGAAGAAAGCCGAAAATTACGTCCACTACATAAACGGCTCGGAGCAGCTCCCGGCGCCGCTCACCAAAGACGAAGAGGAAGCTGCGTTCAAGCTCATGGAGACCGACTTCGACAAGGCGCGCGATATGCTGATAGTGCACAATCTGCGGCTTGTCGTGTATATCGCCAAAAAATTCGAGAATACGGGAATATGGCTTGAGGATCTCATCTCGATTGGCACGGTCGGACTTATCAAGGCTGTGAACACGTTCAGCCCCGACAAGAACATCAAGCTTGCGACCTACGCCTCGCGCTGCATTGAAAACGAAATTCTGATGTATTTGCGCAAATATTCGCAATACCGCTATGACATTTCGATAGACGAGCCGCTGAACGTCGATTGGGACGGCAACGAGTTGCTGCTCTCGGACGTTCTCGGCACGGACAACGACTGTGTTAATTCGCACATCGAGGAGGAGGTCGAAAAGCAGCTCCTCCACGACGCGGTAAATCATCTCGGCGAGCGCGAAAAGAAAATAATGGAGATGCGCTTCGGCTTAAACGGCTGCAAGGAAAAAACTCAAAAGGAAGTCGCCGACGAGATAGGCATTTCCCAAAGCTACATCTCGCGGCTTGAAAAGCGCATAATCAAGCAGCTTCGTGAGGAACTGGAAAAGGTGTGCAACTAGAGCGTGTTCACATTAACGCTCAACGCCCGTCTTTCAGCGAATTTTGCGCCTTTCTTCGTTAAAAATTCTTGAAGTACATACAGTACGTCTGCGAATTTTCGCCTCGAAATGCGCAAAATTCGCTTCGAAATCCGGACATTTCGGTTAATGTGAACACGCTCTAAATGCGGTTCTTTATTTTATTAAGCGCGCCCTTTTCCAGCCGCGAGACCTGCGCCTGACTTATCCCGATCTCCTTTGCGACCTCAACCTGTGTTTTTCCTCGGAAAAAACGCAGGTTGAGGATTCTTTTTTCGCGCTTGCCGAGCTGCGCGATCGCCTCCTTGAGCGAAATTTCGTTCAGCCAGTTCATATCGTCGTTGTGGTCGCCAAGCTGATCGAGCACATAAATTGTATCCCCCGATTCCGAGAACACGGGCTCGTACAGCGAAATAGGCTCGCTTATCGCTTCAAGCGCGATAACCACGTCTTGTCGCGGCACACCTATTTCCTTGGCAATATCCTCAACGCGCGGTTCGCAGCCCTTTTCGGCGGTGAGCTTCTCCTTTGCCTGCATTGCCTTGTACGCAAGATCGCGCACGGAACGGCTTACACGCACGGGGGCATTGTCGCGCAGATATCGGCGGAGTTCGCCCATTATCATAGGTACGGCATACGTTGAAAACCTTACAGGCTGGCTTATGTCGAAATTATCTATCGCCTTGATAAGTCCTATGCACCCCACCTGAAACAAATCGTCCGCGCTCTCTCCCCTGCCCATAAACCGCTGTATAACGCTCAGCACAAGGCGCAGATTTCCTCTGATAAGCTCCTCACGAGCCTGCATATCACCCTGCTTTACACGTTTAAGCAGCTCCATTTTTTCCGCTTCCTTCAGTACCTTCAGCTTTGAAGTATTGACCCCGCTTATTTCGACCTTGTTATAATACATAAAATCCGACCTCCGACTTTTACTTGGTACAAGTATTATTGTCGGAAATCGGATTTGATATTCTCCAAAAAATACTCGCGGAAAAATTTCACAGAACGTTCAACCGCCGTAAACGCGTTTCGCGATATCGACGGTTTCCTTTGCGTCCTTTGCGTAGAAGTCCGCGCCGATCTTTTCCGCGTATTCGGGCGTGAGAACCGCGCCGCCTACGACTATTTTGCAGTCGACGTTATTGTCGCGAAGCAGCTTTATCGTGCCCTCCATGCTCTTGAGCGTGGTCGTCATCAGCGCCGACAAGCCCACCAGCCGAACATCGTATTTTATTGCCGCGTCGACGACGGCTTGATACTCAACGTCCTTGCCGAGATCTATCACCTCGAAGCCGTAATTTTCCAGCAGCGTTTTCACGATATTTTTTCCGATATCGTGAACATCGCCCTTAACCGTTGCCAGAACGACGCGCCCTCGACTCTCGCTTTCGCCGCCGCGCGCGGAAATGGCTTTCTTCACCACGTCGAACGCCGCCTGTGCCGCACCCGCCGACTGAATAAGCTGCGGCAGAAAAATTTTTCCTTTCTCAAACTTATCGCCCGCCTCGTCAAGCGCGGGAATGAGTTTTTCGTTTATAAGCTCCATAGGCTCCATACCGTCCGCGAGTAGTTTTTCCGCAGCGGCGGCGCACTCGGCTTTCAGACCGTTCGCAACTGCGTGAGCAATGTCGCCGCTTACCGTGACCGCCGACGGAGCTTCGGCAATGCCCGCCGTCTGCGTCACAAGCTTGACGTTCGCGTACTGCCCGATAAAATCCGCGCCGTTTCTGTCGTAGCCCGACAGCAGACGGAACGCCCGTACCGCGCCGATCATCGCTGCCGAGTTGGGGTTCATTATCGGCAGATCAAGCCCGCTGTTCATCGCCATTGTGAGGAACGCAGTGTTGACAAGCTCACGGTTGGGCAGCCCGAACGAGATGTTGGACACGCCGAGGACATTTTTCAGCCCAAGCCGCTCGCGCACCATGCCCATAGCCTTGACAGTCTCCATAACATTGTCCTGCTCCGCTGAGGCAGTGAGTGTAAGACAGTCGATATACACGTCGCGGCGAGGTATGCCGTACTCCAGAGCGCGTTTCAGTATCTTCTCGGCTATCTCGAAGCGCCTCTCGGCGGTCTTGGGAATGCCGTCCTTGTCGAGCGCCAGACCGATAACCGCCGCACCGTACTTCTTGACGAGCGGCAGAACAGCTTCAAGCTTCTCGTCCTCGCCGTTCACGGAGTTGACGATAGGCTTGCCCGAAACACTGCGAAGAGCAGCTTCAAGCACGTCCGTTTCGGTGGTGTCGATCTGCAGCGGAGCGTCGGTCACGGACTGCACCGCGTCAACCGCCGCGAGCATCATTTCGCGCTCGTCGATATCGGGCAGCCCGACGTTCACGTCGAGTATCTCCGCGCCGCCCTCGGTCTGCTCGATCGCCTGTTTCATAATGTAGTCGAGATCGCGGCGTTTGAGAGCCTCCTTGAAAAGCTTTTTGCCCGTCGGGTTGATACGCTCGCCGATAACGCGAACGGTGTCGACGGTCACGACGCTGCTTGCCGAGCAAACCGCCGCTGGTATCTCGGGCATAACGCGCGAAAATTTCTTTCCGTCAAGCCGTTTCGCTACCTCGGCGATGAACTCGGGGGTCGTGCCGCAGCAACCGCCGAGCAGCTTCACGCCCTTATCGGCAATTTGCGACATGATTTCCGCATACTCGGACGTAGTAATGCTGTACTCGTTGGTTTTCGGGTCGGGAAGTCCCGCGTTGGGGCGTATCAGCACAGGCGCTTCACTCCATTTCAGAAGCTCCTCGACGATAGGCATTGCCTCGTCGGGACCGAGCGAGCAGTTCATGCCGATAACATCCGCTCCCATTCCAACGAGGGTCAGCGCCATTGAAGCAACCGTACAACCCGTGAACGTGCGCAGATTTTTCTCGAACGTCATCGTGCAGACAACGGGCAGATCGGTGTTCTCCTTGGCGGCGAGCAGCGCGGTTTTTATCTCCATGAGGTCGGTCATGGTCTCGAGAACGATAAAGTTCGCTCCCCTGCCCGCAAGCATAATCTCCCTGAACATCTCATATGCCTCGTCGATGGGGAGATCACCCGTCGGACGGAGCATTCGACCGAGCGAGCCGACATCCAGTGCCACGAGAACGTCCGTGCCCTCGCACGCCTTTTTCGCGATCTCAATGCCCTTTTGCACGGTCTCCGTTACCGAATATTTACTGCAATGCAGCTTGTGGCGGTTCGCGCCGAACGTGTTCGCGTACACCGCCATTGCGCCCGCCTTGATATATTCGCGGTGGATATCCTCAATAAGCGCGGGGTTCGTGAAGTTCAACTCCTCGGGAATGCCGCCGAGCTTCAAGCCGCTTTTCTGGAGCATTGTTCCCATTGCCCCGTCAAGCAGCACAAATTCCTTGTTTTCAAGAAGTTCCCTAAATATCATCTTTCCTTGCTCCGTTCTTTTATTTCTTATTTATCGCCATAACGTTCGTGTTATTCTCCTTTGCAAATCCCAGAGCCTCATAATACCCGACAAGCGGCGGATTTTCCGCTACAAGAAAAAAATACGGGAAGTCGGCGTAATGCAGCTTCATCAGTTCCATAAGCTCCCTGCCGATACCCTTGCCCTGATAGTCGGGGTGCACGAGCAGATAGTGGACGTAAGCGGTCATCGCGCCGTCGTCGATAGCATTGGCAAGCCCTACCAAGCGTTCGCCGTCCCATGCCGTGTAGACGGTCTCGCAGCTTTGGAGCGCCTTGTAGAGCCGCTCGGGGTACTTTCCGCTCGCCCACTCCACCGACAGGAAAAGCTCCTCTGCCTGCTTTTCGGTGAACTCCCGTTTGTCCGTATAGTTTATACTCATAATTACCTCACTTTATGTCGTTAAGAAACTCTTCTTGACGCGCAAGCTCCTCCGCGGTAGGCGCGGAATTGCCGTAGCGCACGCGGTTGTATGTTTCCGAAAAGCCGCCGAGGTTGGTCTCGAACGCGCGCTCGCCCTTTTCACGGTGAGCCGTCGTCGTGTCGGCTGGGATCGGCGGTTGGTCGGTCTTCCCGAGACGCAGCAGAAAAAGCGCGTAGCCGAAGCGGTACCTCCGCGACGGGTCGTTCTCGCGAGCGTATTGCTTGACAAGCTCGCGTTCGGCACAGCGGCGCGCTCTCGGAGTGAGCTTCCTAGAATCGCTCACCAGAAATTCATCGTAAAACGGAATATCCAACCCCTCATTCCCTTTGCGGAAAAGCGGCTCGAAAATGCTTTTTATCGCGCTCCAGATCTGCTTTCTCAGGCGAAAGATCAACAAGATCATACCGAATATCAGCAGCACGAAAACAATGTTCGCCAAAATGCTCGCCGGCTCGGAGGGAACGATCTGACCTACGTCTCCCGGAACAGGATCGGGTTCTGTGCTGCCGGGATCGGTCTGTACAAGACTTCCCAAAGAACTGAAAATAAACAGAATACCTCGCACGATAAGCGATATTACCAGTTTTACAAGCTCCGCAAGCGGTCTCGCGAACAGAAAAAGCCCGATAGTCACCGAACAGATAACCGTGATAAGCAAAGCGTTGTAACGCCTCAGTCCGCTCGGGAGCACCGATTTTCCGCCGGCGCGCTGTTTGGTGCAGACGTCGATATTCGTCTGGTTGGCGAGCAGCGACGATATCAGTATAATCAGAGCAAAGCCGATACAAAGCTGAAAAATCCCGTTCGTGGCAAGCTCCTTTTCGTGAGTTGACCATAGCATGATCGCGGCAATTATCGCCGATATAAAGTAGAGCGCGAACCACCCGCGCGAAAAAACGTCAGAGTATCCCTTGCCCGTGCAGCCGTGAGCGCCGAAATACGCGATAATTCCCGCGGGCAGCACATAGAAAAATACCATGCTTGTTATCTTCAGCGCGATCACCGCGAAAACAAAAACGGCAGCGGGGATAATTACCGCAATACGCGACAGGAACAGCACAACGGGCTGAGCCTTTTTTGAGGGTTTTCCGCTCAGCTCCAGCTCGCGCGCGAGCTTTCCGAAAAGTCTCCCCACAGCATAGAACGCCGTCCAGACCGCGTAAGCCGCAAGATAAGTCCATGTTTCATAGCGGTTTAATCCCACGCCGCACATCAGCACCGCAAACGGGAACATTGCCAGAAACTGCCCGAAAACGGCGGCAGCTTTCAGAATTTTCGGTTCAGTCATTATTTCACCTCGCGATAGCCGACACGCGGAATATGTACCACTCCGCACATCGGCGGCAGCATTTCCTCGTCCTCATTCAGTCCGACCGTGAACACCTTACAACACTTCCCTACGCCCGACAGCCCAGACAAAATATCGCAGGTTCGCTCGGTAACGCAGGCGGTTATCAGTATTATATCGGTGAATTCGTTGCAGTCAAGCGTCGTCATCATATCATCAAGCCGCTCGCCGCAGACGTTCTCCAGCTCTGCGAGCCGCCGCAGCGCGTTCATAAAATGCGCGTAGCCATCGGCGGGCGGAATATACAGACGTTCGGCGGAATTTACAACGAGAGCGCTCTCCGCGTTCACCTTGCCGCAATAGTCCAGCACGAACGCCGCCGCCTTTATCTGCGATTCAAGCACGGAAAGCGTCATCGGCTGATCGTATGCGCTCACACTGCGCTGCATATTGAGTATCACCATAATGCGGCGTTCGGTTGTAAATTCATTTTTATAAGCCATTAAATTGCCCGTTCTGGCAGTCTGCTGCCAGTGAATACGGTTCATGGGCTCGCGCCCCGTGTACTCCCTTGCCCCGCTTATCATAAACGGGTCGGGCAGCACAAACCGCCGCACCTGAACACTGCCGATAAACATATCCCCCGAAATCTCACCCATTTCCGTTTCTGCGGGAACGGGCAGTACGCGCACCTCGTCGGTAAGCTTTATGATCATCGCTTTCTTAGACAAGCCGAACAGGTCGCTCGCGGTGATGATAACGTTGTCTATTGTCATTATGCCGCGCTTTTCACACCTTACTCTCCAGACGCGGCGGCACTTGCGGTAACCGCGCAGCACAAAAATTCCCGATATCAGACCGCGCTGCTCGTCGCGCTCGTTTTGGAACAGCGTCTGCCCCTTAAAGGTCAGCCACGGGGAGCAGCTTATCTCGCTGCGCACCCACACGAGCGGCAGCCATTTCGCGTTTTCAATTTCCTCAACGATCTCTATAACGTCGTTCTCAAACGCTTCAGGGGTGCTTATCGACAGCTTGTAATCGACCTTTTTCAGACCGATCTTCTCATAAAGAATATACTGCCCCACAACGAGTGCCGCAAGAATAAGCGCCATTGCAATAAGCTCCATAATAAACCTCGTTAATTATTCTCGGTAGGCACAGGAACGCTCTCCAATATCTGCTTTAGAATATCCGTCTTTACGCCGTCCTGCGAATAGCCCTTGTATATCAAGCGGTGAGGAATTACGAACGGCGCTGCTGTCTGAACATCCTGCGGCATTGCGTAACCTCGCCCGTCAATCATCGCGAGCGCGCAGCTCATACGCTTTAACGCTGCCGCGCCGCGCGTTGAAAGCCCCAGCTTAACGCCTGCGTGTCTGCGGGTCGCCGCAGCAATATCGGAAATGTAGCCGCACACCGCTTCGTTAGCCGCACAGCCGTTTACCGCGTTCTGCGCCGCAAGGATATCCGCGCCCGTGCAGACCGCCTTAAGCTCCGTTTCCGCACCGAACGACGCCGCGCCGCCAATTACCTTTATCTCCTCTTCCCTGTCGGGATAACCCAGCGCGAGCCGTATCATAAAGCGGTCAAGCTGCGCTTCGGGGAGCGGATAGGTTCCTTGAATTTCGGTCGGGTTCTGGGTCGCGATAACGAAAAACGGCGTTTCGAGTTTCATTGTTTCGCCGTCAATAGTGGTCTGGCGCTCCTCCATACATTCAAGCAGCGCGGACTGCGTTCTCGGAGTGGCACGGTTAACTTCGTCGGCAAGCAGTATATTCGTGAACACGGGTCCGCGCCGCAGCATGAACTCCTGCTCCTTTATATTGTAAAAATTTATTCCCGTAATATCGGACGGAAGCAGATCGGGCGTGAACTGAATGCGTCTGAAATCGCCGTCGACAGACCTCGCAAGCGAACGCGCAAGAAGCGTTTTTCCCGTTCCGGGAACATCCTCGAGCAGAACGTGCCCCCCGGCGAACAAAGCCGCGCATACCAGCTTTATTTGTTCGTCCTTACCTCGGACCGCCTTGGATATATTTGCTGTGAGTTTTTCGGTCAATTCCTTTATCATACAGGTCTCCTTTAATCAAAACAAAAGGCGGAGAACGCTCCGCCAAAAATCCGTAAAATCATTTGCGGCTGTCCGCTGATTTTAATTATACACTATTATTCCTATTATGTCAATATGTTTTTACGTCAAATCTTCTTTGGGCATACGGCAAAGCGTAACTATCGTTATAACGCCGATCATTACCGCGCATACAGTCCAGATTATCGGCTCGGAGATAACCACGCCGAAATAGCCGCCTATCTGCTCGACCGTTCCGCCGACAGTACCGTTTTTTCCGCCGAAAAGCGGTATCATAAACGCGACCGTAACGATCTTCCAGACAAGCTCGATAACGCTGCAAATAATAGGCACAAGGCTCTTTCCCAAGCCCTGTAACGCGCTGCGAAGCCCCAACAACACCGCGAGGAAATAAAAGAACACTACCGCCCATTTAAGGTAAAGCACTGCGGTATCGGCAATCGCCGCGCCCGTCGGCGTGTCCGTGTCGGTAACGATCATTCCCACAAGCGCACGTCCGCCGAGGAACACCAGCACGATCGCAAACGTCGTCCACACGAGCATTATCAGCATACAATCCTTGATGCCCTTGCGTATGCGTGCGTATTTCCGCGCCCCGAGGTTCTGCGAGCAATAGGTGACGAGTGTGGCGCTTATCGACGAGTACGGCATCATCAGCAGGCTGAATATCTTCCGCGCCGCCGTGTGGGCGGTTATCATATCCTCGCGGAAACCGTTTATGCCGTTCTGGAGAACTATCGAGCCGACGTCGACGATAGAATACATCAGCGCCATTCCGAAACCCGCGCTGAGCAGCTTCGCGGTGCTGTGCGCCGTAAACACGAAATCCTTTTTGACAACGAGCAGAAACGGACGGCGCTTTATCAGGTAAATAAGGCAGACAGCCGCCGAGATCGCCTGTGCCGTAACCGTTGCCAGAGCCGCGCCGACAACCCCCATTTCAAACACGATCACCATAAGCAGATCAAGCGCGATATTCAAAAAAGTCGAGACGATCAGGATAACGAGTGGTATCACGCTGTCGCCGACGGCGCGGAGAATTCCCGCCTCGAAATTATAAAGCAAGGTCACCACCAGTCCGAAGGCCACGATGACGAGATAGCTCCGCGCCTCGGCAAATATCTCCTCCGAAACATCCAGAGCGTGCAGCAGCGGATCGACAAACACCGTCGCGGCAACGATTATCACTGCGGTAATGCTCCCCGCAAACACCAGCATACGCGCGATAGTACGGTGCATCTCGCCGTGATCGCCAGCGCCGAAATTTTTCGCGACGATAATCGCGAAACCTGTTATTAAGCCGTTTATGATGTTGAACATCAGCGAAACAACGGGCGTAGTTGCGCCGACTGCGGCAATTGAGTTATTGCCTAAATTCTGCCCGATAATTATTATATCCGCAAGACTGTACGCCTGTTGAAAAATATTCCCAAGGAAAATTGGCAGCGCGAAAAGCAATATCAGCTTTATTGGCCTGCCGTTTGTCAAGTCTCTCATTTTTTACCCTCTTTAACGCCGATAATATCCGGTAATTTACCATACAACGGTAATTATAGCACAACTGCACGGAAAATGCAATGGGCAAAATAAAACAACAAATTTTCAACTTGCCCTTGCATTTTGGAAAAAAATGTAGTATAATAAGGGTGTGTGGCAAAACAACATATTTTTGTTGATTTTTACTCCGAGGAGGAAATGAAATGTCTGTAAATCTTCAGAAAGGTCAGAAGGTAGACCTTACAAAGGGCAACGCGGGGCTTAAATCCCTTGTTGTCGGATTGGGCTGGGACGAAGCTCCAAAAAAATTCTCGCTGTTCAACAAGCAGGAGGATATCGACTGCGACGCGTCGGCTATCCTTATCACCGAGAGCACCGGCAAGCTGACGGGACCGGTGGACGTTGTGTATTACGGTCAGCTTCAGCACAGAAGCGGCGCTATACGCCACTGCGGCGATAACCTCACGGGCGCGGGCGACGGTGACGACGAACAGATAATCGTTGAGCTTAACAGAGTACCCGCCGAATATAACAAGATAGTTTTCGTGGTAACTATCTATCAGGCGAGAGAGCGCAAGCAGCAGTTCGGCATGATCCGCAACGCGTTCATCAGAATAGTTGACGCGGACACGGGCACGGAGCTTTGCAAATATAACCTTTCCGAGAACTACGAGGGCAAGACCGCTATGATCTTCGGTGAGGTCTACCGCTATAACGGCGAGTGGAAATTCGGCGCGATCGGCGAGCCTACCAACGATAACGGCATTGCGGATATGGCGGCGCGCTTCCAGTAAAGAAACGGATCAATTTATAATATAACGGGAGGTTCATCATGACTAAGAAAATTGTTATTATCTCGGGCATTATCGCCATCGCGGCTATGGCTGCGGCGGCTGTCGCTTATTTCCTGCTCGGCAAGACCGAGCTGTTCGACAAGTGGGATCTGGATATTGACGACGACGAAATCTGATTTATTGCGATAACAGAATAATTTACCGCTCCGAGTTGAAAAGCTCGCTCGGAGCGTTTTTGTTATGGGAGAATTTAAATGGCAAAGGACAACAAGACCAACGCAATGCGCATACTTGACAAGTTGAAAATTGCGTATACCGCACATACCTATGAATGTGAGAATTTCGTTGACGGCGTACAGATTGCCGAGCTTCTGGGTGAGGACTGCACGGCTACGTTCAAAACGCTAGTAACAATTGCCAAAAGCGGAAAATATTATGTGTTCTGCTTACCCGTCGACCGTGAAATGGACTTGAAAAAATGCGCACGCGCGGTCGCAGAAAAAGCGCTCACGCCCGTTCACGTTAAGGATATTCTTGCCGTAACAGGCTACATACGCGGCGGCTGTTCACCTGTCGGAATGAAGAAGCCCTACCGAACCGTTATCCACGAAAGCGCTAGTTCTCTCGAGCGCGTCATAATCAGCGGCGGGCGGCTCGGGTTACAGCTTGAACTTACTCCCGACGACCTTGTCAGGGCTTGCTCGGGAGAATTTGCGGATATAACCGCCGAATAACAAACAGCATAAACTAAAACACCCCCGAATGTCGGACTATACGGTAATATGCCGTATAGCTCGACACGCGGGGATGTTTGTTATATGCTGCTTTAATCCTCAAAAACCGCGCCCGTATTGGAAGAAGTTACCAGCTTAGCGTAGCGGTTGAGATATCCTTCAAACTCACGCGGAGCTTTGATGCCATTCTTCTTGCGCTCCTTGATAACCGCGTCATCAACAAGCAGTTCCACCTTGCGGTTGGGAATGTCGATATGTATCTTGTCGCCGTCCTCGACGAACGCGATAAGACCGCCCTCCGCCGCCTCGGGCGAAACATGACCTATCGCCGCGCCGCGTGAAGCGCCACTGAAACGACCGTCGGTGATAAGCGCAACAGAGCCGTCGAGACCCTTTCCGACGATAGCCGCCGTGGGAGCGAGCATTTCGGGCATACCCGGACCGCCCTTGGGACCCTCGTAGCGGATAACCACAACGTCGCCCGCCTTAATACTGCCGCCGAGAATAGCGTCGCAAGCGTCCTGTTCGCCGTCGAATACTCGCGCCGTACCTGTAAAGTCCATCATCTCGGGCTTGACCGCGCCCTGCTTTACGACAGAGCCGTTCAGCGCGAGATTGCCGCTGAGTATCGCAATACCGCCGTCCTTTCTGATAGGCGAAGCTATGGTATGTACAATCTCGCCGTCCGCGTCGTGAGCCGCCGCGATACGCTCCTTCTGCGTACCCGAAACGGTCATCACGTCCTCGTTGATGTGACCGCCCTTGGCAAGTTCCCTGATAACGGTCTGGATACCGCCGACTGCGTTCAGATCGGTGATAAACACGCTGCTAGCGGGGTTCAGCTTTGCGAGCTGCGGCGTTTTGCGGCTCATATTATCAATATCCTCCAATTTAATATCGACCTTTGCCTCGTGAGCGATCGCCAGCAAATGCAAAACGGTATTCGAGGACGCGCCGATCGCCATATCGGTCGCGAGAGCGTTCTCCATATTCTTCTTCGTGAGAATGTCAGACGGGCGGATATTCTGCTTTACAAGCTCGACAACGCGCTCGCCGCTCTCCTTTGCGAGACGGCGGCGCGCGGAATTAACCGCAGGCTCCGTGCCCGCAGTCGGCAGCGCCAGACCTATCGCCTCGGTAAGGCAGTTCATCGAGTTCGCAGTATACATACCCGAACAAGAGCCACAGGTCGGACAGGCGTTGTCCTCGTAGTCCTTGATAACGTCGTCGCCGATCTCACCGTTAGTGTACTGCCCGATAGCCTCGTAGATCTCAGAGTACCCCACGCGCTTGCCCTGAACGCAGCCGGGGTTCATCGGACCGCCGCTCACGAAAATAGCCGGCAAATTCATTCTCGCCGCCGCCATGACCATTCCCGGAACTATCTTATCGCAGTTCGGTATAAACACCACGCCGTCCAGCGGGTGCGCGGTCAACATTACCTCGATACTGTCCGCGATAAGCTCGCGCGAAGCAAGCGAGTAGCGCATACCCTTGTGGTTCATCGCAAGACCGTCGCAAACGCCGATAGTGAAGAACTCGAACGGCACGCCGCCCGCGTTTCTGATACCGTCCTTGACGTACTTGGAAATCTCGTGGAGGTGCTGATGCCCGGGAACGTAATCGCTCGCCGCACAAACCACCGCGATAAAAGGCTTGTTCATCTCGCTGTCAATTACACCCAACGACTTCAGTACGGCTCTGTGAGGGGTTTTCTCTACGCCCTCTTTAATTAAATCAGATCTCATTTCTTTTATCCTCCATTTATTTTTTTCAGCCCTTAAACAACATAGCCGCGCCGATAATACCCGCATCGTTGCCAAGACTGCATATCACTATTTCGGTATTTTTCGCCGAATTTTTTGAATATATCTGCTCCGCGACCGCCGCCCTTAACGGAACGAGCAGCGTATCGCCCTCGTTGCACACTCCCCCGCCGATGCATAGGATATCGGGCTGGAATATGTTGATCGCGTTCGCAATGCCGCACGACAGATACTTTATGTACTGCTCTGTGACCGCCTTTCCCACGGGGTCGCCCTGTTTCATGGCGTTGTAGGCGGTGCGCGCGCTGACCTTGCCGTCCTGACGTATCATGTGCGTCAAGATAGAATCGGGATTAAGCTCCGAAGCCTGTGCCGTCATGCGCACCAAGCCCGTTGCCGAGGAGTACGCCTCAAAGCAGCCGTTCCGACCGCACGTACACGGCAGACCGTCCATAACGATAACCGTGTGCCCCAACTCTCCGCCCGCGAAATTCGCGCCGCGGTAAATTTTCCCGTCGATGACGATACCGGAGCCTACGCCCGTTCCAAGCGTTATCACAACGGCGCTGTTGCTGCCCTTAGCCGCGCCCGCGACAAATTCGCCGAAAGCAGCGGCATTCGCGTCGTTCTCGAGATAAACGCGCACTCCAAACTCTTTTTCAACGTCGTCGCGCAGCGGAACGTTAAGAAAACCAAGATTGTTGGAATACTCCACCACGCCGCTCTCGCTGTTGCACGTTCCGGGGCAGCCGATACCAATGGAATGTGCGTCCGAGGGAGCGATACCCGCTTCCTCACAAGCCTTGCGTATCGCGGACTTTATCTCGCCTAGAACGGTTTCATAGGTTGTGTATCCCCCGCTCGGATTAGTTTTTGTTTTAGAGCGCGCTATAATGCTGCATTCGTCGTCAACAACGCCGCACGCGATATTTGTGCCGCCAACGTCAACGCCAATGTAGTAAGCCATACCCCCACCTCCCGAAAAATCAGATAATGTCGGACAAAATTACCTCGCATTTACCGGAAACCGTAAATTCGCCGCTGCCTGCGGGAACAAAGAAGCTGTCGCCCTTTACCGCTTTCGCCTTACCGTCCGCGGAAACGATCTCCGCTTCGCCGTCAAGGAACAGCAGCGACTTGAACGATTTTTCATCTGCGTTGAGCTTCATAGCGCCATCAATCTCCAGTTTGTTCACGTTAAAATACTCACACGAACGCAGCAGCGTCTTAACGCCGCCCTCCACCTTTTCGGGAACGCCTTGAGCCGTAGTCGGGTACTTCGGCGGAATCCTGTCCGTGACCTCGACTGCCTTGTCGATATGGAGCTGACGCGGCTTGCCATCCGCACCAACTCTGCCGTAGTCGTAAATTCGGTAGGTTGTGTTGGAGTTCTGCTGTATTTCCGCAATAAGTATGCCCTTTCCTATCGCGTGGAGCGTGCCGCTCTCAATAAAGAACACGTCGCCCTTATGCACGGGAACGTTGTTCGTAACCTCAAGGAGCGTGTTGTTCTTAATGCGCTCGGCGAACTCCTCCTCGCCTATCTCGTGCTTGAAGCCGTACAGCAGTTCCGCACCCTCGTTACAGTCCACGATATACCACATTTCGGTCTTGCCATACTCGCCCTCGACCCTGAGTGCGTACTCGTTCGACGGATGAACCTGTACGGAAAGATTGTCTTTCGCGTCTATCAGCTTTATGAGTATCGGGAAATACTCGAAGCGCTCGCAGTTCGTACCGAGAATGCCTTTTCCCTTAGCATCAATGTACTCCGAGAGCGTTTTTCCGTCAAACTCGCCGCCTTCAATAACGCTCTGCCCGTCCTTGTGACAGGACAGCTCCCAGCTCTCGGCGATCTTGTCCGAATTCATTTTCTTTCCGTACTCCTCGCGGAGACGGTTTCCGCCCCAAAGATAATCCTTGCAAGGCGCAATCAACTTTAAAATGCTCATTGGTATGCTTCCTTTCTATGTATAAATTACTTAATAGCCAAGTTCTTCATTAACTAAAATTACCTTAATTCTGTCGGGAACGCGTTGGTGCGCAAGCGTTACATACGAACAGCAGATACGCGCCGAATTGCGGCAGTGCATACACTCGCCCGTTTTCGCGCACGGCGTGTCGCAGTTCAGCCGCACGGTATTCTTCGGAGCGGCGATCTTCTCCACGCGCTCCTTTGCCTCGGCAAGATCCTTGACGATCTTGTTCACTCCCGCAACGATGATGACTTGTTTCGGACCGTAAATCATCGCCGAAACGCGGTTGCCCTTGCCGTCGACATTGTACAGTTCGCCGTCCTCGGTTATCGCATTGGAGCTTGCCAGAAACGTGTCCGAAATGAACGCCCTGTGCAGTATATCCTCGACCTCCTCGGGAGTTTTTCCCGCCGAACGGTCGAGATACGCGTCACCGAACTCCTTCTGCAAAAAGTCGATAACACCGCTCTCTTTCAAGGTCATCGAACCGCCCGAGGTTATCAGCTTGTCTTTTTTTACAAGATCGCTGATAATGTGGTATAGCTCCGTACGGCGCTCAGCAAAGAAAGGCTTCATACGGTTTCTTTGCAGATTGTCCATTACCTTTTGAATTCTCTCGTCCATAATATCCTCCCGTAATATACAATTTATTGCAGTCCGGCTCTCTGGCGTACAGAGATTATAGATGTCTCGGCTACCTTGAACGCGCCGTCGTCGGAATATTCGCCGTAGGGAACATAAAATTCCCCGGGGTCAACGCCGTATTCGATCGTATTAAGCAGCGCCGCTTTTTTGCTTCTGTAAAGGCTTTCCGTAAGATTTGTCTCGGCGGCGCTCATAAGTTCATTGAAAAACGTGTCAAGCATCGAGGTGTCAAGCTCGCGGAAATTCTGATTTATCGTTGATGCAAGAAGATCGCCGACAATATTGAAACGGTAGGATTCGCCCTCGCCGAAATCCGCTTTCATCATAAGCCGATAAACCGACTCCGCCGTCAGCATTTTGCTGCCCGCGTTGAAAGTCTCGACCTCCGAACCGTCTTTCACGATAAGTGTGGACTGAATATTGTACTCGATATTTCCGAAGGAGGTCACAATGTCGTTGAAGCCGCGTCTGTCGAGTTTGACATAGCAGTCACAGCGCACACCGAAAATATTTTCGAGCGCGTTGATAATGCCCTCGCCGCCCTGCGCGGCGTATATGTTCGTCAGCGTTCTCTCGTCCTTTTCAATGCTTATCCCC
Source organism: uncultured Oscillospiraceae bacterium (assembly GCA_910579125.1). GTDB lineage: Bacteria > Bacillota > Clostridia > Oscillospirales > Ruminococcaceae > CAG-115. The sequence continues at coordinate 13,377 of CAJTTH010000028.1, read as the reverse complement.
GCAGGAAGCGGAATAAACGCAAGTCTGCTGTCCACCGCGTTATACGATGCCATGACAAACAGCTCGGGGTTGTCCGTCTCTCCCTCCGAAAGCATTGTTATAATGTTGAAGTCATACTCCGCCGTGGGCTTGAAATCCTTGGTGAGCTCGCCGTTTTTATTGAGGTCGACCTCGTCTGTGTTCTCCGGAAACAAATACCACTTGAACGCCATAATTGCCATAACGACAAAAACAGCCGTAATTCCGAAAGCCAGCAGATAGATATACCAGTTGCTTCTTCTGTGAACCGTCATATTTTCCCGTTTATCCTTTCCGTAAGGTTCGCCGATCAAAGCAAAACGTATGAACAGCACGTCCTTAACACAAAATTTTTATTTTTAACTATTGATTTTTTTTCATAACGGTAATATAATGTAATAGTGTGCCGTATCTTCGACACTACATATAGTATAACACATTTATTCGAAAATTTCAAGCAATAGAGGTAAACATAATGAATAATTTTTATTGGAGGACATGGGCGGAGATAAACCTTGACGTTTTAAAGGAAAATATCGCGAAAATCGGCGAACTTTCGCGCGGGAAAGAAATCATCGCCGTAGTCAAGGCGAATGCGTACGGGCACGGCGACGTTCAGTGCGCAAAGGCGCTGAACAAGTGCGGGATAAGGCACTTCGCGGTTTCCAATTTATGGGAGGCTCAGCGGCTGTCCGAGGGTGAGGTCGACGGGGATATACTCATTTTCGGCTATTGTGATATTCCGCTTATTCTGGAAAATCTTTCCGGAAAATACATTTTCACAGTCGGCGATGTTGATTACGCAGAAAAATTATCTGAGGCGGCTCTTGAAAAAAAGGTCAGAATACCCGTACATATTAAAATAGACACCGGAATGAGCCGCGTCGGAATAACCGATGAAAAGCAGCTCGAACAAATTCTTGAACTGAAGGGTCTGGACTGCCGCGCGGGATACACACACTTCGCGGTCGCCGACAGTTTGAACGCCGAGGATGTAAAATTCACAGAGCTTCAGCAGCAGAGGATAATCGGAATGTGCCGCAGCCACGGACTAAAGACCCATTCCCAGAACAGCGGCGGAATTATCTACCACGGCGGCTTTGAGGGAGATTTCGTGCGCGCGGGTATCGTAATGTACGGTCAGAAACCCGATTGCCGCTTTCCTCTCCCCGACGGAATACGCCCTATCTTCCAGTTGAAGACCGTTGTAAGCCAACTGAAAACCATTCACGCGGGCGATACCGTAAGCTATGGCAGAACGTTCACCGCCGAGCGCGATACCAAGCTCGCGCTGGTGGCGTGCGGCTACGCGGACGGCTTCAACAGACGTCTCTCGGGTGACTGGAGCGTTCTGATAAACGGACATAGCGCTCCTATCTGCGGCAGAATTTGCATGGATCAGACTCTTATCGACGTGACGGATATACCCGACGTTAAAGTCGGCGACGTTGTAACGATCTACTCGAACGCGCCTGAAGGCGGCTGCTCTGTTGAGGCGGCTGCGGAGCAGATCGGCACGATCAACTACGAGCTTCTGTGCGCGATCGGAACGCGCGTTCCGCGAATTTACATTGAGGACGGTAAGGAGACCGAGATCCAGCGTTACATTTAACCTAATAACCTAACGCATAAAATAACGGGCAGCAAGAACCTCTTGCTGCCCGTGTTTTATCAGTTAATAGCTCAGCTCGCTTCTCGCGAAGTACTCATAAATTCCTTGGGCAATAGCCTCCGCCATTTTTGTCTGGTTATCGGAATTCGCCATTACCAGACACTCTTCTCTGTTGGAAACAAATCCCATTTCCACCAAAACGGACGGGAAGCTCTGCTCAAGCGTGTACCAATAGTAGCTGTACTTATCGCCTCGGTTGCTGTCCTTGCCTCCCTGCGCGCTGCTTAGGAACGCCGCGAGATTATCATTTATGCCTTTCGCCAATGTTTGAGACCATGGCGTGAAATAGTAGACTTCGCAGCCGTGCGCACTCGTGTTTGAAGCACTGTTACAGTGTATCGACATAAACATATCCGCTTCATAGCTGTTCGCGCGGCGCGGTCGGTCGCGGTCATGAATACCCTCCGACTCGGTCTGCAAACGTATAACGTTCGCGCCCATATCGGAAAGTATCTGCTCCAGCTTCTTGGTGACGGCAATTGTTATCGACTGCTCAGTGACCTCGCCGATCGCACCGGGGTCGAATACGTTGTTTTCGTCGTAGCCGTGACCGGGGTCAAGCACGATGGTCTTGCCCGAAAGCGAGGGTGTGGGAACGGAGAATTTCAGCAGCAGGTTCTTTGTGCCGTCGTCATTGTCCTCATAATGCGCGCTCACGCCGCTGTAAATTCCCGCCTGTGTAAGCGTCAGCTTCATGCGGAATTTAGGCACGTCGTTTTCCGTGACCGTCTCCCATTCGCCCGCGCTGAACAGTGCGCACGAATTGAAATCGGGCAGCTTGGTAACGCTGGTAACATTGTCGAACGTGATGTAGATATACTGCGCATTAAAGCTGTTTACTCCGAACGGTCCCTCGTAGCCCTGTACAAAGTTCTGCGAAGTCGTAACGTTAAAGCCGGTTCTGTAATCGAGTGTGAATTGAATATAGCTCTTTCCGCCCGCATTGCCTATCTCGTCGACCATAAGCGCATTATAGCCGAGTCCCGTATCACTGAACGTGGTAACGTAGTCCGAAAGGTAACGCTTGCCGGATGTCGTGGTAATAAAGCCATCCGAACTGTCTCTGTAATAGTCCAAAGTGCCGCCGGGCATCTGCGAGAACGTCGGAGACGGGATACGTCCCGTCGTTTTCGCGTCGAGGACGTCGGTAAAGTCACCCAGGACCTTAACATAGGTCACCTCATCGTCCTCGGTGTAGATCGGGTCGATACGTCCTACGACCTCGCCCGTGCCAATTGCGGACTGATCGGGGATCAATTCAACGCCGATATCGGTCTTGGGAGGCTCGGGCTTCGCCGCGATAGTCACCGTGCCGCCGTACAGCGTTTTGTCGTAACCGCTGTAGTTTGCATAGTAGTAGATCTCGCCGAGATACTGCTCCTGTCCGATAATTCCCTCGGGAACGGTGTAATAGCCGACGTATCTCGAATACGAACCCGCCGACTCAACGTATCCCTCGGATGTTCCCATTTCGGAAAGCTGAACGGTCGCGCCGTTTATCGTCGCGGAAACCGACGAGCCGCTGTACGCCGTAGCGACAAGGGAGATAGTCGCTACGCCCTCAACGCGTATATCCGCGTCGGACTCGACGTTCGGCATAACCTCGACCTTGCGCTCGATAGAGTAATCGTACTCCTTGCCCTTATGCTTGATGGTGAAATAGTTCATTCCGACCGCAAGCTCTCTGGGAATATAGAAATTTCCGTAGTCGTTGAGAACTATCTTGCTGTCGCCGAAATAAACGTCGAAATTCGGGTCGAACGTACCCATGAATTTCACGGTATTGTCGTATGTCACGTAATTCAGATATTGCGGCGAGATCATTTCGAGATCTTCAAAAATTGTGTCAGAATTGATATTGTTGTTAAAATATTCCTGTAAGGTCGTGCGGCTGTTAAGAACGTCGTTTTGCAGCGCCGAAAACGAATTGAACGCGCTGCCGCCGAGCTTGTCCATATCCTCCATTTTCGCGAGCTGGCGAAGAAGCTGATCCTCCGCCCAATAGTCGCCTATACGCTCGTTAAGGTGGCAGACGTAAGCCTTGATTCCGTTGTTCTGCGCCAGATCATACCACCACTGCACAACGTTTTCAAAGTTAAGATCGTAGTCCTCGGTAGAACCGTAAGCCTTTACGATAACAAAATCAGGATAACCGCTTTCAACGTACTTTTTGGTATCGCAGTGTCCGTCGTAAAGCGCCTGTACTGTGTCCGACGTGTCTGAGCCAGCCTCGTTGGAGGACGAATTCGCCCACATATCCTCAATCATCATGCCGAACGCGGTCGAATTGCTGGTTTTGTGAACAGCCTCGCTCAGCGTGCGGAATATATATTGGTTGATCTCATAGAGCCAATTATCGTATCCGATACCCGAACCCGAGCGGAGATATTCCGCATACATTTCGGCGTTGTCGACAGTGTAATAGTTTGTAAGAAGAATTCCCTCGCAGCCGTATTTCATCGCGAATTTATGAGCCGCAGCCGAAAAGCCTTCTTTAAGCCCGCCGCCGTCGGAATTCACCATATTTATAAGCGAACCCGCGTCAAGCGTGAGATACGCGCTGAGATTTGCGCTGTGAGCGCCGTCAATTGCGGCGTTGAGCACATCGCGACCCTCCGCGGTCAGTTCCAGATTGTAGAAGCCGTCCTCGCCGTTCGTCGAGTTGATAATGACCGCGTTCATTCCGAAGTCTCTGATTTCATCGTACATATCGGCGAGACCGCTGCCGTCCGTTTCAAAATCAACTCCCGGAGTGACCACTACCGCCCTCATGTCGTTCTGCAAGAAAATTCTGCTTTCGGTGCTTACGGGAGGAGGAGCGGTCTGCTGCGAGTTATCGCCGCTCGCCGTCTCGTCGTCCTCGACCAGTCCGCCGCCCTCCGCGGATTCCGCAAAAGCGGCTCCGGCAAGCATACTCGCCGCCATTATCGCCGATAATAAACCTTTTAAAAATTTTTTCATACAAATTTCCCCATTTTTATGTAGTTTGTTTATATTTAATTCAATACCGACTTCAAATCGGAGATTTCTTTTTCAACCTGCGTTTTCACGCCGCTCTCGGGTTTAAAAACGCACCCGTATCTGAACAGGCATATCCCGCCGTATGAGGACTGCTCGGCAGATTCCAGAAATTGCCTTTTTAAAATTGCGCTGTCTGTTATCCACTCGTCTCTGCCCGCGCCCGCCCATTGATCCTCCGCGCCGAATTTCGCGGCGGTAAGCCCGACTATCAGCGGAACGTTTCCTTTAGCGGCAAGGTTATCCCAATTCCTTACGCAGGTCTCGAAGGGCTGCGAGGAATTGTCAAATCCGAAATATATCTGCGGCATAACGTAGTCAAGATATCCGCTGCTTTTGCACCATTTTTCAACGTCCGCGTACATCTGGTTGTAGTTGTTGGACATATTTCCCTGACAGCTAACGCCGAACACCGCGCTTGAATTTGCGGTCTTGACAGCACTGTAAAGCGAACTTACCAGCTTGTCGCAGTTGGCGCGGCGAAAGTCCGAAAGGTATTCGTAACCGCTGCCGTCGAACGCTTCCGTGTCAAACGAAGACTCGGTCGTCGGATAGAAATAATCGTCGATATGCAGTCCGTCAACATCGTAATTCGCGACGATCTCCGCAGCAGACTTCGCGATAAGATCAATGACTTCCTTGTATGCGGGATTAAGGTAATAATATGTGCCGACCTTTACAAGCTGCTTTTCGCCGCCCGCCCAGTCGTATATCGGATAGCCGCTTTCGCGTCCGATATCGGAGACGGAGCACATTCTCAGCGGATTTATCCATGCCTGAAACGACAGACCGCGTTTGTGCGCTTCTTCGATCATTATAGGGAGCGGGTCGTAGCTTCCCGACATATATTTCGTTCTCGGGAAAAAATCGGAATTGTAATAAGCGTCACCGTGAGAGCGCACGTGAACATAAACCGTGTTTATCCCGAGCGCCGCGCAGTTATCGTATGCCCCGGCGATCTCACTTCTGAACGCGCTCTCCGTAGCGCTTGACATCTCAGTAATGTCGAGGTATGATATCCACATTCCCTTTACTTCGCCGTAATTTAAAGCATGGTAGCCGTTATTTCCCGACGGCTCGGGCGGAACAGGCTTGCTCGATGTCGAGGACGACTGCGTGCTGCTCGGAGGTACTGTCGTCGATGTCGCTGTGGAGGTTACCGTTTCGGGCGGCTCAACATAACCCCCGTTATCCGATGAGACAGGCGCGGACAGCTCGGTGCTTACTGAGCTGTCCTGCGTAACAGGCGGCCCGCTTTCGGAGACGGGAGGTTCAACATATCCGCCCGCCGAGGAGCTGTCTGTATATTCGGGCACAGCAAAACTGCTTTCCGACGTACTATCGGAAGATCCGGAATTGTCGGAACTGCTTGCGGAAGAACTTTCCGGAAATGAAACGTTCGTTGAAATGCTTGAAGAAGGGTGTGCCGAAGCGACAGACGAAAAACTCGAAGAACTGCCTGAGACATTTTGTGCGCCGCCGACGTCAATAATATTTATACTGTGAGTTTCTGAGCTTTGTTCCCCCTCCGTCGAGCAGCCTGCAAACATACAAAGCGCTGCGCCAACGGACAAAGCGGCATAGAATTTATTTCTCATTTTATATTTTCCCCAAATATATCCGATCTTACACTTATGGATATTATAACACAACCGCCGCGCAAAGTCAAGCGGTTTGAGGTATATTTACGCGTGAAAACGGTTTTTTCGCCAAAATTTCACAAACCGTATTATTTGCAAATATTGTCGAAATAAATGAATATTTTTTACGAAACAGCAGACAATACCGTCAGCAGAATTTTACTTCTGTAAGATCAAATCTTGGAGGAATTTATATATGAAGGCAACGGGAATTGTCCGCAGAATAGACGATCTGGGACGCATTGTTATACCAAAGGAGATCCGCAGGACCATGCGGATTCGCGAGGGCGATCCTCTGGAAATATATACCAGTCCCGACGGGGAGGTCATTTTTAAAAAATACTCACCCGTCGGTGAGATAAGCAGCACTGCGTCGCAGTACGTCGATGTTCTGTCGAAGGTCGGCGGTCTGCCCGCCGTTATCTGTGACAGAGATCACGTTATCGCGGTTTCGGGTATGAGCAAAAAGGAGATAATCGAGCGCCGCGTTTCGGGCTCGCTCGAAGACCTGATAGAGCAACGCAAGAGCTATGTTTTCAAAAACGGCGAACAGAAACGCCTTAATCCTATCGAGGGTGTGGACAGATACGCTATCGCCTGCTCTCCGATACTTGCCTCGGGCGACGTGAACGGCGCGGTAATAATGCTCAGCGGCGACAGCGGAAACGATACCGCAACGGCGGAACAGTCGGCGCTGGTTCAGGCGGCGGCGATGTACTTCGGCAAACAAATGGAAGAATAAAACCGCGGGGTGTACGGAGGTTCGTACACCTCGGCTTTTTATAAATTATCACTTATCTTGACTTTTTCGGCGCGGTAGTTTATAATTAAGTTAAGAGTAAACAAAAAGGAGTTTAAAATGATTTTATCGGACAAAACAATACTGGAAATGACGGAAAGCGGCAGACTTGTCATCAAGCCGCTCGAACGCGGACAAATCCAGCCTGCAAGCGTGGATATCCGTCTCGGTAACACGTTCTGCATAGTCGATGACTCGCCTACGGGCATTATCACGTTAGACCGTGAAGTAAGCTGCAAAACCATTCAGACAAGTACATATCTTCTGCTGCCGGGGCAGTTTGTTCTGGCGACTACGGTGGAATATTTCGAGCTGCCCGACGATCTGACCGCGTTTGTCGAAGGGCGCAGCTCGCTCGGAAGAACGGGGCTGTTTATTCAAAACGCGGGTTGGGTCGACCCCGGTTTCAAGGGCGAAATAACGCTCGAGCTGTACAACGCCAACCGCTGCGCTATCGAGCTTAAGGCGGGACGCAGGATCGGTCAGCTCGTTTTCGCGAAAACCGACACACCCGTTCTCAATCCGTACAACGGAAAGTATCAGGGACAAAAGGGCGCGACTGCCTCAAAAGTTTTCATGGATGGAGATATCTGCTGAGCGAACTCCCGTTATATTCTGAGCTGCCGGAATAACAGACGGCAGCCTTTTCGCGCTCAAGCGCAAAAACCGTCACCAAATCCAACCGTTATACATAATATTTAACAGCGACAAATATGTTGCAAACATTTAAGAAAGGAAGATTTTATGGATATAATCAAGTCTCCGAAACGCGTCGGGTATGCCTTTGTACCCTTTCAGCGCATGGAAAAGGTTTATTCTCCGAACAAGGCTATGAGAGCGGGAACGATCTTCCCCGAGCTTAACATTACTCTTGACGAGTACGAGAGGGGGCTGTTCAATGGGAAATAATATGAACCGCCGCCCCGTGATGAACGACCGTATGCGCGGCTCCAACACGCAGAACGTTCAGAACGCTACTCGAAACAGCAATAATACCGACGCGACCTGCGAGGAACTTATGCGCGCAATAATGGAAGCGGACTTCTTCGCGCAGGATCTGAAGCTCTACCTCGACACACACCCCGACGACACCAGAGCCGTTGAGATGTTCCGCGAAGCCGTAAATCAGACAAAGGCGTGCAGGGCGGCTTTTGAGGATTCGTTCTATCCGCTCACCGCAAGCAGCGCGGGAATGGACGGTACATGGGATTGGCCCGAGGGCGTATGGCCTCCGTTTAATTAAGGAATGAGGTGAGATAATGTTTATATTTGAGAAACGTACACAAATACCCGTATGCATAAAGAACAGAAACCCGCACCTTGCGGGCATTATTCTCAGCCAGTACGGCGGACTATACTCCAAAAAGTTATAAGAAGGGAGTGCCTGAGCACTCCCTTAAAATTTCATCATTCCTCGATCTGCTTGAGGCATCTGCGTATAGCCTCACGGTCTTTGTCGTTGTCCGCGTCGTTCATCATGTCGCGAAGATGTTCGAGCATACCTGAACGCCCGCTATCGCGGCTGTATCTTCCGCGACCGTCGCGTCTTCCGGAATATCCGTCGTCGCGGCTGTAATGACCGCGTACATAGTGCTGACCACGGTTCGCGTAACTGCTCTCGTTGCCGTAGTTGCCATTTGCATACCACTCGCCCGCTTCACTGTAGCCGCCTTCATCAAGCATTTCAATCTTGTAAATATTTTTAATGCTGTCGGTCAGCTTGTGGATGTGTTCAAGACTGGTCGCGTTTATCGACTTTTCACGGGCGATTTTATCAAGCTCCGTAAAAAGACACTCGCGGAGGTCGTCCAACATTTTCATATTCATAAGCGATTTTCTCCTTTCTGCGAATTAAGTAGCCGGGGTAGCGGGAGCTGTTCCGTTTATGCTCGCAAGGTTGTTTGCGGGACAAGGCGCTGCGCTGCCCAACAGCCTGAACGAACCGCCCGTTCCGTTGGTTACAACGACCGTTGAATAGCGGGTACGGGTACGCACACCGCACGCGGTAATCTGAGCACAGCAGCGGTTTGTCAGCGGGTAAAGCTCCGTGCCCGTGCCGATAGTTACAAACACCGGAGCGTTTATCGTCGCGGTATCGGGAATGGTCTGAGCTATGACGATACAGTATTTTTCGCCGTTGTTATAACTCCCCGCAGGGATATTGATAACTAAGTTGCCTCCCGTAAAAGACACCGATTGACTTATCACCAATCTATCGCAGAGTCTGCATACAGGTTTACATGCCATTTTTTTTAATTCCTCCTAAATCAGGGGCGACTGTTGCCGCCCCGAAGTTCACGGCATAGCCGGATAGATTGGATCAGAAACCGCAAGCTGTGTTGCAGTTACTTCCGCAGCCGCAGTTGTTGCCGAATACAGCCTGACCGTTGCAGTTAGTCGCAAAGGTCACGGGAGTAGGAGGCTGAACAATATAAGCGGCGGTCGGACATTCCGCACCCGTTTTACGGAGAATATCGGCCTTATTAGCTTCCATAGCCGCCATAAGTACCGCGTTCTGGTTAGACTGCGAAGCAGCAAGGCGCAGCGACTGTACCTCGTTCTGGAGCGAGGAAATCTTGTCCTGAGTAAGGAAGTCCAGTATAGCACGGGAATTGCAGTTCTGATTGTCGATAATATCACGTGTGGTATTCTGAATGGTGTTCTGAATAGCGCACGTATCGGTCGCCATCTGATACTTGATATCAGCCTGACCTTGCCTGTTTTCGCAGCAGCAGTTTGCCAGTTGCGTAGAAAGCGCGTTCTGGCCCTGCATAAGCGCGATATTGGTCTGGTTGAAGCCCTGCTGAGTATTGTAACCCAGATTGTATATAGCGTTATCCACACCGTGGAATCCGTTTGTCATGGTATTGTTGAGGGCAAATGTGCTGTCGCAAATCCCCTGTTTAATACCTCTTACAGCGTTTTCAAGTCCGTTAAAATTGAACTCACTGCACAAATCGGCTCTTGTTAAAGCGCCGGAAGCCAACGCAGCGCCCGCACTTCCACCAAAGCCTCCGAATCCACCGAAACCACCGCCAAATCCAAAGCCGCCGAACATCATCGGGAATAAAAACAGGATAACGATAGCGATAAGTGCTTCCATTCCAAAACCGCCGCCCCAACCATTACTGTCATTACTGCGGGTAACCGCTGCAATATCAGCAGCGGAAAGGTTGTTTTCACACAACATAAAAGTTCTCCTTTTCAAATTTATTTACATCTGTCTGCGCGCCAAACAAAATGTACAAAATTAACGATGCAATACGCTCATCATATTGCTGACAATTGTCTGTGCCATACCATAAAGTTGATTATATTGCTGCTGCGATATCTGACCAGAATTTATTTTATCCTGCAGTATCTTGCAAGGGTCGCCTTTGAAATTCTGAATATTCTCTATCAATGAAGCTGCAATATTATTTCCTTTCGGAGCACTTCTGTTAAAAGCTGTGAAAAAAGGATTAGCCATTACGTTTGTCCTCCTTGGATTTGCTTAGATTCACTTTGTTATCGACAGGCTTGGTCTCATAATCGCGGCTGTTTTCCCTTTCGAGAAGCTCGTTCAGCTTATCTCTGAGCGCGTCAAACTCTCCGCGCGTAATGTATTCGACGTTCGGAACGGTTGGAGCGCCCGCGGGCAGTTCTTTAGGAAACGAAATACGCTCTTTGAGGTCGAATATGCGCATTGAGGGCACACCGTTTTCGTCCGCTGACTTGAGGTATATCACGGGGTTTTCGCTGTCCCACAACACAACGCTGCTGTTGCGTGCCACCATGTACCCCTTAGCGCCTTCCTCGCCCTGAACCCATATAGGATTGTTTTGCGGGGCGTTCAAGGGCATATTTGAATAAGTCGGCATAGGCATTTGTGCGGGCTGCGTCTGCTGTTGGTATGGTGTTCTGTATTGTCCGAGCCTGTCGGGAACCGCGCCCGTGTTGCTGTAATAAGGCTGCGAGCCCCCCCCGTTGTAATAACCGTTGTTATAATCCACTGATTATCTCCTCCGTTCCCAAAAATAGATCGGTACTTCGCTGCCGCTGTTCCATGTGTCGCAATATTTCCCGTCAATAACGGTCACGACATGACCCGAGCAAGCCAGGACATATGTTCCACAAGGGTTATCCGCGCAAAAATCGCTTACGGAATAATCTTCAGGAAGATATTCGGGTAATGAACTGCGCTTAAACCCTTTGTGTTTCAGGTACGTGCCCCATACGGAATTTGCACTCGGCATATCGCACATCTTAAAGCCCTGTATGCACAGATCTATATAAGTGGTTTCCCACGGCTGATCTAACGCCAGCGAAATAGCCCTGACAGTGCAGTCTCCTACCGACTTTCCACAAGGGTTGATATTGCATTTTCTAAAGTAATAATCCGACATATTGTTGTCCTTAGGTGTTCGTTTATAATTTTATTATAACGCAAAAAGAGGACTCCCAACATGTGGGAAATCCTCTTAAATAATGCTTAAATTCTGTTAAAAATCTGCTTTAATTCTGCAAATTTTCTCCCTTACGCTTTTGAAGAGCGAGCTGACTTTGCTTTCGCTCCAGTACTTTGACATTGCTATCTGAACGTGCGTTTTGTGCTTGGCGCGTTCGTTGAAGTAGAAAAGCTCATCGGGAGTGAAATTACACATTTCGCGGAACAAATCAAGTTCGGGTTTTGTAAGATCGTATATCTTCATAAAATCCCCTTTCGTGCGGGTTACTTCATAAACTCGTTCACTCGCGCCTGAATCACGGAGTAATTATACCCCGCGTCGGTGAGCCGCTTTTTGCGCTCGTCGCCGTTGCCCCAATCACCGCGAATGACCTCGCGTGCAAGCTCGTCAACGGTTTTCTTTGCCGCAGACTGAACGTCCTCGGCGTTTACCCAGCCGTAAACGGTCGAGCCGTTACCCGTGTTCACGAGGTGGATCGGGTGAGCCGTTCCCGGGGCTATGCGCGTAATTTTCGCCTTGCCCGACTTGCAAGCCGTACCGCGGGTTCCCGTGCTGCCCGTGTAGTGCGTCGTTCCCGTGAAGTCCACGATATCGCCGACCTTGAACTCCGTAGCGGGTTTGCTTGCCGCTGTTTCCTTGATTTTAACGGGCGGCAAAATAAATCCTTGAAACTTGAGCGCTCCCGAATTGTAGCCGTTCCGCTTTTCGTAAGTCTTGGTGTAAAATCTCGAGCCGCCGTAAGCGCTGTTTGAGGTCACGATATCGCCGTTCGGCTCGATGCGCTCCACGACCGCGACGTGACCCGCTCCGTCGGCTTCGTTTCCGACTGCTCCCTTGCTCCAGCACGCGATCGCGCCGAGTGCGGGAGTTTGCGAGCGCTCATAACCGTCCGCCGTGTTGCCGTACCACATTTCAGCGTTGCACTTGCTTAATTTCGGTATTTCGCCGATTATCTCAAAAAATCTTCCCCAAGCGTATCCCACACAATTCGGCAGAACGGAGTTGCCGCTTATAAGAATGCACTCGTTGAGACCGCCCTTTGATGTGTGTATCCAGTGCTTGTCCGTAATGGGCGGAGCTGTCAGACGCGGAGAAAAATTTACAGTCTTGACGGTATTCGTCGAAGCAGAATTGCTCGTTTTAAGATACCCCTTGACCTTATTTCTGAACCAATTCATATCCTTGTCGAACTTGGAGAGCCAATTCTCGGGATCGCCGTGATTGCTCGCATAACCACGCGCGCAAGCCTCTTTATGAGATATCACGTTCTCGAGCTTTATTGTCGGGAACTGCTCCATAAGTTCGGCTACAACGCGCGCCGCCAGATCAAACGCTTGCTCAAAATAAGTTCTGTCGGTCAGATTATCTTCACAAACCTCAAACTGTATGTACGCGGGCGAGTAATTGTATGAACCCTTTGACCCGCTGCCGCAATTCCAACAGCAATATTCATATGGCAAGATCTGCGCGGCAAGAACGTTTCCCTTGAGGTCTTTTCCGATGAAACCGTGACAGCATATCTCAGTCGGTTTGCCATTAATATCGGGCTTTGGAACGTTCCAATGATTGCCATACTTATTTTTTCCAACAATATCCGGAGCATCTACATATCTGCGCAGTTCCGGATTGGGAGCTGCCGTGCTGTGCAAAATAAAGCCGGCGGGAGAGCTATTCGGCATTTTCCTCGCTGCTTTGCAGCAGTTATTTTTCGTCGCTATCGCCTTAAACGTCAGTGCCATTGTTTTCACCGTCCTTTCGATTTTTCAGCGCCGCAGCGTCGGT
>CAJTTH010000027.1 GCA_910579125.1 uncultured Oscillospiraceae bacterium | reverse complement strand
AGTGTGCAAATTTCAGTTGAGTTTACGAACGAGATTGAAAATTGCACATTTTATAACGGAGGAAAAAATTATGGACAACGAAGCAATCATCAGATATAAATTTTATTTATGCCGCAATTTTCTGGACAAGCTGTTAGCAGAAAATCTCATTACCGAGGTACAGCGCAGAGAAACAGAAAAGGCAGTCATAAAGCGGATCACCGAGGTTTGAACTCTCGTCCGCTTTTGTTGGTTTTCCATCACGATCAAGGTTGTGAAAAAAGGAGGAATAATATGAAGCGGCTCGGTTCACAAGCTCAGCGATAACAGACGTAATCCGTGGAGAGCCAGAATCACCGTTGGCTGGTCGCTTGACGAAGACACGGGGGAATCGAAGCAGAATTACCAAACTGTAGGCTATTATCCGACCCGAATAGCTGCCTTAGATGCTCTTTCGGAATATAGGAAGAACCCTTACGAGTTGACTGCAAGGGCAATAAAGTTCTCAGAGGTTTATGACAGATGGTCTGCCGAGCATTTTATAGAGATATGCGCTTCTGCTGTCCGAACATGGAAATCCGCGTACAATCACAGCAGACCATTGTGGAATATGAAGATGCGCGACATCAGAGTCGCGCATCTCGAACAAACTATGAGGGAAGCAAAGGTTGGTGACGATACTAAGGGGCGAATGAAGTCGCTTTACAATCAGATGTTCAGATTTGCAATGAAGCACGAAATCATCAACAAGGACTACGCTGCCCTCTGCAATCCAGTCAAGAGAACCAAACCGTCAGAGCCGAAAGTTCCGTTTACCGAAGAGGAGATACAGCTTTTGTGGGATAATGTGAACTACTCCGTAGTTGATATGATACTTATTGAGATATATTCGGGCTGGCGACCTCAAGAGCTTGCGCTGCTGAAAACCAAGGATATTGACTTGGAAAACGGCACGATGTTCGGTGGTATCAAAACCGATGCGGGCAGAAACCGATATGTTCCTATCCACCCGAAGATACGTCCTCTTATTGAAAAGAGATATGATACCAACAACGAACAGCTATTCAACGACTTTTCAAGCAAAGAGCCAAGAATGACTTACGACAAGTACGAGCAGAGGTTTAAGCGTATAATGGATTATCTCGGTCTTAAGCACCGACCGCACGAAACACGCCATACGTTCATTACACGGGCAAAAGAAGCTGGAGTTGACGAGTATTGTCTGAAACTTATTGTTGGTCATCAGATCGGAGACATAACCGAAAAGGTGTACACTCACAGAACATTAGAAAATCTTAAGCAAGAGATTGAAAAAATCGTATAAAAAAGGCGGTTGCCATTTCTGACAACCGCCTGAATTTGTGTATTACCCGTGTATTACTCGTGTATTACGGATAGAATTCCACCCATTTTCAAGGCACTTAAACAAGCCTTGATCCTGCATTGTTACGTTGAATTAACCCTTAAGCGCTTCTTCAACCGCAACAGCGCAAGCTACGGTAGCACCTACCATCGGGTTGTTGCCCATACCGATAAGACCCATCATCTCAACGTGTGCGGGAACGGAAGACGAGCCTGCGAACTGCGCATCGGAGTGCATACGTCCCATGGTATCGGTCATACCGTAGGAAGCGGGACCGGCTGCCATATTATCGGGGTGGAGAGTACGACCCGTACCGCCGCCCGAAGCAACGGAGAAGTACTTCTTGCCCTTGTCTACACACTCTTTCTTGTAAGTGCCCGCAACGGGGTGCTGGAAACGCGTAGGGTTGGTGGAGTTGCCTGTAATGGAAACGTCAACGCCCTCCTTCCACATGATCGCAACACCCTCGGTAACGTCGTTCGCGCCGTAGCAGTTTACCTTAGCGCGTAAACCCTCGGAGTAGCTCTTGCGGAATACTTCCTTTACCTCGCCGGTGTAGTAGTCCATTTCGGTCTCAACGTAGGTGAAGCCGTTGATACGAGCGATGATCTGAGCAGCGTCCTTGCCGAGACCGTTCAGGATAACGCGGAGAGGCTCTTTACGAACCTTGTTCGCCTTTTCCGCGATACCGATAGCGCCCTCTGCGGCAGCGAAACTCTCGTGACCCGCGAGGAAGCAGAAGCACTTAGTCTCCTCTTCAAGGAGCATTTTGCCGAGGTTGCCGTGACCGAGACCGACTTTTCTCTGATCAGCGACCGAACCGGGAATGCAGAATGCCTGCAAGCCCTCGCCGATAGCCGCCGCAGCGTCGGCAGCGCGGGTGCAGCCCTTCTTAATCGCGATAGCACAGCCTACGGTGTACGCCCACTTGGCATTTTCAAAGCAGATAGGCTGAATGCCCTCTACGAGCTTGTAGATGTCAAGACCCTTTTCCTTGCACACATCTGCGCATTCCTCAATGGAGTTTATGCCGTATTCTTTGATAACAGCGAGAATTTGCTTTTCACGTCTGTCATAAGATTCAAATAAAGCCATTCTTATGTACCTCCTTACTGCTTTCTCGGATCGATGAACTTAACTGCGTCCGCAACTCTTCCATACTGACCCTTAGCCTTTTCGAGCGCGGTGTTAGCGTCATCGCCGTTCTTGATGAAGTCCATCATCTTGCCGAAGTTCACAAACTTGTAGCCGATGATCTCATTGTCCTCATTCAGAGCAAGATCGGTAACGTATCCGTCTGTCATTTCGAGGTAACGCGGACCCTTTGCGAGAGTGCCGTACATAGTGCCTATCTGCGAACGCAGACCCTTGCCGAGGTCCTCGAGACCCGCGCCGATAGTCAGACCGTCCTCGGAGAACGCGGACTGTGAGCGTCCGTATACTATCTGGAGGAACAGCTCGCGCATTGCGGTGTTGATAGCGTCGCAAACGAGGTCGGTATTCAGCGCTTCAAGAATGGTTCTGCCGGGGAGAATTTCAGCCGCCATAGCAGCGGAATGCGTCATGCCCGAGCAGCCCAATGTCTCAACGAGAGCCTCCTGGATCACGCCCTCTTTAATGTTCAGCGAGAGCTTGCAGGCGCCCTGCTGCGGAGCGCACCAACCCACGCCGTGGGTGAAGCCCGAGATATCCTTGATTTCCTTTGCCTTTACCCACTTTGCCTCTTCGGGGATAGGGGCACAGCCGTGAGCCACGCCTTGTGCTACGGGACACATTGCGTCAACTTCATGAGAATAAGTCATACTTTTTTTCTCCTTTATCGAAATTTAGCCGCAGATTTTGTGCAATTCGCCAAATCTGCTAACTATACATTTATATTATACAATATATTGTTAATATTTTCAATAGGAAAAACAAATTTTTTGTATATTTTTTAACAAAAAAGTCGGGAACATAGTTAAGCGGATTATATAGGGAATTTTGCCGCCGATCCGCAAAAAACTTTCCCGACTTTTTAATTTTCCCCTTGAATTTTCCCGCGGAAAAGTATATAATAAAAATGGACTATTGCGTATAGGAGAAAATTATGAACGATGGATTTATCAAAACCGCGGCGGCGACGCCCCAAATTCGGGTCGCCGACTGCGAATATAACGCCGATAAAATTATCGGTCTCATCGCCGAGGCGAAAATGCGGGCGGTAAAGGTGCTTGTGTTCCCCGAGCTGTGCGTTACGGGGTATTGCTGCCACGATCTGTTCTATCAGCCCGTTCTGCTGAACGGCGCACTGGAGCAGCTTGCCCGTATCGTTAAGGTGACTTCGGGTTCGGATATGCTGTCGGCTGTCGGCTGTCCGATAGTGTTTCATGGCGAATTGTATAATTGTGCGGTGATTATACAAAACGGCGAAATTCTGGGCGTTATTCCCAAGAAATTTCTGCCCAATTATAATGAATTTTACGAGGCACGTCAATTTACGAGCGCGCCCGACGGCAAATTCGATATCGAGCTGCTCGGAAAGTCCGTTCCGTTCGGTCTGAATTTGCTTTTTGAGTGCTCGGATATTCCCGAGCTGACGTTTGCAGCGGAGATATGCGAGGATCTGTGGTCGCCCGATCCGCCGTCGACCGTGCTCGCGCTCGGCGGCGCGGTGATCGTCGCGAACCTCTCCGCAAGCAACGAAACGATCGGCAAGGAGTCGTACCGCAAAGCGCTCGTTACAGGGCAGTCTGCGCGGCTGATCTGCGGGTATGTTTTCGCGAGCGCGGGCGAGGGCGAGTCCACGCAGGATCTCATTTTCGGCGGACATCGTATGATCGCCGAGAACGGCAGAATGCTCGCCGACAGCGGACTGTACACCACGGGATTAACGATAAGCGAGATCGACGTGCAGAAGCTCACAACGGAGCGCCGCCGCAACACGAGCTTCAAGTGCGGCGCAGAGCCGGAAATGCGGAGGATCACGTTCGCAATGCGCCCCGAACGCACCGTACTAACGCGCAATGTCGAGGCTTTGCCGTTTGTGCCGCAGTCCGCGTCGGAAAAGGACAAGCGCTGTTTCGACATTCTGCAGATGCAGGCGCACGGGCTTTCCGCGAGAATACGCCACACAGGCTGCAAAACGCTTGTTGTCGGTATCTCGGGCGGTCTTGATTCCTGTCTGGCTCTGCTTGTCTCCGTTGAGGCGATGAAGATACTCGGGCGGTCCATGAGCGACATTGTCACGGTGACGATGCCGTGTTTCGGCACGACGAACCGCACCAAATCAAATGCCGAAGCGCTTTGCACGATACTCGGAACGTCGCTCAGGGTCATAGATATTTCGGACAGTGTTCGGCAGCATTTCAAGGATATTTCGCATGACGAGGGCGACCGCAACGTCACCTACGAGAACGGTCAGGCACGCGAGCGCACACAGGTGCTTATGGATATTGCAAACGAGGAAAACGGCTTGGTTATCGGAACGGGCGACCTTTCAGAACTGGCTCTCGGCTGGGCGACCTACAACGGCGACCACATGAGTATGTATGGCGTGAACGCGTCGGTTCCCAAAACGCTGGTGCGCCATATCGTATATTACTACGCGCAGAACACCGATAACAACGCGCTCCGCGAGGTGCTTACGGACATTTTCAACACGCCCGTAAGTCCGGAGCTTCTGCCCGCTAAAGATGGTGAGATCTCGCAGATCACCGAAGATCTGGTCGGACCGTATGAGCTTCATGATTTCTTTCTGTACAACGGGATACGTTGGGGCTTTCCGCCGAAAAAGGTGTATCGGCTGGCGCAGTACGCTTTCGGGGAGAGCTACGATTCGGAAACGATCAAGAAGTGGCTGAAAACGTTTTACCGCCGCTTTTTCGCGCAGCAGTTCAAGCGAAGCTGTCTGCCTGACGGGGTGAAGGTCGGGTCGGTGTCGCTTTCGCCGCGCGGAGATTGGAGAATGCCGAGCGATGCGTCGTCAGTGGTCTGGCTGAAAGAAATTAACGAGCTGTAAGGTTAACGGGAGCCGAGATGAAGTATAAAATCAAGAAAAAACTGATACACTTTTACACGAGCGGCAACATCGTCGAGGATTTCATTGTCTCCCGCCGTAAAAAGGTTTCCGCGCTGCGGAAAATAATCCGCGCCTGTTTTTACCTGCACTGCGCGGCGGCGCTGCTCTGCATCGGGCTTTCTATCCTGTTCGGGTCGGGCTTTGAGGTGGTCGCGATAACCGCGTCCGTTGTCGCGGCGGCGTGGGTCGCGCTGTTCGCGGTTGGCGACGCCGGGCACGTTAAACTGCTGTTGATCATTGCAGATCTGGTGCTTGCGGCTGCGGGGTTTACCGTGGGAGCGCTGACGGGGCGTGGTGTGTTCTTCGGGTGCGGCGCGGTAATGGCTCTTGTGATGTTTGCAGCGACGTTTTCGTATTTCGCCGCGCGATGCAAAGTTTATTTGGAGGGTTATTCGCCGAGGCTTATCAGACGTGACGATTATACGCTTCTCCCGAATTTCTCGCCCGAAAGCGATGATATTCTTCCGTCCGCTGACGATGAGGAGATACCACCGCTGCCGCCCCTTACAAGCGAAATGCGCGAGCTTGCGAGACAGCTTAACAACATATTGAACGCTCCTCCCGAAAAGGAACCCGAGGAGGAAATGATCGAAAACATTACAAACTCGGTTCACTCCAAAGAGAGTGAAAAAGTTTCCTCTTGAACAGCGTCGGATGAGGACCCTTTTCCGGAGTTTTTCTGCACTGACTTTAAACGCCGGAAAAGCAAGCGTTTTTTGTACGGCGTTATGTCGACAAACGTTATTATACCGCCTTTTTACGGCTTTTTTTGCAATTGATTTTTTCGCCCGAAAAAAGCCGAAAAGAACACGCGAAAACCACCCGAAACGGAGTGAAAAATGACTACAAAAAAATTGGCGCTTTCGGCTGTGTTTATATGCTTTGCCGGAGCGCTCTCCGTGCTTGAGACCATGCTGCCGCCTATTGTGCCCGTTGCGGGTATCCGCGTCGGTCTGGGCAACGTAGTGACGTTGTTTATTCTGTACATAGGCGGGAAATGGCATGGCGCGGACGCTTTTGTTGTGGCGGTGCTCAGGTGCTTTCTCGCGGCTTTGATTACGGGTTCGCTGACGAGCGCTATGTACGGACTTTCGGGAGGGGTGCTCGCGTGCGCGGCAATGCTTGCGGCACGCGGGTTGTTCCCGAAAACGAACGGGGAAATCCGCTTCGATACGCGGTTTCTGCCGTTTACTGGAGTGTGCGGCGCAACGTTTCATATTGCGGGACAAATGCTCGCGGCGGTGCTGATGTACGGCTCAAAATTTGTGCTTGCTTACACTCCGATATTGCTTGCGAGTGCGATAATCGGCGGCGCGTTCACGGGGATATGCACTATGTTGCTGCTGAAAAAACTCCCCGCCAAGCTGTTGCGCGGCATTCGAATGTAAACGTTACACGAAGTGGTTCGTCATATTTTACAAAAATACGGAGGAAACTCAGATGAAATTACTGTTGATCGACGGAAACAGCATAATGAACAGAGCATACTACGGAATACGTCTGCTGACAAACAAAAACGGCGTGCCGACCAACGCGCTCACTGGTTTTATGAACATATATTTTAAGTTAATGAAAGAGGAAAAGCCCGACAGGATAGCGGCGGCGTTTGACATGAAAGCGCCGACGTTCCGCCATAAGCTGTACACCGACTACAAAGGAACGCGTCACGGAATGCCCGATGAGCTCACGGCGCAGATGCCGCTCATCAAGGACATACTGCGCAGTCTGGGAGTTTCGGTGCTGGAGGTCGAGGGCTACGAGGCTGACGATATCATAGGTACACTTTCGCGCGCCGCTGCGGAACATGGCGCGGAATGCATTATCAGCACGGGCGACCGCGACAGTTTTCAGCTTGTCAACGAACACGTGACTGTTCGGCTTGCCACCAACAAGGAGGACGTTTATTACACACCCGACAAAATAAATGAGGTTTATGGGGTCAAGCCGCGCGAAATGCTGGAGGTCAAGGCGCTTATGGGCGACAGCTCGGACAATATTCCGGGAGTTCCCGGGATCGGCGAAAAGACTGCGCTCTCGCTTATACAAAAGTATCACACCGTGCAATATATTTATGATAATCTTGCGGAAATTGACGTTACTAAAGGCGTGCGTACCAAGCTCGAAAACGGTAAGGAGAGTGCGGAGTTATCGAGGACACTCGGTGAAATATGCCTTTCCGCACCTGTTTCGGAGAATCTTGACGAGTATGCGTTCGGCAAGGGCGACAAGGCGGTCACGGTCGGAATTTTGCAAGAACTGGAAATGAATACTGCAATTAAAAAGCTGGATTTATCCGATGTTGCGGCAAAGGAGGTCAAGCTGTCCGTTCCGAAAAAGGAGCAGCCGGATACCACTTCAAAGCCGAATGTAACGCCCGATACCGCTGAGTATGACGCTGGCGCGCTCGACGTGCTCATAGTCGATGGAGAACTTGCTGTGTTCCGAGACGGAAAGGCGCTTGACGACGATTTAAAGGAGCTGTTGGAAAGCGATCTCCCGAAACATACTGACAACGCTAAGGCGGTTTTCGCGAAGTGTATAAATGCAGGAATTGATTTGAGGAATGTCACGTTTGATGCTACGCTGGCGGCATATCTGCTGAACGTCAACGCTGCGAATTACGATATTCAACGGCTTTGCGCGGAATACAAGGTAGGAATTGTTCCGAACGATCCGCAAAGGTCGCTTGATCTGCTTAACCGTGCGCTTTTTAAGGAAATTTGCGCACAAGGTATGTTAAAGGTTCTGCAAGAGATCGAAATTCCGCTTGCAGAGGTACTCTCCTCAATGGAGCACGAGGGTATCGCGCTTGATGTTGAAGCACTGCACAATTTCGGCGAAGAAATTCAGCCGAAAATTTTAGAAATTGAGCAATCCATTCACACTCTTGCGGGACACAAATTCAACGTCGGAAGTCCGAAACAGCTTTCGGTAGTGCTGTTTGAGGAGCTCGGACTTCCTGCGGGGAAGAAGCGCAAGACCGGATATTCAACTGACAGCGAAACGTTAGAGGCACTAATAGACAAAAGCCCGATCATAAAGCCGATCCTCGAATACCGCAAGCTGACAAAATTGTACAACACATACGTGAAAGGGCTTGAGAACGCGGTTTCCGAGGATGGGCGAATGTACACGACGTTCAAGCAGACCGAGACGAGAACAGGACGGATAAGCTCAGCAGAGCCGAATATTCAGAATATTCCCGTGCGCACCGATATCGGTCGGAATTTCCGTAAATTTTTTACTGCCGCGCCCGGGAAGGTGCTCTGCGACGCTGATTACAGCCAGATAGAGCTGCGCGTTCTCGCCGCGCTTGCAAACGATAAGGTAATGATCGAGACGTTCAAGGAGGGGCGTGATATTCACGCGGAGACCGCCGCGAGCGTATTCAGGCGTGCTCCGGAGCAGGTTGACGGCGATCTGCGTCGAAAGGCAAAAGCGGTCAACTTCGGTATCGTTTACGGGATAGGGGCGTTTTCGTTGGCTAAAGATGTTGGCGCGACCGTTAGCGAGGCTAAGCAATATATAGATGATTACCTTTCGCATTTCAGTGGAGTAAAGCAATATATGGACACAAATACGCGCTCCGCCGAAGTCGACGGCTACGCGGTGACGATGTTTGGGCGCAGACGGTTTATTCCTGAGATACTGGCAACAAACAAGACCGTAAAGGCGCTCGGCAAGCGGATCGCGATGAACACGCCCATTCAAGGAACGGCTGCGGATATCATCAAGATTGCAATGGTTAGAGTATATAACCGTCTTAAGCGCGAACTGCCCGAGGCTAGGCTGATACTTCAGGTTCACGACGAACTGATCGTCGAAGCGCCCGAGAGCGTTTCACAAAGGGCTTTGGAGATACTTTGCGGCGAAATGCAGAATGCTGTTCAGCTTGCCGTGCCGCTGCCCGTTGATGCAAAGATCGGGAAAACGTGGTATGACGTTCATTGAGCAAATTACAAATTGTATTTTTGTGCCGAATATTACAGATAGCTATTGCTATATTGCAGAATATTGGAGGAAAATGACGAATTGTATAAATATGAAACTCATTTACACACTGCCGAGGGCAGCGCGTGTGCGCATTCTCCTGCCGCAGAACTTGCTGCCGCGCATAAGGCGGCGGGGTATGACGGGATATTCATCACCGACCACTTTTTCAACGGTAACACCGCCGTTCCGCGCGAACTGCCGTGGGAGGGCAGGATAGAACTTTATTGCAAGGGCTACGAGGCGGCTTTGGAAACGGGCTTGCGGGTGGGTCTGGACGTGTTTTTCGGTGTTGAGTTCACTGTACAAGGTGCGGACTTCTTGCTTTACGGAATTGACAAAAATTGGCTGCTGGAGCATGAGTTTTACCTTACGGTCGCTGACGAGCGCGCGTTGTTCAGGCTGGTTCACGAGGACGGCGGATTTATCGTTCACGCACACCCGTTCCGAGATTACCCGTACATACCGCACATCAGCCTGTATCCGCACGACGTTGACGCGGTCGAATGGATAAACGCCAGTCACGGCAAAGACAGCGTGTTCGACAGCCGCGCAAAGCAATACGCTGAAATGTACGGTCTGCCGCTCACAGGCGGCTCCGATACACATTCAGTCGACAGAATGTTCGGTGGCGGGATACTTGTTCCCGAAAAAATCACCTGTCCCGCCGACTATCTGCGGCAGATCAGAAACGGCTCTGTTATACCACTCGAGCCGAATTGAACGGAGAATAAATGAATAATAACTTCAGCTTGGCAAAGCGGGAAAATAATACTCGCCGCGACTTTATTATCGTTAATAAATTTCAATCGAAGCATTACCCGTCCGATCCGCGTGAGACCGCTTTGCACTGCGGTTTTCTCGGCGCGGAGATGCTAAAACGCTGCCCGCGCGGGGAATGTCTGGCGGTCGTTTTTTCGGAGACAGCAGTCGGAATAGGTGCTCTTGCAGCCTCGGCGCTGGGCGAAAGATGCTTTCTGCTTAGCACTACGCGCGAAAAGCTCCCGGAGTATTTCGAAAGCGTCTGCTTTGAGGAAAAGCATAGCCATGCGCCTTTGCATACGCTCTGTGTTCGGCGTGAGATAGATTTTGGGAAATTTTCCCACGTTTTTATTATTGATGATGAATTTACTACGGGGCATACCGCTGTTTCGCTCTACAAAGCCATTCGAGAGCGCTGCCGCTGTCAGTTTACCGCTGTGGCGTTTACCGCGAGCGAGGAGAGCCGCAAAAACTTCGCCGAAAATAATATAGATGTTATTGCGGAAGAATTTTTTGATAATCAGGATTCTGTTGAATTTCAACAAAATTTCTGCGATGATAGAGAGATTTTCGGCAAAAATCCCGATTTTGATTTTTCGTTGAACGCACTGCTTGATATTCGTTCAGGCGTGAACTGCGGCGAATACTTTGACGAGTGCAATCGGCTTTGCAATGAGCTTTTGGAGCAGCTCGTGGGAGTTCTTGAGGGAGTGCGTTCGATTGAGCTTGTCGGAACAGAGGAGTTTTGTCTGCCGCCTATACTTTTCGGAAAGCTGCTTACCGAAAAGGGGATAACGGTGCGGATCCACGGAGTAACGCGAAGTCCCATGCTGCCCTCCGACGAGGGGGATTACCCCATTCGAGACCGCGCCGTGCTGACAAGTCTTTACAACAGCGAACGGAAGGTTTACATATATAACTGTGTGCGCTGCGATTTGAGCATTTTAATGACGGACGCTGAAGATCCCGATAACGACGCGGTTTCGCGATTGTGCGGAGCGTGCGGCGGCGAACGCGTCGCTTTGGTGCGCTGGCGCGGAAAATCAATGCGGACGTCTTTGGAGAGCGGCGACTGTCGGCTTTTGCTAAAGGATATTACGGGGAAAATTCAGCCTATGCCTCCGAGTGAACGTGAGCCGTTAATTCGCAAAGGAGTACATTATTGTGAGTTGCTGCCTGTCGAATATGTGCCGTCCGACGCGTATCTGCGGCAATATGAGGAGGGTCTGCGGACTTGGGGCGGGCAGACCGCCAATGCTGTCCGCGCGGTTGCCGAAAAAATTCTGGCGGCAAAGGGTGAAAACGTTGTCATAGTCTCGTTGGCACGCGCGGGAACTCCCGTGGGAACGTTGATAAAGCGGTATCTGAAGCGGTTTCACGGCATAGATGCAGCGCATTATTCCGTGTCAATAATTCGCGGTCGCGGAATTGACAGCAGCGCGATGAGGTATATTCTCGCGCGTCATTCTTCCAAAAATATCCAATTCGTGGACGGCTGGACGGGGAAAGGAGCTATCGCGCGGCAGCTTGCCGAGGCGCTCGCCGAGTTCCCCGAAATTGACGCACGGGTCGCGGTGCTTGCCGATCCCGCCGGGTTATGTGAAATTTGCGGAACGCGCGGGGATATTTTCATTCCATGCTCGTGCCTGAACAGCGTGGTATCGGGACTGTTTTCACGTACCGTGCTGCGCTCCGACCTGATTTTTAAGGGCGATTTTCATGGCGCGGCGTATTTCGGCGAACTGGAAATGTTCGACAGAACCTACGAGTTTATTAACGCGATAGAGCGCGAAATTGATGTGCTGCCGCCGTTTGAGAAGCACGACTGCGGAGCGGCGGACGGTGCGGGGCTGGAGGAGGCACGCCGTATCGCAAGGGAATTCGGGATCGCCGACCTTAATCCGGTCAAGCCGAGTATCGGAGAAGCGACGCGCGTGCTGCTGCGGAGAGTGCCGCGCGTGATCCTTGTTAAGTCGCTTGAAAGCCCGCGGACAAAGCATTTGCGTCAGCTCGCTGCGGAAAAGAATGTTCCCGTCCGTGAATATCCGCTGAACTGCTATGAGGCTGTGGGAATAATTGAGAATTAGTAAAATTGCACAAAAGGAGATTTTTTATGACGGCATTTACAACTGCGGATATTTTGCTGCCAAAGCTCTCTGCGGATGGCATGAGCAAGTGGTCGGTCGTTGCGTGCGACCAGTATACGGGTGAGCCCGAGTACTGGGAAAAAACGCGAAAACTTGTTGGCGACGCGCCATCAACGCTCGACCTGATACTGCCCGAAGCGTATCTCGAGCAGCCCGACTGCGACGAGCGCATTACGAAAATTCACGAAAATATGAAAAAGCGCATAAACGGCGGTTTGTTTAATTTGCACAAAGATTGCTTTATTCTGACAAAGCGCGTTCAGGCTGACGGTCGGCTGCGTGTTGGTCTGGTCGGGGCGATAGATCTTGAAATGTACGATTACAACAAGGGGAGCAGGTCACAGGTTCGCGCGACCGAGGCGACTGTCGCTGCGAGGATACCTCCGCGCGTTAAGATACGCATGAATGCGCCGCTGGAACTGCCTCACATTATGATACTGATCGACGACGCGCAGAATACTGTTATAGAGCCGCTGCTCGAGAAAAAATTACAGACTGTATACGATTTTGACCTTATGCAGAACGGCGGGCATCTGAGCGGTGAAATAGTGGACGGAGAGAACGCGCGAGGTGTACTGGAAGCGCTGGACAGGCTTGCCGCCAAGGAGGCGTTCAACGCACGGTACGGACTGCGGGACGAGGAGGTTCTGCTGTACGCGATGGGCGACGGAAATCACTCGCTCGCGACCGCAAAGGAGTGCTATGAGCAGAAAAAGCGCGCGGGCAGCCCCGACGCCGAGCTTGCGCGTTACGCACTGGTCGAGGTGGTTAATCTGCACTCCCCCGCGCTGGAGTTCGAGGCTATACACAGAGTAATAACCGATGTGAACGCACATGATCTTATGTGCTCGATGACCGAGACTCTGGGGCTTGCGGACAGCGCGGAACAGATGTTCACCGTTGTCGGCGTTGGCGGCAAAGCGCATGAATTCGGCATAACCAAGCCGACCGCGAACCTCACCGTCGGGTCGCTGCAATCGTTTCTCGACGACTATCTGTGTAAAAACGGCGGCAAGATAGATTACATACACGGCGAGGACGTTGTTCGGCGGCTGTGCGCGGAGGGCTCCGCAATAGGCTTTCTGCTGCCCTCAATGAAGAAGTCCGAGCTGTTCCCGACCGTTATCAAGGATGGCGCGCTGCCGAGAAAAACGTTCAGCATGGGTCACGCGCATGACAAACGTTTTTACTGTGAGGCAAGAATTATCAAGAAATAACATATTGTATACACAAGGCGATTTTTATGTGGTTTGTTTTCGCGGCGCTGATACCAATTCCTGCAAAAATCGGTATCGGAGAGCTGAACTCCAACCTTGCGACCGCGATACGCACGGTTGTCATGACTTGGGGAATGGTTTTCCTGACAAACGCGTAGGGCAGGCTGTCGTAGATACTGTGCAAAAGTTGGTTATTCCTGATACTGTCGGGACTTGCGGCGGACGGATCGTGGCTGTGCTACTACCGCGCGGTGCAGCTCGGAAAAGTGTCTGAAGTCGCGCCCGTCGATAAGCTGAGCGTGGTGTTTACCGTGGTGCTGGCGGCGGTTTTTCTGCACGAGGAGCTGACTGTAAAAACGGTGATCGGGTGCTTGCTTATCGCAGCGGGAACGCTTATTATGGTTTTGTAGATACTGCCGCATATCAAACGACTGTTTAAGGTGATTTTATGAAATATTTTGAAACAGGTATCAAAGGCGGCTGCTATGACGAATTCGTCAAGGGAAAATGGGACGGCAAAACACATTGGAGCGCCGATTATCTCTATCTTTACGATGATATTTTCGACGAACTTGGACTGTATGAAAACGTTTTCAGCAAAGCCTTCGAGGTGTACAACCGTTGGGGTCCGAACCGCGTTACCCGCGATGATTGGGATAAAATCTGCGCGCTTGCCAGAGAATGCGGAGGCGCGGTTGAAGATCTGTTTGATGAACTTGCTCCGTGGGCGGAGGAAAATTTTGTCGAATATGAGGAATTCTGGATACTCGGCATCTGAGCAGCGTTCCGTTGCAAAAATGAAAATCTATGCGGCAAACTTTTGCCGTTTAAATCGGGAGGAAATATGGAACTTTCATTATTTTTCAAGAGCGTTATCGACCAGGATCGCGCGGCGGTCGTTATCTGCAATTTACAGCATGAAATAATCTACATGAACGCCGCGTCTGTTGAACGTTACAAAAAGCACGGCGATCTGACAGGCAAGAGCCTTTTGGACTGTCATTCGCCGAAATCGAACGAGATGATCAAACGCGTTGTCAAGTGGTTCGCGGAAGATAAGTCACATAATATCGTTTACACGTTCCGCAACGAAAAGGAAAACAAGGACGTGTATATGGTCGCGTTGCGCGGCGCGGACGGCGAGCTTATCGGCTACTACGAAAAGCACGAGTACCGCAGCGCGGAGACAATGCAGCTTTACGACCTGACGTGAGCTTTTCAGCATTTTAAAAGCGGAGGAGACATATTCCCCTCCGCTTTTGTTTACGTGAAATTCTCATCAGGCGCAGCTTTTGTTGTTTTTGCAGCAGCAGACCTTTCCGTCCGCGCCTTCAATATCCCTATGACCTCGCCCACAGACGGCGCGCAAACGCAGCCGCTTAACGGGTTCTTGACGCTTATTATATGGGTGGTCACGGTAGCGTTGACCTCGGAGCGCTCAAAGCAGAGGTCGGTATTGTGCATTTCGCAGTTTATCAGCTTTAGCCCTTTGCAGTAGCACAGCGGTTGCGTGCCTGTTATTTTGCAGTTTTCAAAGGTGACGTTTTCACAGTACCACGCAAGATATTCCCCGTTGACGGTGCTGTTTTTCACGGTGACGTTTTTCGCGTGCCAGAACGCGTCCTTTGTGTCGAAAACGCAGTTGTCAAACACAGAATTCTCAATATACTGAAAGGAATATTTGCCTTTAAATTTAACGTTTGTAAAACACAGCTCTGTGGAGCGCATCATAAAATACTCGCTTTCGGCGGTGCAGTCGGTCATTTCAAGTCCGTTCACCGACCAGCCGAATTCCGGGGAAACTATATCGCAGCCGCGCATAACTACGTCGGAGCATTCGCGCAGCGCCTTAATTCCGTGCAGCTTTGTATCGGAGATCACAATATCGCGCGAGTACCAAAGAGCCGCCCTGCAAAGCTCTGTCATTTCCGAACCGTCGATCTTCAGCTTTTCGTCATGCCAGAACGGGTAGCGCAGGTTGAAAAAGCAGTTCTCTGCCGCAACGTTTCTGCACTCTTTGAACGCGCTTTCACCGTCGGTAGGACCGTCAAACCGACAGTTTTTTACAATGGTATTTTCAGTTCCGTATAACGCGCGTTCTTCATCAAAACTGAGGTTGTTTATCGTTGTCATCTTAAAGCCCTCCTTATGATTTGCTCTATACATAATTTATTATAGCATATATTTTCCGAGAATGCAAATGCCATTATTGGATTAGCCCATATACTTTTTGGGTATGAGAAAATCTCCAAAATCGTTTTTCCCGATTGACATTTGGAGGACACTATGATATAATATATATGAATATTTTATATCGGTTTTTTGTGTTAGGGTGTTTGCCGTCCGTGTTTCGGCGGATATTGCGGAGCATTCCCGACATATATAAAACCGCATTTTTTCAGGAAAGAGGTAATATAATGAAAACTATCTCCAAAAGATTAGGCGCTCTTGCCGCAGCGCTGATGATGACGTTATGCGTCGGCTGCGCTAAAAATGACGGCGGCTCGGACAGCGTTCCGACAGGCTCTTCCGACAGCGGTGCGGTCAGCGGGGGAGAGAGCTCCGGCGGCACCGACACCCCCGAGATCCCCGACGAGCCTAAAGAGTGGCACGAGCTTTCTCAGGAGGAGATAACGGCGGCTATGGGTATGGGCTGGAATCTCGGCAATCAGCTTGAAGCGTTGAGCAGCGGTACTCCCAAAGAAACAGGCTGGGGAAATCCCGTTATCAGCGAAGCGCTGTTTCCGCTTGTTAAGGAGCAGGGCTTCAGCACCGTGAGAATACCCGTTTCTTATCTTACGCACATAGGCGAGGGTCCCGATTACATTGTGGAAAAGGAATGGCTGGACAGGGTGCAGGAGGTTGTTGATTATTCGATAAACAACGGACTGTATACCATCATAAATATGCACGGCGACGGTTATTACACCATTGACGGCGCTTGGCTGCTCTGCGCCGAGCCTGCTGACAAGCAGACCGAGATCAAGGCGAAGTACGAGGCAGTGTGGAGACAGATCGCGGAGCGCTTCAAGAACTATGACGAGCATCTTATTTTCGAGTCGATGAACGAGGAATTTGACGGCAAATATGAAGGTCCCAAAGCCGAAGCGTATGAGAACATCAACGCTTACAATCAGATATTCATTGATACGGTAAGAAAGACAGGCTCAAACAACGCCAAGCGCTGGGTTCTTATGCCCGGCTGGAATACCGATATAAACAGTACGGTTGGTGATTCCGGATTTAAAATTCCCGAGGATACCCTCTGCGAGGCGGACGGCAAGCGCATTATGGTATCCGTGCATTACTACGACCCGTACAACTTCACTATTAACGAGGATATGAACCAAGCTAAATTCCAGTGGGGCAAATACGCAACCTCCGGTGCGGAGAACAGCGGCTCGGAGCGCTCCGTTGACGCGGCTATGCTCAGACTTAACGAGTCCTTTGTCAGCCAAGGCTACCCCGTTGTTATCGGCGAGCTGGGCGTTCAGGATAAGTCCAAGTACAGCGAGAGCTTCCCCGAATTCAGACGCTACTGGACGGAGTATGTCGTAAGCGCGGCAAAGCAGAATGGCTGCGTTCCCGTTTACTGGGATAACGGCTATATGTACGACAAGGGATTTGCGGTCTTTGACAGACGTAGCATAAGCGTCACCCAGCCCGAGCTTATTGAGGCTATGATGCGCGCTATCAACGCTGCCGAACCGTATGAAATAGCTCCTCCCGCGGGCTTTGAAAAGGACGATACGAGCGCTGCGGCGTGATAAAAACGCAGTCACTGATTTGAAAATCTTGGAATTATTCGCAAAAAAAAACGCCGCGAAATTGAAATCAATCGCGGCGGTTTTTTATTTGTTCTTGTCATCCTTAAGTTCCGAGATGATCTTCATAAAGCTGTCAACGTCGTCGAAATCCCTGTATACCGACGCAAAACGGATATAAGCAACGTCGTCGATCTCTTTCAGTTTATGCAGTGCGACCTCGCCGATCTTCTCGGAGGTGACCTCGCGCTGAAGCGAATTTTTCAGATCGGAGGCAATCTCCTCGACGATATTCTCAATGACCTCCAGGATAACCTTGCTTTCCTCACAGCCACATTCGGGACATCTCATAAAAAATCTCCTTTGCAGAAAAAAATATCAGCACACTATATATTGTATTATACCACATATTTTTGAATTTTTCAACAATTTCGACAAAATTTTTGCTAAAAATTTTCTTGAAAATTTACGTAAAGTATTGAAAAATTTTTTGAAGTGTGATATACTGCTTATTATAAAGGGGTGATAATATGAACCTTGAAATTACCGAATTTGCCGAAATAAATTCGTTTATAAAAAAACGCGCTCAGAATAATGATAATTCGCTTTTCCGAGAGGCTGTCGAGAACGCCGTTGCGGAACGCGAAAACTCCGTGACTGTGCCGACGGGCATTCCGGGGGTAACGAGCGGCTGCGTTGTCGTATCGAAAAAGCTGGAAGATAAACTCAAGGATAACCCCGATCTCGCCGAAGAGCTTACACAGAAGATAGCCGAGATGAGCAAATGCTACGGGAAGACATGCCGCGACAGCATAGTTGCGGTCGACCGCAACGGCGAAATAACGCGCTACTGTCCCAAGCACGACAAAAGCAAGGACTACCCCACCGCAGAGGAGCTTAAGGCGCTCGCAAAAGCCCGCGCCCGCAAGAAAGCCCGTCTGGACGCGTATTTCAGGCTGGTCGAGAGAATTTCCATAAAAAGGAAGCTTGTCGAGCAGGAGAACATAAAGCGCGGCGCGAATAAAAAATACCGCTGTTCGCCATTGAAAATAGATATGATAGCAAAGAGTATTCTGCAAAAGCCGTCAAAAGAGCCCGAGTACTATTGCTAGGAGTAATTTATGTTAGATCTGGTTTTTCTGGTTTGTCTGGTGGCAGCGCTGCTATACGCGATGCGCGGCGTTTACAAGGAAACGCTGTGCAGCGTCGCGACGGTTGTGGGCATTCTTGCGGCGGTCATCGGTTTTGTGATTATATTTCTGCGAAGCAGTTCGGGAGACATACTTGCGGCGTTTTTGAGGATACTTGAGCTTGTATTTGCATTTTCGTTGAGGTTTATCGCAAGGCATTTCGTCAAGCTGTACAATGACAGGATCGAGGAGGAAAATCGGAAAATACGAGAGACCATGTCACGTTACACACGGGACGACCCGCACGTTCAAGGTCCTGTCTACACCGAAAGCAACTTCGACGACCCCGATCTGCGTTTCGGCAAGGGCGGGTATACCGATAACAGATTTTAAAAAAATGCCGCCTTATTACGGGCGGTATTTTTCGTCCTGCTTTATTTGCCGCCCATGACGGTTTGCATTTTACTCCCTAAAATTTACAATACCACTTGTAATTTCCGCGAGAATATGATACAATATAAAGTGTACGCATTTACTGGCAAGAGGAGGCGGGCTGCTTTGAACGAAAAATTACCGTATTTACGCGATAAAGCAAATCATCTTCCGCTCGAACCGGGCGTATATTTAATGAAAGACGAGGGCGGAAACATCATCTACGTCGGCAAGGCAAAGGCGCTGAAAAACCGCGTAACGTCCTATTTCCGCTCAAATTCGCAGCATAACGCAAAGACTTTGAAGCTCGTGGACAAGATACGCGACTTCGAGTTTATCGTCACGCAGAGCGAACTGGACGCGCTCGTGTTGGAATGCAGTCTTATCAAGCTGCACCAGCCGAAATACAACATTCTGCTCAAGGACGACAAGGGCTACAACTATATCAAAATTTCGCGCGGTGAGTTCCCGAGAATTACCTATGTGCTGAACACCAACGACCAAAACGCGGACTACATCGGTCCGTTCACAAGCGGCTTTACCGTGAAACAGGCGGTTCAGGAGGCGAACACGGTTTTTATGCTGCCCACCTGCAAGAAGAAATTTCCGCGTGATTTTAACAAGGAACGCCCCTGCTTAAACCGTGATATAAAGCGTTGTATGGGCGTCTGCGAGGGAAAAATTTCTTCGGAGGAATACAAGAAGATAATTGCCGAGGCTATCCAATATCTGGAAAGCGGCAGCAAGGTCTCTGTTGAGGAACTGACCGCTCAAATGGAGGAGGCTGCGGAAAATCTCGAGTTTGAGAAAGCCGCGCGGCTGCGCGACCGTATTCACGCGATAACGCGGCTCACGGCGCAGCAGAAAATTCTCGACTACAAACAGGAATACGACATAATCGGCGCGGCGCAGAACGTTGGAATGGCGAGCGTCGCCGTGATAAAGTACCGTGGAGGACGGCTTATTGATAAGGAGAATTTCTTTATCGGAGAGGAATACGAGGGCGCGGCAATGCGGCGCGATTTCCTGTTGAGCTACTATTCGGGGCGCGAGGATATCCCGAAAGAAATTTACGTCGATGAGGAATTTGAGGATATGGAGCTGCTGACGCAGCTTTTAAGGGAACAGCGCGGTCACGCGGTAAAGTTCGTGATACCTCACCGCGGCGACGGAATGGCGCAGATAATGCTCGCGAAAAAGAACGCGGGCGAGTATCTGGCTTTAAAGGTCGGGCGCACGGCAAAGGAAATATCCGCGCTGGAGGACTTGAAAACGCTGCTCGGGCTTGAAAAGGTTCCCGATATTATCGAAAGCTACGATATTTCCAACTTCGGCGAAACGGGTATGGTCGGTGGTATGATAGTTTATCGCAACGGCAGACCGTTCAAGCCGGGGTACAGGAAGTTCAACATAAAAACGGTCGAGGGGCAGAACGATTACGCTTGTATGCAGGAAGTCCTGCGGCGGCGTATGACGCGTTTTCTTGACGGCGACGAGAGCTTTTCGCCGCTGCCCGACCTGATACTGCTCGACGGCGGCAAGGGGCATATCGCCGCGGTCGCGGAGGTTCTTGACGAGCTGAAAATCGATGTGCCACTGTTCGGTTTGGTAAAGGATTCCAAGCATAGGACACGAGCTATCGCAAAGGCGGGCGGCGAGATCGAGATCAAGTCGAACCGCGCGCTGTTCTCGCTGCTGACGAATATTCAGGACGAGGTTCACCGTTATTCGATAACGTTCCAGCGCGTCAAGCACAAGCAAAAAACGTATTCGCTGGAGCTTACCGAGATAAAGGGCATCGGCGACGCTAAAGTACGCGCGCTGCTGAAAACATTCAAGACAAAGGCAAATATGAAAGCCGCTTCCCCCGAGGAGCTGCAGAAAGCTGCCAAGGTGAGCGCGGAAAAGGCAAAGGAATTGTACGATTTTATACAGGAAAGGTTTTAAATGAGAGTTATTACGGGAAGCGCAAGAGGAAGAAAGCTCGTCACCGTTGAGGGCACGGACGTGGTTCGTCCGACCGCCGACAGCGTTAAGGAAGCGATCTTCAGCGCGATACAGTTTGAGATAGAGGGCAGAACCGTGCTCGACCTCTTCGCGGGGAGCGGGCAGCTCGGCATCGAGGCGCTTTCGCGCGGCGCGGCGGAATGCTACTTCGTGGACAGCGCGGCGGTCTCAATAAAGGCTGTGCGGACGAACGTGGAAAGCACGGGCTTTGCCGAGCAGTCGCATATAATGAATATGCCTTTTTCGGCGTTTCTGAAGTCGACAAGGGCAGAGTTCGATATCGCGATACTCGACCCGCCGTACAATTATAAGCTGATACAGAAAGCTCTTCCGCTGCTGGCAGAGAAGATGAGCGAGCGCGGCGTTATCGTCTGCGAGCATGAAAAGGAGTGCGTTCTCCCGCACGAAACAGGCGGATTTGAACAGGCTCGGCAGCTCCGTCACGGAAGGATTTCGCTGACGATATACCGCAGACTAAACCGTGAAGATTGATTTATTCGGGGAGACAGAGTATTATGAAAACTGCAATTTATCCGGGGAGCTTCGATCCCGTTACGAACGGGCACCTTGATATAATACGGCGCGCGTCGAAAATGTTTGACAAACTGATCGTTGTAGTGCTGATAAACCCTTTGAAGAACTACAGCTTTACGATACCGGAACGTGTCACGCTGCTGACTAAGGTGACCGAGGGCATGAAAAATATAGAGATAGCGAGCTATGACGGTCTGCTGGCGGATTATTTCAAGCAGCGCGCGGATATTGACGTTATCGTAAAGGGGCTTCGGGCGACATCGGATTTCGAATACGAGTTTCAGATGGCGCACACCAATAAAGACCTGAACCCGCGCGCGGAAACGGTTTTTATTCCTGCAAGCGCGAACACGACGTTCATTTCGTCTAGCATGGTGAAACAGGTCGCAATGTTCGGCGGTGATCTGTCGAAGTACGTTCCCGGGGTAATTCACGAGGAAATAAGCCGTAAGCTCACCGGGGAATTTGAGGAAAAGAGACGTACTGCCGCGAAAAAGCGCGGAGAGATATAGGGAAAGGAAAACAGGAATGGAAAATTCATATTCTATCGAAGATCTGATCGAGATGCTGGAGGATATCATACACGACGCAACGCGTGTGCCGTTCGGCAAAAGGAGCATGGTCGACGTGGATAAGATCAACGACATCGTGTCCGATATGCGTATGGTGCTGCCGATGGAGATACAACAGGCTCAGAAGGTCGTTTCGGACAAGAACAGCATAATCTCCGAGGCGAAACGCGAGGCGGAGAGCATTATCCGCAAGGCGGAGCAGCGCAGAGCGGAGCTTATCGAGGAAAACGACGTGATGAAAGAGGCGCGCCGCCGCGCAACGGAGATAATCAGCTCCGCGCAGAGCCGCTGCACCGACCTCCGCGCGTCCACCAACGATTTCGCGGACAAGATGCTGCTGCGCGTTGAGGAGCTGCTTACGACCGATCTGAACAATCTCAAGCTGCTACGCAGCAACATAAACTCCAACAACAATATACAGACGGCTGCTCCGCAGATGACCCAACCGCTTGATAAGCCGGGAGAATAAATTTTGTCATATTGCACAAAAATCTCAGCAAAAAATTTACCCGCGTTGACGCTGAAATTTGTGTACGCACCTTGAAAAACGTGTGAAAATGTGATATAATTTAATAAAAATATTATATTTTCGGGAGGATTATTTATGTCAACTGCCGTAAAAGATACGCCGCAAAAGGGCATATCGAATAAAGTGATAGCGCTCGGCGTGGGGATTTTCTCGATCGTTGAAGCGGTTATTGCTTATTTCATTGTGTTTAATCCGTTGTTCATCAAGCCCGTATACCAGAACGCAACGCTTGACGAGGCGGGTATCTCCTATACCGTCAAGTTCTTCGGAAAGCTCTTCGCGAGCGAAGCGGAGAAAGCGTCGGGAGTAACGATAATCGCGCTTTCGGATACGGTCTTTAACATTGTTATGATCTATCTGGTCATCACTGTTGTTCCGATACTTCTGGCGTTCTTCTTCAATAAGGGATTTGCGTTTGCAAAGACCTATCTTACCGCTGTTTTCGGCGCTAAGGCTGTTATAGGAATGGTTCCGCTGCTGGTTCCGTTTCCTTATCTGCGCAACTCTATACGCGTTTTCGGAGTTGTCGACGCGGTCATCTGCCTGTGTGCGTGCGCATATTTTGTTTATCTGAATACTATTGAATACGCAGACGATATGCTGCTCACAGAAGAAGAGATCGGCGGTATGAAAAAGCGTGCCAAGCTGGGCGGCTTTATGCTTGTACTTATGGCGGCGCTAGTCATATTTGAAAAGTTCGCAATGGGCGGTTATGGCATCAACTGGTCGATCTACCTCGGTTGGGCGGATCAGCAGATCACTCAGGGTTATGTGCTCGTTGCTCTGTTCGGTATTGCAGTGATTGCGTCTATACTCTATATAAGAGAAGCCGATTGGGCTATGTGCTTCTACGGCGGATTTGGTGCGGCAGCAGCGCTGTCCAATTTTGCTGCGGTCATAAACAAGGTCATCTGGATAAACACCACCTACAAATCGCAGAAAGCGCTTGCGGCGCAAGGCGACGAAGCGGCAATCACATGGGTTGGACAAAACGGAATGTCCGCGTCGTGGTGGAGAAGATTTATCTTCATAATTATTTGTATGATTGTTGGTGCCGCTATTGCGTTCTTTGCGGTTAAGACGCTGAAGGGCAAGCTGTTCTCCAAGCCCGCATCGGATGAAAAGAAAGCCTCGTTGTTCGTTCTTATCGGCACAGGCGGATTGGTACTTTTCACCGTTCTTACTATCGTTGCTATCACCTTGTGGGACAGAAAGCTGTACAGTGAGTTTTTAATGGGTGCTATGGACTATATGTATTTTATAGTTTTCGGAGGTATTACGCTGTTCCTGGCTCTTACCGTTCTTTCAGGCTATGAGTTTTCAAAGTTCGGAATGCTGGCGGTTTATATCGTTGCGGGAGCGGCTAATTTCAGCACGATCTTTAATGTGTTCAACACCAGAAGCGGTCTTGCCGCCGCAAACCCCGGATATGTCGGCTATGACTACATCATTGCGGGAGTAATGTATATTCTTTCGTTGGTTTGCTGCTTTACGGTAATTCTGCTGTTTGCGTTCAAGGACGTAAGCAACTACCTTTACAACAAGCGTAATTCCTGACATGAACATACCAAAGGCGCGGATATTTATCCGCGCCTTATTTATTCACAAACAAAATCGGGAGATTGAAGAGGTCTCCCGATTTAACTTTCAGAACAATCCCGAATTATTGATTGCCGAAATAAGCGCCCTTATCGACGAATTGATGATGTCGGTGTCAATGCCCACTCCCCAGCCGACGGAACCACTTGGGAGCGTTATCCCGATGTAAGACGCTGCCTTTGACTTGGAGCTTTGCTCGATCGCGTTCTCGGTGAACGTTGAAATAGTGTACTCAATGCCCAAGCCGTCCTTTACGGCGTTTGAGACAGCGTCCAGACGTCCGTTGCCCATGCCCTTGAGCTTTCGCGTTTCGCCGTTAATCTTCACCGTGACTGTGCTCGTTATCTGCTCACCCTGTGTGTAGTGCGCCTCTACGACCTCCAGCTTCTTTTTGAGATTGACATAGGTTTTCTCGAATATCTCGTAGACCTCGGAGGGCATAAGTTCCTTGTGAGCGCGGTCGGAAACGCCTTTGACGGTGTAGCCGAAATGCTCTCTCATCTTCGGCGGCATAACAATTCCGTA
Source organism: uncultured Oscillospiraceae bacterium (assembly GCA_910579125.1). Lineage (GTDB taxonomy): Bacteria > Bacillota > Clostridia > Oscillospirales > Ruminococcaceae > CAG-115. Next base: position 15,765 of record CAJTTH010000027.1, on the reverse strand, counting down.
ATTCTGCTCCATAAGGTAGCCTATGCCGCCCTTGCCCGATTGCGAATTTATGCGGATAACGTCGCCCTCGTATTCTCTGCCGAGGTCGTGCGGGTCGACGGGGATATACGGCACGTTCCAGTGGTCGGGGTCTTTTTCCTCGCGCCACTTCATGCCCTTTGCGATAGCGTCCTGGTGCGATCCCGAGAACGCCGCGAACACCAGCTTTCCGCTGTACGGCATACGCTCGTAAACGTGCATTCTCGTCAAACGCTCGTAAACCTCGGTTAGCGCAGGAAGGTCGGTGAGATCGAGGTTGGGCTCTACACCATGAGTGTACATATTCAGCGCGAGCGTGACTATGTCAACGTTGCCCGTGCGTTCGCCGTTGCCGAACAGCGTGCCCTCAACGCGATCCGCGCCTGCAAGCAGACCCATTTCGGTGTCCGCGACGGCGCAGCCTCGGTCGTTGTGCGGGTGCAGCGACAGGATAACGTTCTCGCGGTCGTGCAGCTCCTTGCACATATACTCGATCTGCTGCGCGTAAACGTGCGACATACTCTCCGCGACCGTTACGGGAAGATTTATGATGACCTTGTTATCGGCGGTCGGCTTCCAGACGTCAATGACCGCGTTGCATATCTCCGCGGCAAACTCCGGCTCGGTTCCCGTGAAGCTCTCGGGCGAGTACTCAAAACGGAAATTTCCCTTGGTTTTCGCTCTGTATTCGTTCATCAGCTTAGCGCCGCTTACCGCTATTTCAACGATTTCCTCCTTGCTCTTGCGGAACACTTGCTCACGCTGAGCCACAGATGTAGAGTTGTACAGGTGAACTATCGCGTTTTTGCAGCCATCGAGCGCCTCGAACGTTTTCTTGATGATGTGCTCGCGCGACTGCGTAAGCACTTGAACGGCAACGTCGTCGGGTATCAGATCGCGCTCGATAAGCGCGCGGCAGAACTCGTACTCGGTGTCGGACGCGGCGGGAAAGCCGATCTCGATCTCCTTGAAGCCCACGTCGACCAGATACTTCCAGAACTCGAGCTTCTCCTCCAGGCTCATCGGGATTATCAGTGCCTGATTGCCGTCGCGCAAGTCGACGGAGCACCATATCGGCGGCTTGTCGACGTACTCCTTTTTCGCCCAGTCGAGACAGGGATACGGCGGCATAAAATAACGTCTTTGATACTTATCTGCAAATTTCATTTTGTTTCCTCCTGAATATAGTTTACTTTTTTTCTTTGGGATCGCGGGTGAAGAACCGCGTTTCTATTATCGAGTACACCGGCAGCGGATAGGTGTGGTCGAGCATGAACGCAAGGAAGCCGAGCGCTCGGATATTCACGGGGAGCAATATGAACGCGGCTGCGAGCATCATTATCCCCGAAACCAACGGTATCGGCGACACAAACCTGTCGATACCGTGCCTTTTGTTGTAAAGGCTGACACCGATGCTGACGTAGTTCATCACACAGACGCATAGCCCCAATATGCCGATGATCACTCCGAGTATCTTCATATACACCTCATATTGCCGATGATTTGCGCAATAAAAAAGACCTCATTTCAAGTCCACAAAGGACAAGAGATGAAGCCAACACTCCACGGTACCACTCTCGTTGACGGCGTTTCGCAGCGCCGCCCGCTCGTATGCGTCAACCAACGCACTTCTCTGTAACGGGAGAACCCGAAGCAAATTACTTGGCACAGCCGAAAGCCGCCGTTCATTCACTCTGCTCGGGGAGGAGCTGTATCCGCAAGGCATTACCGTTTCGCACCGCACAACGGCTCTCTGAAAACACATTTTACGGACTTTTTTCCCTTCAACGCATTTAAAATATTTACTTATTTATTTTACCATATTTCACTCGAATTGTCAAGGGGAAAAATAAAAATATTTTTTGTCGAAAAGCTATTGACAAGTATGTCAATATATGCTATACTTTGTACAGGAGCAGATAGTGCTCCCTGCAAAATGCCTTATCAAGAGCGGCTTCAGGCGGAAACGCCGGGGGACTGGTCCCTATGAAGCCCGGCAACCTATTGGTGATTTTCACTGAAAAGGTGCTACATCCTGCGGGAAGTTTAACTTCACCGAGAGATAAGGAGTGAACGGAAAACCTTGCTGCTCGCTCCTTAACCGAAGCGAGCATTTTGTTGTATATTTACATAAGGAAGGCTTGGCTATGAACACAAAGAAACTTTTCACCTCCGAGAGCGTTACGGAAGGTCACCCTGACAAGATCTGCGACAACATCTCCGACGCGGTGCTGGACGCGATTCTGGCGCAGGACTCCATGGGGCGCGTCGCTTGTGAGACAACTACGACTACGGGTATGGTCACGGTTATGGGAGAAATTACCACGACCGCCAATATCGACATTCCGTCGATAGTCCGCAAGACAGTCCGCGAGATCGGCTATACGTCGAGCGAATACGGCTTTGACGCCGATACTTGTGCGGTCTACACCATTCTCGACAAGCAGTCGCCCGATATCGCGATGGGCGTAAACAACGCGCTTGAGGGGCGTGAGCAGAACGAGAACGACACGGGAGCGGGCGATCAGGGAATGATGTTCGGCTTTGCTTGCTCTGAGACACCCGAGCTTATGCCCATGCCGATCAGTCTTGCTCACAAGCTCGCTCACAAGCTCACCGAGGTGCGCAAAAACGGCACGCTCCCTTATCTGCTCCCCGACGGGAAAACTCAGGTGACGGTCGAATACGACGGCAACAAGCCCGTGCGCGTCGATACGGTTGTCGTGTCCTCGCAGCACAAGGCGGAAGCGGCGCTTGAACAAATCCGAGCGGACATTATCGAAAAGGTTATCAAGACCACCATTCCCGCCGAGCTGCTTGACGAGAACACAAAGTATTTCGTTAACCCCACCGGACGCTTTGTTGTCGGCGGTCCTATGGGCGACAGCGGTCTTACGGGACGTAAGATCATCGTGGATACATACGGCGGATATTCCCGTCACGGCGGCGGCGCGTTCTCGGGCAAGGATCCGACAAAGGTAGACCGTTCCGCAGCATATATGGCGCGCTACGTTGCCAAGAACATCGTTGCGGCAGGGCTTGCCGAGAGAGCGGAAATTCAGCTCGCTTACGCTATCGGAGTTGCGCACCCGGTTTCCGTAATGGTCGACACGTTCGGCACGGGCAAGATAGCCGACGAGAAGATCGCCGAGGCGGTAACAAATGAGTTCGACCTCCGCCCGTCTGCGATAATCAAGGCTCTGGATCTCCGCAAGCCGCAGTATAAGCAAGTTGCGGCATACGGTCACATGGGGCGTGAGGACTTGAACGTCGCTTGGGAAAGAACCGACAAGGCGGAGACCCTCAAAAAATATCTTTAAATAATTTTCAGCCGCCGCGGCTTATCATTCTGCGGCGGCTTTACTCCCCAAAACGCTATTGAACGTGTTTGTTTGTGAAATTTGTACAATATGCTGTATTTGTTTGTGGTTTTTTACAAAATTAACGGCTGTGGCTAAAGATTTCACGGTGCTCTGCCGATTATTTAAACGTATACTATAATTATTTGGGAGGTGATTTGTTTGGACATTTCAACCGTAGGCTCCGTAAATGCATATGTCCGTTCGCTTAAAACCTCGGGCGCTGCCCGTGAAACGCTGCAGAATGGCTGTTCAAAGGGGTGCAAGGATACCGCCGCTTTTTCGGCGAGGGCTCATGCCGCTGCGAGAGCCGCAAGAGATAAAAAGTTTTCCGGAACGGTAACTGACGACGAGTTGTCTGAAAGGCTTGCCGCGCTTGCCGAAAAAGCGGAGCAGAATAATCAGAACATTGCCGACAAAGCCGAGGAAAATTTTGCCGGCAAAACAGAGTCCGCTTCCTCAGCCGATCCTCATAACAAGAACGAGGGCAAATCTATCTCCGAGTTGATAAAGGAACAAACGGAAAAAATCGACAGTATGTTCTCTCAGGAGAAATATGATAGGTCTAACGACAACAGGCTCGGCTCTATCAAGGCGAAAATGCGCTCGGGACAGACGCTCACGCCGAGCGAACAGCAATACCTTGCCGCTAAAGACCCCGACACATATTCCGTTTTTCAGACTACCGAAAGCGCGCGGAGGAGCTTCCGCTGCTCGCTGGGCGCATGCCGCACCAAGGACGACGTTACCGCAATGCGGCTGTCAAACGCTCTTTCGGCGCTGTCGGCGTATAAAAAGGCGATAAAGAACGGCTCGGACGGCTCGGCGGTCGCGGGGCTTAACGCGGCGCTCGACCGTGAAATACGTTCGTTCACCTCAAGCGCGAATTACAAACGCTTGCCCACTGTCGCGGAGTGCAATAAGTTCGACCGCGATCTGGCAAAGGCCAAGCGGAACGAACGCGAGAAAAAGCTCGCCGAAAAACGCAAGCTTGAAGCGAAGAGAAAACGCACCCTCGCCGCGAGAAAAGCGGCGGTCAAAAAGGCAAGGTACAAGAAAACTCCCGGCGACGGCAAAATGACGGTCGCGCAGGTGATGTCCTCGCCGACCGCGCGCAAGGTGCTCGCCTCCCGTTCGAGGAGCAGCTGCGCGGGATTTGCGTATGTAAGCGATTACAAAGGAACGGGCAAACTCTATTCCAAGGCGTAAAAAAGCATAAAGGAGTTATTTAAAATGATATACAATGATTTTCACGGAGAAAAGCTTTCCGCGCTGGGTCTGGGCTGTATGCGTCTGCCGCTTGTCGACGGTGACGACAGCCGAGTTGATATGGAAAAAACCGCCGAAATGGCAGACTACGCAATGAAACACGGCATCAACTATTATGACACAGCGTGGGGGTATCACTCGGGAAACTCGGAATTGGCGATCGGCGAGGTGCTGAAAAATTATCCGCGCGAGAGCTTTTATCTCGCAGACAAGTTCCCGGGATATGATCTTTCCAATATGGACAAGGTAAAGGAGATATTTGAGAGACAGCTGGAAAAATGCCGGGTGGAATATTTTGATTTTTATCTGTTCCACAATGTATGCGAGATGAACATCGAACAGTATCTCGACCCGAAGTACGGGATATTTGAATACCTTATGGAGCAGAAAAAGAACGGCAGAATACGTCACCTCGGCTTTTCCGCGCACGGCGAAATGCCCGTTCTGGAGAAGTTTATCAACAAGTACGGCGAGTATATGGAGTTCGGACAGTTACAGGTTAACTGGCTCGATTGGACTTTTCAGAACGCAAGGGGCAAGATAAAGCTGTACAGCGGTCACGATATTCCGATATGGGTAATGGAGCCTGTACGCGGTGGCAAGCTCGCAAATCTCGACGAAAAGTATATGGACGTTCTGAAAAAAATACGTCCCGACGCGTCGGCAACGGAATGGGCGTTCAGATTTTTGCAGTCTGTACCCGAGGTCAAGATGACGCTTTCGGGTATGTCGAATTTTGAGCAGCTTAAAGAGAACATCGCGGTTTACGAGGAAATGAAACCGCTTTCCGACAAGGAAAACGCGGCGCTCACGGCTATTGCGGCAGATATGATCGGCAAGGGCACGGTTCCGTGCACCGCTTGTCACTACTGCACTGCCCATTGTCCGCAGGGTCTTGATATTCCGGACTTGCTGGAGCTTTACAACGAGCACAAGCTGACGGACGGCGGATTTATCGCGCCAATGGCATTGGGGGCTATTCCTCGGGAAAAGCAGCCCTCGGCGTGTCTGGGCTGTCGAAGCTGCGAGGCGGTCTGCCCGCAGCAGATAAAGATCTCGGAGGCATTCGCCGACTTCAATAAAATGCTGGGCGTATAAATTTACAAAATAAGGGGGAATAATTATGCACGGAGATCTTGAAAGTGCAAAGGAACTTATGATATTTGAGGGCTATACCTGTGTTATCACGCTGAACGGAATATCCTTCAAGAGCAGGGAAGCGGGCGTAAGACCGCTGTTGGACTGGCTTTACAGCGGAAATAAGTATTCCGGCTGGCGGCTTTGCGATAAGGTGGTTGGCAAGGCGGCGGCATTTCTGCACATCATTCTGGGAGTGCGCGAGATATATGCCGAGGTCATCAGCGAGCCCGCAAAGGCACTGTTGGAGGAAAATAATGTGACCGTAAACGCGGACACTATCGTTCCCGCTATCCTCAACGAAACCAAGAGCGGTCCATGCCCTCTTGAGACGGCAGTCGAGAACATCACCGACGTGAACGACTCGATTATGGCTATTGAACTTGCGCTTAAGCGTATGGAGAAAAACAAGTAAAAAAATGGCGGCTCTTCCTTACAGGGAGAGCCGCCGCTCGGATTATTCATTTGTAATGCGCAGATCTCTTACGCTGTCACGGCGGATCAGTTTGCCCATGACGAGCGTTCTGCCGCGCTTATAGCTGCCGTCGCGTATCTTGTGGAGAACTATCTCCACAGCCTCCGCCGCCATTTGCTGACTGTTGACGTCCATTGTGGTGAGATGCGGCTGGCACATCGTTGAGTAAACATGATTGTCGTAGCCCGCTATCGAAATATCGTCGGGTATTTTATAGCCCGAGTTCTGGAGTTGGTTTACAAGCCTGAACGCGCTTTCGTCGCAGTTGCAGACAAACGCGCTCGGAAGCTCCTTTGGCAGAACAAACGCTTTATGTATCTCGCCCTCGGGTGTGCGGTCGCCGATTATCCAATCCTGACGCAGCGTAAGACGGTTTTCGAGCAGCGCCTTGTAATACCCGAGATACCTGTCCTGAATGCTTGACGTGCTGCCAATGCTTCCAAGAAAGCCGATCCTGCGGTGTCCATATGAGATAAGGTGCGAGGTGAGCAAATACGAGCCGTAAAAGTTATCGGACAGTACGGTGTCCGCGTCGTCGCGGCTTCCGTAAAAGTCGAGAAAAACTGTTGGGACATTGAACGACATCAGCTTGTCGATATATCTGTCGGAGAACTGCCCGAGCAGAATAAGTCCGTCGATCTTGCGGTCGCGCACCGAATTCGGTATTTCGCACGAGCCGTCCGTTCCGTCCTCGACGACCTCGAGCATACCGTAATAATTCTGACGCTGGAGCAGCTCCACGAGATATTTGTACATTATCCAATAAAAGGCGGATGGCTCACTGATAAAATGCTTTGCGACGATAATGCCGATATTGTAGGTTAATCCGTCCTTTTGCGCGTGACCGCCCGTGTGGATACGGTATCCCATTTCGGTCGCTTTTTGCTTGATACGCTCGCGGAGCGCGTCGGAAACACCCTCGCGGTCGCCGAGCGCCTTTGAAACGGTAACGGTGCTGACGTTCATCGCTTTCGCGACGTCACTCATTGTAACAGATTTTTTGGTCATTGTGCGAAAATCCTTTCAGCATGTGGGCAATTTGTTTCTTTTATTATATTTTAAGTTATTATTTGCTATTTGTAAAGTTACTTTTTTAACAAAATATTAGTGGCTTTTTTGTGTATTTTTGTAGCTTTGTATCAAAGATTACCTGTTTCACGAAAAAAGATTAAAAAAGTGACAAAAATCACAAAAACAAAATAGACTTTTTGGGCATTTTGTGTTAATACAACGGGTTAAAAATCCGAACAAAAAGATATTGTTTAACCTAATGTTAACCATAACAAAAACGATAGGAGAATTTTATGAAAAAATACCAAATCATTTTAGCGGTAATTCTCGCTGCGGCTCTCACGGGCTGCTCAAAGGAGGAGAACAGCGGCGGCAGTCAGATCGGGACAAGCTCCGAAAGTTCCGTGCAGAACAGCACAAGCAGCAACGACGGCGTATCGTCTGAAAGCTCCGCTAGCTCTGAGAGCAGCTTTGACGTTTCGGACAGCTCCGACAGCTCAAGCACCAAGGACAGCGAGCCTTCCGAGGAGAGCGGCGGCACGGACGCTACGTTTCTGATCGGCCCTGACGGCAAAGCAATATTGCGCTCCGAGTTGGACACGATCTTCACCAATGACGGCACGGACGGTTCTGCCGAAACATTCTCCGAGTATAATTTCTCGGGCGTGCTGTGCGACGGATTTATCTACCTCGCCGAGCCGAGCGGGATATGCCGCACCAATTTCGACAACGGTGATGTTTTCGACAGCGAACAGATGCGCTTTACGGATGTTTCCGAGTCATCGCAAAAGGACTACAGGCGCGTATCGGTCGGCGAGACGTTCTGCGGGCTGACGCTCACCGAGGCGCAGGTCAACTTCGCGCGCGGCAACGACAGCATGGAGTACACTCTCGGCGACGGTTCGGTTAAGTTCGGCTCGGAGCTCGGGATACCCGAGATATACTTTATGGGCGGCTCGGCAAGCTTCAGCGGACAGGCCGCTCTGACCGGCTATATAAGCGTTGCGGCGGAGGACGATTACGGGCTTATGGGCGGCGACATTGTCTTTGTGCCGAGCGGCTGCGAATGTATGCTGCCCGTTATGGGCTATCGTTTCGACCCGGATATCGGCATCGTTCATACACAGCGGATCTACTCGTATAACGGGCTTGTCTGGGAGAACGAATACGGACGAATTTTACTGGGGAACGCGGCGGACGCTTCTGTTGACCTTTCGGATATCCCCGATGACGGCAGCTTTGTCAAGGTGGACATTACGCTCGACAACATTTCGCTCACATGCGGTATCGGAATGATGGAGCATTTTTCCGCAAGCATCGCGGAACTTGAGGTTATTCCGGAGGAATAAAAATTTTGCAGCATTTTCTCCTTTGATCGGGTATTATATACGGAACGGCAAATCGTTCACAAAAACCAAAGGAGAATGTACAATGAAAAAGTTTTCGGTAATAATTACCATTGCCGCCGCGGCAATACTTGCGGGGTGTGCGGATGTCGGAACGCCAAGCACTTCGGACTACTCAGCTTCCACAAACTCAACAGCCTCAACGGATTCGACCGTTTCAACGACGGAATCCGCTCCGCTGCAAGCCCCAAACAGTACAGTCAACACTGAACCGCTTCCGTTTACGCTGTTCGGCGCAGATAATGTGCAGATCACTTTCGCGGACGTTACCGCGATAACCGACAAAGACGGACACGCGTTATCCGCGGAGGAGCTTGAGGACACCAAATGGTGGGAGATACAATGCGGCGGTTTCGCGTATCTCACCGAACCGTCCATAAGCCTGAACAGCGTTGACAATGCCGATCAGTACGATCCCGAAAAGCTCATATTCAGCGGTCTGCCCGAATATACCGACGCGGAATACCGCTGTTTCAAGGTCGGCGACAAATTCGGGGAGCTTACGGTGAAAAGCGCCTCGACAACGTTCTCGCGGGTGGGATTTGAGGACAAGGAGGGCGTGCTCACCGAGGAGCAGATAAAGGCGGAGGGAATGAGCTTCGCGGGTATGCTTCGGAGGTGCGACGCGGAATTTGACGGCACGGTAACGATGACGGGCTATATGCGTGTTGTCGTGAGCGAATACGGCGTTGACGAGGGCGAGGTGCTGTTCGTTCCCGACAAGGACAGCCTTGTGCTGCCACTGATGAATTTCCACGTTGACCGCGACACTGACACGATAAACACCGCCGTGTGGCAGTGGTCCGTCAAAGATTTCACATACGCGACCGAATATCCGACAATTAGGCTCGGTAATATCAACAAGGGCACGGACATAAGCGGAATTTCCGCCGATGGTTCATCGACAAGGGTAAAGGTCACTGTGACGAATATTTCAATGTTCTGCGATATGCTAATGAGCAGCTTTATCGACGGCAAATTGGTCTCCGTTGAGCCTTTTTAAATCAACGTAAAATGCCCGTGAAAGCGGGGGAGCTTTTGGCGCACAAGAGCTTGTACCTCCCCACGGGAAAAAATTAAGGCAACACCGCACAAAGATTGTGCGCAGATTGCGCAGTCAGATTTTTCGTCAGATTGTACAAAGCGAGTGCCGCAAGGCTGACGCCTTGCAAGCGAGCTTTGTGCAAGATGACGGAAAATATGCAAGCAAGATGCGTGCAAAGCCGTAAGGCGGTCTTTGTGCGGTGTTGCCTTAAGTGAGGAAATCCAATTTGCGCGGGTTCTCTGTCCGCAAATATTATCGAAAGTTGGTTGGATAACAAGTCCCAATTTCGACACATTACGCTCAAATGCGCAACAGTATTTTTCAACGCATGGTTCATGATTTTTCGCAAGCTGTCATTATTGGTAAATGACAGCTTGTTTTTTGTGACCTTGCGGAGTTGTCGTATATATTATCTTCCAAACCTCGGCGGGATACGCGAAGAATGCGGACGGGATATCCCAATTATGTTCCCAACTTTTAAAACAGCTCGGATAAATCTGCTGCCATTTTTCTTTGAATTCGAGCAGTGCGTTCAACGCCTCGTCTTCGTTGATCGACTGATAAATTTCCTTCAAATCGTTCATAAATGATTTGATATCCTTGTAGCTCACATAATGTGTCGATGAGCGTATTTGATGAATTATGCAACGCTGAATTTGCAACGGTTGCGTAAAAGCTCCCACAAACCGAGAGCGAAGCGAATGTGTTTGCAAGCTGTTTTTCGCGCCCGCCTGTGGTATATCAACGGATTTTTTCCTATACACAAAAAAAAGATTGCATCTATCTGAGTTTTTGAGTTCGGATAACCCTATTGTTAAGTTGTTGTTGTCATTTAACAACTTAATTAACAAGGATGGTTCGCTTGATTTATTAAGCAGATTTTATCTAAATTAGCTTAATGTTTTCTACTTTTAAAACAGTATATGGTAATTATGTATAAAATAAAAGTCAAAAAATTGTAATAAACATAGAAAAGTGAAAACGATTACGTTTTTTTAAAATTTTATATTGACTTAAATCAAAGGTTATGCTAAAATATACTCACAGCTAATTATTAAGTTAGTTGAAAACGAATTTTAAAGTATGTTTTAAGTTAAGGAGGAAAATGCGGTGGGTAAAACATTCATGAAACGGTTTATTTCTGGTACCGTTGCAGCAGTAGTTGTGGCAGCATCAATTCCGTTGGTAAATCAAATGTCATGGGCACAGGCTTATCCCGAAGGCTTTGTTTATGCAAACAACGGCAAATTTATGTGCGATGGAAGCCCGTACTACTATGGCGGCACTAACTGCTATTACTTGACGTACAAATCCGAAAGCGAAGTTAAAAACGTGTTTGACGACGCACAGGATATGGGCCTTAAGGTAATAAGAGTTTGGGGTAACCTTGATGTCGGCAAGAAAACCGACAGGGTAGATCAATATGGACATCCCGTATTTGAGGGCAACAACGACAGCGACGGTCAGAAAGACGGCGTTTACTTCCAGTATTGGGACGATGAACAGCAAAAGCCTGTTGTAAACGAAGGCGCGGACGGTTTGCAAAAACTTGATTATATTATCAAGCAAGCCGAAGAACACGATATGAAGCTCATCATTACGTTCACCAACTACTGGGAAGCGTTCGGCGGTATGGGTCAATACGTAAAATGGCTTCAGATGAAAAATGGTCAAAGCGTTTCAAACGGAGCAGTCAGCGGAAATGATTGCTGCCAATTCTACACCGACGATACCCTTAAGGGCTGGTACAAAGATTACATAAACACTCTCCTTAATCATAAAAATCATTATACAGGTGAAAAGCTGATGGATTCCGAGGCGGTATTCGCTTGGGAGCTTTCCAACGAACCGAGATGCGGCATCGATAAAGAATGTAAAGATGATATTCTCTACAATTGGGCAACGGAAATGAGTGCCTACGTTAAGTCGATCGATCCGTATCATATGGTTTCCGTAGGCGATGAGGGATTCTTCAACTGGAAGTACGAAGAAGCAACGAACAATGACCGCAATCATTATATTTATGCGGGCGCAGAAGGCGTTGACTTCACAAAGCTGATGTCCATAGATACCATTGACTTCGGCACTCCTCACATGTACATGGAGGATTGGGGCGTTTCGAACAAAAACGGCGACGCAAACTGGATCACCGACCATGCCGAAGTTGCTGTTGCAGCGAACAAGCCCGTTATAATGGAGGAGTTCGGCGATAAGAACAAGAGCGAGCGTGACGCCAATATGCAGAAGTGGCTTGATCTCTTTGTTGAACATTATCAGGGCTTCAACTACTGGATGATCGCGTCTTATCTCGATGATGGCACTTTGTATCAAGATTATGACGGCTATACCGTTTACGGTCCTACAGGAACAGTGACAGACACAACGAGAAAGCTTATCGTTGACGCATCCAAGAAAATGCATGAAAAGGGTCTTGTAAACTTTACAGACGAAGCCAAATACGATTACGACAGGGCTTTGGGTCAGGGCGTTACAATCAATGTAACAGTAAACGAGGGCAGCATAAGCGGCGTTGAATTTAACGGCAAGAAGTTGTCAAGTTCCGACTACACCAAGAACGGCAATGTCATTACACTGAAAGACTCGTTCCTTAAAAAGCAGGAGCTTACAACATATAATGCAAAGATTCTTATGACAGCAGGCAATTCTCCGAAGTTCAGCGTTACAACTACGGACAGCCAGCTTCCTACTCCCACTATTGCCCCTACCGATGTTTCGGTTGACGTCAATCCAAAGGTTTGCAGCGATGTTGCGATCACAATGGATAAGAAAACAAGCGAGTTCAGAGGTCTTGTATTCAATAACAAGAAGCTGACCGAGAACACCGATTATACAGTAAATGGTGATACAGTTACGATCAACGTTTCTTTCCTCAGGACTTTGAGCAAGGGCGATAACGAGATCGTGTTCGACTTCTACGAGGGCGCGGACAGCACACTTAAGATTAAGGTTTCCGATACCACCGGACTTGATGAGTTCGATACATATGAAAAATATGACAGCGATGAAGCTCTTTGGGCAGTTTATAAGAGAAACACAGACGGAAATGAACTCGGTCTTAAACTTGTTTCCAAGAATGGCAGTCAAAAATTGGCGTTCTCTTATGATGTTGGATCTCCTAACGGCTACTGCGGCGTAAATCGTGCGATAGCTGCAAGAGATATGAGCGGCTTCAAGGGTATCGAATTTGAGATCGAGGGCGATGGTTCGGGCAACAGCTTTACTCTTCAGCTCAGAGATGCAAACAATAATTATTTTGAGAAGGAAATCAAGGTAGATTTCGCAGGCGTTAAGACTGTTCAAGTTCCTTTTGAGGAATTTGCTGCACCGGGCTGGCAGACATCCGGCGGAATTCTTGACACTGCCAAGATCAATCAGTTCTCGCTTTACGCAGGCAAGGCAGGCAATACCACAACAGGCACATACTATATCGACAATATCATAGGCTATACTGATGGCGTTTCCGGTCCCGTAGATCCTGTTGAGAAGGACGCATACATTGTTGATACAAACAAGACTTATGACGGCAAAACTTCCGGCGTAAGCGCAGATATCGTGCTTAACGGAAAGAGCGTAAAATCCGTTTCCAACAGCGGTAAAACTCTTATAAACGGTGTTGACTACACGATTAACGGCGGCACTGTTACAATCAGCGATAATTATCTTGCAACTCTTGATAACGGCACATACAGCATCGTATTCAAGTTCAGCAACGACAAAGAAGCAACTCTCAATCTCACCGTTAAAAAGGACGAGGAGATACACGTTCACAGCTACACCTCTAAGGTAACAAAAGAGGCGACCTGCACCGAAAAGGGTACTGTTACATTCACATGTGAGTGCGGTGAAACTTATACAGAGGCTATCCCGTCGCTTGGACACGATATGAAATTCTCAAGCAAGGTAGAGCCTACCGAAACTGAATTCGGTTATTCGATCTACAAGTGCGAAAGATGCGGCGAAACCGAGAAGCGTGAGTTTGTAGACCCCATAAAGCCGCACACTCACAATTACACTTCAAAAACCACTATGGAAGCAACTTGTACAACGGACGGAATTATCACTTACACTTGCGGCTGCGGTGACACATATACCGAAACTATCCACGCAAAGGGTCACAATGAAAGCGACTGGATTGTTGACAAGGAGTCAACGGCAACAGCAAGCGGTTCTAAACACACCGAATGTACTGTATGCGGAACAACACTCAAAACAGAAGTAATCGCTCCCACAGGTGATGGCAATGATGATAAGGACGACGAGAACAAAACCACAAACTTCTTCAGCGGCAACGCATCGTGCGGCTCGTGGAATCAGGCAGTAACTCTTGATACCAAGAAGATCGGCGGCAGCTTTGATCCGTCTATATTCACTAAGAATGGTTATGTGTATGTCGAATACGATGGCGACGGCAGCATTGAGATAATTCTTCAAAGCTGGTCGGGTGCTGCGAATTGGGCGCGTGTTGCTCCTTATGAGATAGGCGATGCAAACGGTCACAAATTCGCAAAGTTCAGCTATGATGATCTTGTAAGCGCGTTCGGCTCATCCGATTTCAGCGGCAAGCTTGATAGATTCTATCTTGCGGCAGCAGAGAACGACATAACGGTTTACAGCGCAAACTTTGTAAGCGGCAACGGCAGCGGCGATGATAATGATAACAAGGGCGACAACAATGATAAGCCTACCGAGAACGATTCTTATGTATCGGCGTTCTGGGGTGAAGCAAGCTGCGGCGCATGGGGTCAGGTAAGCGTTGACACCGCAAAGAACGGCGGCAGCTTCAATGCAAACTCTATCACTGCAAACAGCTACTTCTATGTAGAGTACACCGGTTCTGAAATCGAGCTTATTCTGCAAAGTTGGTCGGGCGGCGCAAACTGGGCAAATGTTCAGGCGTTTGAAAACGGTACTGCTAACGGTCACAGCTATGCTAAATTCAGCTACAACGATATAGTAAGCGCGTTCGGTTCTGATTTCAGCACGCTTGACAGAATCAATGTGGGCGCAAAGGAAAGCAACATTACGGTTTACTCCGTATGCTGCTGCTATCCCGAATAATTGGATAAACACAAAAAAACAGCAAACGAAACGCGGGAGCATTCAGCTCCCGCGTTTCAGACTATAGATAAACCCCAAAAATATGCAATGCTAAAAACGCAGTGAAACAGGGCAAACAGCTTCTTCGGTTCGCTTGAACCTCCCCTGTTGTATGGCATTCTGCCATCAGCTTGACCCTGCGGTATCCATAACGATGCTTATGTGCAGAGTGACATTCATTGATTAATTCCTCCAACTCAGTATCTTTTGATTTAGCAGGATCGCGTTTTTTCATCTGTAATAACCGCTGCTCGAAACATGGTAAAATTCGCACTTAAAAACAAACAGTCGCATATCTGAACAGGTTAGGGTAGATGCTGAAAATCCTTATCCCGGAATTTATACCGCTCCCCTTAATGGAACGGGAAACAATTTAAGGCAACACCGCACAATAGAGCAGAAAACAATCAACTCTGCGGCAACAAAAAAACAACCGCAGAGCTATGGGCGATATCCTTAACGGAGAAACCACGAAAAACCGAATAGGATGCAAAAGCCTTACATATCAGATAGGGCGTGTGGGGCTTTGGTATGTAAACAAACCACAGTATTATTTCTTGTTCTGAAAAACCAATATAACAATGAGTTAAATTAAAAAAATCTTTATTGCCTGCAACATTTTCTATCTTTCAGTTGTAATGCATACAGAAGCCGAAAAAAGGCTCAAAATTTACAATTGAAAGGAAAATCGTTATGAAAAAGATAATTGCGGCAATTCTTATGAGTGCAGTGGTGCTGAGCCTTGTGGGGTGCAGCTCCGACAGAGGTTCAGACAGCAACGGCTCGAAAAATTCTGTTGTTCAGCCGAGCAATCCTTCGTCCAAGCCCGATAACAAATCGGACAATCAATCTGACAGTAAGCAGGACGAAAACAAAAACATTTCCGTTTCGGAAATCTATACCAAGCTTAAGGCAGCGATAGACGAG
>CAJTTH010000026.1 GCA_910579125.1 uncultured Oscillospiraceae bacterium | reverse complement strand
GACGCGGACAATTCAACAGAACCCAAATCTTGATTTCCAAGAACACAGCTTGCTTATCTATCGTATTTCACCTCCGAAAATTATAATTTTGCGCCCTTTTTTGCGGCTCTTTTTCCACATCTCGGCGCGTTTCCTGCAAAGTGCGTCCTCCACTTTTTTAGCTTCTCCGTCCTTGAAAAAAGGACAGTCGCGCTTGAAACGCGTATCTGTAAGAACTCTGCACCTGCCGTCCGCATAGGCAAAGCAAGTTGTTTTATCGCAGGGCGGCGCGTTTTCCGAAAATTCCAAATTCATCACCCCCATTTCGGAAAAGAAAAAGAGCCGACTGATTTTTGTCAATCGGCTGTCTGTTCTTCGGTGCTATATGTAGCACCACGCTCACTGCGTTATCAGCCCCCTTTCCTTTGCGTATTCCGTCCACGTTTGGGAGCGGAATTTGCCGCTGTAAACATACCGCAAAGCAAAATCGTTTTGGAGCTTACTCGGCATAATGCCCATAGTTTCATTACGCTCCGCTTGCGCATAAATGCTTATCCCTTTAAGCGTTTTGAGTTGCTCAACACGGTATTCCGCGTTCGCTAAATCCGATGTGACAAGCAGATAAATCAACATACGGTACGGCTTTACTCCGTATTTTCCGAGAAGCTCCGCTGTTTTGTGAATAGCCGCTATCTGCGGAATACTGTCGCACGAAAACCTCAAATACCGTATCCACTTGATTTTGGATAGTATCTGCGCGATTTCGCCCGTGACCAATCGCGCGTCCATTCCTTGATTGAGGTCGATTTGATAACAATACCTCTTTTCTTGTAATTGCTTTTGGGCAATAAAAAAAGCCGATTACTTTTTACGGTAATCGGCTTATGTGAATATTCAATTTTCGGCTTGCCGCATTATGCGCTATGCGCAAAACGCTACGCTGTTACAAGCCTGTCGGTGATACCCTTGATTATTTCGTAATCCTCATCACGAACGGCAAGGAGTATCGCCTTGACGTATTTCGCAAGCGCGGCGGTTTCCGCTTCTGAAAGAACAAGCGGCTCACAGCTTGCGGGAGTTTCCTCAATATTTGTCGGTTCGGTCTGTTCGGAGATTTGTACATCGCTGTCCTCAAGAGCAAGTTATTTCCACCCCCAAGACAAAATCATCAATCAGAACCGTGATACTTCCTCCATCGCTGCTTCAAATCCTTTCGGAATACCAAAAAACCGCAAACTCGGAATGGATATTCCCATCTCCGCTCGACAACACAAAGACGCGCCACCCTTCGGCAGTCAGAAAGAGAATGCAAATCATTCTTGAACGGGCAGGTTGTAAAAAAGTACGATTTCATGACCTGCGACACACATTTTCGACGATGGCGCTTGAAAAAGGAATGGATATAAAATCGCTTTCAAGTATGCTGGGTCATGTTTCCTCGGCGACCACGATTGATATCTACAGCCATATAACCAACACGATGCAGCGGCAAGCAGCGGCGAAGATAGACCGCCAAATAGGCGGCACAGAAGCCCCTATTCCGCAAGCTGAGGAACGAGTAGGGATAGATACCTACCAACCCGAATTCGAGCCGTACAAGCCAAAGGTGCGCAAATCAGGGACAGGATGTGTGACAATGATAAACGACCACCTCTTCGAGGGCAGATATACGCCGACTAATGCTTACGGCAAGAGGGAATCGCATAATATCTATGCCAAAACCCGTGAGGAATGCGAAGAAAAGCTTGCAGAACTGATTGTCCAAGTCAAAGCTGATATTAAAGCCGAGAAAGAACGGCTGAAAACGGTGAACGAATCGTTCACCCTTGAAATTCGGTAACAAATCGTTACCGAGTTCAAAAATTGAGCCGCAGTAAACAAAGAATACGACAAACACCCGCCCCAAAACAGGGCATCCTTCACAATTATCAAAAACACCTCAAGCACCAAGTCGGTAGCCGAGGATGACGTAAGGCAACACCGCACAAAGACCGCCTTACGGCTTTGTACGCATCTTGCTTGCATGTTTTCCGTCATATTGCACAAAGCTTGCTTACAAGGCGTCAGCCTTGCGGCTCTCACTTTGTACAATCTGACGAAAAATCTGACTGCACAATCTGCACACAATCTTTGTGCGGTGTTACCGTAACAAAATGTTACTGTATAAAAATCGCATTACATGACACTCAAAAGGCTTTGTAATACAGGTTTGCTGATTCATTGACAAAATTTTTTCTTTAATGCTAAAAAACTTAACTTCCAAATCATTGATGTCTGTGAATAACGTAGAGTGATGCGATAAAAATGTCTTTGCTTCAAAGATTTCTCAATATTACAGGAATTGGCACTTTCACAATTATGGAAGAAGCAGATGGTGAAAGCGCATCCGTGTGGGGACTGCTGAAATCCTACCAGAAAAAAAGAAATGGATGGATTTCGCTGAATTACGCAAAGAGGGTATAAATGTTCTGATATAATGGAAATGCCCGCAGAAAGCCTTATGGTGAAATTTTTGCGGGCATTATTTATTTGTGGTAGAAAGCCTATCGCGGTTCTCTTACTGATTATTAAGGCTATGCTTTATTTTTTAAATTGGCATATAATCTAATTCATACTTAGATGAATAATTTTTAACATACATTTGATACCTTGGAATACCTTTTTCATCTGCGATATGCATTAGCATTTTCCGGTAAAACTCAGGAATCTGGCTACCAAAATAAATTGCTATGGGTTTTTTCTTGATGGGGTAACGATCTTTTTGTTCTACAGCTGAATTGGGAGTGGAACATGTTATTCTCCATTCGTTTTCATAAGACCAATCATTCGATTTATATAAAGCAGCTTTAGTAAACAAAAAACCATCATCATAAAGTTCTTCCGTAGGGAATCCTATTATGCGCTTTATTTGCTGCTGCACAATCCATTGCCCATATCTTGTTGCATCAAAACGTTTGTCCGAATATACAACAGGATATATCATCCCAAGTTTAATATCAGTACATGAACGATTCGGACAATTGGAACATTGTGTTATTTCGTTATTTCTAAAGTCATATCCTATAGCAAATCCTTTGTGATTGTCTGCATAATGCGCCCACATCAGTGGAGATTTGATGCTTTCTGATAAACACACCATTTTTGTGCGTTCCCGTATTCCATCTTTGGCAAAAGTAAAGCATTGATCCAGCCATTGGCTAAAACCAGGAACCGATTGCCAAACAATATCCGTGAGCTGTTTGGTGTCTAATGAAGAAAACATTTCCGTTACCCAGTTCTGCAAGTCAGCATTAGAAAACTGTACTTGTTTTATTTTTTCGATTACAGAAGGAACTGCGCCAGAGGAAAACATTTTTTCTATGGAATCGAGTATAGCGCTCTTATCAAAAAACAAAAGGCTATCGTGGAGATCGTTAAACAAGGCAGCTTTGGAAAGCCAAAGTTCGTCTTGTTCAAAGGCATCTATGCTGTACTCTGCACACCCTCTGAATTTATAAAGCTGCTCTGGAACATTCTTTCCTATAAACTGTATCAACGGAAGAAATTGGCGGTCAATTTCCTCTTTAGGTGCATTGGGGGCTATTTTAATGTTCTCGATTATCTTTTCAAATTCGTCTCTATAGTTCATTCCTCGTTCCTTTCTAAGCGGGTCACACTATCTATTAAATCGTATACTTTAACCCTGACTTCATTTATTTCACAAACATGTTCGTTTAACATCATAAAACAAGTGATGATAGAGAATAGTTGTCCGTTTGTATAATTACCAATATTAACTGTAAGGATTATTGCAAAAATCAAGAAGACAGATTGCAATACATCAGTACATAAATATGCTTTTGCATCCAAATCAGAGCTTGATATTCTCAAATGCAGGACTGTTCTTGTAAATCCCCTAAACTGTTGTTCATTTGTTCCTTTCTGTAGCGAAATTCATACTGCAAAAGGGTATTATTTCAGAGATAGATGGAGAACAGGTGCATACCCCCTTCCATAATTTCAAAAATTGAGCCGCATAAGACAAAGAATACGACAGAACCAAACACCTGCCCCAAAACAGGGTGCCCTTTTAAGCTATCACATACCCCTCGAATACCGAAACGGTAGTTAAGGACGTAACGAAACATTACTACCCTAAAAATTAAAACCGCATTACACAGCCAACAAAAGGCTTTGTAATGCGGTTTATGGTCGAGACGACGTGATTTGAACACGCGACCTCTGCGTCCCGAACGCAGCGCTCTACCAAACTGAGCCACGTCTCGATTTTTGAAATTTTCCCCCGATTTTGGTGTAATTGGTCAAAGATGTGGTCAAACAATTTTTTGACCGAGATTTCTGTCCGACAAAACCGCCGTGACGATGTAGTGTCAAAGGCAATATGCCGCAAACGGCTCTGCAATGCGCTCCGACGGTTCTATGCTCCCGAACGCAGCGCTCTACCAAGCTGAGCCACGCCTCGATTTAAAAATTTTTTCACCCGATTTTGGTGTAAGTGGTCAAAGATGTGGTCAAACAATTTTTTGACCGAGATTTCTGTCCGACAAAACCGCCGTGACGATGTAGTGTCAAAGGCAATATGCCGCAAACGGCTCTGCAATGCGCTCCGACGGTTCTATGCTCCCGAACGCAGCGCTCTACCAAGCCGAGCCACATCTCGAATTTATAAGATTTTCTCCCGATTTTGATATAGGCGGTCAAAGATGTGATCAAACTAATTTTTGACCAAAATTTCCGCTCAACGAAACCGCAGTAGCATCGTACTTTCCCATTACTTATCCATTATATCACAAGTCCACAAAAAAATCAAGTACTTTTTAAAAAAAATTAGCACTTGACTAAAAGTCCAAAAAGTAGTATAATAAACGAGTACAAGGCTGTTTTCCGAACTATAAGAGCGAGGAGCCGCAGGCTGCGTGCCGATAGGTGAGCGCATTGCCGATTGTACCAACAGGTCTCGGACTTCCGAGGTCACCAAGGAATACAGATGAGGACCGTCTCATCATGTATTGGGTTCGATTCCCAACTGCCTCAGAAGCAGACATTGGTAAAAAATGAACTGTTAATTCATTTTCTCTCAGTAAGCTCCGTTCCGCGCATGGCAATTATACGCACTTGCGAATGATATGCCGTGCAATATCCCGGCTGCCATGCCGTCGGGAGGATACCACACGGGAGTGTATTCAAGCCGGTTTCAGGCGGACAGCCGCCGACCCGCGGAATACCCTGCCGCGCTCAATCCTGATGCCGCATACTCGATATGGAACGGAGTACGAATATTTTCAAAGGCATCTGCCTTTTTTAAAATCACCCGAATATTTTCCCGCTTGTGACAGCAGAATATAAGGCAGAATACTTTTTATTCAGGAGGATTGACCATGTGTACGGCTGTCGGCTTTGCGAAAAAGGACTATTATTTCGGGCGAACGCTTGATTACGATTTTTCATACGGAGACAAAATTGTGATAACGCCGCGCTGCTATTACTTTGACTTCGGCGGCGCGGGCAGCAGCCCGGAGCATTACGCAATGATCGGAATGGCGCATGTGGCAGCCAACTACCCATTGTACTATGACTGCGTAAACGAAAAGGGACTCGGAATGGCTGGGCTTAATTTCGTCGGGAACGCGTGTTATGGCGAGCCTGTCGACGGTGCGTACAATTTGCCGCCTCACGAGTTTATACCGTTCGTGGTCGGACAGTGCCGTAATCTTGATGAGGCGCGTGAGCTGCTTAAAGAGATCAACCTCGTCAACAGCGCGTTTTCCGACAAATATCCCGTCGCGGAGCTGCATTGGATTATTTCGGATAAAAGCGGCTCGATAGTTGTTGAATCAACGGCAAGCGGTATGCACGTTTACGATGATCCCGCGGGCGTTCTCACAAACAATCCCGAATTTCCACAGCAGTTGCTCCAATTGAACAATTATATGGGGCTCTCCTGCAAAGAGCCGACAAATAACTTCTGCGGAAGTCTGCCGCTAAAACCGTACAGCCGCGGAATGGGCGCGATAGGACTTCCGGGCGACCTATCGTCGGAGTCGAGATTTGTACGCGCGGCGTTTATCAAATGCAATTCCAAGTGCGGCGATTCGGAGAACGAGTGCGTTTCGCAGTTTTTTCACATACTCGGCTCCGTTGAGAACCAACGCGGCTGCTGTGAGCTTGCCGACGGCAAGTATCAGGTGACGCGCTACACGTGCTGCTGCAATTGCGACAAGGGAATATATTACTACACCACCTACGACAATCATCGGATAATCGCTGTAGATATGCACCGCGAGAATTTAAACTCCGGCAGACTGATATGCTATACGCCTATCGACACGGAGCAGATAATGTGGCAGAATTAACACAAAGCGGAGAGCACACGTTCTCCGCTTTTGCCTTATGTCATAAAAATTGCGGCAACAAACGCTGCCGCAATTTTTGGTTTACTTAAAATTCGAGGTATCAATTCGGTTGAGAGCACGCTTGAGCTTCGCGTCGGCAAGCAGCAGATCCTTGTCGCTCTTCGCCGCCTTTATTCGCTCCTCCGCTGCCGCCTTTGCGGCATTCGCGCGCTCCACGTCGATCTCGTCCGACCATTCGCAGGTCTGCACAAGTATCGTCGTCATTTCCTTTGACACCTTTATAATGCCGCCCGACGTTGCCGCCCGACGGAACTCGCCGTCCTTCATGATCCGCATCTGACCGATCCCGAGCGCTGCGCAGTACGGCTCATGCCCTTTCAAAATGCCGACGTCGCCGACTGTTGTACGGACAATGACTTGCTCGGTCTCGCCGTCAAAAACGGTCTTTTCCGGCGTGATAATTTGTAATCTGAACGGTGTCATCTGAATATCCTTTCAACAGGCGCTTTATCAGCCGCCCTTTTTAGCCTTTTCGACAGCCTCGTCGATCGTGCCGACAAAGAGGAATGCCGACTCGGGCAGGTCGTCGTGCTTGCCCTCGATGATCTCCTTAAAGCCGCGGATAGTCTCTTTAAGAGGAACGTATTTGCCCTCGAAGCCCGTAAACTGCTCCGCAACGGAGAACGGCTGCGACAGGAAACGCTGAATTTTTCTCGCGCGGGAAACCGTCAGCTTATCCTCGTCGGACAACTCGTCCATACCGAGGATCGCGATAATGTCCTGAAGCTCGTTATAACGCTGCAAGATCGCCTGAACCGCGCGCGCTACCTCGTAGTGCTCCTGTCCGACAATGTCGGGCGCGAGTATTCTCGAGGTGGACTCCAACGGGTCGACCGCAGGATAGATACCCATTGACGCGATGTCACGCGACAATACCGTCGTAGCGTCCAAGTGCGCGAACGTCGTCGCGGGCGCGGGGTCGGTCAAGTCGTCGGCAGGTACGTATACCGCCTGAACGGACGTGATAGAGCCTTTCTTCGTGGACGTGATACGCTCCTGAAGAGCGCCCATTTCCGTTGCCAGCGTCGGCTGATAACCAACGGCGGACGGCATACGTCCGAGCAGCGCGGAAACCTCCGAGCCTGCCTGCGTGAAACGGAAGATATTGTCGATAAACAACAGTACGTCCTGTCCCATTTTATCGCGGAAATACTCCGCCATGGTCAGACCCGACAGCGCAACTCTCATTCTCGCTCCGGGCGGCTCGTTCATCTGTCCGTATACGAGAGCCGTCTTGTTGATAACGCCCGACTCCGACATTTCGCGGTAGAGGTCGTTACCCTCACGGGTACGTTCACCAACGCCCGTAAATACAGAAATACCGCCGTGCTGCTTTGCGACGTTGTTGATAAGCTCCTGAATAAGTACCGTCTTGCCAACACCCGCTCCGCCAAAAAGACCGATCTTACCGCCCTTAAGGTAGGGACAGATAAGGTCTACGACCTTGATTCCCGTCTCAAGGACTTCGTTTGAAGCGTCCTGCTCCTCGAACGTGGGAGCGGGACGGTGAATTTCCCACTTTTCCTCCGTTTCGGGCTGCGGCTTATTGTCGACCGCTTCGCCCAGGAGGTTGAAGATACGTCCAAGCGTCTGCTCGCCGACGGGAACCTTGATCGACGCTCCCGTGTCGACTGCCTCCATACCGCGGACAAGTCCGTCCGTACTGCCCATTGCGATGCAGCGGACAAGATCGTCGCCGATATGCTGCGCTACCTCGACAACGAGCTTTGTACCGTTGTTGTCGATCTCGATAGCATTAAGCAGATCGGGCAGATTTTCGGGCGCGAACCGGATATCCAAAACCGCGCCGATAACCTGGACTATCGTGCCTTTGTTCTGATTTGTCATTTTATAACTTTTCCTTTCTTAATAGGAATTGCTAAATAACCGTTTGTCATACCGGCGTTATTCCTGAGCCGAAGCGCCCGAAACAATGTCGATAATTTCCGTTGTAATGCTTGCCTGACGCGCTCTGTTGTACAGCAGCGACAGATTTTCCGTCATCGCGTCGGCGTTGTCGGTCGCGTTCTCCATTGCTGTGCGGCGCGCGCCCTGCTCGGAGGCATACGACTCGACTACCGCGCATTGGATAAGGCTCGCAGTGAAACGCGGCACAATACGGTTGAAAACCGCCTCGGGCGAGGGGTCGTACTCCATTGTGCCGTAGTCCTCAAGCTGCACGGTATCCATGGGGAGCACACGCATACTTTCGGGCTGCTGTGACATCGACGAAACGAACATCGTGTAGAACACATAAACCTCGTCGACCTCGCCGTTCGCAAACATATTTATCGCGATATCCGCGATATCCTGTGCGGTGTTGGGCTTGATATCCTCCGCGATATTCGCGTAAGACGCCACAACGTCATAGTCGCGCTTTGCGAAATACTCGCCCGCCTTTTTTCCGATCGCAATTATTTTCGGCTTTTCCACGTCGTCCTTATGCGCCGCCGCAGCCATTTTGAGAACGTTGGAATTGTACCCTCCCGCAAGTCCTCTGTCGCCCGCGACAACGATAAACAGCCTATGCTTTACCTCGCGCTTTATCGTATAGATGGTGGAGAAATCGGTGTTCGCCGACGCTATCTCGCACATAGTCTTATAAAGCTCGTTAAAATAGGGACGCGCCTGCTCCGCGCGGCTTTTCGCCTTGCGAAGCTTACTCGACGCCACAAGCTCCATAGCCTTGGTTATCTGTCGGGTCGAGCCGACGGAACGGATACGGCGCTTTATGGCTTTCATATTACCACTGGCTATAATATCACCCCCAAAAAGTATTTCACGTCATCAGATGTTGTCGTCTGTGGTGATATATTTAACTTTCTTTTCAATGTACAGCCAAGCCACCGCCACCGCTGCAAAAACGGCGATAGTCGTAGCTACTATGCTCAATACAAAGGAAGCCTGTTTCATAATTAAACTCCTTTCGGAAAACCTTACGGAAATCAGCCCGTATAGGTAGCCGCGAAGCTCTCGAGAGCCGCCTTGAGCGACTCCTCGTTCTCGGGGGAGATCACCTTGTCGTTTCTGATGCCCTCGAGGATACTCGGATTGTTCGTCTTCAGCTCCTCGATAAGATCCTTCTGGTACTGCTTGATCTTCTCAACGGGAATGGTCGCGAGATAATTGTTGATTACCGCGTAAATGATAACGACCTGTTCCTCGACCTCAAGCGGAGAATTCTGATCTTGCTTGAGCACCTCAACGATACGCTCACCCTTTGCAAGTCTGTCCTTGGTGTCCTTATCCAAATCGGAGCCGAACTGCGAGAACGACTGCAGCTCACGGTACTGCGAGTAGTCGAGCTTCAAAGTACCCGAAACCTTCTTCATTGCCTTGATCTGCGCGTTACCGCCGACACGGGATACCGAGATACCGGGGTTTACCGCGGGACGAACGCCCGAGTTGAACAGCTCCGTTTCAAGGAATATCTGACCGTCGGTGATCGAGATAACGTTGGTCGGGATATACGCCGAAACGTCGCCCGCCTGTGTTTCGATAATCGGCAGCGCGGTAAGCGAGCCTCCGCCGTAGTCCTTGTTAAGACGCGCGGCACGCTCGAGCAGTCTCGAATGCAGATAGAATACATCGCCCGGGTACGCCTCACGTCCCGGCGGGCGCTTAAGCAGCAAGGACAGCGCACGGTAAGCAACCGCGTGCTTTGACAGATCATCGTAAACTATGAGCACGTCCTTGCCCTTTTCCATAAAGTACTCGCCCATTGTGCAGCCCGAATAGGGCGCAATATACTGCAAGGGCGCAAGCTCCGAGGCGGTAGAGGATACTACTATCGAGTAGTCCATAGCGCCGTTCTTGGTGAGCGTTTCAACTACGTTCGCAACGGTGGAGTTCTTCTGACCGATAGCGACGTAAATGCAGATAACATCCTTGCCCTTTTGGTTAATGATAGTATCAATGGCGATAGCGGTCTTACCCGTCTGTCTGTCGCCGATAATAAGCTCACGCTGACCTCTGCCTATCGGGATCATAGAGTCGATAGCCTTGATACCGGTTTGCAGCGGAACGTTTACAGGCTCTCTCGTGATAATACCCGAGGCGATCTTCTCAATCGGGCGGGTCTCCTTGGAGAGGATATTGCCCTTGCCGTCAAGCGGCTGTCCGAGGGAGTTTACAACGCGTCCGAGAAGCTCTTCTCCGACGGGAACGGACACGATGCTGCCCGTGCGCTTTACGCTGTCGCCCTCTTTAATGCCCGCGTCCGAGCCCAACATAACCGCACCAACGAAATCCTGCTCGAGGTTGAGCGCCATGCAGCGCACGCCGTTCTCAAACTCCAGCAGCTCGTTAAGCATACACTTTTCCAAGCCGTGGATACGGACGATACCGTCGCCGACGGTAACAACCGTGCCGACGTCGCCGAGCTGGATCTTTGCGTTGTAGTTCTTAATGCGGTCCTTTATCAGACCCGTTATTTCATCGGGGCGTAAATCCATTACATACATCCCTTTCTTAGCGAATTTTGCAGGCGTTCAAACTCAGGCGATCACCGAGCCGAGCTCGTCCCTGAGTGCGCCAAGCCTTGCTCTGACGCTTCCGTCATAGCGCTTGCTGCCGTAGTCTATAATTATGCCGCCGATAATGCCCTGCTCAACCTTTTCGTTGATCGTAACGGTCTTTCCGATTATCTTCGACATTTTTTCCGCGATCTGCTCCTTGACCTTGTCGGACAGCGGTGCGGAGGTCGTGACGGTTATCTCCGCCAGCTTGAACTTTTCGTTGTAACGCTCCTTAAAGACCTTTACAATCCCCGAAAAGCAGTTTATACGTCCTCTTTCCGCCAGAACGCACAGCAAATTTCCGACAAGCTCGGAAACGCCGCCCGTCTTGATTATGTCCTTGCACAGCGAGAGCTTTTCCTCAGCGGATATCGTCGGCGTACCCATCAGCTTTACAAACTCGGGCGCGCCCTCAAACACTCCCGCAAGCTCTTCCAGCTCGCCCAGAATGCCCTTCAGTCCGCTTTCGTTCTGCTCCTCGCACAGCTCAAAGAACGCCTCGCCGTATACCTTTTCAGCCTTGTCGTTCATAAAAATTTCCTCCTACGTTTATGGGGCAGGCGGTCATTCTGCCGCGCCGACCTCGCTCAGGAATTTGGAAATGATATCCTCGTTGTCCTTTGCGGAAATTTCTTTCTCAACGACCTTGCTTGCCGCCATAACAACGATCTCGGATATCTCATCCTTGATCTCGTTTTTGGCGCGCTGTTTGTCACGCTCTATGTTCTCCTCCGCCTTTGCGCGGATCTCCGCAGCCTTTTGATTGGCCTCGGTAACGATCTCCTCCTCGCGCTTCTGCGCCCTCAAGGTCGCCTGTTTTACAATCTCGGCAGCCTCGTTCTTGGCGTCGGCAAGACGCGCGGTGTATTCCTGCTCCGCCTTTTCGGCAGCCTCTTTCGCCTTTTGCGCGTCGGCGATCTCGGCGGCAGCCATCTCCCTGCGTTTTTCAAGGATATTGCATACCGGTTTGTACAGGAAAATTCTGAAGATCAGGAAAATTATGAGCGTATTTATCAGCGTAAACACTATTGTGCCGGGGTCAATGGAAACGAGATCCAAGAACGTATTACCTGCCGCAGCTTCGACCGATTCCGTTGACGACTCCGCCATTACGCCGAGTATATTCAGCATATTCGCTCCTCTCCTCTCAAACTAAACTCGTCGTATCGGCTGTTACATAAGCTTACCGAGCAGCGGGTTAGCATACATGAGAAGCAGAGCGATAACCAGCGCGTACAGACCTGTGGTCTCGGCAAGCGCGTCGCCTATGATCATAGTTCTTGTGATAGCGCCGGACGCCTCGGGCTGTCTGCCGATAGCCTCAACTGCCTTGCCGCCGCAGAAACCCTCGCCTATACCGGGGCCGAGACCCGCGATCATCGCGGTGCCCGCGCCGAGCGCCGAAGCTCCGAGAACGATAGCGTTCGCCAAAATCTTCATAGTTTCCGGTGTCATTCCATCCATCTTTAGTTTCCTCCGTAAAATAAAAATGTAATATTGTGAGCGTAAGTGTCGCTCAATATCCCACGCGGGATATATGACCTTTTTTCACGGGAACCTGTCCCGTACGGCTGTTATCCCTCACAGTCCGCTGAAGAGATGTACGACATACTCAGCATAATGAAAATGTATGCCTGCATTACGGCTGAGAATATGTCGAAGTACAAGGACGCGATCGCCGGTATAAGGATCGCCAGCTTGCCGAGCGCGAAATAGATCAGCGCGTTAATGACCGTGCCCGCGATCATGTTGCCGAACAGACGCAGCGCCAGAGCCAGCGGGTTCGCGAACTCACCGATTATGTTAAACGGAAGCATAAACGGCAGCGGTTCGATAAAGCTCTTCATAAAGCCCTTGAACTTTCCGGTCTTGCCCTTGTTGTACTGCACCATACAGAACGTGATCACCGCGAGCGTACCCGTGACCGAAACGTCGGCGGTAGGATTTCGCAGTCCCAGCAGTCCCATAAGGTTCTGAATCATAATGAAACAGAACAGCGCCATTATGTAGCAGCGGTACTTATTGTACTTTTTGCCCATAGTGGTATCGACCGTGTCGACGAAAAAGCTCACTATCCATTCCGCCGCCATCTGCTTCTTGGTCTCGGGGATCACTTTAAGGCTTCGCGTAATTACAAGCACGACAACAAACAATATCGCAATGACTACCCATTGGACGATAATACTTTCTGTCAGCTTGAAACCCGGGATACCGAAAAGATTATCCGCGACTACCAGAGGTCCGTTAACGGTGATGCCGCCCTCCGATGCAAGCATCAATGCAGTCGGCATATATCATTCCTCCTTTGCTTTTAGTGCTCTTACCGTTATGGCGATTCTCGGGAAAAACAGTGGTATCACCGCAGCGATAAGGCTTATAAACGGCGCAAGCGCGCCGAGTGTGAGCAGTAAAAACAACCCCAGATACCGCAAGCAGTACATAAGGTTCATATATGTCTGCGCGGACTTGGCGCTTTTCCTAAGCGCAGTCTGCGCGGTCTTGCCGAGCAAGAAAAAATTCAAAACGGCTATTATGATGCCGTATAAGCCCCCGATAAGGAGCGTGTAATCGTACTCCAACGCGAAGAAAAGCACTGCCATAATAGCCATATATATTCCGCCGATCGTCAGAAAATACGGCGCCAATGAGCGCATTTCTTCATATACGGGCTGATTTCGTCCAGTCATAATTTTATTTCCGCAAGTCCTTATACTCATCGTAATAATCGTTATCCCGAAGCGAACTTGTAAAAGCCTTCGGCGCCGGCTGATCCGGCTTTTCGTAGGTCTTTATCAGCTGATAAACGTATGAGACCGCGCCGCCTATCATAAAGATAAGCGCCAGCGCCACGCAGATACCCATTACCCAATCGGGCAGACCGAAATGTGCGACCGCCCAGCTGCCGCCGCCGAGGAAAAGCAGCAGCGGCGCAATTATCACAAACGCAAGCTGGCTCACCTTGGCATAGACCGAAAAAGGGTTCTCGTTTTTTTTCATCAGTATACGAGCTTTGTAAGCTTCCAGCCGTCCGCGTCCTTGACCATTGTGGTTTCGAGGATCTTATCCGCCGATACGCCTGAAAGATCGGTGTTCCCGTCGGCACCCGGGTAAACCGAGAGCTTGCACTCCGTCTCGCTTACGGGTACGAACACGATGCGGCTGCTTTCCGGAACGGCAGCTCCCGACACGGGCTTAAAGTCCGCGATAACGCCCAACGCGCCTCCGTAGCCCTCACGCTCGTTGTAAACCGTGAGACCGTTTCCGTCAATGTTGGTGAGTATTCTCGCTGCCTCGTCCGCCGTAAAGACAGACTTTACAAACTTTTCCAGATCCGCGTAATTCGGATACTTGCTCGAGCTTGCAGTATAATAGCCGTCCTCGGGCTTGTTGCCGTAGGGTTCGTTCTCGTGAGGAAGCGGTTCAATCAGGAACATACGCACTATATCGTAATTGTTCGCCACCAGGTCGTGCGCGTTATTGTTGCACTCGTCGATAAGCTCCTGCGTGGGTCGGAACTGAACCGACGCATCGGAGCTCACGTGATTTTGATCCGAAACCGTACCGCTGTCGGGTGCGGGAACGGGCTTATTGTTGTTCATAACCACCAGTATTACTACCGCCGCGATCGCCGCAATCAATACGACGACGGTTGCAACAAGCGGCGCAATGCTCTTATTGTTATTATCGCTCATTGTATCTGCCTTTCAAATAATTTTTTGTGTCTGTTGATCATGCCTTCGGAGCGGTGTTGGGAGTTCCCCTGCCATCCTTGGTATCGAGAGAAATTGCCTCGGGGAATACGTTTCTGCTGTCCTCCTTGGACAGGAACGTGGTGTTTACATATCCTTGAATTATCGCGCCGTCCGTGACTGCGATAGTCGAAGCGTTGATGTCGCCGAATACAATCGCGTCACGTTTCAGCTCCGCCTTGCCCACTATGTCCAGCTTGCCCCTTATTCTGCCGTTGATGTCGGCGTACTGCGAGGAAAGGTCGCCGATAAGTATTGTGTCGCGATCCATTCTCATTCTGCCCTTAAGCGAAATATTTCCTTGCATTGCCGCAGAGTTCATACCCGCGTTATTGCAGGTAATGTCGCCTACGATCTTGCCGCTCATGTCAATATTGCGCGTAGTCTCAACGTTGCCCTTTATGTCACCGTCGATCTGCATATTTGCAAGTGAGCGTATATTGCCGTCAATGATGGTATTTTTGGAGATGATCGTCGTTTCATCGGTCTCGTTCGCCGCCTGCGGCGAGACGCCGCCGCCAGCCGTCGGAGGAACATACCCGCCTCCGCCGTAACCGCCCTGATTAGGAGCGTATCCGCCTTGATTAGCATAACCGCCCTGATCGGGAGCATATCCGCTTTGATTGGCGTAACCGTCTTGATTGGGAACACCCGTCTGCATATTCTGATTTTGAGGAGCGCTCTGCGGCTGCTGGTTTTGCGCTGCCCGGTCAGTCTGCACATTGTCCGCGTCATAAGACGTCTGCCCGTTCTGCCCGAAATTCCGGCGGATATTCTGCACATTCAGATTAACGCCCGGATCTTCGTCCGGAATGGTGTTTTGCAAAGGAATATTTTGTTGAGATCTCGCAGTCTGATAAGTTTGATCATTCAGATTATTTTGTGTGTTGTTAACGTCCTGTGCGTCCTCACCCTCTGTCGGACTGCGATAGTACGGCGTTTCCAACGGAACGTTCTCGTCCCGTAAGTCGGCGGACTGTTCGGAAGCGGAGGTTCGCTCCGTGCCCTGTCTGAGATAACTGTCAAGCTCGGTGGGCTGACCGTCCTTTTTTTCGGGAGTCTGCTCCTGTCCGTCCTTCTTCCACAGTTCTTTTACTGCCTGCGAAAAATTATCCTTAATTCCCATAACGTGATCCTTTCAATTATTTATGAAAACGGTCCGACAAACTGCACGGGTTTCGTGTCGTCGTTTATCTTATCGAATTTATATCCCTCGCCCTTAAGCACCTTAAGCACGTCCTCCAACACCAGCACCGTGTTCGGCGTATTTGAGGAATCGTGCATAAGCACGAACGAACGGACGTTACCTTTAATGTCTTTCGGTATTGAATTGTACATCTGCGTCCAGCTTGCGCCGTTCACATCGCCGCTGTCGACGTTCCAGTCGAAGAAGCGGAAGCCGCGCCGCGTCATTTCCGCGATTATAGCGTCACGGGTTCCCGTGTTGTAATCGTTAAGGCTGCCGCCGGGGAAACGGAATATCGGAACAGCTTTCCCCGTTGCCTCGCGGACTATATCCCAAGCCTCGTAAAAATCGTCCAGGAACGCCTCAACGGACGCGTATATCTTGTTATACTCGTGGCTCGCGCTGTGTATGCCGATTGCGTGTCCGGCGTTGGCTATCGCCCTGAGCGCCGCTGCGCATTCCTCCGAGCGGTCCGGCACAACAAAGAATGTCGCCTTGACGTCGAAATCCTTCAGGTATTTCAAAATCGAGTAGGTATTCCGAGAAGGACCGTCGTCAAATGTCAGATAGACTGTATTCTCTTCACGGACATATTCTAACGGCTGAGGAACGTACATCTCCTCGTACATCGCGGCATACGGACTTTGCGGTTCGGCTGTTGACGAATTGCCGGAACTACTTGAACCGTTCGGCTCGTCCGAGCTTGTACTGCTCGACGACGAACCCGTACTTTCTGAGGAGTTTCCTCCCGATGTGCTTGAACCGGACGCGGGCGGATTCTTTTTGTTGATGAACGCCACGATATCCGCGTCGCTAAGCCCGCATTCTTTCAATATCTCATAATACTCTTCGATAGTGCCGCCGTTCTTTTTAGCTATGACGGTTATCAAGTCCTTGTCGGATATGCCGTTTTTGGACATTATCTCGTAAAAGCCCTCGCCGCTGACAGTCTTTTTTGCCGCCGCTATCGAAATTATCTCCTTATCCGAAATGCCTGTTTCCGAAAGCAGTTCGTACAGCTTTTTCGCGTCAATGCCGTCTTGGCTGTTGATATGCGCGATAAACTCCTCATAGGTCAAGCCGCTTCTTTTCAATATTTCCGCCAATCCCTCCGCAGTGCCCGCCCTTTCTGTCGCGAGCATTCCGACCGCCACCGAGAGCCTGTTATTTTCGTCCTCGAATTGCTCCACCTTTGACGACATTTCGGACAGCTCCGCGCCGTTCTTAAAAAAGAGCACACCGAATACTACGGCAGCCGCCAGCGGAACGAAAAATAATATAGCAAGTACTGTCTTTATCAGCACCTTGAAAAATTCAACGCTGCCAAAACGCATTTTTTAACCTCTTTTGTTTTAAGTGATGATTCCCCTATTATTTAATAATACTATAAAAAATAAAATTTGTCAATAGCAACAATATACAAATCCGAGTAATTACAAGAATTTGCTCCTTTTTATAACAAATTTTTTCAATAAATTTTATGCAAATTATACAAAAAATCGAACCGACGCATTTTTAAAACGTCGGTTTCCGAATTATTCCACAATATAAACGCGTTTCATGCGTACTTCTTTAAGGGGACGGTCGCCGAAATCCGTCTCCACAGCTGCTATCTCGTCCACCGTGTCCATGCCGTCCACCACGCGCCCGAAAGCCGCATAGCTGCCGTCGAGATGCGGCGCGTCACGATGCACAATAAAAAACTGACTAGAAGCCGAATCGTTGGCTCTGCTGCGCGCCATTGAGATAACGCCGCGCTCGTGTTTCAGATCGTTCGCCACGCCGTTCGCTAAAAACTCGCCCTTGATCTTATCTTTAGCACCGCCCGTTCCCGTACCGGTAGGGTCGCCGCCCTGTATCATAAATCCCTCTATCACACGGTGAAAGATCAGTCCGTCATAAAACCCCTCTTTTGCCAGTTTCAGGAAATTCTCCACCGTAGTCGGCGCTTTCTCAGGATAAAGCTCCAGCTTGATCTCCTTGCCGTTCTCCATTTCTATTACTACCATATTAACTCCTGTCTCTAATCATACGCCGCATTGCGGCGCTTTTTGCCGAAAATTATTTCCCGCCAAGCTCGTAGGCGCGCTTGGTGCACGCCTCGCAAGCGTTGATAGCTGTGTGGACTATTCCGGAACGCTCGAGAACCTCCAGCCCCGCAAGCGTGGTGCCGCCCGGCGAGGACACCTGTTTTATCAGCTCGTCCACTGTCATTCCGCTTTCCGTCATCATTTTCGCCGAACCGATAAGCGACTGTGCAAACAACCTCAGCGCCGTATCGGGGTCGATGCCGACGCTTTGTGCATATTGCACAAAGCCCTTGGCGTAAACGTAAATGAACGCAGGGGAGCTGCCGTTTATCGCAATTACCTCTTTCATCTTATCCGCGGGAATGACCTCAGTTATGCCGCACGAGCCGATTATCTTGCGCGCGAACGCGAATTCCGCGTCGCTCACCTTTTCGTCACAGCTCATTGCCGACGCGCCGAAACCGAGCATCATCGGAGTGTTCGGCATAACCAACACGACCTTAGCGTTTGCAAAAGTGCGCTCGCGTATGTATTCGGCAGAAATTCCCGCGCAAATGGAAATGATCACCAAACCCTCGTTGCCCGCGCTTTTGACCTCGGCGAGTACGCCGTCGAGCTGCTGCGGCTTCACCGCAAGCAGAATGTAGTCGCATTTCTTCGCCAATTCAAACGCGCTTGAAGCCGCTGTTGCTCCGACGAAACGCAGATCCTTGATTTTTTCGGGATCCTGATCGTAAGCGAAAACAGCCGTGTTCCCGAGCTTTCCGTTAATTCCTTTGATGATAGCGCCGCCCATATTCCCGACGCCGATAAATCCCAGTTTTGTCATAATTCCCCTCTCAAAAGCAGATGCAGTATGTTTTATAAGACGGTCTTCCTCCGTCGTCCGAACACGGAATTGTACGCCGCCATTATCGGGAACAGCGCCACAAGCAGTATCGCCACATGCAGCGGTATTTCAACCAGATTTTTCAGAACGCGTTTCGTGAGTCTCGTCCAGAAGCCCACCAAGAACACCTCCGCACTGTACGAGCCCGCTTCCATGGTCTTCTGTATCGTAATAAACAGCGGCGTCATAAGCAGATTGCACATGACAGCGACCGTAACCTTTGCCGCGGCTATGCGCACTACTCCGACGGTATTTCCGAGCAGCGACTTTCCAAACGCCTTACCGTCGGAGAAGTCGAGCTTTACGGGGCTGAAGTTATACAAAAAACAGCCGTAGATAACGCCGCCCGCGACTTCCACCAGCGTAAACAGCGGCGAGAAACCGCCGACGGGCTTGATAAGGTACCCGATCACGTCCGTCACTACGCACGCCAGACCCGCGACCGTCGGACCGTACAGCATTCCGATAGAAGCGACCGCGACAAACGCAAAGCTGATCTTCAAGTCCTCCGTCACCTGAACGTTAAGGAACGTTTTCAGCACCAGATCGAGTGCTATTAAAATCGCCGTAACGCACAGACAGCGCAGATTTTTCAGCTCCAGCGCGGATTTTTTAAAGTTAGCAAAAAAAGCCATTCGATTTTCCTCCCAAATACGACTTTTCCGCTATATATAAAAGAATAATCAAATGGCTGTTATTCAATTTATGTACAGCGAGATGCAAACGCCGCACCGCAAGCTAACGCTTTTCGTCCGCCCGACAACTCTCCGTTCGGTCGGCACTTAACGCGCGGCGTTCTACTCTGTGTAATATTCTCCCGAATTATGTCAAATTAAATCAGAAGTTGATCTCGTTCAAAATCTTGTACAGACGCTCGTCAAAGGGCTTCTGCATAGCGAGCGCCTCCTGAATGTCGACGTCGTAGACCTTGCCGTCCTTGCGGCCGACAACGCGGTTGCCTATGCCCTGTTCGAGCAGCTCAACGGCATAATAGCCCATTTCGGACGCGAGCACTCTGTCACGCAGGGTAGGCGAGCCGCCGCGCTGAACGTGACCGAGAATGGTCGCTCTGGACTCGATACCGGTCTCTTTCTCTATCTGCTCCGCAATCTGCTCGGTGCCGCCAATTCCCTCCGCGACAATGATAATGATGTGCTTCTTGCCGTCCGCGCGGACTTCCTTGATACGCTGGATTACCTTGTTGAGATCGTATTCCACTTCGGGCACAAGGACAGCGGTCGCTCCGCAGGCGATACCCGCGTTCAGCGCGATGTGACCCGCGTGTCTGCCCATTACCTCGACAACGGAGCAGCGCTCGTGAGAGTGGCTCGTGTCGCGCAGCTTGTCAACAAGGTCAACAACGGTATTAAGCGCGGTATCGTATCCGATTGTGTACTCGGTGCACTGGATATCGTTGTCGATAGTTCCGGGAATGCCGACGCAAGGGATGCCCGCCTTAGACAAATCCGCCGCGCCTCTGAAAGAGCCATCACCGCCGATAACGACAATGCCGCACATACCCTTATCCTCGCAAATTACCTTTGCCTTTTCAATATTCTCCCACTCCTTGAACTCGGGGCAGCGCGCCGTGTAGATCATTGTGCCGCCGCGCTGGATAATATCGGATACCGCGCGGACGTCGAGCTGAACGAACTCACGGTTGAGCAAGCCGTTGTAGCCGCGCTGGATACCGATAACCTCAAAGCCCTTGTAGAGCGCCGTTCTGGTCACGGCACGAACTGCCGCGTTCATGCCGGGAGCGTCGCCGCCGCTTGTTAATACGCCTATTCTCTTTTTCATAGTTATCTCTCCTTACCAAATTCCGGCAATGCCGGTATATATTTCTCCGAACGTTATGTCCGGTATCAGTCCAAATTCTATTTTACTACAAGCGAACGATTTCGTCAAGCGTTTTTTTTAGTTTGTAACGTTACCAAAAAAGAATAAGTGCTTTTTAACAAATTTCGGTTTTTTTTAAGTTATTTTCTGTTCAAAAATCCCACTTTGACATTCTCCTCGCCGCAGAGCTTTTTCAGCTTGTTCACAAGCGGCATACAAAGCCGCACTCCGCGAATGCCCGCAGCGGGTTTGGCCGTGCGCGTGTCGGCAAAGCATATTCTTGCCGCCGACGTTCCCTTATATGCCGAAAGCTCGCGCTTCACATCTGCGAGTCTCGGGTCGCTTTCGTCCGGGAGATTGACGTACAATATCATTCTCTCCTTAGGCGGCAGCGACGTGACGGGCTTTGCGGAGTCGATGAAGAAATCGGTTTTGTCGTCCTTGACGGAGATCTTGCCGCACACAAGGTATACTCTGCCCTCGGTAAAGCGCTCCAGCTTGCCGAACGTCTTGGGGAACACTATGCCCTTTACGCAGCCCGAGCTGTCCTCGAAAGCCGCGTAGGACATCAGTCCGCCGCTTTTCGCAGTGTGGAGCGTTTCCGAAAGGCAGAGCGCGATTATCGAAAGCTCCGTGCCGCTGCGGCATTCCAACGCGTCCGCAATGAACATACAATTTTCGGGAGCGCGCCCCAGAAACTCGTCCGCGGGGTGTCCCGACACGTACCGCCCCAGAAACTCCTTTTCTTTCATCAGCCGCTGCATTAACGGAAAATTGTCCGCCTGCGGCAGCGCAAATTCCTCGTGCGTATCGTCAAGCTCAAACAGGTCGATCTGACCGCTTTCGACGCGGCTGCGTTCACGTGCGGCATAGTCGAGAAGACTGCCCATACCCTGTATCAGACTGCGGCGGTTGGGTTCCAGAGAGTCGAACGCGCCGCAGTATATCAGCGCTTCCATATAGCGGCGGTCGTTGTCATTGTCCGCCATTCTAAGCGCGAAATCCGTTACGGAGGTGAACTCGCCGTTTTCGCGTTCGCGGACTAAAGCGTTGATAAATCCGCGCCCGACGTTCTTCACCATGCCAAGCCCGAAACGCACAGCCTCTCCCTCAACGGCAAACCCCGAAAAGCTCTTGTTGACGTCAGGCGGGAGCAGCCTCGTACCGCTGTTCGCGAGGTCGGAGATGTATTCATTCGCCTTGTCCGTCCAGTCCTGAACACTGGCTATCAGCTCCGTCATATACTCTCTGTAATAATGCCGCCGAAGATAAGCCGTCCGATAAGCTACGGTCGCGTATGCCGCAGCGTGGGATTTGTTGAACGCATACGACGCAAAGCCCGCCATTTCATCAAATATCGCGTTTGCCGTGTCCTCGGGAACGCCGTTGGCAATAGCGCCGCAGTTGCTCTCCGTTCCATAAACGAACGCGCTGCGCTCCTTTTCCATAACGGAATGCTTCTTTTTGGACATGGCGCGCCGAACCAAGTCCGCTCTGCCGTAGGAATACCCGCCCACGACGCGGCATATCTGCATTACCTGTTCCTGATAGACCATACAGCCGTATGTTACCGAGAGTATATTTTTTAATAACGGGTGCTTGTATTCGATCTCCTCGGGATTTTTGTGACGGTTCTCGATATATGTCGGTATCGACGACATCGGACCGGGGCGGTAAAGCGACAGCGCCGCCGTCAAGTCTTCGATCGATTTCGGCTGAAGACGCGACAGCACCGAGGTCATTCCCGCCGACTCGAACTGAAACACACCCACCGTGCCGCCGTTGCCGAGCATACGATAGACCTCGGGGTCGTTCTCGTCAATATTGCGGATATCAAAATCGGGTTCATTTCTGCGGATAAGGTCGCAGGTTTTCTTAATGACGGTGAGGTTGCGCAGTCCCAGAAAGTCCATTTTCAGCAAGCCGAGACGCTCCAGTGCCGTCATGGTGTACTGCGCGGTGAGACCGCCCTCCTCGTCCTGCAGCGGAACGTATTCCGCGACGGGATCGCGCGTTATCACAACGCCTGCCGCATGAATGGTTGTGTGACGCGGCAGCCCCTCGATACGCCTTGCCACGTCGACAAGCTGCTTCACCTCGGGAACGGCAGCGTACAGCGATTTCAGCTCGCCGTGCTCAAGCTCCTCGGCAAGCGTCGAAAACGGTGAAGTCACCGCCTTTGCCGCAGCGTTCACCGAGGACTGCGGTATGCCCATGACCCTGCCCGCGTCGCGTATCGCTGCCTTGGCTTTCAGCGTATCGAACGCGGTTATCTGCGCAACGTGATCCGCGCCGTAGCGCCGTCTCACGTACTCTATGACCTCGTCGCGGCGCTCGTAGCAGAAGTCGATATCGAAATCGGGCATAGAAACGCGCTCGGGATTAAGAAAACGTTCAAACAGCAGATTAAAGCGCAGCGGATCGATGTCGGTAATGCCCATGCAATAGGCGCACAGGCTGCCCGCGCCGCTCCCTCTCCCCGGTCCGACGGGAATGTTCCGCGACTTTGCGTAACGCACAAAATCCCAGACGATGAGAAAATAATCCACAAATCCCATTTTTCGGATTACGTCCAGTTCATAGTCCAAACGGTTCTGCACCTCGGAAGTTACCGTGCCGTAGCGTTTTTCCGCGCCCTTATTGCACAATTTGATAAAATACCGAGTATTATCCGCGACGCCGTCTTTCTTGAACAAGGGGAGCTTTGTCACCCCGAACTCGAATTGTACATTGCACTGTTCAGCTATTTTCGCCGTCCGCGCAAGCTCCTCTTCGGTGAAGAAACGGCGCATTTCGTCACGGCTTTTCAGGTAGTATTCCTCGGTTGGCAGCGCTTGCGGATCACGGTCGGAAAGCCGTTTGTTCCGCCCGATGCACCGCAATACGCGCTGAACGTAGCTTCCGTTTTTCTCGACATAGTGAACATTATTTGTGGGAACGGCGGGTATTCCCGTTTGCCGCGAAAACCCGCGTAGCAGTGCGCAGAGCCGCGCCTCGGGTTCGGTATCGTGGTTTGAAAGCTCAAGATAAAAGCCGTCAAATACCCCGCGGTACCACTCGGCGGCTTTCAGAGCGTCATCGTTACACCCGGCGGAGAGCAGCGCGGCTGTCTCGCCGTTTTCCGCGCCCGAAAGCGCTATAAGCCCCTTGCCGTAACGTTCAAGGCTCTCTCGGTCGGTGACATAGCCGCCGTCCGCGCCGTTCGCCGTCTGCTCCGTGATAAGGCGGCAGAGGTTTCTATAACCCGCGTTGTTCCTGCAAAGCAGAGTAAGCCTGTACGGTTCATAATCAACGCGTTGACGCGCAAGGCGGTTTCCCTCGGCGATACGTACCTCACAGCCGATAATCGGCTTTATGCCAGCCGCCGAGCACGCGTCGTAAAAGTCGATCGCCCCGTACAGCGCGCAGTTGTCGGTTATGGCGAGCGCGGTCTGCCCGAGCGCCTTGGCTCTTTCAACAAGCTCGCC
This sequence comes from uncultured Oscillospiraceae bacterium, assembly GCA_910579125.1. Classification (GTDB taxonomy): domain Bacteria; phylum Bacillota; class Clostridia; order Oscillospirales; family Ruminococcaceae; genus CAG-115. The sequence goes on along the minus strand of CAJTTH010000026.1, from coordinate 21,526 downwards.
GATACTGCAAGCGCCGTTCAGCAGACTATACGCCGTATGCACGTTAAGATGAACAAAATCGGACATCTCCGCCCTCCTAACTGACCGATATGAAAAAAGCAGGCTTGACCGTTGCAGCCAAGCCTGTCCTCGTAAACATACGTTTGGTATTACGCGAATAACCCGTCGGAAGCGTTTAGTCGGCTTCTTTGACGATAACGACCTTATCCTTGTAATAACCGCAATTTCCGCAAACTCTGTGAGCAAGCTTCAGCTCACCGCAATTTTTGCAGCGTGAGAAAGCGGGAGCGGATAACTTCCACACCGCAGAACGTCTTTTATCACGTCTTGCACGAGATACTTTCCTCTTCGGAACTGCCATTATTGCACACCCCCCTCTTGTCGGTTGACAAATTAAAGTCTACAGTAAGCGGTGAAAACGAACGCCGCCGACTGATTTACTATCGAACATCTACCATTATACCACACGGCGGGGGATTTGTCAAGCGATTTTTAAAAATTTTTCCGCGAGATCGTACGAGATCACACGATGAACTTCTTGACGTTTTCGGGAAGCTCGGAATTGTCGGCGGATACCGTAAGGGTAACGACCGTGTTTGCCGTGATCTTCTCCAGCTTCTCGAACATCTCGCCGAGCTTGTCGTAATCTCTGCCGGTGATCTTCAGCGTAGCGTCAACGAAAATATCCGTGCAGTCGTGGTCGGAAGCGAGGATACCCGCGATAAAGCCGTAGAACGCGTCCATACCCTCGACCGCGTAGTCCTCGATATTTACCAGGCGTACCTTGTAGGTGATGTCCGTGTTCAGCGAAGAACCCTTCTGAATAGCCACAACGTTTCCGTTGGACTTCTTCTCGGCAGCGTGGATAGCGTCGATGAGCACCTTCGTCTTGCCCGAACCTCTTTTACCTGTGATAATTTTAACCATAATAGTGACCTCCGTCTTTATAATTGACGGCGGGCGATCGACAGATCCGATTGCCCGCCGCGCGTTTTTACTTGATTTATAAGCCGAGCTTTTTCTCGAGTGCCGCTTTCTGATCCTCGTAGCCGGGCTTGCCGAGCAGCGCGAACATATTCTTCTTGTAGCTCTCGACGCCGGGCTGGTCAAACGGATTTACGCCGAGCAGATAGCCGCTTATAGCGCAGGCTTTCTCAAAGAAGTAGATCATAAAGCCCAGCTCGAACTCGTTCAGCTCGGGAACCTCGAGCACGATATTCGGCACGCCGCCCTCGGTATGCGCGATGACCGTACCCTCGAACGCCTTGCGGTTTACGATCGACATATTCTGATTGGACAGGAAGTTAAGCCCGTCAACGTTGGTCGGCTCGTCCTTGAGGAACAGCTCCTTCTGCGGCTTCGCGAACTGGATAACGGTCTCGAACATAACGCGCGAGCCGTCCTGAACGAACTGCCCCATCGAGTGCAGATCGGTCGAGAATACCGCCGAGGACGGGTACAGACCCTTGTTGTCCTTGCCCTCGCTTTCGCCGTAGAGCTGTTTGAACCACTCCGCCATCATCTGGAAGCTGTTCTCGTAGCTGATAAGCATCTCAACGCTCTTGCCCTTTTTGTATAGTATATTGCGCAGAGCCGCGTACTTGTAGCAGGCGTTCTTTTCGATGTCGAAGTCCATATACTCCTCGCGAGCCGCCGCCGCGCCTTTCATCAGCGCGTCGATATCGCAGCCCGCACACGCGATCGGCAGCAAGCCCACCGCCGTAAGCACGGAAAATCTTCCGCCCACATCGTCGGGGATAACAAATGTCTCGTAGCCCATTTTGTCGGACAGCTCTTTCAGCGTTCCGCGCGCCTTGTCGGTCGTCGCGTAAATTCTTCCCTTAGCGCCCTCCTCGCCATAGCGCTCCACAAGCAAGTCTCTGAACACTCTGAACGCCAATGCGGGTTCGGTCGTCGTTCCCGACTTCGAGATGATGTTCACCGAGAAATCGCGTCCATCAACCAGTGAAATGACCTCGCTCAGATAGGTCGGCGAAAGGCTGCACCCGACGAAGTAGATCTCGGGCGTGTCCTTTTTAAGCGAATTGTACAGCGACGAACGCAGAGCCTCGATAGCCGCGCGCGCGCCGAGGTACGAGCCGCCGATGCCGATAACGATCAGCACCTCGCTGTCGCTCTTTATCTTCGCCGCCGCTTTCTTGATACGTTCGAACTCGTCCTTGTCGTAGTCCGCGGGCAAGTCTATCCAGCCCAGAAAATCGTTGCCGGGACCTTGCCTGCCCGCCAGCGTCTCATGAGCCGCCTTTACCATAGGCGCGTACGCAGCCAGCTCGTGATCTCTCACAAATCCCTTTAAGTACTTGTCGTCAAGCCTGATTCCCATAAAATAACTACTCCTTTCCAGATCGCCGAATTTTTTTCGGCGTTATGCTCTACTCTTATTATATATTACTTTTCAATATTTTGCAAGATTTTTTGAGTGTGATAATCTAATTTGGAGAATTTTTGATATTTAACAGTAATTTTTTAGTAATTTTGCACAAACATCCTTTAATCGCTAATTTATTATTCCGTTCCCCGAGAATACCACCGCCGTATCGGGGGGCGGCGTTTCGGAAACGCCGTCGGGTGTCTCGGCATACTCGCGGAAAGCCAGCCACTCCCTCATTCTGTCGAGAGTTTCGGGGGTTGCCGCCGTGCGCTCCTCGCCCTTATGAGTTATTTTCACCGTTCCTCCGCGAATTATCAGTCTGTTCGCCAGAGCAAACGCTTTATCGCAGCAGATCGGCATACCGTTTCCCGAAATGTAGAGATTTGTCGTCGCGTAGCCGTTGCTCTCGTCAAGGCGAACCATAAGGCGCTGCCGTTTCGCCGACAGCTTGTAATTCACGCGGCGCGGCGAGTCCCCCGGAACGTACTCGCGGTGCTCATAGCCGGGCATTCCGCCGCTCATTACGGTAACGCCCTCCTCCGCTTCTTCCTCCTCGGAGGGCAGCATATTCGGCTTTACCTCGGGTCCGTCGTATTCGATCAGACGCGGAAGCACAGCGACCTGTGTGGTCTGCTCCGCGGGTATTTTGAATTGCAGCAGTCCGAGAAAATCGCGGATAACGACTTTATCTAGCGTGACCTTGTTAAGCCCGCTGTGCTCCGCTTTAAAGCTGCCGCTCACCGAAACCTTTTTGCGGAACATCAGAGAGGTGCGTATGTTGACTGCTCCGTTTGCGATAACGCAAAGCTCGACAAACGGAATTGCGCAGAAACCGTTCTTTTTGAGAATTATCTCGAATTCGATGCTCCGTCCGCACTCGCACACGCCCGAAAGCTCGCGCAGCTCAACGGTAAAGCGCTTGCGTGAGATCAGAAACGTAGTCACCGAGACGACTATCGCCGTTCCGATAACGTAGATCAGCGCCCAGCCTATTTCGGCGTTGATGAACACCAGAAACAGCGCCGAAAAAAGCAGCGCCTGGAAATAGCTTATAATATGTGTCATCTCCGTCTGCTCCTTTTCACCTTGCGGATCGTCTTATAGTCGTTATAAAGCCGCTTCGTATCGGCGTTAGGTTTCCCGCCGCCGTAGAACAGCTCGTTCGCCGCGTCCGTTATTTCGGCAGCCTCTTTATCCAGCGAAAGCGTGCGGGAAATTATGTCGCGTACCTCTTCGGCAGTCGTGCTCTGCGGCTCGCGTTCGGCGATATTGCACGCAAGTCCGCGCGTTCTGAGATACACCGCGCGTATCTTTCCGTTTTCGCTCCTGAAACGGTAAACGACCGCGAAAACCGTTTCAGATATCTGTCTGCGGAAAATTATTCCCAAAATCAACAGAACAGCCGCCGCAACGACAATAACCGTCATTATTACCGTCAGTTCCTCCGTGCCGTCGCTGACCTCCGCATAGCGCGTGCCGTCGATCTCCAGCCAGCCGTAACCCTCGATATACGCGGTCGAATAAGCGTGGGCGTTCGCCGCCGTTACGGAAAAGCGCCCGTAAGCGTCAACGGAGTCCTCCTTGAGCACAAAGCCCTCGGTGTACCGCGTGGGAATACCCGCCGCCCTGAGCAGCAGCGTCGACGCTGTCGCGAAATCGGTGCAGATACCGCGCTTGCTGTCGAACATAAAGTACTCCGCCTCGGCGCTGTCGGGCACGAAATCCATATCGTACACAAATTCCGCCTCGCCGAACCACCGCTCTATCGCCAGTGCCTTTTCGTAATCGTTGTCAAGTCCCGACGTTATCTCGTCGGCAACCGCCTGTATGCGCTCCGTGACCGTTCCGTCAAGTCCCGCCATATAGTACAGCTCCGCCATATCGCTCTCCATTGCGAATTCATCGCGGACGCTCTCGGAAATAACGCCCTCGCGCGCCGCATCGCTCAACAGGTCGCGGAAATCAACTCGCGTCAGCATATCGAGGAACTGTTCGTTCGGCTGATCGGTGTAATATTCGAGCATATATGTCGGATTTCTGCCGAACGCGTTTTTGGTGAATATTTCGTCCTTGAAGTTGCGGTATGTGCGCGCGGTCTCGCCCGATGGCGCGGTAACGTTCGCGCCGAAGGTCTGCGAGGGGTGCATTACGACCGCTGTTGAACTGTTGTCCACCACCCGTATCGTCATACGCGCCGAGTGTTCAAAATGCGGCTGTACGTTCACCGCGTCAAGCTCGTTCTTATATTCGGCGAGTTTTCCCTCGGAAACTCCCTTTTTCAGGGAATAGATAAGCGAATCGGGGCTGAGCTGTTGTCTGCCGTTCTCCCAGTTTTGCTCTCCCATTGAAAATTCGCCGTTGAACGTCCAGCCCTCGTTGCCCTTGTAAATGTCGAACGACCAGCGGCTTACGTTTACGGGGTGCGTCGTCTGCGCGTAGAACAGTATATCCGTCGAGGGGTTGTTGTTGCCCCGGTTGGGCTGCGAGGTCTCTATAAAATTGGAGAGCGCTCTCGTGCCGAAGAACGCGTTTTTCTGCGACATCAGAACCGAATCTATGTATTGCAGCATGGGCGTGTTGTCGTTTTTCGGAACAACAAAAAGCAGCGCCGCCGCGATAACTCCCGCCGCGCCCATGACGATAAGCCGCTCCAGCCGCGCGCGCTTGTCGTCGACGTAGGTGTTCTCAGCCGGGAACTCGGGGCGTGCTATTCCCGCCGCCGCAAGCATAAACCCGACCGCCATAAACACCATATACCCCGCGGGCATACCGCCCATGGTTCTCGCCGCGAGTATCAGCGGAACAAACGCGGGCAGCAGCAGAAAGCATGGTCTCGGAAGATACGCTGAGAAATAACAGGTCGGAAACGCGATTATAAATGAGAACATCACTATTGCCGCAGCAGCATAAACGGGGCTGAAAAAATCCGACGAGCGGAAAATAAACTCCATAAACGACGGCGAAACATAAGGGCTTCCGACTATCCCGACGACGGAATACACCACAAAAAAAAGCACGATAAAAGCAAGCAGAGAAAAAAACTTCCTCCGCCTGAGCGCGTAGAATATCATATACATTCCGCAGCTTACCGCCGTCATTATTACGGTGCAGACGGCAGCGTGGCTGCGGCACAGCACGTACATAAGAGCCGCGCTTATCGAGCACAGATACAGCAGCAGCGCGGCGATCTCTGTGCCGTAAAACCCGGGTTTGGTTCTTTTTTTCATGAATGATCGTTCACCTGAAATATGAATATAATCTGCACATCATCATGCCGTTGTATAGCTTTCGGTTCTTGTCGGCTTTCGCGCCGAAAATGCTCTCGAACTCCTCATCGGGCGTTATCGCGTAAAGCTCGTTTCCGTTGAGCGGGAGAAATTTTTCGCCCATTATCCCGTAAATCTCCCGAGCCTCGGATATCTCCAGCATACGTTCTCCGTAGGGAGGGTTCGTCAATATTTTGACTTTTCCGTCGGGGTACGCGAAATTGCGGATGTCGCGGCGCCCGACCGTTACATATTCGCCGACGCCCGCTATTTTTGCGTTTGCCGCCGTCAATTCGGCGCATTCCTTGTCTATGTCGAAACCGACGGCGCGAAAATCGCCGTCCTTTTTAATAAGAGAACGCGCCTCTTCGCGCGCGGCAGCCCAGACCCTGCCCGGCAGAAACCTCAGATGTTCACCCGCAAACCGCCTGTTAAGCCCCGGCGCAATATTCAGCGCTTTCATTGCTGACTCGATGAGCAGCGTTCCCGAGCCGCAGAACGGATCGCAGACAACATCTCCCGCACGGACTCTCGCGATGTCGACGATACCCGCCGCAAGTGTCTCGCGAATGGGCGCGGCGTTGCTGTCGCGGCGGTAACCGCGCTTGTGAAGCCCCTGTCCGCTCGTGTCGAGCATAAGCGTAAACTCGTCCTTCATCAGCGAAAAGCGTATGCGGCACTCCGCGCCGCTCTCGGGGAGGACGCTCATTCCGTAAGCCTTGCCGAGGTTCATCGCCATTGCCTTTTTGACAATCTTCTGTATCGCGGGAACGCTTGACAGCTTGGAATTAAGCGAGTGTCCGTTATTCGGGAAACTGTCCGTTCTGCCGATGAACTCCGACAGCGGCAGCCTGCGGATACCCTCGAACAGCTCGTCGAACGTTACCGCCCGAAACCGCCCGAGGACGACGCAGACGCGCTCCGCCGTCCGCAGAAACACGTTTGCTTTGGCGCAGACCTCCGCGCTCCCCGAAAAGAATACTCTGCCGTTTTCGGTGACGACGTTTTCGCCGCCGATCTTCTTTATCTCGAATGTGAGTGTTTTCTCCAAGCCGAAATGGCACGGAGCAACATAATTGTAAATCATAATTATAACGCTTTCCTGCCGATATCCTTGCGGTAATGCGCTTTCTCGAACGAAATGCCGCCGACCGCCTTATATGCCGCGTCAAGCGCTGATCTCAGATCATCGCCCGTCGCCGTAACGCCCAGAACGCGTCCGCCCGCCGTGAGATACTTCCCGTCCGCGAACTTGGTGCCCGCGTGATAAACGTAAGCGTCCGCGCACTGACCCTTTTCATCCAGACCGCTTATCGGCTTGCCCGTCTCGTACTTTTCGGGATAGCCGCCGCTCGCCATTACAACGCACGCGCAGGACTTATCGCTCCACTTTATGTCGAGCTCGCCGAGACGCTCCTCGGTTATCGCCTCCATAATATCCGCGAGATCCGTTTCCAAAAGCGGCAGAACTACTTGAGTTTCGGGATCGCCGAAGCGGCAGTTGTACTCGACCACCTTTGCGCCCTTTGACGTGAGCATCAGCCCGAAGTACAGACAGCCCTTGAACGGTCTGCCCTCGGCGCTCATCGCCTTTACAGTCGGGAGGAATATCTTCTCCATGCATTCCTCGGCTATCTCGGGTGTGTACAGTGGATTAGGCGCGATCGTGCCCATTCCGCCCGTATTCAAGCCCTCGTCGTTGTCGTATGCGCGCTTGTGATCCATTGACGACACCATGGGCTTTATGCTCTTGCCGTCCGTGAACGCAAGCACCGTGACCTCCGTGCCGTCCATAAACTCCTCGATAACTATCTCCGAGCCGCTCTTGCCGAACTTTCCGTCGACCAGCATCGAATGCACGGCAGCCTTAGCCTCCTCAAAATCCTTGGCGATGATAACGCCCTTGCCGAGCGCAAGACCGTCCGCCTTGATGACCGCGGGATAGATGTTCTGCTCCTTTATGTATTCGACTGCCTTTTCCTCGTCCGTATACGTTTCATACGCCGCCGTCGGTATGCCGTACTTCTTCATTATTCCCTTTGAGAACGCCTTGCTGCCCTCGAGAATAGCGGCATTTGCGCGCGGTCCGAATGTCTTGAAGCCCTCTGCCTCGAGCCTGTCGACCATACCCATTACCAACGGGTCGTCGGGCGCTACGAAAACATAATCGGGCTTGAGCCTTTTCGCCAGTGCGGCCGCGCCGTCAATGTCCGTCGCCTTTACCTCGGGAAAGCACTCCGCGAGTGCCGCGATGCCGCCGTTTCCGGGAGCGCAGTACAGCCTGCCCGTCTTGGGAGACTTTGCCAGCGCCGCTGCTATTGCGTGTTCACGACCGCCGCCGCCGATAATTAAAATATCCATATATCCTCCTTATTTTTAACGTCAAACTTGTTTCTTCTTAATTATACCACCATACCGCAGCAATTGCAAGCGCTCTTCCGCCCGTCAATTGCGGACTATCGGCGACAGACCGTCAAGCTCCCGCCAATCGCTCACCGCGATATCGGCGAATTTGCGCACGTCGCCCTCCGTGCTTGTAACCTCGTCGATAATTCCTACAACGCAAAAGCCCGCGCGCTTTGCCGTCCTCGCGCTGTACTCCGCGTCCTCAAACACCGCGCACTCCGAAATATCCGCGCCCAGCCGCTCCGCCGCGCGGAGGTAAATGTCGGGGTTCTCCTTGAACCGCCCGACCTCGTGGCAGTCGATGAAAAACTCCATAAACTCCATTATTCCCGTGCGCTCCAAGAACGGCTCGGCAGTGTCGCGGCGCGTTCCCGTGGCTATGCACATCTTTACGCCGTCGGCGCGCGCTTTTTCAAGATACTCTTTCACGCCGGGCTTCAGCCGTACTTCGCTGCGGTAATGCCCGCGCATTTTGGCGTAGGCAGGCTCCATAAGCCCGGGATCGCGGAAGTTATCAATGTGAGCTGTTTCCGACCTCCACAATCCCATACTGTCGCAGAGAGTTCCGTCCAAGTCGAATATGTAATACTTCTTCTTCAAAAAAATCACCCGCAGCAAGCTGCTTATCCTTATTATAATATGTTAAAGCGTTTACGGAAACGCTTATTTATATTATACCACAAACCGCGCATAATGTAAAGAGCTAAAAAAATGAAAAAATTTTAAAAAACCTATTGACAAACGTATATAGTTGTGCTATATTGCATATATGACACATATACAATATCAACAGCCGTGCAGCGGCGCGGTCTTTTGCCTTTTAAAAAGGGAGGAACAATGGTCACAATAAGGAATTTGAAGAAAAGCTATAAAGCCTTTCCTGTGCTTCGGGGGCTGAATATGGACATCAACGATGGCGACGTTTACGGATTTCTGGGGAGGAACGGCTGCGGAAAGACCACGACGATGAACATCATTGCGGACGTTATCCCTAAGGACGAGGGTGAGGTCACGCTCGGAAACGGAGAGCGGAAGATACGGATAGGCTATCTCCCCGAAAGCCCGACTATTTTCGGATATATGACGGCGCGCGAGTATCTGGAGTACATCGCGGCGTGCGTGAACTACGAGGGCGACATCGCCAAGCGCACCGAGGAGGTGCTCGATATCGTGGGGCTGCGCGACGCGGCGGACAGACGCTCAAAGGGCTTCTCGCGCGGAATGACCCAGCGTCTCGGAATGGGCGCGGCGATATACCGCAATCCCGATCTACTGATCTTCGACGAGCCGACGTCGGCGCTCGACCCGCAGGGGCGCGTCGAGGTTATTTCAATAATCAACAGGCTTAAAGCTATGGGCTGTACGATCGTTCTGTCGACGCACATTCTTTCGGACGTTGAACGTGTGGCTAACCGTATCGGCATAATGAACGGCGGAGTTCTCGCCGAGGAGGGCGAAATAAATGCGGTAATGCGCAAGTACGGCGGCGATATAGTCAACATAAAGCTGCGCGGTTTAACGCAGGAAAACAAGATAGCGCTGCTTAAGGTTGACTTCGCGAGGGCGGAATTCAACAATGAAACGGGCTGGTTCCGTTTTGGCACGGAGAACGCCGAGGACACGGCACGGCGGCTGATGAAGCTGCTCGCTGAAAACGATATGGTCGCCGAGAATTTCAATATCGGCACGGCGACACTTGAAGAGGTGTTCAGAAAGGTGGTGGGCTGAAATGCAGCTTAAATACAGCTTTAAAAAGGAATGGTCGCATTTCACCCGCACGGGCAGACTGTTCGGAATAATCGCGGCGATATTCTCGTTTGCTCTGTCGCAGCCGCTTATGTTCAGAATGATGGGCGCGATAATGGAAATGGTCGACTTGAATACGAGCGGTGCGGACAGCTCGGTGTTCGCGTCGGTCACGGGCGGTATGGCGGCTTCGGCGGGAACAGACCCGTTCGGCGGTATGGATATCGGCATGGAAGAAATAATGTCGGTGTACTCTGACGCGGGAATGATCTTCTCGTCATGTATTTCGACATTCAGCGGGCTTTCGCTGCTTATCGTTATGCTTATCCTTATGGCTGCCTCGGGCGGCGAGCAGAAGAAACGCGCGACGATAGTGCCGATGTGCAGCGGTCTGGAGTACAAAAACTACCTTTTGCCCAAGTTCGTTATTTACCCGCTGTTTACATTCGCGCTGACGTTTATAAGCGTTATCGTAACGGGACTTCTCTGCAACGCGCTCTTCCCGAACAACCATATTACAAGCACGGTGATGTTCCTTTCGGCGGCTATGTACGCGGTTTATATGCTGTTCGCGGTCTGCGTGTATATGTCGATAGGGCTTTGCACCTCGCGCCCAGGCGTTGCAGCGGTGCTGGTGTTTATCGGGCAATCGTTGGTGCAGTCGCTGTTTGTGGGAATGGGACTTACCGATTACAATCCGTTCACGCTCATTACGCTCCCCACATATATGGCAATGGAGGGCTTTGACATCAATGCGTCGCTGCCGAGCATTTTCGTCGGCATGGGAATATCCGTTGTTGTAGCTGTGCTGATGTTCTTCCTCGCGCTCGGGGTACTCGGCGCGAAGAAGATCGACAATACCGAGGAGGAAAGACCCGAGTTTTAACGGCGCTCCAAATGAATAAAAAACGGCTTGATCTCGGTTTCCCGATGAGATCAAGCCGTTTTTCTTATTCGCGCGGTAAAGTTCAAACGCTTTTTTTTGCTTTTTTATTTCCGCGTGTCGAGCCTATAACACGCGGCATAGCGGAATTTGTGTCGAAGATCAGCTTGAAAATAACAATGCCGATCACTCCGACGATCAAAAGCTCCGAAAACGCCACCGAAAGCATATTAAACCATAGCGGAGTGCCCTCCAGCACGGTGATCTCTATCCCGACGATAATGCCGTTGCTTACTATCGGCAGCAGCGCGGCGAGATAAATGTTCTTCATATAGTACATGGGAACGACCGCAATAGCCGTCGCAAGCGTACCGAAGATGATATCCGCCAGACCGAACGGGCTGAACAGGTTCGCGATAAAGCAGCCTAAAATGAGGGCGGGCGCGTAGTCCTTGCGGTAAAAGCAAAGCAACACCAGCACCTCCGAGACACGAAACTGGACCGCTCCGTAACCAAGCGGTTCTATCGCGATGGTGAGCACCACATACATTGCCGCGACAAGCGCAAGTCTCGTTATGTTTTCCACATTAAAAATTTCTTTTTTTTGCATAAAAAATCTCCTTGTTTTTTAACGGTGGTTAGGCAAAGAAAACACCGTATTTAATTCGGCGGCGCGAAACCGCTCACAAATGCTATTTTATCACTTTTCCACGAAAATGTCAAGCGGTTTTCCGAAAAAACTTGAAATTTATACTATTGTAATGTATAATAGAGAGCGGATAAATTATTACAGATCGGGGGAGAGCATCTATGAAAATAAGAAAATACACGGAAAACGACTTGTCGAAAATGATCGCGCTGTGGAACGCGGTCGTACGTGAGGGGAATGCGTTTCCGCAGGAGGACCAGCTTGACGCGCGGTCGGGTGCGAAATTTTTCGCGGCGCAGAGCCGGTGCGGCGTTGTCGAGGAGGACGGGCGCATCGTCGGACTGTACATTCTCCACCCGAACAATGTCGGGCGGTGCGGACATATCTGCAACGCAAGCTATGCTGTAGCCGATGACTGCCGCGGACGGCATATCGGCGAGGCGCTCGTAACGGACTGCATGGAACAGGGCAGAGCGCTCGGCTTTCGTGTGCTGCAATTTAACGCGGTAGTTGCGTCCAACGTTCATGCGCGGCATTTGTACGAGCGGCTCGGGTTTGTGCAGCTCGGCGTTATCCCCGGGGGATTTCGTCTCGCCGACGGGCGTTATGAGGATATTTGCCCCTATTATAAGGTTCTGTAAAAGGACGGCTTGACGAATAACAAATTAACGGCTTGATCCCGCTGTCAGATCAAGCCGTTCGCTCGATATTTTACTTATTCTCGACGGTGTACACCGGTTGGATCTGTCTGCCGTCCAGCGCCTCAAGGATCGTCTGCGGTATTTTTTTGAAGTCCGCTATCATTGAAAACGGCTTGCCGTAACAATCGTCCTGGAACATCGGAACGAAGTAGAAGTTCTTATAGTTCCGAAGCGTTCCTATGTTCTTTGCCGAGGCGGAAAGCGCATCGTTTGTCGAGACCGCTATCACTACGGGACGCTGGTTGCGGAGGTGGCTTTTTACCGCCATGCAGACGGGTGTATCGGTTATCCCCAGCGCGAGCTTAGCCAGCGTATTGCCCGTACAGGGTGCCACTACCAGCACGTCAAACATTTTTTTAGGTCCTACGGGCTCTGTCGCGGTGATCTCATGGAGTACCGTTTTGCCTGTAATCTCGTACAGCCGCGCGGCGTGCTGCTGCGCGGTTCCGAACCGCGTATCGAACTCATACGCGTTTTTGGACATTATCGGGGTGACCTCGCAGCCGAGGGCTATAAGCTCCTTCAGCTCGTCGAAAACCTTGGCGAACGTACAGAACGAACCGCAGACCGCGAATCCCACACGCAGCCCCGAAAGTTTCTCTATATCGCTCATGATCTATCCTTTCACAGTGTGTAATTGTTATTGGGCGCGCAAACGCGCGGTATTTCCGTTATCTTGAAAGGATATCCGCTATAGTGTCCGCAATTGCTTCTCCCGCCGCTTTCGGGGAATATTTTCCGGGCAGCCCCGGGGCATAGATATACTTAATTCCTTCATTTTCGGCAAGCAACTTCGAGGGCTGCTCAGGCAGGCTTGCCAGTTCGATGAACACCGCGCCGCGTTTTGTCTTTTCAAAGTCGGCGGCGGTGAAAAGCGCGTACGGCACGGTATTTGCGATAAAGTCGAACCGCTCCGCTATCGCGCCGATTTGCTCAGTGTGGATCGCCCCAAAGCCGTCCAGCTCCGCGAAAGCGCGCTGCTCCGCACGTCTTGCGGCAATGGTAACAGACGAGCCGTTCGCCGTAAGACGGCGGGCGAGCAGTCGGCTTATTCGTCCGCAGCCCGTTATCAGCGTCCGAGAACCGAGCAGCGCGCCGTCCGTGCTTTGCGAGAGCAGCGCACAGGCAGCCTCGGCGGTAAGCGCTGCATTCTTCAGGGTAAGCGTCTCCTCGGCGAAATAATTGACGAACACACAGCCGTTTTCACTGCAAAGCCGAGTGAGCTCGGAGCATTCCCCGCCCGCTAAAACAACGGTGCTTTTGTCGGCAAATTCCGTTATAACGTCAAACGGGATCGGTTTTTCCGAAAACGGCGCGGAAACGTCGAAGCCGTTTTTCGTGAGCGGCAGCGGCAGCACGATAGCCTTGAACCTACCGCTCGGCTTCGGGAAATCTCCCAGACCCGTGCGCTCAACAGTATGCCTTACGGACAGACTGTCAGCCGCGTAATTCATTCTTTTGTCTCCGCCGATAAACAGTATTCTCATAACAACGCCTCCGATGATATTGCTCTCAGCACATTATATGCGGCTCGGCGTTTTGGGTGAATGCAGACAAAAATATCCCGCAGCGGACAGCCGCTGCGGGCGAATCTTTTACCTTAATTACATAAGCTTCTTGTAAAGCTCGGTAATCTCCTCAACGGAGGTGTCTCTCGGATTTCCGGGACGGCACGCGTCATCAAACGCGGACTGCGCAAGGAACGGGATATCCTCGGGCTTTACGATATCCTTGAGGTTGTCGGGAATGCCGACGTCCTTGGAAAGCTGCTTTACAGCCTCAACAGCAGCCTTTCTGTATTCCTCCTGCGACATATTCTCCGTGCCCTTAACACCCATTGCCTTTGCTATATCGCGGTATTTCTCGCCCGTTTCGGGAGCGTTGTACTCCATAACAGTCGGCAGAATTATCGCGTTGGCAATGCCGTGCGGCGTATCGTAAAGCGCTCCGAGCGGATGCGCCATAGAGTGTACAATGCCCAAACCGACGTTCGAGAAGCCCATTCCCGCAACATACTGACCGAGAGCCATTCCCTCGCGTCCCTCGGGCTCGTTGTTTACCGCGCCGCGCAGCGAGTTCGCGATTATCTCTATCGCCTTGAGGTGGAACATATCCGAAAGCGTCCAAGCGCCCTTGGTGATATAGCCCTCGATAGCGTGAGTAAGCGCGTCCATACCTGTTGCCGCAGTAAGTCCCTTGGGCATCGTGCTCATCATATCGGGGTCGACTACCGCGATTATCGGGATATCGTGCGGGTCGACGCATACCATTTTGCGGTTCTTTTCGGTGTCGGTGATAACGTAGTTGATCGTTACCTCGGCAGCCGTACCCGCAGTCGTCGGAACGGCGATGATCGGCACGCTCGCCTTTTTGGTAGGAGCGACGCCCTCAAGACTTCTCACGTCCGCGAACTCGGGATTGTTGATTATAATGCCGACAGCCTTTGCCGTGTCGATTGACGAACCGCCGCCTATCGCGATGATATAGTCCGCGCCGCTCTCCTTGAACGCCGCAACGCCCGCCTGAACATCCTGAATTGTAGGGTTCGGCTTAATCTGCGAAAATACGGAATAAGCCAGCCCCTCTTTGTCGAGGATATCTGTAACCTTTGCCGAAACGCCGAACTTGATAAGATCGGGATCGGCGCACACCATAGCCTTCTTAAAGCTTCTGCCCTTTACCTCATCGGGAATAGCGGCGAGAGCGCCCTTTCCGTGATACGAGGTCTCATTGAGAATAAAACGATTCATTGCACAACATTCCTTTCAATATATAATTATCCGCAGAATTGCGGCATATTCGCGTTTACTTGATCTTGGAGATCAGCACGTTCACGTCCGCGAGCATTGAGCGCAGCTTTTCAATAACGGACTCGTTCTGCTCTATTGCAGAGTGTACGTCGCTTATCTGCTCGTTAATATCCTTCATCGCCTTCTTGATGCCGTTGAGCGTTTTCTCAATCTCTCCCGTCTGCTTGGTGTTCTTGTCGGAGAGTGTGCGCACCTCCTGCGCGATAACGTTGAAGCCCTGACCCGCCGCGCCTGCGCGTTTCGCCTCGATCGAAGCGTTGAAGCCGATAAGTGTGAGCTGCGTGGAAGCGTTCTCGATCGTCTTAATTATGTTGTCTGTACTCTCTACCGCCTTTGCGGAAGCAGCAGCCGCGTCCTTGATCGTTTTAAAGCTGTCCGCAAGCGTTTTGATAGCTGCCACGGACTCGTCGGTCTGCGCATTGATGTCCGTAAATCTTTCGTTGATCTCCGCGACGATAGATTCATCGCGTTGGGACTGCTCCTGCGCCATAGCCCGCTGATACCCGACGTCGGACAGAGCGTTCGCCATCTGATAAAGCAGGTTCGCCGCAGCGTCTATTTGCTTTTTCGGAACGATAGGAACTTTATGTACCGCGCTTATATAACGGTCGGGGTCAACGCCTATCTCGGCAGCGATCTTGCGGAACTTGTCGTCGTCCGGTTCTTCTGTCAGCACCTGTCCGCCGATAAGCGAGCCGATATGCCGTCCGTTTACGATTATGGGCGCGGCGAAATCAACCAGTCCTCCATGGCAGAAATACACGGACGGTCTGCCTGTGCGCGACGCTTCCGAGCCGCCCTGCAAATCGCACTTGTTGCAACGCTCGCAGCCTATCGACGATTTGCGCGTAAGGTTCATGCAGAACTCGGTAGGGTTGCTCAGTCGTGTTACAGAGCCGTTGGAATCCGTAGCCAGCGCTGCCATTCCGGTAGCGTCTGCAAACGCGTCCTGAAGCGACTGAAGGGTTCCGAGGTCTATGACATCAAGCAGTGAAAGGTTATTGATATCCATAAAACATACTCCTTGCATTTATGCTAATAACTTTTATATCCTTATTATACAATATTTTTTTAAAGGAATCAAGTGAATTTTATGTTGAACCAAACACCACAAGTACAAATAATCAATTGAAAATTGGTAATTATGCACAAAGCCGAGCGACGCTCTTTGCTTTGAACACTTTAAGCAACATTATACTCCGTATTCTGCCGCCCATCTGACCGCAGATTTTTCGTCATTTTGCACAAAGGCATTTTACGACGGCGGTCGGATATCGGAAAAAGCGGTGCGAGCGTATTTCCAACGCCCATATAATGCCCAATCTGACGTTAAGCAGCATACATACCGTATCCCATATATCACTTATCGTCATTTTCTTCAGCCCTTTCCTTTTCGCGTTTTTTGTATTCGCTCACGCTCACCGCCATAACGACGCCCGAAATAAGAAAAAGCGTACAGCTCAGCGTCATCGCGAAATATTCCGATACTATATTATTGCGGATAAAAAAGTGCTCGGCAAAATCGCCGTTATCCTTGTCCAGCATTATTACCACGGGGATCATTACGGAGTCGCCGAAAAGAAAGCCCAGCTGCGACGTTACCGTCATCGTTCCGTTTATGCCGAACAGCGTGCCGCGCCGCGCGTTCGCGCAGACCCAGTACAGATACGCCGCCGCGCCGAATATCACCGTTGAGAGAAACCAACTCTCGCACCACTGCGGACCGCACTCCATGATAAGCAGATTTATCCCCGAGGCGATAATGTACGCCCACAGCGCCCTTGCCGTGATCTGTGCGCGGACGAGCTTCTGGAGCTCGTCGAAGATCGCTTTGGGCTGTTCAATGGGGTCGTTGTTGACTATCTTCGCGCAGAAGTCGTCAAAAGATTTTAAGCTCATATCACTCACCGTCCTTGTTCTTCTTTTCCTCGTGCCGCATAACGCACAGGATAAATACTCCGCAGCCGATCAGCAGCACAAAGCACAACGCGAACATAAAGTCCTCCGACAGCATACCGTTTTTCACGAAATAATCCTCCTCGCCTATATCGAACACATACCGCACAAGATTTGTCGCGCCAACAAGAATGCTCATTCCCGCAGAGATTTTTTGCGCGTTTCTGCCGCTTACGGGAGCAAGACAGCCCTTGACCGCGCACCGCACCGACCACCACAGCACACACAGCACCATATACAACAGGGCGACCGTTGCCCAACTCTCCGCCCATTGATAAAACAGCTCCATTACCATGCTGTTGACGATCGTAAGTCCGGCATAGATCAGCAGCGCTTCTATCGCCAGCCGCATACGCATAACGTTCTGCCGCTCGTCGTATACCACCTTTTGGCTGCCGGGCTCGGCAAGTATCATTTTCTCGCAAAATTCATCAAAGGATCTTAAACTCATGATCATTCCTCCTCACGTTCGCGCCGTTTTTGCGCTATCTTAATAAGTATAGAGCTTAAAATTCCGTAGACTACGAACATTATCCACGTAATCAGCTTTAGGAACACGGCGGTTGCTTTTTCGTCCGTGATAAAAATAAATTCCTCGTTCTCGCCCGGGAGAATGGTAAGCAACATCATAATCCCCAAAAAAATCGCGTAGCCCGCCGCGAATTTTGCCGAATATGCGCCGTTTATCCCGATAAGGCAATCCTTCGCGAAACACCTTACGGTATAATACATAAGGCAAACGGTCATAAGCGGCGCGATAGGCATAAAGAAATCATCCGCCCACTTATAAACATTCTCCATTATAAAGTTGTTCATCATAAGCAGCGCCGCAAACGCGCCGAGCGTTTCGGCGATTATCCGCATGCGTATAATTTTCTGGCGTTCGTCGAGAATTTCCTTTTGGCTCGCGGGTTCGCCGAGGATCAGCTTCTCACAGAATTTATCAAAAGATTTCATGCTCATATCATTTTCCTCCCTCATCGTTCCAGAACAGCTCGTCAAGCGTTTTTCCGAGTACCCTGCATATATCTATACAAAGATTTATCGTCGGGTTGTAGTCTCCGTTTTCCACGGCGCTTATCGTCTGCCGCGTCACCTTGACCTTTTTCGCCAGTTCGTCCTGCGACAGGTCGAGAGCGGCGCGTGCGGCTTTCATTCTCAGGTTTTTCGCCATATCATCACCTCATGACCGTATTATAACATATCCTTTACAAAATGTCAAGTATATTTGACAAAAAATCAAAAATATTTTTCGAAATGTCAGGTGAGTGTTATTTGACAAGCAGAACACAAAAAAAAACCGAAAAATATATGAAAATCCTAAATTTTTGGCTAAACTGCGGTGTTTTTTCGCGGTGACTGGTGAAATTTCATAAAAGGAACGTCCGGGAGGTTTGTCAAAACTTCTCGAGCACTTTTCTGTAATTTTTTGGAAATATGGGGCTCTTCGGAGAATTTTTAAAAAATTGTTTTGGACCGTTCAAATTTTGTTTTGAAAAGCACAATTCACTGCGCTAAAGTGTGCGGTAGTTACATTTCACTCACAGGGTATTTTTTACACCGAACACGAACTCCAAATCAGTACTTGAACCATAGATTTTTGGCTCCATGAAGGGATTTTCGACATTGCTTTTTCTCTCATAAGATATATTATCCCTTATGATCAAAAAAGCAACGTCAAAATTTGACTTTAGATTTTTTTAAAACCTATTGACAAATCAGCCAAAAAGGTATATACTAAGTATATACCGCGAAAAGGAGTTGATTTTATGACAACAGCAATTCAGAAATGGGGCAACAGTCAAGGAGTACGATTACCAAAGTTCATACTTGAAGCTGCGAATTTTGCGGAAGATGAAGAAATCACTGTAACAGCGGAGAACGGTAAAATCATTATCTCAAAGGCAGAAAAGGAAATCGACATTGAGGAACTTTTTGCAAACTATGATGGCGATTACAAACCCACAGAAATCGACTGGGGAGAATCGGCAGGTAAAGAAGTATGGTAAATCAAGGTGACATAATCAGGGTTGATTTCAACCCGCAAAAAGGACACGAACAGGCAGGATATAGACCTGCTGTAGTGGTAAGCAATGATATTTTCAACGCAAAAGCTCAACTTGTGTTGGTTTGTCCAATAACTAATACCGATAACAAATTTCCGCTGCATATCCCATTAGATGATAGAACCCAAACAACGGGCGTTGTACTTTGTGAGCATATCAGATCGCTAGACTTAAACAGTAGGCAATATAGAGTGGTTGAGAAAATGCCGCCTGATATTTTAAAAACAGTGGTCGGTGTGATCGCTTCTGAAATCAAAATTAAATGACGACAAATAAATGATAGCTGTCGCACTTATTTGTGCGGCGGCTTTTTTATACCCTAATTATAAATAGGTATAGGGCTACACACAAAATCAAAGCAAATTAGCCTTAAAATTTACTTATCCATAAATAAACAGCGAAACTATGCTGCCTAAGTGCACTTGTTGGAAAAATCAATAAATTTTAGAGCCTGTTCATATAAAAGCTATTGCAAATAGCAAATAAATGTGATATAATTGGAGTATGAAATTGACAAAGAAACAGTTTGCGAAAATAGAGCATTTAATGCCCAAACAACGCAAGAAATCAACGATATCAAATTATGATTTTGTGTGCGCATTACTATACATAATCGAAAACGGCTGCAAGTGGAGGGCATTGCCGAACGAGTACGGAAATTGGCACACAATATATGTCAGGTTTAATCGTTGGTGTAAAAACGGAACAATCGACCGGATTTTTGAAGCGCTTCAAACGCAGAATATCATTGACATACGCACTGAAATAGTCTGCATTGACAGCACAAGCGTCAAGGTTCACCCCGATGCTGCGGGTGCTCGGAAAGCAGGAGGAGAACAAAGTATCGGACGCTCAAAAGGGGACTCACAACAAAAATTCATCTGGCTTCCACGTCTGAAAAATTTGCCTTGACTTTTCATTTATCACCCGGCAATAATCACGATGCTCCCAAAGGCAGAATACTTATTTCAAATATGCATTCCGACTACGGTCACTACTTGTTGATGGACAGAGCGTATGAGGATGATAAAACCCGCCAAGCGGCTAAAGAAGCGGGATTTATTCCTGTTGTTCCTCCAAAAAGAAATCGCAAGGAGCCCTGGGGTTATGATACTGAACTTTATAAGCGCCGCAATGAGGTCGAGCGTTTCTTTCTGCGTATAAAGCGCTTTCGCTTAGAGCGTGTTCACATTAACGCTCAACGCCCGTCTTTCGGCGAATTTTGCGCCTTTCTTCGTTAAAAATTCTTGAAGTACATACAGTACGTCTGCGAATTTTCGCTTCGAAATGCGCAAAATTCGCTTCGAAATCCGGACATTTCGGTTAATGTGAACACATTCTAAATTCTCGGAGTTATCGTCTATTATTTTTCGATGCTGAACATATAAGCAGTGCAGTCTTTTCCAAACCCGTCAAGATACACCTCAGCTGTCCAGTACTTATCCGGATAAGGAATACATACATTTTGTCCAAGAATGATATTACGGGTTATATCATACATTGCATTAGCGTCAAACCCTTCTTCACTAAGCATTGAATCAACAGCTCCGGTAAATTTGGCAAAGGCAAACTGGGATATGTATGGCGCGCCGACACTCCCATTATTCTGAGAAATAAAGTCAATATGCTCCATGCCCCCGGGAACAGGTGTATTCTCTTTAAAAAAACGTCCCCATACGGCGTGGCACTGCTCAACGTCCACACCTTTTCCAAAATGATGAAGCAGGATAGTGTCATAGTCAAAGCCACAGCGATGTTCACTCATCGAATCAAGCGTATTTAAAAGACCCTTAAGCGCCGCATCATCACCTGACAAATCTTTCTCCACCCCAATAAAGCGCACGGTGGAAAGTCTCATATATTCAAAACTGTCTACCTTAATACCTGCCTGAAGCTGCTGATATTCAGTAAGTCCGGGCATAAAAAGAGTCCACTGCACCGCAGCGTCGCAATCCTTAAGGAAGTTGATATAGCCGAATATTTCTACACTGTTAACTCCCGCAGTTCCGGTTATTCCGCCAGCAAATTCCGTTCTTATTTTGGGGTCGCGCAGCGAAGTAAAATCACCGAATACTTTTGTCACTGTTTCTTTCAAATAGTCAGCATGCGTGTTACCGACCAATTCGTCATCAAAGCGATCCAGCGCATCGAATACCGAAGTATTTACAACACCTGACGACATAAGTTCGTTCAGCTCGGCTCTAAGCAATCTGTTCTGCTTGATAAAGTGCTCGGTTATAGTTTTAAAGCATTTTTCGTTTTCGATAATCTCCGTATCGCTCCACTTTTCTCCGGTAAGAATCCACTCTGAAAGCTCATCGAACACCTGCGGATTTGTGCCTCTTGCACACCCCGCCCACTCCGTAATATAACGGTATCTCTCTTCCGCTGATTTATGGGAAGCGTCCACATCGCTCGTATACCAATTGAATTTCTCCAGTAACATCATAATCTCGCTCCTTCTTTTTTCAAATCATATTTGTTGCCGCAAAACTGTTTGCGGTACGTTTATTATATTATATTATATTATATTATAGCTCAAATTACAATATCTTCAGCCGAGAATATTAAAAATAATTTATAGCAATTCCATAAATTAATGCAAATAGTCGCAGAAAGAACACCAACCGGCGCAATCAGAAATCTGAATC
>CAJTTH010000025.1 GCA_910579125.1 uncultured Oscillospiraceae bacterium | reverse complement strand
AATTTGCGGAATCATTAATTTTGAATCTCAAATTTAGTTTCCGAGGAGGTCTATTATACACCACCAATTTGTAAAAATCAAGGAGTTTTAGAGCTTGCCATAAAATAAATATGTAAATAGCCTTTAACAATAATCCAAAAAACTCTTATTCACCAATCCGAGCAAAAACAAACGTCCGAGGAAGTTCCTTCGGACGAGCCGTTTCAAATGTCAATGAGCGTTTAGCTACTCAAGCTCCTGCTCCAGCGAGTCAAACTCCTCAGTGCTGAAAAACTCGCCGATGGTTATTTCAAAGCCGTCGCAGATTTTCTTGATCGTCGAGATACCGGGATTGACGCTCTCGCCGTTCAGTATGCTCTTGATCGTTGACTGAGATATGCCCGCAGTATATGACAAACCGTTCGGCGTAATACCGCGCTCCTTGCACAATTCCCGAATACGCTTGACCGTGACCTCGTAAACTCCCATAAAAATTCCCCTCTTAGTTATATTTCACTAAATATAGTTTATAATATTTTGTAAAAAAAGATTAGTGAATTATCACTAGAATATGATACAATGGTGATATATCACTAATAAAGGGGGATTTTTTATGGTTGACAGATCAAAGGTTGCGTGCTTTTCGGGTCACCGCAAGTTGCCGCAGGATTGCACAGAACTAAAAGCAAATCTCGAAAGGGCAATAGTAGAGCTGATAGAGCGCGGATTCATATTTTTTTGCAATGGGGGCGCGGTAGGGTTCGATTCACTCGCGGCGACTACGGTTCTGAAACTGAAAGAGGACTATCCGCACATCAGGCTGATAATGGTTCTGCCGTGTCCGCCGAAGAAACAGTCGCTGAAATGGAGCGAGGAACAGAAGCGGAAATATTTTGAGATACTCAATAAAGCAGACAAGGTACGGATACTCTCGCCGAGATATACCAGTACATTCGTCTTTGGCCTTGGCTGTAACGTTTTTCGTTATTGATAACCCCTTTTCGTCATATCCAACAACTACCCGTCCTTCCCATCGTCCGTCTTTTCGCAACCGCGAAGTACCATCACCATGTTTTCTCCGCTTACCCATGCTCAACACCTCCGATAATTTCATCCATAAAATTACCCACGATCCTCGCCGCGCTTTTCTGCATATCGGTGGTAGGGTATATGTATCTAAAGTGAAGCTTGCATTTTCATGACCGAGAATTCCCGACAGTGTTTTAGCGTCCACACCACCTGCAATTGTATGAGTCGCGAACGTATGTCTCAGACAATAGAAGTTTCTGTATTGCACGTCCAGTCCACCCGGACATTTTTACTTAAACGTCATAGAACGCGGCTCAGTGTAATTTGATAAAGCGGTTAAAAAATGCATTCATCATTTTGTTGTGCCTTTTGCAGTACTGGTAGCAATGCTGCTGACATCGGTATATCGCGAATGAATTTTCGGCTCTGTGATAGTGACAACGGTTTAAGGAGTGCCCTTTTCGGGATTTTTGATCCGCTGAAGCGTTTTGCTGATGTTCAGCACGCCGCCGAAAATATCATGTTATTTTATACGCCTGCCTTTTCACGCGCTAAAGCCGTCATTTGACATTTCCTACAAAATCACTCTTTTAAAAACAGTGAATTTTATAACTTATCCGTGAAAAATGAAAAAAAGAAAAAAAGTACTTAACAAGCGCAGGAAAATATGTTATAATAAATAATGTATGTATTAAGCAACGAGGTAAGATATGGATCAGAAATTTATATCGGACGACATTGACAGTATTTCGCTGCATGACTGCGATATATCCGAGTTTGTATTCGGGGATGATATCGTGCTGATATTCGAGGACGGTTTTGACGTATGCGCGGAAAATCCGCTGAACAAAACGGGACGCCACAAGCGCACGGGCAAGGCCGCAGTTGTGCTGAAAAAAGGCGAATTTCTTTCGGCGGAATATCCGTCGTATGAGGAAGATAACGGAAGTTTCGTTCCCGCGGAGAAAATTGAACAAAGCGAATTATCGTCGCTTGAATTAGAAGTGTACGATATTGACAGCTATGAAAACGGCGTTTTAACGCTTTCATGCTATGCTTGTAACCCGAAAATTGACGGAGCGCCGTTTTGCAGGGTGCGAATGTCGTGCGCGGAGCTGCTGTTCTGTTGGAACAAATTCACCGACGACGCGTGGTTTCAGGAAGAATAAGGAGATATTATGACAAAGGAAAAATTCAAAAACGCGTTTTTAAAATGCCTTCCGATGCTTATCGTGCTGGTGTCGACGGGGTTGTTTATGTTCGCGATAAAGCTTGTTATCGGCATTTTCTACGAGCCGAAAGACACGGTTTACGCAAAAGAATACGGCGATGAAAAGTTCACCGTAATACAGTGCTACCAGACTCCCGCGAGCCATTATTATTTACTGCCGGGCGATTTTTCCTATGATGGGAGCAAATACAAGAGCGTAGCCTCGGAGCACGACCGCGTTCACATGACGGACGAGCCCCTTGCCATTTTCACGTTGAACGAAACCCCGCTCAACATGGAAAACACGACGGTAAAAACGCTCTTCACGGGTAACGGGCTTAACGCTTATCAGTTCGGCGAGTTCGTGATATATCGGCTGGAGGGCGAGTACGGAGTGTTCGCGCCGCTGCGCGAGTACAAGGAGAGCGCGACCAAGCGCAAGAACGATCTGTACGTTATCCGACAAATGCTGAAAAACGACCGCTGGAAAGCGTTCGATCTGCCTACATGGGAAACAGAGGAGGAATTTCACGGTAAGCTGGAGCACATAGAGTGGCATCTTGACGCGGAATATGAGGATTAACGATGAGTATAATTGATGATATAACCGACTTTATTTTCGTTTTAGACGAGCCGCGCAAAGCCGATTTGATAGTCGCAGTAGGCGGCAGCCACCCCGCGATACCGGAGAAAGCGGCGGAGCTTTTTAATCAAGGTTTTGCACCGTTTTTAGCCGCTACGGGAATGTTCAGCTGCAAGCTCGGATGTTTTCGCGGCACAGCCGCCAAGACCGAGATATACAATAAGTACTATGCTACAGAGTGCGATTTTTATTGCGACGTATTCATCAAAAACGGAGTTCCCCGATCGGCGGTAATACGCGAGGACAAATCGGAATACACGCGGCAAAACGCGGATTTTTTGCGCGGTATCGTCGATAAAAGAGGCATAAAGTGTGATACTGTTATGGTTGTGTGTAAATCGTTCCATGCGCGGCGCTGTCAGATATTTTTTCAGTCTGCGTTCGGCGGAAGCAGAGTACTGATGATTCCCGTCGATATCCAAACGGGCGAAGGCAGAGACGATTGGTTCAAGTCGGAAAAGGGAATAGAGCGCATTCTCGGCGAATTAAAACGCTGCGGCGAACAGACAAACGCTGCCGATATATTACGGTTTGCCGCAAAAACAGGGGGTTAATATGGAAAATCAAGACTTAAATAAAATACGCAATTTCTGCATAATCGCGCATATAGATCACGGCAAGTCCACGCTCGCGGACAGAATACTCGAGCAGACCGAGACCGTAGCCAAGCGTGATATGGAGGAGCAGCTCCTCGACAATATGGACATCGAGCGTGAGCGCGGTATTACGATAAAGGCGCGCGCCGTCCGCTTGAAATACAAAGCCGACGACGGCGAGGAATACATCTTCAACCTTATCGACACGCCCGGTCACGTTGATTTTAACTACGAGGTCTCGCGTTCGCTTGTCGCGTGCGAGGGTGCTATTCTGATAGTGGACGCGTCTCAGGGCATTGAGGCTCAAACTCTGGCGAATACCTATCTCGCGGTGGAGAACGATCTCGAGGTCGTTCCTGTCGTCAACAAGATCGACTTGCCGAGCGCTCACGCCGCCGAGGTCAAGGAGGAGATCGAGAACGTTATTGGCATTGAAGCTATGGACGCGCCCGAGATCTCCGCGAAAATGGGCATAAATATCCATGCGGTAATGGAGGAGATAGTTCACAAGATACCCGCTCCAAAGGGCGATATGAACGCGCCGCTGAAAGCGCTTATCTTCGACAGCTATTACGACAGCTATAAGGGCGTTATCGTCTATGTGCGCGTGAAAGAGGGCAGCATAAAGGCGGGCGACAAGATACGCATGATGGCGTCGGGCGCGGAATTCACCACCGTCGAGGTCGGCTATATGGGAGCGACCGAGCTTGTTCCCTGCTCTGATTTAAAAGCGGGCGAGGTCGGATATATCGCGGCTTCGATAAAGTCTATCGGCGACACCAAGGTCGGCGATACTGTCACCAACGCCGCGAACCCCGCCGCCGAGCCGCTTTCGGGCTACCGCGAGGTGAACCCCATGGTGTTCAGCGGCATCTACCCCGCCGACGGCGCTAAATATCCCGACCTCCGCGACGCTCTGGATAAGCTGCAATTGAACGACGCGTCGCTCTCGTTTGAGCCCGAAAGCTCAGTCGCACTAGGCTTCGGCTTCCGCTGCGGATTTCTGGGGCTTCTCCACATGGACGTTGTTCAGGAGCGTATCGAGCGTGAGTACAATCTCGACATAATAACCACCGCGCCCTCGGTCGTTTACAAGATCGAGCTTACGGACGGCACGGTCAAGATGATCGATAACCCCACCAATTTCCCCGACACCACGCTTATAGCGCAGGCAATGGAGCCTATGGTGAACGCGCACGTTTACGCGCCCTCGGATTACGTCGGGAACATTATGGAGCTTTGCCAGAACCGCCGCGGCGTGTTCAAGGATATGCAATACATCGACGCGAACCGTGTTGATCTGCATTACGAGCTGCCGCTGAACGAGATAGTCTACGACTTTTTCGACGCGCTGAAATCGCGCACGCGCGGCTACGCAAGCTACGACTACGAGATGATCGGCTTCGCGCCGTCAAAGCTCGTCAAGCTCGACATAATGCTGAACGGCGAGGTCATAGACGCACTGTCGTTCATCGTCCACGCGGACAAAGCATACGAACGCGCGCGCAAAATGGCGGAAAAGCTGAAGGAGCATATCCCTCGGCAGCTCTTCGAGATACCGATACAGGCGTGCGTGGGCGGCAAAATAATCGCGCGAGAAACGATCAAGGCACTGCGCAAGGACGTTCTTGCGAAGTGCTACGGCGGCGATATCACGCGCAAGAAAAAACTCCTCGAAAAGCAAAAGGAGGGCAAAAAGCGTATGCGCCAGTTCGGCACGGTGGAGGTGCCGCAGGAGGCGTTTATGGCGGTGCTCAAGCTGGACGATGAGTGATCTCGGACTGTACGTTCACGTTCCGTTCTGCCGAAAAAAGTGCCCCTACTGCGACTTTTACTCCGTCGGTTTCCGCGAGGATACTGCCGAACAATACGCCGACGCGGTAATACGAAATCTGCGTTATTACGGCGAATGCTACGACACCGTCTATTTCGGCGGCGGCACGCCGATATTGCTTGCGCGGCATATTCCGCGAATACTTGCCGAGTGCGGTCTCGCGGAAAACGCCGAGATAACGGTCGAGTGCAACCCGTGCGAAATGGACGGGGAAACGCTGAAAATTCTGCTTGGCGCGGGAGTAAACCGTCTTTCGGTGGGCGTGCAGTCTGCCGTCGATACGGAACTTGCGGCACTCGGGCGGCGGCACAACTTTGCCGAAGCCGCAGAGGCAATTTACTTGGCGCACGATACGGGCTTTGAGAATATTTCCGCGGACATTATGCTCTGCATTCCCGGGCAAACGGAAAGTTCGCTCGGATACAGCATAAACGCTCTCACGGAGCTGCCGATAACGCACGTTTCCGCGTATCTGCTGAAAATCGAGCCGAACACGGCGTTCGGGAAAAAGCCGCCCCCACTCCCCGACGAGGACGCAGCCGCCGAGATGTATCTGCAAGCGGTGCGCCAACTCGAAAGCGCGGGCTTCGCGCAGTACGAGATAAGCAATTTCGCCAAACGCGGAATGGAAAGCCGCCACAATCTGAAATACTGGCGGCGTGATGAATACCTCGGGATAGGTGCGGCGGCGCATTCATTTTATAAGGGAAAGCGCTTTGCGGTCGCGCGGGATATGCGCGGATTTATTGAAAGCGAACATCAGACCGAGGTCGTTACCGATAACGCTCCCGATGAGACCGAGGAAAAAATCATGCTCGGTCTGCGGCTCTCGGAGGGCATTCCCAAACCGCTTTGGGAGCGCGTTCAAGGCGGACTGCCGCTTATTCCCGAACGGTATTACAAAATCGAAAATGAAAGGCTGTCGCTGACAGCGGAGGGCTTTCTCGTGTCAAACGGGATAATCTCCACGCTGCTGAACGCTCTGTAAGGAGGAGTTATGAAAACGCTGTGTGAAATTATCAAGGAACAGGTCTGTGCAAATTACCTCAACCTTGAGGCCGCTATAAAGACCTACGACCGAGACGCGCTTGTGTGCGGAGCGCCCGCGTGGCGGTATGTTTATCACACGATCCACTCCGCGGACAAGTGGTTTTTTAATCCGTTCGTATTTGACGAGCCGCCGTTTCACGAAAACGGAATGGATAATCCCGACAATCCGTGTATGATAGAGTTAAGCGATAGGGAGCTGTTGGAGTACCTCGAAAGGGTCAAGCAGAAAACGTTCGGCTATCTTGACACGCTGACGGATAAGGAGCTGTATGAGTGCCCTCCCGATTGCGATTTTACGCGAATGGACTTGGTGCTTATACAGTTTTGACATATGAGTATCCACACGGGAATGCTGAACGGTCAAACGACCGAGCGCACGGGAAAATTTCCCGTTTATGTAAGCCCGCATACTGCCGATAGGCTGAAAAACGGTTTATACGATGAGTAAAGGAGAACAACGATGAGCTACGAATTACCCGCAGACAAAAAGCTGATAACCCCCGAAAACCCCGCCCTCGAATATATGGGCAGAATTGATTTCGACGACCCCTCGCGCCCCGTTCTTGTATGGCCGGGTACGATGATCGACGTGAACTTTACAGGTACGTCGTGCGCACTTGTTATCAAGAACATCAATCATCAGGAGCTTACGCATTTCGGTGCGCTGGTGGACGGCGTTATGCAGAAGTTCTTCCTGAAAAACAGTTGGAAAGACGAAATGTACGTTCTTGCCGAAAATCTTGAAAACCGTGAACATACGCTGAAGCTTGTCAAGACCATGGCTTCGCATAACTACGTCGAGTTTGCCGGCATTGTTATCGACAAGGACGCCGAGGTCTCCTGTCCGAACCACAAGTACGACCTTAAACTCGAGGTGTACGGCGACAGCGTTTCCGCGGGCGAAGTCGTGGAGGATATCTACTACGAGGGGCAGTGCGACCCCGAGGATCACCACTGTAACAATGCTGCGGACAACTCCTATTTCTCCTACCCGTTAATGCTCGCGCGGCGGCTGAACGCGGAAGTTCACGACGTTGCACAGGGCGGCATCGCGCTGCTGGACGGCACGGGCTACTTCACGTCCGACCACCTCTGGGGAATGACGAGGGTTTACGATAAAATTGAATATTCTCCCTACGGCGAATTGAAGCAGTGGGATTTCTCGAAATATATCCCCGATTACGTTATTATCGCGATAGGACAGAACGACCACAATCCCGATCCCGAGGCGATAAAGCGCCCCGACTACCGCAGAATGTGGAAGGACAAATACATCGAAATGCTCCGCGACCTAATGGGCAAATACCCGAACGCGACGTTTATTCTCCTGCTCACAGTGCTAAAGCACGACCCGACATGGGAGGACGCTATCCGCGAGGTCGCCGAGGAGGTCAACGAAAAGCGCGTGCGCTATTTCAAATTCGAGCGCGGCGGAGCGGCTACGGACGGACACCCGCGCGCTACCGAGCAGGCGGAAATGGCGACAGAGCTGTACGCGTATATAAAGGGAATTGAAAATGAAAAATAAAAAGGAACTTCTTCAATCGCGCGAGGAAAAGCTCACCCGCCTTTTTACCGAAATGAACGCCGAAAGACGCCCCGAAACGGGAAAGCTGGTCGTTGAAACGGAATGTACAATGGCGAGAATACGCGCGTACTCGGACTTTCTGTACGCGCTGAAGATCAAGCCGCTGCAAACGGTGTGCTATTACGCGGCGGGATTTTTCTTCCTGCTTACGGGCTCGGCGATATGGACGCGCGAGTGGGTATTGACGGCTGTCTTCGCGGTGGTTTTTCTGGTTTTCGCGACCTTGCCGCATAATATGAAGATATGGTATTTCAATAAAAACGCGGATTCACTGGAGCAGTCCTACGGAAAAATTCAGAACGCAGAGTTCGCCGCCGACAAGCTGATACTCCGAGAGCTTCCTACCAAAGACCCAGACAGCAGCGTTCCGCGCAAACCGGAAAAAACCTCCGAGTTCCCCTACAAAAGCATTACGCTCGCGGTGGAATGCGAACACAGCTTTTACCTGTTCCCCGAAAAATCCGAGGCGATAATCTGCGACAAAACGCTTTTTCTCGCGGGAACGCCCATGGGGCTGCGCGATCATCTGGCAAGAAAGATCGGCAAAAAGTTTAAAATAAAAACTAAAATCAAGTCCTGATTTTAACGAAAATTATGAAACCTGTAAATATAGCGGTAACCGCCGCGTCGTTCTGCGGAAACAAGGGCGCGGCGGCAATGCTCCAATCCGGTATAAAGCAGCTGCACGAACGTTACGGAACGGCTCTGCGCATAACGCTTATGTCGACCTACCCAGAACGCGACCTCGAGATCATCGCAGCTATGCCCGAAAATTACGGCTTTATAAACGTCGTGAACGCCAAGCCGGAGAAGCTGATGCTTCTCGCGTTCCCTATCGCGGTTTTATATGGACTTTTCGGACGTATCGTTCCGCTGCGGAAGCTGCTCGCGCGAAATAAAATTATCCGCGCCTATACCGAATGCAATATGGTCGTCGATATGGCGGGGGTTTCCTTTGTCGACAGCCGCGGGTTCGTGATGAATACCTACGCGTTCGTCTGCGCCGCCGTTCCCATGCTGTGCGGAGTGCCCGTCTGCAAGTATTCTCAGGCGCTCGGGAGCTTTAAAAACCCGTACAACCGTTTCCTCGCGAAACTAGTACTGCCGAAATTGCGGCTCATCTGCGCGCGCGGCGAGATCACGAGAAACCACCTTGCCAAGATCGGGATCACCGAAAACGTAAGGCTCTGCGCGGACGGAGCATTCACAATGACGGACGGCGGGCAATACGCCGAAAACGTAAGCAAGCTTTGCAAAAACGACGTATTTTACAGCGGAAATATCATAGGTGTTTCGCCCTCGAGCGTAGTTGACAAGCGTTGCCGAAAGCTCGGTATCGACTACAAAAAAATAATGACGGAGTTTATTGAACGGCTGCTCGCGGAGAATTATTCCGTGCTCATCATCGCCAATTCCGCGCGCGAGGGCAGCCGCAAACCTCGCAACAACGATCTGCCGGTATGTGCGGAGGTGTACGAGGCTGTCCGCGATAAAACATACATTCGTTTTTTCCCGAATGAGATGTTCCCCGAGGAGCTGCGGCTGCTTATCGGCAAGTGCAAAGTGCTGGCCGCGAGCCGTTTCCACGCGATGATAGGAGCGCTGGAAAGGGGAGTTCCCGTGCTGCTCGTCGGATGGAGCCACAAGTACAAGGAGGTTCTGGATATGTTCGGGCTCGGCGAATACGCGGCGGACTATTCGGAGCTTACCTCGGACAAGCTGTGGACGGAATTTAAAAGACTGCTTGAAAATTTGTCCGAAATACACGTGAAAATTTCCGAAAATCTTCCCCGCGTAAAAGAAAGCTCTCGGGAAAATATTGCCCTTATTTCCGAGGAGATCGACAAGGTGATAAATTATGCCCAAGAAACTTGATAAAAGCGCCGTACTGAAAATCGTCAAAACCGCGTTCGGCGTGCTGGCGGTCGTTTTTATCGCGTGGTATTTCTGCGGCAATTGGAGCGAATTTTCCGAAACGATAATGAATGTGAACCTCGGCGTTTTCGCGTTTTCAATGCTGTTTTATTTCGTGTATAAAATAACGCTGGCGGCGCTTTTCCACTACATAACGAAGATAAACGGCTGCGCGATAAGCTTCCGCAAGGCGATACCCGCGTACTTATATTCGATACTCGGCAAATATATCCCCGGAAAGGTCTTTATGCTTGCCGCGCGGCTCACCTACTACAAAGAGGAAAACGCGCCGCTTTCAAAGGTAACGGTCTGCTTTTTTATCGAGAACGTCTGCACTCTGCTCGGCGCGGCAATGCTTTTTATTCTGTCGCTCTTTTTCTTCCCGAACGAGCTGCTCGGCAATTACCGTTGGCTTACGATACTGCTTATCGCCGCGTTTTTCATTTGCATTCACCCGAAAATAATCAACACGGTTCTGAAAATGATCGGGAAGATTTTCAAAAAGGATCTGCGGATACCGATGAAGTACGCGCAGATACTGAAGGTCGTGCTGATGTTTATCGGCAATTGGCTTATCGTCGGGTTCGGCTTTTTTATGCTTGTAAGGTCAGTGGACCCGTCGGTCGGGTGGAACGAAATGCTGTTCTGCGCGGGCATTTACGGTATCTCGGCAATAATGGGAATATTGGCGGTATTCGCGCCGTCGGGTATCGGAGTCCGCGAGGGGATAATGCTCGCGGGGCTTATGCTGATAATGCCCGAGAGCAGCGCGGCGGTCGTTTCGGTGATCTCGCGGCTGTGGCAGTCTGCCGCGGAACTGATACTTATCGCGGCGGCATTCACGGTCACGCGCGCGGTGAAATTCCGCGAAAGAAGCTCAAAAACAAAAAGCCGGTGATACTAACAATCATCGGCTTTGATTATGTGTTTTACGCGCGTCACTTTTCGGCAGCATCGTCCGCGTCGGGTTCGGATTTCGCCCACTCTACGTCGGGCAGGGGGCTTTGGAACAGCAGCGTCGCGGTCTGACGCATAAACGCGGTCGCGCCCTTTATGTTCCATTCGTCCGAGGAGAACATATACAGCGCGCTTCCGAGAATGAGCGACTTTACAAACTCCTCGGTCGTGTCAAAAAATTTCCTTGACGCGTCCGTCAAAGCCAGCAGCGCCGAAAGGTAATCAGTGTTCCCGATAATATCGCAGGCGTACGCGAGACGGCAGAAACCTATTTTTTCGCTGATATCCCAAGCGAGCACTCCAACCTCGGGCAAAAACTCGTAAAACGTTTTCACGAAAGTACAGGTGTTGAAAAACGCGCGTTTCCCGTCGGGATTAAGCTCGTCCGCGTTAAAGTTAGGTTTGCCCTTGAACAGCGCCTGAATATCCGAGAACATCACGGAAATATTGCAGCCGCGCGCTTCGCGGTAAAACTTCTTGAAGCTCTCCGCGTCCTTTATCCCGAAATAATCCCCGAGCCATTTCTCGACGGTTTCCTTTTCATTTTTCTCAAACTTAAAGAGGAAGTTGTCTATCCCGGGCGCTTTGTCAACGACGGGAACCTTGCGTATCGCCGTAAGAAATCCCAGAACCATGGCAAGCTGCTCGTCGTTCGGCTTGAGCTTTTCGGGACGCTCGGCGCAGCGCTTGTCAACGTCCGCGCAGATTGTTCCCGCGAGCTTGTGCAGCTCGGCGAGGTCGTTGTTAATGTACTCAACGCAGTCCTTGACGTCGCTTTTGAGATCGAGACCGCTCGTGTCGTCGGGGTCGGCAGCAACGCCGCTTTCAAAGAACGCAAGCGCCGCCATATCCTTGTCGTTCATGTACAGGATATAGCCGTTCATATAAAACAGCCGCGCCAGCTCGTCCGGCTTTTTGCACTCGGGCTGAACTATCTTAAGCTGCTCACGCGACTTGTCAAATTCCTTGAGGTTATTGTACGCGCTGATAAGCCTGAACCGCAGCTTGACGCTCCACTGCTCCTCGGGAACGCCGAGCACAGCCCCGACGATTTTGTCGTACTCGTCGTTGTCAAACCATTCGTCAAGACTGTCGTACAGCTTGTCGTCGTCGGCTATTTTTCCGTTTTCGTCTAATGTTAATTTATCGGACATTTAAGTTGTTTCCTTTCGTTCAAGTAGTACCATTATACTTCATTTTTCGGTGAATGTCAAGTCAGCCGCACTGCAATATAAGCCATACGTTATCGAAATTCCGTGCCGCGAGGTCGTCCCTGTGGATATAGAAATAAATTCGTCCGCAGTCACCGAACATCAGCTCGAAATCCTTCGTCTCCACCGTACCGAGCTGAAACAGGAGCAGCCAGTCGCGGTTCGCCCACTGCTCGGTCTCTTGGCGGTCACGCGGCGTAACGCCCTCCCAACCGCCGCCGAGGTAGTAGCCGCGCCGTGCCACAAGCTCGCATTCGCGCGTCATATTGCCCTGAATGATATTCGCCCAACCGAGCAGCTTGGAGCACTCGTGGTCGTCCTCGCTGTAAATTCCGAGACTTTTCTCTGCCGCTTGAAACGCCTCCCATTCCTGCACCATTTTCTCGCGCTGAACGATAAAATCCTCATATTGCTGATAGGATTTCTCTGAATAAGCCGTGATCCCTATTTCGGGGAAACGGAGCTCCTCCGCAAGATCGTCGGGAAACTCCGCAGGCGCAAGCCCGTTCACGTCCTCGAAATAGTACACCCTCGCGCACCCCTTGTCCTTTGGGTCGTAGCCCCACATCATGGTGTCGCACTCGTAGAAGAACGACAGCAGTCCCTTTTTGGGGAGCAGTCCGTCCGTATCGTACTTTGACATCTCGGCGAGATCAAACTGCGCGATAAACGATAGCGGACGGTTTTTCGGTTCGTTCTCGAGACAGTTCTTGCCGTTGAAATACGCCCAGATAAAGCCCTTGGGAACATCGGGTCTGCCACCAAATTTGGTGTACCCCGCTCTTTTGCCCGAAATATTCAAACGAATGGAGTTACGCGCCGATTTTTCCAGTTCCTTTTTGATGTTGATCATAAAATTTCCTTTCATACCGCAAGGCGAAACGAGAACCCCCGTTTCGCCTTGTCGCTATTCGGTTAAACGTTCTGTGTGGGTCGCTCGGGAGCCTCGGAGGTCGGTATTACGGACTTTTCGGAGTTTATGCCGCTTGCGATAGCCTTGCCCTGTACGAACGAGTTGACCATTTCGCCGAGATTGATGCCGAGCCCGTCCAGCAAGCCCGAGCTTGCCTGCGTAGTCGCTTCGGTAATGTCCTTGACGAGCTTGGAGGTGTTTCCGTCGCCGTACATGGTGATCTTGTCTATGTTCTCAAGCGGCTTCGCGATGGCCTCGGCGATCGCGGGCATCTGCTCGAAGTACATCTGCAAAACGGCAGCTTCTTCCATTTTCTTCATAGCCTCGGCCTTCTTGTCAAGACCCTCCGCTTCCGCAAGCGCCTTTGCACGTACCGCCTCCGCTTCCGCGAGACCGCGCGCTCTGATACCCTCCGCGTCTTGCTCTGCCGCAAAACGCGCCGCTTCCGCGCGAGCCTTTTCTGCAGCCGCTTCGTTCTGCGCCGTCACGAGAATTGCCGCCGCTTCGTTCTTCTTGATCTCCAACTCCGCCTCGGCGTTCTGGATATCCTCGTACTTGCGCGCCTCCGCGTTACGCGAAACGGTGTACAGCTCCGCGTCTGCTTTCTGCTGAGCCGCGTATTTCTGAGCGTCGGCGGTCTTTTTTACGTCCGCCTCAAGAGCGCGTTCCTTGATCTCGGCTTCCTTTGCCTTGATCTCGACCTCTTTTTCCTGCTTTGCGAGGTTGGCGTTCGCGGTCGTAATTTCGATCGTCTTGCGCTGCTCCTCTTGCTGGATCGTGTAGGCAGCGTCCGCCTCAGCCTGCTTGATGTCCGCGGCGCGTTTCAGCTCTGCCTGCTTGATAGCAAGCTCGTTTTGGCGCTCGGCAATGGCGGTCTCGGAATCGACCTTGGCGTCGTTCGCCTTGCGGTTTGCTTCTGCCTGGGCGATCTTGATATCGCGCTCCGCTTCCGCCTTGCTGATAGCCGCTTTTTTCTTGATCTGCATGGTGTTGTCGATACCCATATCGTTGATAATTCCGTTGTCGTCAACGAAATTCTGGACGTTGAACGAAACTATCTCCAGACCCATTGCGCGCAGATCCGGGTCGGCGTTCTGCTTCACCTTGTCGGCAAACGCCTGGCGGTTGGAAACCATTTCCTCAAGCCGCATCTGACCGACGATCTCACGCATATTTCCCTCGAGAACCTCGCGCGCCACTTGCGTTATGT
Organism: uncultured Oscillospiraceae bacterium; assembly: GCA_910579125.1. Classification (GTDB taxonomy): domain Bacteria; phylum Bacillota; class Clostridia; order Oscillospirales; family Ruminococcaceae; genus CAG-115. The sequence continues at coordinate 32,489 of CAJTTH010000025.1, read as the reverse complement.
ACTGCACGTTCTTGTTCAGGAAGTTCTGCTGTGCGCGGGCTATCGTGTCGGGCTCGGGTGAAATTTTCACGTTGACGACAGCGTCGACGTTGATGTTGATATAATCGCCTGTGGGAACGGGCTGCGCGGTCTTTACGTCGACCGACATAAGCGCCAGCTCAAGCGTATCGCAGCGCTCGAAGAACGGCAGCTTTACCGCCGCTTTTCCGATAACCACTTTAGCTTTGCGCCGCAGACCGCTGATAATGAACGCCTTATCGGGCGGCGCTTTGCGGTAGCCCGCCGCGAACATAAATATTATTATCGCGGCAACCACTATTACGGGAATGATTATTCCTTTATACTGTTCAAATTCGGGCATGATCTTCTCCTTTCAAAACAGAGACCTAACTTGATTATATTGTACCATTTTAAAAAAATTTCGTCAAGGTACAACAAATATTTTTGTGGTTTTGCACAAAAAACACGCTGTATTTTTATCACGCTGTATATTGCACAAGCTGTTATTTTTTGTTAAAACTCCAAAAAAAGCAGTGAAATATATGTTAAATTTGTGTACTTTAACTGTTGACGATTTGGGAAGTTTGATTTAAAATATTAAGGTATGAAAAATTTACTGTTCTATTATAAATATGTATAACGCTTTACGGCAAAATATTTGCAGTAGACGGCGGCAAATAAACGGTGTGCGGAACGACGCATTTCGTTATTATGATCGGGAGTACAAAATGGAAATATTGCAGCAGATAATCAACATGGATAAGGCAGCGGCGGCCCGCGCGGAAAAAGCGATCGAGAAGGAACGCCGTCTGTCGGACGAGTCCGGCGAGGAAGCGGCAAGGGCACGCGAAAAACTGGTTTCCGAGGAGCGTGCAAAGGTGGAGCGTTTCTGCCGCGAGCAGGAGACAAAGCTGTCGGAACGTCTGTCGCAGGCGGAGAAGATACGCGGCGAACAATGCGCGAAGCTGGACGAGATATTCAACGCGCATAAAGCGGATTGGAAAAAGGAAATAATTGGCAGAATAACGGGGTGTTGATATGTCGTTTTCGTCAAATGCCGTTACCGCAAAGGCGCGCGCGGTGCTGGGGCGGTCGCTGACGGCGGAGGATTACACTCTGCTCGCAGCAAAGGAGAACGTTCCCGACGTGTGCGCGTATCTAAAGCAGACGGCGCGCTATGGTAAGGCGCTCGCGGCGGTAAATCCGCAGACCGTTCACCGAGGACAGCTTGAGGCGGTTCTGCGGCGGTCGGTGTTCGATATTTTTGAGAGCTTTCACAGGTTCGACTTTACAGAAAGTAAAAATTACTTCAAATATATCGTAATGCAATTGGAGATTGAGCAGATACTGGCGGCGATACAGTGCGCAGCGGCAGGAAATCCCGATACCTATATCGCGGCGATGCCGATGTTCCTGACTGAGCACTCAAACGTTGACTTGCCCGCTCTGGGAACCGCGGGAAGTCTTGTGGAAACTCTGCATATACTGGATGGCACACCATACTTTTCGGCGCTTAAGGAACCTCTGATAACGGCGGCTGAAACGGGAAAACTCGATGTCTGCGAGTGTGAAAGGCAGCTTTACAGGCTCTACTATATGAGGCTGCTGAAAATGATCGAGAAGAATTTCAAAGGCTCGGAAAAAAAGGAGCTTAAACGCGCGGTGCTGCGCGGCATAGATATGGAAAATACGGTATTGCTGCACAGATACACGATGTTTTTCGGCGACGACACGGAGTCGGTAAAAAAGGAGCTGCTGCCGTTCAAGTACAGGCTGTCGGGCGAGGCAGTTGAACGTCTGGCGGCAGAGCGCGATATCAACAGAATAGCTGCCGAGCTTGATAACATCGGGTATAGGACAAGTTCGGATGTTCCCGAAACGGTGGAGCTGCTGACGGAGCGGATAAGTCTCGATTATCTTCATAAGACGCTGCGGCTTTCGCAAAGCTCGTCGGTGGTGTATTTCGCGCTGACAGAGCTGCTGGAGATCGAACTGAAAAACATCAAAACGCTTATTGAGGGTATAAGATACGGGCTTGACGGCTCTGTGATCCTGAATATGCTCGTGATTTAAATTTGTGATTTCGTATATTTTCGACAAAATATACCGTTGGTAATGCGCAGACGGCGCACATCCGACATAAAATAAGGGGTGAAAATATGGCTATTGAGAAAATGTCGCTTGTTTCGATTGAGGGCGCGCTTGAACATCTTGACGCGGCGCTTATGGAGTGCTGTGACAGCAAGCAGTTTCAGATCACGACGGGCGGCGCGGTTCTGCATAATCTCAACGAGCAGAATCCTTATCTCGGAACATACGCAAAGGTGCGGGATATGGCGGTAAATCTGAATATCAAAGCGGAGTACTGCGATTTCAAGTATGTGCCGTATGAGACCGGCGAGGATTTTGAGCGGTATTTTGAGGATATCGGCAGACGGTATGACGAAATAAACGCCAGGCGTGAGAAAATCGCGCGGTCGCTGGAGGAGCACAGGGAAACGGACGCGTATCTGAAGCACTTGATCGGATTGGACGTTTCGTTCCGCGATCTGTTCGCACTGAAATATGTGAAGATGAGGATCGGCAGACTGCCCGCAGAGAATGAAAAAAAGCTCGGATATTACGCGTCAAAGTGCTTTATCTTCCTGCCGTTTGAAACTTCGCCCGATTACGTTTACGGGATATATCTCGCGCCTACGACGCTTGTCGAGTTCGCGGACGCGGTGATGAATTCGCTTTGCTTTGAGCGTACAAGGCTGCCCGATTATCTGGAGGACGACGCCGAGGGCGCGGACAAGAAGCTCGCCGAGCGTATCGCCGCGGAGGAAGAGGAGAAAACGCGGCTGGAGCATGAGTTGGCGTACTTCACCGACGAGCTTAAGGGAGAGTTCACGGCGGTCATGTGCAAGCTCAAATACAAGTCGGACTGCTTTGAGCTGCGGAAAAAGACTATTATTTCGGATAATAAATTCTCGTTTTCGGGATTTTGTCCGACGGGAGAGTTCAAGAAGCTCGAGAGCGCTCTCAAGAGCACATCGGATGATATACGGGTGCTGGAGATACCGGTTGAAAAGGGCAAGTCTAACCCGAATATCCCCGTAAGACTGAAAAACAATCGAATTACACGACCATTTGAGATGTTCGTGAAGATGTATGGGCTGCCGACATACGGAACGTTTGATCCCACGCCGTATGTCGCGTTTACCTATATGATACTGTTCGGGCTGATGTTCGGCGATGTGGGTCAGGGTCTGGTGGTAACGCTGCTGGGTCTGCTGCTCACCAAACTCACGAAAAACGGACTTGCGCCGATAATGACAAGACTGGGCTTTTTCTCGATGGCGGGCGGCTGCATTTACGGCTCGGTATTCGGAATTGAGACGATAATCAAGCCCATCTATCATCGCGAGGAGATCTGGCACAATGTGTGCAAGCTTTTCGGCGGCCTCGGGATACCCGAGCACCCTGAGAATATTTTCCAGGCATCAACGGTGGTTCTGCTGTTTTCGTTGGGGATAGGTATTGTACTGATACTGATTTCGATGATCTTCAACATGGTGCTGAATTTCAGAGACGGAAAAAAAGGCGAGGCGCTGTTCGCGGTGAACGGAATTTCTGGCATAGTTTTGTACGTGGCTCTGGTTGTCGGGCTGATTTGCCAGATGCTCTACGGCATACCGCTTATGAACGCTCCGTATATTATTTGTCTTATAGTACTGCCCGTAATATTGATCTTCTTTAAGCACCCGCTTACCGATCTGATTTCGGGTAAGAAGTCCGAGGAGAAGATGAGCGTCGGCAATTTTATAATCGAGAACTTTATCGAGCTGTTCGAATCGGCGATAAGCTTTTTGTCGAACACGATGTCGTATTTGAGAGTAGGCGGCTTCGTGCTCTCGCACGCTGGCTTTATGCTGGTCGTATCGCAGCTTGCGGGTACGGCGAACGGCGATGCTCCCGTAACAGCGAAAACGGTCATCGTTTATATAATCGGAAACGCGATCGTTATGGCTATCGAGGGCTTGCTTGTGGGTATTCAGGTGCTTCGTCTTGAGTTCTACGAGATATTCAGCCGTTTCTACGAGGGCGGCGGAACGGATTTCAAGCCCGTTGAGATAAGGCTTGACAGTGAAATTTGAGTTAAATGATTTTTGGAGGACAAAATTATGAATATGGTATTTCTTTTCCTTATGCCGCTGGTTGCTGTCGCGGCAATTATGGCGCCGCTTTTTGTAAGCCTTAAGCGTATGCACGACAAGAAACCCGTGAACAGAAAGCGTGCGGTTATCGCGAATGTCGCTTCGTTCTTCGGCGTAATGCTGGTTATGACAATGCTTCCGATGACAGGAGCGTTTGCGGCTGCCGCAGACGCTGCCGCTGCGGGCACGGAAGGTCTCGCCGAGGGTTTGAGGTACATCGGTGCGGGACTTTCAACCGGTCTTGGTACTATCGGTACGGGCGTTGCCGTTGGCGGCGCAGCTCCCGCAGCTATCGGAGCGGTTTCCGAGAATGATAAGGCATTCTCTAAGGCGCTTATCTTTGTGGCCTTGGGCGAGGGCGTTGCCATCTACGGACTGCTTATCTCTATCCTTATTCTGTTTGGTTAATTTGAGGCTCTGCTATGAAATTCTATCTGATAAGCGATAATGCCGATACCAAAATGGGTTTGCGGATCGCGGGAATAGAGGGCGTTGTCGCGGGCAGCGCGGAAGAAACGGTGAGTGCGCTTAACGCCGCCGTCGAGGACGAGGATGTCGCGGTCGTGCTTATGACCGAAAAGCTGGTTACGCTTTGCCACGACAAGGTCTACGATATTAAGCTCAACCGCCGCAGACCGCTTATCGTTGAAATTCCCGACAGACACGGAAACAGCGGCGTTATCGACGCTATCAGCCGTTACGTCGAGGAGGCTATCGGCATTAAACTGTAATTGTACGAGAGGAATTAGTATGGATTTAGACGTTATCAACTCCTCGAAGCTGGAGAGGTTCCGCACGCAGATCGACAAGCAGGCGGATGAGGAAATCGCGGCGCTTACCGCGAAGATACGCGAAAAGAAGAACGCCGCAGGCAAAGCAAAGGCGGAATTCGCCGCACGGGAGGCGCTGGCGCAGGTACGCGCGGAACAGAACAGCGCGGCGGCGAAGTACAAAAAGGAGTTCTCGCGCTGCGATTTTGAGACTACAAAGTCGGTGCGTGCCCACAGAAACGAGCTGATAGAGGGCTTTTTTGAGGAAATACGCGCTGAGCTTGCGGAATTCACGAAGTCCGCGAAGTACGACGGGTATTTGGAGCGCTCGATAAAAAGCGCCGAGGACGCTCTCGGAAAGGGTTGCGTTATCCTCGCGGCGGTGAGAGATGTTGACAGGGTAAAAGCGCTTACTAAAAACGAGGTTTGCGCGGATAACTCGATAATACTCGGAGGTATCTGCGCAATGGACAAGAATAAGGGGCTGTTCGCCGATTTGTCCATAGACGCGGCGCTTGCCGATGAAAGGGAGAAATTCTCCGACAAGGCGGAATTGAGACTGTAACGTCCTGTTTTCCGTCTCCGAAAGGGGCTTGAATTTTTTGAATAATACTGTTTTTTCCATAAACGGTCCTGTTGTTAAGGCGGCGAATACCCGTGATTTTTCCATGCTTGAAATGGTGTATGTCGGCGATAAACGGCTTATCGGCGAGGTTATCGGCGTTACCGACGAGTTCACGACCATTCAGGTATACGAGAATACCGCGGGGCTGAAGATCGGCGAGCCTATTGAGAGCACCGGCGCGCCCGTCTGCGCGAACCTCGGACCGGGAATTATTTCCAATATATTTGACGGGATAGAACGTCCGCTGCGCGATATGACCAAAATAAACCCTACAGGTTTAACGAATCTGCCCATAAATCCGTTTGTCACAGAGGGTAACAGCCTGTTTTCGCTTGATACCGAGAAGAAGTACGACGTCACCGTGACCGCCAAGGTCGGCGGCAGGCTTCGCAGCGGCGATGTTTACTGCACCTGCCCCGAGACGGCGCTTATCACGCACAAGTGCATGGTGCCGCCGAACATCGAGGGAGAGGTTACATTCGCCGTTGACAACGGGCAATATTGTGTAAACGATACCATTATTAAACTGAAGCTCGCGGACGGCACGGAATTGCCGCTCACAATGGTTCAGAAGTGGGCGATAAAAAAGGCGAGACCCGTTTCCAAGCGTCTGCCGATAAACCGTCCGCTTATCACGGGACAGCGAGTTATCGACACGATAATCCCGATAGCAAAGGGCGGCGCTGCGGCTATCCCGGGCGGATTCGGTACGGGCAAGACCATGACGCAGCATCAGCTTGCGAAGTGGTGCGACGCGGATATTATCGTGTACATCGGCTGCGGCGAGCGCGGAAACGAAATGACGCAGGTGCTTGAGGAGTTCTCGGAGCTCATCGACCCGAAGTCGAACCGTCCGCTGACCGACAGAACGGTGCTTATAGCAAATACCTCAAATATGCCCGTCGCGGCGCGCGAGGCGAGCATTTACACGGGCATCACCCTCGCGGAATACTACCGCGATATGGGCTATCATATAGCGATCATGGCGGATTCCACGTCACGCTGGGCGGAGGCTCTGCGCGAGATCTCGGGGCGTCTGGAGGAGATGCCGGCCGAGGAGGGCTTCCCCGCGTATCTGCCGAGCCGCCTTTCGGAGTTCTACGAGCGCGCGGGCTACGTCGAGAACCTTAACGGCACGGAGGGCAGCGTTACTATTATCGGTGCGGTATCACCGCAGGGTTCGGACTTCTCGGAGCCCGTAACGCAGAACACAAAGCGCTTTGTAAGGTGCTTCTGGGCGCTGGACAAGTCGCTTGCGTATGCGCGTCACTACCCCGCTATCGACTGGAATTCAAGCTACTCGGAGTATATCGAGGACCTGTCGGACTTCTTCAACAAGAACGTAAGCCCCGATTTTATGGCGCTTCGCCAGAAAATATCCAACATTTTACAGGAAGAAACAAAGCTCATGGAGATCGTGAAGCTGATAGGCGCGGATGTTCTGCCTGACGACCAGAAGCTCGCGATTGAAACGGCGAGAGTGGTGCGTGTGGGCTTTTTGCAGCAGAACGCCTACCACAAGGATGATACCTATGTTCCGCTCGAAAAGCAGCGCCTTATGATGAAGGTTATTGTCGAGCTGTACGTGAAGTCGCTCGCGGCGCTGAAAAACGGCGTGCCGCTGTCCGATATCATGGCAACGGGGCTGTTCGACAAAGCGGTCAAAATAAAGTACGATATTCCGAACGACGAGCTTGATAAGTTTGACGGGTATTTTGCGGAGATAGAGGAGAAAATCGGCGGTTTGACCGTCACGGGAGGGCTATTATGAGTTTGCAGTATGTGGGACTGAAAGACATAAACGGACCTCTTGTGGCGCTTGAGGGAGTTAAAGGCGTAGCGTATGACGAGATCGCGAGAATACGTCTCGACAACGGCACGGAGCGCATAGGGCGCGTGGTCGAGCTTGCGGGCGATAAGGCTATTTTGCAGGTGTTCGAGGGTACGAACGGCATTTCGCTTACGAACACAAAGACGGTTTTCTCGGGAAAACCGCTTGAGATACCGCTTACGGCGGAGATGCTCGGACGTGTGTTCAGCGGCGCGGGCAAGCCTATCGACGGCTTGGGCGCGGTGTTCCCCGAAAAAATGGGCGACGTAAACGGACAGTCGCTCAACCCCGTCGCACGGCAATACCCGCGCAACTATATCCATACCGGCATTTCCTCGATAGACGCGCTTATGACGCTTATCCGCGGACAGAAGCTGCCTATTTTCTCGGGCTCGGGTCTGTCGCACAACAAACTCGCCGTGCAGATAGCAAAGCAGGCTAAGATCACGGGTGAGGACAACGCCGATTTCGCGATAGTGTTTGCGGCAATGGGCGTGCAGAACGACGTCGCGGATTATTTCCGCCGCTCGTTTGAGGAAACGGGCGCTATCGAGCGCGTTTGTATGTTCCTGAACCTGTCGAGCGACCCGATAATCGAGCGTCTGCTCACGCCGCTTTGTGCGCTTACCGCAGCGGAGTATCTGGCGTTTGAGAAAAATATGCACATTCTGGTAATTATGACCGATATGACGAGCTATGCCGAGGCGCTTCGCGAGTTCTCTTCGTCAAAGGGCGAGATTCCCGGACGTAAGGGCTACCCCGGCTATCTGTACTCCAACCTCGCGGCGTTGTACGAGCGTGCAGGAGTTGTCGAGGGCAGCACGGGCTCGGTTACGCAGATACCCATTCTGACTATGCCGAACGACGACATCACTCATCCTATCCCAGACCTTACCGCATATATCACGGAGGGGCAGATAGTTTTTGACCGCGACCTCGACCAAAAGGGCATTTACCCGGGTCTGTCGGTTCTGTTGTCGCTGTCGAGACTTATGAAGGACGGTATCGGCGAGGGCTACACGCGCAGCGATCATGCAGCGGTATCCAATCAGCTTTTTGCGGCTTACGCGAAGGTTCAGGACGCACGTTCGCTGGCATCGGTAATCGGCGAGGAGGAGCTTTCCGAGAGCGACAGAGCATATATGCGCTTCGGCGTGCTGTTCGAGGAGCATTTCCTTAATCAGGGTTTTGACGAAAACAGGTCGATCGACGAAACGATTGATCTCGGCTGGGATTTGTTGTGTGCGCTGCCGAAGAACGAGCTCGACAGAATTGACGAAAAGCTGCTCGATGAAAAGTACAACCCCGAACGCGCCGCAAGATTTATGGGCGATACAACCGCGGTTAAGTCCGATATAGCTAACGAACTGTAAACAGGAGAGCACAATGGCTGAACAGATTTTCCCGACCAAGGGCAATTTAATAAAGTCCAAGCGCCAACTCAAGCAGGCGCAGCTCGGCTATGAACTTATGGACAGAAAGCGCAATATTCTCGTTCGCGAAATGGTGTCGCTTACGGACGAGGCTAAGGAGCTGCGCATAAGTATCGACAGCACATACTCCGAAGCGTACAAGGCGCTTCAGCACGCGAATACGACGCTCGGCGTGGTGAGCGAGCTTGCGGAAACATTCCCCATAGAGAACTCGCTGAAGCTGTCCGTGCGCAGTGTAATGGGCGTTGAGCTGCCGAAAATCGGCGCGGAAATCGAGCCGGCGGCAAAACCTGTCTATCCGATGAGCCTGACAAATTCCGCGTTCGACTATGCGTATATCTGCTTTAACAAGGTTAAAGAGCTTACGGTGCGGTTAGCCGAGGTGGAAAACAGCATTTACAGGCTCGCGATCGCAATAAAAAAGACCCAGAAACGCGCCAATGCGTTAAAAAATATTATGATACCGCGTTTTCAGAACCAAGTGCACTTTATTACGAACGCTCTCGAGGAAAAAGAGCGCGAGGAGTTCTCCAGACAAAAGGTCATCAAGCGCCGCAAGGCGGGCTGAAAATTGCCCCTCTCCGTTACGGACGGAGAGGGGCAGCGCTTTTATGCGATTAAAAGTTTCCGCTGTTCCAGCCCCAGTTGTCGGTGGGCGAATACTTGACGTAGACCTTGTCAGCGGGTACTCCGAGTACGGTGTTCAGGGTCTTGCAGATCGCGGCGGTGAGCTCCTCGTAAGCGGACTTCTGCGCGTTTCCGTAAATGCTGACCTCCACGAACGCGATCTTCTCGGACTTCTCGCCCTTAAAATACAGTGAACAGTTCGGTTCAAAGCCGAGCATGAGCCACGATTCGGTCTTGCCGATAAGCTGAATATCTTTAGCAAACGCGGATTTTATCGCGGTCTCCTGCTCGGACGTTATGTCTGCCGAATATTTTGTGTTGATAAAAGGCATTTCAATTCCTCCCCAAAAATTTTGATAATATTATTTTAGCATATTTTTTTGGAAAATTCAACAATAAGTTATTGAAAAAGTAACGAAATTATGTTAAAATATTTAAAAGGGATTATAAAAAATGTTAGGAGAATTTTATGGAAAAGGTTACATGGAAAGGCGGAACGCTTTTAGCTCCCGTGCCCGCTGTGCTTGTGTCATGCGGAAGCGTTGAAAAGCCTGCCGCGCTTACGGTCGCGTGGACGGGAATAATCAGCTCTGATCCGCCGAGAACATATATTTCGGTGCGCCCCGAGCGCAATTCCTACGCGATAATCAAGGAAAGCGGCGAGTTCGCGATAAATATGCTGCCGTCAACGCTTGTGAAGTCGTTGGATTACTGCGGGATAAAGTCGGGTAAAAACGAGGATAAGCTCACCAAGCGCAAGCTGACTGCCGCGCCGTGCGCGAATATCTCCGCGCCGCAGATCGAACAGAGCAAAATAACGCTCGAGTGCATGGTAACGGACGTTATCCCGCAAGGCTCGCACGATATGTTTATTGCGGATATCCTCGCGGTGAACGTCGACAGCAGCCTTCTCGATGAAAAGGGCAGACTGATGATCGAACAGGCGGGGCTGCTCGCCTACGCGCACGGAACATATTTCGCGCTCGGGAAAAAAATAGGCAGCTTCGGTTTTTCGTGTAAGCAGAAGCGCGCCAAGAAAGTCAATATGAAAAACCCAAAAAAGAAGAAAAAGGTGAAGTGATATGGTAAATATAGGAAACGAATGGGACGAGCTGCTTGCGGACGAGTTCAAAAAGGACTACTATTTACAGCTGCGGCAGTTCCTGATATCGGAATACAATTCGCGGACAATATTCCCGCCCATGAACGACATCTTTAACGCGCTGCGTTATACGTCATACAGCGACGTAAAGGCGGTCATTCTCGGACAGGATCCGTATCACGGCGCGGGACAGGCGCACGGGCTTTGCTTCTCGGTGAAAAAGGGAACGCCCCCTCCCCCGTCGTTACAGAATATTTTCAAGGAGATCAACACAGAGCTCGGTCTGCCGATACCGAACCACGGGGAGCTTGTCGAGTGGGCGAAAAGCGGCGTGCTTATGCTGAACACCGTACTTACCGTGCGCGAGGGACAGGCGAATTCCCACCGCGGGCACGGCTGGGAGATATTCACGGATAAGGTCATCGAGCTGCTGAATAAGCGCGAACAGCCCATTGTTTTCCTGCTGTGGGGCGGCAACGCACGTTCAAAGGCAAAGCTGATAACCAACCCCAAGCACCTTATATTACAGTGCGCTCACCCTAGCCCGCTTTCGGCGTATAACGGCTTTTTCGGCTGCGGACATTTCGTTAAGGCGAACGAGTTTCTGAAGTCTCAAGGCATCGAACCGATAAACTGGAGTTTGAGCTAAAGGGGGAGCGACCTATGCTTGAATATTGCGTCTGCCCGAAATGTCAGCGCATGATAATGCTCGACAGCGACTTTGACAGCGGATTCTGCTGCTACTGCGGCACGCATATCGCTTACTCGGACGCGCGCGACGAGCTGCTTGCGGGGCTGAGAGCTTCGATACCGGACGAGTTTGTACTGGAAACCGACCTCAGCGAGCTTATCGACGAGGACGACGCGGGCGATAACGCCTACGGCTTGTCCGAGTGCCGTAACGAATGCGCGGCGGCGCAGGAGTTTCTTGGGAAGTGGGATTTCGGCGGCGCGTTCAAGGCGTTCTCAAAGGCGCTGGATTGGTATCCCGAGGACTTTGAGAGCCGCTGCGGACTGATGATCTCAGGCTTGCTGAGACTGAAAGATACCGAAAATTGGGAGCGGTATCTCGCCGAATGCACGGAGAAAATACGCTCCCAGAACGATTGGAATATGGCACAGGCGGCGCTGGAATACGCGCTCGACATCATCAAGAAATTTCTCTCAAAGGGCGGACGGTATGTTTCGCCGTCCTACACTGTCGGCTTTTTCGAAAAGCTGGTGCGGGGCTTTCCCGCGCTGAAGCAGACCGCCGCAGAAATTCTCGCGCACTGTCTGAACGTTGAGAACGCGCAGTTCACCGACGCGGCAAGACTAGACCACGAGACGACGAGGTTCGCGGTCGGAAATTATCCGCAGGAGCCCGACAAAAATCTTCGGCGCGGAATGCTGCTTGTAATACGCTGCCACTGTGACGACCGTGTCAAGGAGTCGCTTTGCAGAGCGCTTTATGTCTACGACAGGGCGGTGTGGCTGCGTGCCAAGGACGCCGCGAGGATAAACGACGCGCTGGAGTTGTGCGAAGCGATAACGAGCGGCGCGTATCCCCCGAACGATGTGAGGATCGTCCTGAATACAATCTTCGACTTTTTAATGATGGGCGGCCTCGAAAAAAATTCGACCGAGCGCGAAAAAGTAATGTTCCTTTCGTCAGTTTACACTTACGAGCAGATACGCAAAATGGAGCGCTTTTTCAGCACAAGGGCAATCTATTACAAGGTATATGCCGAGATATACTTAAAGCAGAGGGGCGCGTCGCTCATCTCTTCGGAATACAAGCGCATTCAGACGAAGATCGCTCAGCTGTCAGTCTGATTTTCGTTCTCATCCGACGGAGGTATATTTACGGGCGGCAGCTCCGCGTCGTCATATTCTATCGGCACGGGTCTCGCGATATCCCCTTGCAGAGTGTACTCGAGAATAAGGCGTATCCCGTTCTCCTCCGGATAGAATTTTTCCGTAACGTTGATTATTTCGTAGTCCCGGTAGAAATTCTGCTCAAAGGTCTCTTTTTGTTTTTTTAGCTCCGAGGTTGCCGTCTCGGGGCTTCTTGTTATCGTTTTTTCGGTGTACGCGGTGAAAGTGCCCGTTTTTATTGTCATGGGAGTGTTCTGTCCGAAAAGCCGCACTACCCTTTTTTCCTCGGTGTAAAGCGAATTTTCCGCGGCGGCTTTGCCCCAGAAAAGCGGGTACTCGTCGTCGCCGAGAATAAGCCATTCAAACTTTTTTTGCTCGCCGTCGGGAACGTTTATTATCTCGCTGAACGGCACGAAAAACTCCTGCGTTTCGTTCCATTCGCCGATAATTTCCGCGTCCGAGCGGACAAACAGAACCTTGTCGCGTCCGTCGGGAACCGTTCCCGAAACCAGCATATCGCCCGTATTCACGCCGCTGCCGTTGTTGACGACGGACGCGCCGTTGCGGACGATCTGCCGCACTATTTTCGCGGGACGCGCGGCGACGACGTTTCTCGGCTGTTTGTCCTCGACCTCGGGCTTTTCGGTTGCCGTTTCAACACGGACGCTCACGCGGAAGCCCTCGTATGACACATCCACCCACGCGGCGTTTTCCAGCTCCAGCATCAGCTTGTGCTCCGCACGCGATATGTTAAGGCTCTCGGTAGGAGCGCCCTCGGTAATACCGCATTCCTCGAGTATATTCAGCACCCGTGACCGCCGAACGTCACCCGTTATGCTTATGTCGTGAACGCGCGTCTGCTGTATCGCGAGTATCATCACGAACACCAGAAATCCTATATACAGCCCCGATCTCATGTGATATTTCGACAGCGTGAAGTACAGGCCGCGGCGTTTTCCCGCGCGGAGCTTTACGCCGTTTTTTCGGGCGATCTCGGCGGTGCGGTAATAGTCGAACGGCGACACCGAGCCGAGAATTTTCCCGTCCTCAAAGCGAACGCCGCGCACACTTATTTCCTCGTTCAGCAGCTCCGAGAGCATTTTCTCCTGAAATCCGCCGAACCCCGAAAAGTCCACCAATCCGAAGTAAAGCCCCGTTTTCTCTTTTTTCACTTTAACACTCCCCTTAACACTCCTCAAAAGTAAGCGAATGTATCTTCCCCGTTATTTTAATGCTGCCGATGCCGAAATTGTCGATAACGAGCGGAGTTCCCGAAACGCGGATATCCATTCCGAAAACCGACAGCACGATAAAATTGTCGTCGCAGCTTTTCACGCAGCGGCAGTTTTCGACCGTAAGCTCCGCGTTTTTTCCGTTGTCGGCGGTCATGGTTATCGAAAATTTCCGACCCGCCGCTTCCTCGTATTCGATAAGCCGTTCCCTTACTCCCATAGCCATACCCCCAAAAATATACTTGTCTAATTTTATGCGGACTTTCCCCGAAAAAGAACAAGCCCGCCGCCCAAATTGAGATTTAATAAAAAAGTATCGAAAAACAATAAAAATCTATTGACAAATGAGAAATTAAGTGCTATAATACAAATAACAAATTTTAGGGGGTAAATTTATGTGGAATAAAGACAAATCAATAATTCTGTCGCAAATTTTAATTAAAATATGCTACCTCGGAATTGTGGTCTGCGCGATACTCGCGCCCAATCTGGTCGGGCTTTACGAGGAGCGCACGGGCGTCGAGGGGCTGTATACGCCGCTGCTGGCGACGCTTATGTGCTGCGTTCCGCCGGGAATAATCGCGCTGGTGTGCCTTGACGTACTGCTTTGGAACATTCAAAAAAACCGCGCGTTTATCGAACAGAACGTGAAGATGCTCCGCGCGATCTCCTACTGCTGCTTCTGCGTGGCGGTGATATTCATTTACTTTGCGGTGCTGCGTCCGTTCGCGTTTGTTATCGTGTTCGCGGCGGGATTTTTCGGGATAATACTGCGCGTGGTGAAGAACTGTTTTCAGCAGGCGATCGCGATCCGCGAAGAGAACGACTTTACGATATGAGGTGACGTTATGATAATTGTGAACCTTGACGTAATGATGGCAAAGCGGAAAATAAGCTCGAACGAGCTCGCCGAGATAATCGAGATAACCCCCGCGAATTTGTCGATACTGAAAACGGGAAAGGCAAAGGCGATACGCTTTTCGACGCTGGATAAGCTCTGCGGGGCACTGAAATGCCAGCCCGGCGACATACTGGAATTTGTTGAGGACGAGGAGGATTGAAATGGAAGAAATAAATTACGCGCAGACGGCTCCCGCCGAGCAGCCGAAGATACCCGCCGCCGACGCGGTATTCGCGTGGGCGAGCCTCGGACTGGGATTTGTTTTTACGCACTTTGCGGTACGGTATTTCGGCGGCGTTTGGGGCGGTATATTTTGGGCGCTTTTCGGAGTGCTCGGCGCGATTTTCGTCAGGGTGAAGTCGGTGAGTGTGAAACCGCGTCATATCACCGTTTTCGCGGTCGCGGAGGTGTTCTGTTTCGTTCCGCTTTTCAGCTCGAATTATTTCGTCAACTTCCTTGCGGCAACGTTTTCGTTTATCCTGTACTTTTACCTGACTGTCGCAATAAGCGGCGCGGAGTTTTTCGGGCGGCATTTTATTCTCGATCTGCTGATGAGCGTGCTGGTGCGGCCGTTTGAGAACTTCGCGCGGCAGCCGAAAAGCGCATTCTCGGTATTCCGCGGAAGATCACGCTCGAAGAACGTTCTGTACGCGCTGCTGGGATTGCTTGTCGCACTTCCGCTTACGCTTTTTGTGGTGTACCTTTTAATGCGCTCCGATCAACTTTTTGAAAATTCGATGAATGAGTTTGCGGAGCATCTGCCACATTTATCGTTTTCGGTATTCTGTGAGATATTGTTTGCGATACCTATCGCGATGTACCTTTTCGGCGCGGTATTCGCGGCGCGCGGCAGCGCTCCCGCACATTCGGAGAACGCTCCCGAATACCGCGTACTGCCGCCCGTACTGTCCTATTTCGCGGTAACTCCGATTTGCGTGTTTTACCTTATTTACATTTTTACGCAGTTCGGCAATATAATGAGCGCCGTTGACAAGACGCTTGACTATTCGGAGTTCGCGAGGCGCGGATTTTTCGAGCTTTGCGCTATCGCAGTGATAAATCTCGGAGTTATCGTGCTTATACAAGCGTTCACAAGACGAAATGATAACGACGCAAGGCCGCTTGTGCTGCGCGTTTATACGATCGCGATCTCGCTGTTCACACTGCTGATAATCGCAACCGCGCTCACGAAAATGATAATGTACATCGGCGAGTACGGAATGACGCTGCTGCGCGTGTACACATCGTGGTTTATGGTGCTGCTGGCGATTGTTTTCGTGCTGATAATCGTGCTGCAATTCCGCGATTATGCGATATGGCGGGCATTGTTCGCCGTGTTTACGGCGATGTTCGCGGTGCTCTGTTTCGGCGACGTTGAGGGCGGGATCGCGCGGTACAATATCGCGGCGTATCAGACGGGAGCAGTCGAAAAGCTTGACGTCGGCGAGTTCAGCGAGCTGGGCTATTCGGCGGCAGTGCCCGCCGCGGAGCTGCTAAAAAATTCGCATGACGAGCGGCTGAAATCCAAGCTGAAGGACTTTCTGGAGAGCGTTCAGGTCACTGATGAATATGAGGACAAATTCGCGTATTTCAGCATTCCGAGAGCGCGTGCTCTGGCGGCAATGGAGCGCGTCAAGGGGCTTATGAGGTAGCGTATGGCGAAAATGAAGTTTCCGCTTTTGGCGGCTGTGAATTTTCTTTTTATCTTCCTCGCTTACGGCAGACCCGTCGAGATAAAGGGGGCGCTTTCGTGGCTTATGTGGATTGCGGCGCTCGCAGTAACGGCTTACTGTATTAAATCGGGCAAGAAATTTTTAAGGGCGCTTTTCGTTTTTCAACTGATAATTTTTATTATTGCGGGCTGCCTGTTCCATATCAGGGAATACGGCGGCAGAGAGCTTTACAGCTCGCACAGCGAGGGAAATATCCTCACCGAGGTATATCAGCTCAACCCGGGCGCAATGGGGCATTATTCCGTGCAGCGCCGCGAATATTTCTGCATAGTGAACGGCGAACTGCTCTCGGTAAGGATATTGCTTTCACAGGAAATAAAGCACGGCTCGCTCGCTCCATAACATTGACATAACCGCAGCTTTTATCGGCTGCGGTTTGCTTATGCCAAATGTGAAAATTAGGTGAAAATATTTTAAACGCTATTGACAAACTTCCTTAAATCTATTATAATTCAAGTTATATAACTTGAATTATAATAGGAGGTACCTTAATGCCGAAAGCAAAAATCACGCGTGAAATGATCGTTGACGCGGCGTTTGAGGTCGCGAGAAGCGCGGGCATTGAAAACGTCAACGCGAGGACCGTTTCGGAGAAGCTGGGCTGTTCGACGCAGCCCGTGATGTATCATTTCGCGAGGATCGAGGAAATGAAACGCGCCGTCTACGAAAAAGCGGGCGAGTTTCACTCGGAATGTCTGATGAACGTCACAGAGCCGCAAAATGGCATAATGCTCGGTATCGGGCTGAACTACGTCAAATTTGCGGTACGCGAGCCGAATTTGTTCCGTTTCCTTTTTCAGTCGGGGTACGCCGTCGGGAACAGTCTTATTGAAATGGTGGACAGCGCGGAGCTCAGACCGCTTATTGAGATGATGAGCGGTGCAATGGAGCTGCCCGCCGAGCAGACAAAGGAAGTGTTCGTGACGATCTCAATGTTCGCTCACGGGTACGCGAGCATAATCGCTAATAACTCGCTTGAATACGACGAAAAGACGGTCGCGGCACATCTGGAGCGCGCTTACAGGGGCGCGGTGCTGGCAGTAAGGGAGAAAATGAAATGAGGAAGCTGTATGAAAAAAGTGAATTGTGGTTCGCGATAATCTGGATAATCGCGTATTGTGTCATTGCGGGCACGGTCAGAGGCAATTTCGGCGACGAAAGCCCCGTGATGACCGCCGTGCTCGCCGTGTTCGCCGCCGTGATATTTATCTTCGTGAAGAAAAACCGTTTAGAGGAGCGGTACGGGCTTTGCAAATGGCAGGGCAGAGCGGCAGATTATTGGTTCTTTATCCCGATGATAGTTCTGATGACGGGCAATCTTTGGGGCGGTATCGGAATGGATTTCAGCGGAGCGGCGCAGGTGTTCGCGGTCGTTTCCATGCTGCTTGTCGGGTTTGTTGAGGAAATGGTGTTCCGCGGCTTTTTGTTCAGGATACTTCTGAAAAAAGAGCCCGCGCCCGTGGCGATCTCCATATCTGCGGTGACGTTCGGCGTCGGGCACATTGTCAATCTCCTTACGGGACAGGGAAGTCTCGAGACAGTATTACAGATATTTTTCGCGATCGCGTGGGGCTTCATCTTTACGTTCGTGTTCTACAAATCGGGCAGTCTGGTGATGTGCGCTGTTGTTCACGGTATGGTCAACGCACTGTCGAAATTCGGCGCTTCCGAAAAAAATATGTTCATATACATGGGCGCGACCATAGTCGGCGCGATAGTGTACTGCCTGTATTTAAGCAGAAAGCCCGCCGCTCTTAAACGCGAATAATACCGCAAATTTGACATTTCCCGCAAATCATGCTATAATAGCAGTATCTTTTACGAGAGCGGGGGAAAATATTGGCGAAAAGTAAATCGGTATTCATTTGCAGCGAATGCGGCGCGGAGCACATAAAATGGAACGGCCGCTGCTCGTCGTGCGGCGCGTGGAACACTCTGGAGGAGACCGTGCCCGTAACGGTTGGATCAGGGAAGTCCGCGCCCGTCGGGAGCTTCAAATATTCGCGTATCTCCGAGATAAGCTACGAGGACGAAACGCGCTACGACACGGGCATTTCCGAGCTTGACAGAGTGCTTGGCGGCGGTCTGGTGAAAGGCTCTCTGGTGCTTATCGGCGGCGACCCCGGGATAGGAAAATCGACGTTATTGCTGCAGATCTGCGGCTTTATGGGCGAAGAGCATACCATTCTGTACGTCTCAGGCGAAGAGAGCGAGCGACAGATAAAGCTCCGCGCGGAGCGTCTCGGGGTAGCGTGCGACAACCTTTTTCTCGCGTCCAACAACAATTGCGAGAGCATAATCAAGGCGGTCTGCGAAAACAAGCCCGAAATCGTCATAATCGACTCCATACAGACGATAACCTCAAGCGCGATAACGTCCTCGGCGGGCAGCATAGTGCAGGTTCGCGAGTGCACGAACGCGTTTATGCGCATGGCGAAATCCGAGGAGATACCCGTATTTATCGTAAGTCACGTCAACAAGGACGGCGGCATCGCGGGACCGAAAATAATGGAGCATATTGTCGATACGGTGCTTTATTTCGAGGGCGACAAGCAGCTCTCGTACCGCATTCTCCGAGCGATAAAGAACCGTTTCGGCTCGACGAACGAGATAGGCGTGTTCAGAATGGACGACGACGGCTTGTCGCAGGTCGAAAATCCATCCGAGATGATGCTCTCGGGCAGGCTCGCGACCGTTTCGGGGAGCGCCGTGGTCTGCACAATGGAGGGCACGCGCCCCATTCTCGCGGAGGTACAGGCGCTTGTGACCAAATCGAACTTTACGTCGCCGCGCCGCGTTTCGACGGGCTTCGACTACAACAGGCTGTATATGCTGCTCGCGGTGCTTGAAAAGCGCACGGGCTTCGTGTTCGGCGGCGTTGACGTGTATGTGAACATCGTCGGCGGCATGAAAATAGACGAGCCCGCCGCTGATCTCGCGGTAGCGTTGGCGCTGTATTCGGGTTTGTGCGACAAGCCGATCCCCGAAAAGTGCGTGGCGTTCGGCGAGGTTGGCTTGGGCGGCGAGATACGCTCCGTGAGCCGCGTCCACGAGCGCGTCAAGGAGGCGGCACGGCTGGGCTTTGAAAAGTGCGTCGTGCCGAAAAATTCATTCCGCGCGCTCTCAAAAAACGAGAATTACGGAATAAAAATCGTAGGCGCGGACACGCTTGCGGGCGCGTTTAAGGCAATTGCGGAGAGGGGCGGCAAATGAAAAAAAGACTGATAAGCGCGGTTGTTTTCGCCGCATTGCTGTGTACCGAAATACTGATAGCTCTGTTCGTTCACGACAGCTTTGTGCGCCCGTATCTCGGCGACGTGCTGGCGGTGGTTTGCGTGTACTTTTTGGCGAGGACAATCACCGTGAAAACGCGTTACATTTCGATCCCCGTAACGCTTTTCGCGTTCTGCGTTGAGCTTGTGCAGATAACGAATTTGTCCGAAATACTTCCCAAGCCGCTCGACATAATAGTCGGCGGCACGTTTGACTTTGCCGATCTGCTGTGCTATCTGATAGGCGGCGCGGTGTGCTTCTTCATCGACAAAAAATTTTTCGAGTGATTGCAGCGTTTTCCGAAATTCCGTGTATATAGGGGTGAGAGGGCAATGAAACGCCGGCTCGACTGCGCAGTTTAAAACGGAGGAATTATGCACACCAAGGAACAACGGCTCGTGGAGGCTCTGAAAAAGGGCGATACAGCAGCGCTCGAGAAGATAATCGACGGTTACGCGGGCTATGTCTGCGCCGTGATACGGAATTTCTCGCGCGGAGCGTTCACCGAGGAGGATATCGACGAGCTTTGCAGCGACGTGTTTTTCTCGCTCTGGGAGCACCGCGGCGGGCTGGACGCCGAGCTCGGGCTGAAGTCTTATCTCTCGGCGATAGCCAGAAACGCCGTCAAGAACCGTTTCCGCGCGGTAAAGCCGCCGACGGTGGATATCGAGGAGCTGGAAATAGCCGACGGCAGCTCGGTCGAGTACAGGGCGGAGCTGAACGAGCTTATGAGCGAGCTTGACAGGCTGATAAAGGTGCTCCCCGATGAGGATCGGGAGATATTCATGCGGTTCTACTTCTATGGGCAGAAGTCCTCCGAGATAGCATTGATACTGGACACGGCGGAGGGAACGGTGCGTTCGCGCTTGTCGAGAACGCGCGCCAAACTCCGCGGGGAATTGAGGAACAGGGGGTTTGAATATGAGGAAATTTTTTGAGGAGCATACGCTCAACAGCGAAGCCTTGTCTAAAAAACGCGTCAAAAAAATCAAATCCTCCGTTCTTTCGAGAGTTGAGGAAGATAAGCACATGAAAAAACGAAAATTTATAAAGCCCGCCATAATTGCCGCAGCAGTCGCCGCGACTATGGCTTTGTCGGTGGTAACGGTAAACGCGGCGACAAACGGAGAGTTTCTGAGCAGATTTTTTAAGGCACAAGGCTCTAATTCATATTCGACGAAATACGGCGATATATTTATTGACGTTGATGCACACCGCGATGAGGGCATCTACGAATACAAAATCAGTTATAGTTACTCAGATGATTATTGGGGAATAACCGTAAAAAGATATGAGTACGATCTGGAAGAAGTGTTCGGCTATGATGTCAGCGGAAAGGTTGAAATCTGGGTAATGCATGACGGTGGTGCGATCGGTCATAAAATCGTCTTTGAAACAGGCGAGATATCGCCTTTGAGCGATGTGGAAATTCAGGATATTCTTGAGAATTACATGCCGAGCAAACAGCGCATTTTAACAGACGAGCAGATTCAAACCGCTATTGATTACCGCAAAGCGTTGGGTCAGATTGACTGAGCGGAATAACCAAGCTCCCCCGAGCAAGATCGGGGGAGCATTTTTCGCTATTCGGCTGTTTGTGGCGCTGAATTATCCGTCGGCGGCATAGATGTTTCAACGGTATCAAGATACTCCATAACGCCGCCCAAGATCGTAAACGCGACCTTCTGCTGATACTCCCATGTCGAGAGATTTGCCTCCTCCTCGGGATTTGAGAGAAATCCGCACTCTATCATCAGCGAAGGGTTCTTGTTGGATTTCAGCAGAAACAGCTCCTCGCCCGAGAGCTTTATCTCGCGGTCGTTGCCCGGCTGGAGCGCGGCAAAGCGGTTCTGCATTATCTGCGCGAGTGTGCGGTTGTTGGGATTGTTATTGTTGTAGAACATCTGCCCGCCGAAATATTGCGGGTCGGTGAAATTGTTCTGATGAATGCACAAAAAAATGCTGTCAGGATAGTTTTGGATTATTTTCAGGCGGTTGTCCATATCGTTGAGCTTCTGGTTGCGTATGCCCGTAATTCCGGGGTCGTATATTGAAATGTCCTCGTTGCGCGTCAGCACGACCTCAAAGCCCGACATCTCCAGCATATCGCGCAGAGTGAGCACTATCGACAGGTTGATGTCCTTTTCGAGAACGCCCGTCACACCCACCGCTCCGGAGTCCATTCCGCCGTGCCCAGCGTCAAGTACGATAATCGGTTTTTCGGAGACCTCGGCGGCGGTCGGCAGCGCTCTCTCCGTTACTCTCGCGCAAATCGCAAGCAGCACAAAGCAGCCTATCATTGAAAGCGTTAACTTAAAAGACCTCTTGTTTATTTTCATTTTTGATACCTCCGTGTTGATTTGGAAATTTTGTACAGTATATGCCTTTGGACGGGCATATAGAACGGTTCTGTTCGATCATGCAAATAAAAAACATTTTAAGCCTTAACACTCGTATAAAAAATTCGCCATTATCCGTAAAAATTTTTGTAAGCATTTTACAAAACTATTGAAATTTTCAATTAAATATGTTATAATGTAATCGTTATTATAAATATTTTTTCAGGAGGTTTCTTCTTATGGCAGATATTCAGAAAATGTATGAGCTTTGGCTGGACAAGGCAGTTGCCGATCCCGATCTCAAGGTTGAGCTGGAGAGCGTTTCGGGCGACGAGGACGGCAAAAACGACCGCTTCTACCGCGATCTGGAGTTCGGTACGGGCGGACTGCGCGGCGTTATCGGCGCGGGCACTAACCGCATGAACG
The DNA here is from genome assembly GCA_910579125.1 of uncultured Oscillospiraceae bacterium. Taxonomy (GTDB): domain Bacteria; phylum Bacillota; class Clostridia; order Oscillospirales; family Ruminococcaceae; genus CAG-115. Next base: position 10,141 of record CAJTTH010000025.1, on the reverse strand, counting down.
TCTACACCGTTAAAAAGGCTACTCAGGGTCTCGCGGAGTATATTCTCGAAAACGACGTTGAAAAGAGCGTCGCGATCGCCTACGACAGCCGCAACAAGTCCGATTATTTTGCCAAGAGCGCAGCCGAGGTGCTCGCCGCTAACGGCATAAAGGTTCATATTTATAAGGAGCTTATGCCCACCCCCATGCTTTCATGGGCGGTCCGCAAGCTGAAATGCGGTGCGGGTATCGTCGTTACGGCGTCCCACAACCCCGCAAAATACAACGGCTACAAGGTTTACGGTTCGGACGGCTGCCAGCTTACTCTTGAAGCGGCGGATATTGTGCTTTCCAAGATCAACAAGATCGACATTTTCAGCGGCGTAAAGTCCGTTGACTTCGACAAGGCTGTCGCGGACGGCTCGGTAAGCTATATCGAGGACTCCGTTATCGACGAGTACATCGCCAAGGTTCGCGAGCAGAGCCTGCACAGCGACCTTGTGCCGACCAGCAATCTCAAGGTCGTTTATACTCCCCTCAACGGCACGGGTAATAAGCCCGTCCGCCGCATTCTCAAGGAGATCGGCGTAAAGGACGTTGTCGTCGTTCCCGAGCAGGAGAACCCCGACGGCAACTTCCCGACCTGTCCGTTCCCGAACCCCGAGATACGCGAGGCGCTCCGGTGCGGTCTTGACCTCTGCGAAAAGGAAAAACCCGATCTGCTTCTCGCGACCGACCCCGACTGCGACCGTGTAGGTATCGCGGTTCCCGACGGCGATCATTACGAACTGTTCACGGGCAACGAAACAGGTGCGCTGCTGCTCGAATACATCTGCAAGGAGCGCATTGCTCTCGGCAAAATGCCCAAGAACCCCGTGGCGGTCAAGACGATCGTTACCTCGGACATCACCAAGGCGATCTGCGCGAAGTACGGCGTGGAGCTGCGCGAGGTGCTGACGGGCTTCAAGTTCATCGGCGAGCAGATCGGCCTGCTTGAAAAGGACGGCGAAGAGGAGCGCTACATCTTCGGCTTCGAGGAGAGCTACGGCTATCTGGCGGGCGGCTACGTGCGCGACAAGGACGCTGTCGTGGCTTCCATGCTGATATGCGAAATGGCGGCGTACTACCGCACAAAGGGCATTTCGCTTATCGAGGCGCGCAAAAAGATGTACGACGAGTACGGCGTTTACTTCAACAAGCTCGGCAACTTCACCTGCGAGGGCGCGTCGGGCATGGAGCGCATGAAAGAGATCATGGCGGGGCTTCGCGCGAACGCTCCCAAGACGATAGGCGGCTTGAACGTTCTTGCCGTTACCGACTACACCGCCTCCGTAAAGACCATGGCGGACGGCTCTACAAGCGCTGTAACGCTGCCCAAGTCCGATGTTATCACCTATAATCTCGAGGACGACGCTTCCGTTATCATCAGACCCTCGGGCACTGAGCCGAAGATCAAGGTATACTACACCACCAAAGGCGCGGATAAGTCCGAGGCAGTTGCGCTCCAAGAGAAGTTGTCGGCGGATTTCACAAAAATTATCGGTTTCTAAGCCTTAATTTCTACAAATCATCACAAGAAAATTGACAAAAACTCTTGATTTTTTGAAATCAATGTGGTATAATTGATAAGTATTATGATGTAAATACGGATTGAGGTGACAATCATGAAAGAGGGAATTCATCCCGCATACGAGGCTACAACTATCAAGTGCGCTTGCGGAAACGTTATAGAGACACGTTCCACGAAAAAGGACATCAAGGTCGAGATCTGCTCTAAGTGCCATCCGTTCTATACCGGTAAACAGAAGCTGGTTGACAGCGGCGGACGCGTTGACAGATTTAAAAAGCGTTACAATATGGGCAAGTAATGCGCTTTTAGTTCTCAAAAACGAAACTCACGCATAAGTCTTTGTGCGTGAGTTTTTGTTGTCGTTGAGTGCGAATTTTGTAAAAAAATGACGGCTGCGAAAAATTTTTAGGAGAGTGCGGTGGAATACAAAACTATTGACGAACGCTGCGAGGCGCGGTTTATCGAGAAAAAATCGGAGTTTATAGGCTATCTCGCGCCCGTGGAGACCGAGGAGCAGGCGGTGGAGTTCATAAATAAGATACGTGCTATGCACCGAAAGGCGACCCACAACTGCTACGCATATATCCTCCGCGAGAACTCTGCCGCGCGCCACTCGGATGACGGCGAGCCCTCGGGAACGGCGGGCGTGCCGATCTACGAGGTTCTGCGCAAGGAAGGGCTGACCGACGTGGTTTGTGTGGTAACGCGCTATTTCGGCGGCGTGCTGCTCGGCGCGGGAGGTCTGGTGCGGGCGTATTCGCGCGGCGCTAAGGACGCGGTCGACGCGGCGAAGATCAAGGTCATGGCGCTCGCAGAGCAGCTCGAGGTCTCGGTCGATTACTCGCTGTACGGGCGGCTGCCGCAGATTTTCGCGGAGCATGACGTGCGCGTGTCTTCGGAGGACTTCGCCGACAATGTGAAAATCTCGCTTTTTGTCCGTAAGGAGCTTTCGGAAAGGCTCAAAGAAAAGCTGATCGACTGCTGCAACGGCAAAATCGTTGTGGAAAGTGTACAAAAAATATGGTTTGATTTTGCATAAAACGTAGAATTTCAAAATAAAAAAAGGTGTTTCGGGGTCGAAAATTGTATATAATTACAGAGGGAAAAAGGAGGGATCGTCGTGCTGCCGCGTGAGCGCATTATGGAGAACGAAAAGTTCACTTTGAGCGAATACGCGTGCAGGTCGGAGGACAGCCGCGGACGCAAGGTATACGAGAAGCCGTGCGATTTTCGGACGGATTTTCAGCGCGACCGCGACCGCATTATCCACTGCAACTCCTTTCGCCGATTGAAGCACAAGACGCAAGTGTTTCTGATACCGCACAGCGACCACTACCGCACGCGGCTCACGCACACGCTCGAGGTGAGCCAGATAGCGCGGACGGTCTCATGCGCGCTCGGTCTGAACGAGGACTTGACGGAGGCTATTGCGCTCGGTCACGATCTCGGGCATACGCCGTTCGGTCACGACGGCGAGCGCGTACTGAACAAACTGCTTCCGAACGGCTTCGCGCACAATTTACAGAGCAAGCGCGTCGTCGAGGTCATTGAAAAGGACGGTAAGGGACTTAACCTCACGTTCGAGGTGGTGGACGGCATTGTCGCGCACCGAGGCTCGTCCGCTCCCCCGGTAACACGCGAGGGCATGGTGGTGCGGTTTTGCGATAAGATTGCGTATGTAAATCACGATATTGAGGACGCGATACGCGGCGGGGTCATCAAACAGAGTGATCTTCCCGAGTTCCCCGTGAAAACGCTCGGAGAGACGAAATCCGCGCGGATAACGAGCCTTGTGCGCTCGCTCGTCGAGAACAGCGGCGAGAAAATTCTGTTTGACGAAACCACAAAAAGCGCGTTCGGGGAGCTCAGAAACTTTATGTTCGAGCACGTTTACAGAGCGGAAAAGACGATCGCCGAAAAGGACAAGGCGGGACATATCGTCGAGTATCTGTACAACTATTTTTTTAAGAACAAGGACGAAATGCCGCAGCTCTACAAGGAGCTTGCCGAGAAAGACGGGCTTGAGACCGCTGTCGGCGACTTTATCAGCGGCATGACCGACGAATACGCGGTGGACTATTTCAGCAAGCTGTGTATTCCGAGGGGCTGGAATTCGGGGTATATTCTGTAGCCCGAGGGAAAAGGAGGCGGCACGTTGCGCTTATCCGAGGATTTTATGCGCGAGCTTCACGACAAGAACGATATTCTGTCTGTGGCGCAGGGTTATGTTGAATTAAAGCGCACGGGCGGTTCTTATATGTGCCGCTGCCCTTTCCATTCGGAGAAGTCTCCGTCGTGCAGCATTTCTCCCGACAAGGGATTGTTCCACTGCTTCGGCTGCGGCGTCGGCGGCGACGTTGTGACGTTCATAAGGCTTATAGAGAACCTCGACTATATGGATGCTGTGCGGTTTCTGGCGCAGCGTGCGGGTATGCCGATGCCCGAGGACAAGGACGACGGCTCGGCGCAGAAACGCCGACGGCTCTACGAAATGAACCGCGAGGCGGGAAAATATTTCCATAAGCAGCTTTTCTCCCCCGAGGGGGCGGCGGGACTGGACTATCTGCGGCGGCGCGGATTGTCCGACCATACGATAAAGCGTTTCGGGCTGGGGTATGCGGTCGACGATTATCACGATCTGCATTATTATATGAAAAAGCTGGGCTACTCGGATTTTGAGCTTGCGGACGGTTCGCTGTTGGCGGCGAACAACAATAAAATGTACGACAAGTTCCGAAACCGCGTTATGTTCCCGATTTTCGATACGCGCGGAAACGTCGCGGCTTTCGGAGGACGGACGCTCTCGGAGGACAAGAATATCCCGAAATATCTCAACAGCGCGGAAACGCAGATATTTCACAAGAGCGATATGCTGTTCGCGCTGAACGTTTCCAAGAATTCCAAGGCGGACTATTTCATACTCTGCGAGGGGTATATGGACGTTATCGCCTTGCACCAAGCGGGCTTTGACAGCGCGGTCGCGTCGCTGGGAACATCGCTCACATCGCAGCAGGCAAATCTGATCTCGCGGCTGGGAAAAAAAGAGGTCATACTCTCCTATGACAGCGACAACGCGGGGCAGCTCGCCGCATCGCGCGGTATCAATCTGCTGTCCGAGGCGGGGGTTCGCGCGAGAGTGCTGCAAATGGACGGCGCGAAAGACCCCGACGAGTTTATAAAGAAATTCGGCGCGGAGGCTTTCAGGCTGCTTATCGAGAAATCGGGCAGCGCGATTGCCTACGAAATGGACAAGCTCGCGTCGGGTCCAGATCTGAATACCGATGACGGCAGAGCGGTTTATCTGAAAAAAGCAGTAACGTTTCTGGCGCAGATCAATAACGAGATTGACAGGGCAGTCTACATAAGCCGGGCGGCGCGGGAGTCGTCGATACCCGCGGAAACGATAAAAACGGCGGTCGAGCGCGAGATCGCGCGGAACAGGGGCAAAGCGGACAAGCAGCTTCACGCTGTTCCGAAACGCGCTCCCGACAAAATAAATCCCGACGCGCTGAAAACTCCGAAAGAGGAAAAGGCGGAACGCGGGATAATATGCTATCTGTACAACAATCCCGAGGCTCTGGAAAAAATTTCCTCGAAGATGAAAACGGGATTTGTAACTGCATTTAATAAGCGCGTTTACGAATTTCTGGCAAAAACGCTTGAAAACGGCGGCGAACCCGATATTTCTGTGTTCAACGAGGAATTTGACGCGAGAGAAATGGGCAGAATAATTCAGATAGTAACCGATAACACGTTCGCCAACGACAAAACGGCGCTGGCGGATTTTATAGAAGTATTAAATAATTATGAAAAGGGCGCAGACGAAAAGCAGTACGCCGATATGTCGGACGAGGAAATGCTGGCGCTGGCGCGAAAGCTGGAGGAGAGAAAAAAATAATGAGTGAGAACAACGGATCACCCAACGCTCTGGAGGAATTGTTTAATCAGGGCAAACAGAAAGGCAGCCTTACCGCAAAGGAGATAACCGACGCACTGGAAGAGCTGAACTTCAACGCGGATCAGATCAACCGTATTTACGATAAGATTGCCGCAATGAACATTGAGATCGTGGACGATTTCGACGCCGATCTCGATATTGACAACATTCTGGACTATTCCGACCGAGACTATGTTGACAGCTCGGACGCCGATGTTATGCTTCCCGACGACTCGGTCAAGAGCTTCCTCAAGGACATAGGCAGAATACCGCTGCTGTCTACGGAGGAAGAGATCGAGCTTGCCGCGCGTATGGAAACGGGCGACGCTTACGCGAAAAAGCGCCTTATAGAGGCAAATCTGCGTCTGGTGGTGAGTATCGCCAAAAAGTACGTCCGCCGCGGAATGCAGTTCCTCGACCTGATACAAGAGGGTAATATGGGACTTATCAAGGCGGTTGAGAAGTTCGACTACACAAAGGGATTTAAATTCTCCACCTACGCGACATGGTGGATAAGGCAGTCTATAACCCGCGCTATCGCCGATCAGGCGAGGACGATACGTATTCCTGTACACATGGTGGAAACAATTACCAAGGTGAAGAAGGCACAGAGCCAGCTTCTGCATGAGAACGGCTGCGAGCCCTCCGAGGACGAGATAGCGGAATATCTGAATATGAACGTCGACAAGGTTCGCGAGATAATCCGTATCGCGCAGGATCCCGTGTCGCTCGAAACGCCGATTGGCGAGGAGGAGGACAGTCATCTCGGCGACTTTATCCCCGACGTGGACGCGCCCGCGCCCGCCGACGAGGCATGCAACTCCATGCTGAAGCAAATGCTCGGGGAGGTTCTGGATACGCTCACCGAGCGCGAAAAGCGCGTTATCATACTGCGCTTCGGACTTATCGACGGCAGACAGCGCACGCTTGAGGAGGTCGGCGCGGAATTTAAGGTAACAAGGGAAAGAATACGCCAGATAGAGACCAAGGCTCTGCGGAAACTTCGTCACCCTACAAGAAGCAGAAAGTTAAAGGATTTTTTGGAATAAAATGTACATATAGTAAGTCTATTGAAAGGATCTGCAAATGAACAATACCGAGAAGAGCATATTTAACGAGCTTCTGGAAAGAGGCAGACAGACCGGCACGCTCTCCACAAAGGAGATATACAACGTTATCGACGAGGCGGATGTCGACCTTGACAAGCTCAGCGAGTTCCTTGATCAGAACAATATTAAAATAGAAGACGACTTCACTGTGGAGGACGACCTGAACAAGGCTCTGGAGATCGGCGAGGACGGCGGAGATAAGGGCGGCACAAGTCTCGACGACCCTGTGAAGATACATCTGCGCGAGATAGGAAAGATTCCGCTGCTTACCGCAGACGAGGAAATACAGCTTGCGGAGAGAATCGCCGAGGGCGACGAACAGGCGCGCGACAGGCTCATCACTGCAAATATGCGGCTTGTTGTAAGCATTGCGAAACACTACGTCGGGCGCGGAATGCCGCTGCTCGATTTGATACAGGAGGGCTACAGCGGACTTATCAAGGCGGTTGAGAAGTTCGACCACACCAAGGGATACAAGTTCTCGACATACGCAACGTGGTGGATACGCCAGTCGATAACGAGGGCTATCGCGGATCAGGCGAGAACGATACGCATTCCCGTGCACATGGTAGAAACCATTACACGAGTTAAAAAGGCGCAGAACAAGCTGCTGCACGAGAACGGTCACGAACCCACCATCGACGAGGTGGCACAGGAGCTTAACCTAACGCCGGACAGAGTTCGCGAGATAATCCGTATCGCACAGGATCCCGTTTCGCTGGAGGCTCCCGTCGGCGAGGAGGAGGACAGCTATCTCGGCGACTTTATCCCAGACGAGGACGCGCCCGCGCCTATCGACACGGCAATGCAGGCGGTGTTCAAAGACGAGCTTAACAAGGCGCTGAACACGCTCCCCGAACGCGAACGCGAGGTGCTCAAGTTCCGCTACGGCGTCGGCTACGACCGCTCGCATACCCTCGAGGAGGTCGGCAGACAATTTAAGGTAACGCGGGAGAGGATCCGCCAGATAGAAGCAAAGGCGCTCAGAAAACTGCGTTCGCAGAGCAAAAGCAAGGCATTGAGAGTATTTCTCGATTAAGCGAAAACGAAACGGGAAATGCTTTACATAGTAAAAACCGCACGGCTGTCGTACCGTGCGGTTTCATTTTAACGCATTAACATCAAAACGCGTCCATAAAATTGCCGAGCACCTTAAACGCCTTTGCCGCAGACTTGCGTCTGAAACGGCGTTTGTCGGTGAGCGATTTGACCGCCATAAACGCCAGTCCGCCCGTAATAACGCCTGCGGCTGCGCTCTTGATATAGCTTTGAGTTTGTTTGCTCATGTGGAAATTCATCTCCTTTTTGAAGGTTTACGGTAGTATTTTCTGCAAATTTATCTGCGTTATTCTAAGTTATAAATTAACGGAAAAAATGTGCAGCGGCTTTAATGGGAAAAGTTTGCCTTGAACGATGGAAGATATTGTCATGCTTTACGGCTTTTGTGCAGTATGCGCCCGAAAGTAGGATATTTGAGGTTGAATTTGGTGAACCAGCACAAAATGCAAGAAATGGTTTAAAATCTTGCAAAAAGTGCTTGACATTTTCCGAAAAAGCGAGTATAATAGGAACATAGCAAAGAGGCTATGAGATAAGCTCAATGGCGAGTTTATCTCATAGCCTCTTTTGTTTAGATAAAAGAAAAAATGAAAGGAGCGGTCTTAAATGAACGCAATCTTGACGGTGCTCGGAACGGCGAGCGCCGAGGAAGTCGTCAACTCAACGATGTTTAACGTTGGCGACGGCAACGGTATCTGGTACTTGATAGGAGCGGCGCTGGTATTCTTTATGCAGGCGGGCTTCGCAATGGTGGAAACGGGTATGACCCGCGCGAAAAACGCCGGAAACATTATAATGAAAAACCTTATGGACTTCTGTATCGGCACGGTTACATTCGTGCTTATCGGCTTCGGGCTGATGCTCGGCGAGGACGCACTGTTCGGGCTGGTGGGCATTCCGACTATGGATATCCTCGGCAACTTTTCAAGCTTTGACAGATGTGCGGAATTTGTGTTTAACCTCGTATTCTGCGCTACTGCGGCTACTATCGTTTCGGGCGCTATGGCGGAGCGCACGAAGTTCATCAGCTACTGCATTTACTCGGGAGTAATCTCCGCGATAATCTACCCTGTGGAGGCGCACTGGATATGGGGCGGAGGCTGGCTTACGCAGCTGGGCTTCGTTGACTTCGCGGGCTCGACGGCAATTCACATGGCGGGCGGCGTGTGCGCGCTCATCGGCGCTGCTATGGTCGGTCCGCGTATCGGAAAATTCGGCAAGGACGGCAAGCCGAGGGCTATTCTCGGTCACTCGATGACGCTGGGCGCGCTGGGCGTGTTCATTCTCTGGTTCGGTTGGTACGGCTTTAACGGCGCTGCCGCCGACAATGTCGAGCACCTCGCGAACATCTTCCTCACTACAACGGTAGCTCCTGCGGTGGCTACTTGCACGACAATGATATTCACATGGCTGAAAAACGGAAAACCCGACGTTTCCATGTGCCTTAACGCCTCGCTGGCGGGCTTGGTCGCGATAACAGCGCCCTGCGCCGATACCGACTGCGTTGGCGCGGCGATAATCGGTCTGGTTTCGGGATTTCTTGTAGTATTCGGCGTTTGGCTTCTCGACTACAAGCTGCATATCGATGACCCCGTCGGTGCGGTCGCGGTACATTTCTGCAACGGTATCTGGGGTTCTCTGGCGGTCGGATTGTTCGCAACGGGCGAAGGTCAGAACGGCGGCGTTGCAGCGCTCACCGATCCCGACGCTAAGATGCGTGGATTGTTCTATGGCGGAGGATTTGCTCAACTGGGTATTCAGGCGGTCGGCGTTCTGGCAGTGCTTTTGTGGACGGGCGTGATGATATCGCTTACGTTCATTATCATTAAAAAGACTATCGGGCTGCGTGTTTCCCGTCACGAGGAGATCGTCGGTCTGGACGCGACGGAACACGGTCTGCCCAGCTCTTACGCAGACTTTATCCCCTCAATGCAAATCGAGACTACCGCTTCGGGGCGCGAGAAAGAGGTCGATACTCTGGCTCAGGTCGACAAGAAAGTCAAAACTGCTTCAAACGAGAAATCTGTTCCCGTGGTTCACAAGAAATACACCCCGAGCGACGGCGTTCATATGTCCAAGGTGGTTATCATCACCAAACAAGAACATATCGAGGCACTCAAAAACGCGATGTCCGGTATCGGAATTACGGGTATGACGGTCACGAACGTCCTCGGCTGCGGAATGCAGAAGGGCGCTACGGAATACTACCGCGGCGTGCCTATCCAAACTCATCTGCTGCCCAAAATCAAAATGGAGATCGTTGTGTGCAAGGTTCCCGTCGAGTCGGTTGTCGAGACCGCTAAGAGCGTTCTGTACACCGGCAAGATCGGCGACGGAAAAATCTTCGTTTATGACGTTGCCGACGTTGTAAAGGTTCGCACCGGCGAAAGCGGCTATGACGCTTTGCAGGATAACGAGTAATTTATGAACTTAAGGCAACACCGCACAATTACCGCGCTTCGCGCTTTGTCGGCGTTTGCTTGCATA
>CAJTTH010000024.1:42386-48701 GCA_910579125.1 uncultured Oscillospiraceae bacterium | reverse complement strand
CAGCTTTTACTGATGAAAAATCAACATTGAAAATGTGGAAAGACGGGCAGTTTGGTTGAAAACTCTGTTGAAAATGTTAAAAAACGTTATTCCTAACACATAATTTTTTTATGTGGACAAGTTATAAGTCAAGTTGAATGTCGGTTGACTTTTTGAGGATAACTTTTTTATCAACTTTTTATTGTTCATTGTTAAAAGTTTAGAAAACATTTTATCATACATTAGTGTATTAAAGTAGCAGTCAGCATTGTAGTTCTGTTGAATTTTAAGTACTATACAAGGTGCAGGAGGACATAAAGAAAAATAAACGAAGCCGCAACGAGCAACAGTAAAAAAGCCGAGTTAACGTAAAACCCCCCGTTCAACAGGATGCCGAACGGGGGTATACATATTATAATATATGCTTAATACAGATTATTAAGGATTATATCCGCGATTTTGTACAACGGAGCCTGAACCTCTACTGCGCCGCAGTTATATGCCTCCATAGGCATACCGTAAACAACGCAAGTTTCTTTATCTTGTCCGATAGTGAACGCTCCCGCCTGCCGCATTTTAAGCAGACCGTCCGCGCCGTCACGACCCATTCCCGTAAGAATAGCACCGATAGCCAACGGACCCGCTACCTCTGCAACGGATGTGAACATTACGTCGACAGACGGACAATGTCCCGAAACCTTTTCGCCGGGTTTTGAGGAGACATACCAGCCTTGTCTGTCCTTGCATAAACGGAGATGATGCTCGCCGGCACCGACTACTATAAGTCCGCTGTGCAGACGTTCGCCGTCGACGGCTTCCCTTACCTCCATTTTACAAGAACGGTTAAGACGCTCTGAATACAGCTTAGTAAAGCCTGCCGGCATATGCTGCACGATAATAACGGGGGGCGTATCCTCGGGAAAAAGTCTGATAACCTGTTCGAGAGCCTCCGTGCCGCCCGTTGAAGCGCCCAACGCGATTATTGCTTCGGACTTCTTCAGCTTTGAATGTTTTGGAGCGTTTGAAACTGCAGCCATAGTTGATCTGTCTCTGCTCTCGGATATGGTCTGTATTCCCGAATTTGAAATATTCTGTGCTGTCTTTGATACGGCTTTTTCCGCCATTGCCGCAGCTCTGGCAATTTCGCTCATATTACTTTTCGGCGGTGCTGCGGTAACCGTGGATTTTATGGCAGACTGAGGTGCGGATTGACTGACGATCGGAGTAATTAAAGATTTGGTTTCCATATTCACATTCGGATGATTGGATTTATATGCGCGGCGAATGGCGGCGCAAAGCTCCTCAGCGAACTTTGCCATATCGTTATTGGTGCGCGCTGCGGGTTTTGCGAGAAACTCAACAGCTCCCGCTTCTTTGCAGGCAGCCTTGCGCGCGTCGGAGCTTGAAACCACGATAGTGGAAATGTAATACTGCGGCAGCAGCTTCTTCAAGAACGCTGCGCCGTCCATACGCGGCATTTCCAGATCGAGCGTCATAACGTCCGGCTCGTATTGAAGAATCATATCGCGCGCAGAATAAGCGTCGCCCGCTTTTCCGACAATATCAATCATATCGTCCTGCTGAATATAGCGGGAGAGCACTTCTCTGAAAAGTATAGAATCATCTACAACCAACAGTTTAATTCTATCCATAAATTTCTCCTAATTTGTTCTGCACGCCGTTATACACGCCGTTTATCCCTTTTCCGGACGGCGGTATATTGCGGGTTTTATATAATCGAATTGAGTATCCGCGCGGTTTACACTTTCGGCGTGACCGATGAAGAAATAGCCGCCGGGTTTTACAACGTCGTAAAATCTGTTTACAAGCGCCTGTTTTGTCGGCTGATCGAAGTAGATCATAACATTGCGGCAGAAAATCAGATCAAACGGCTTCATTTTGTACTTATCCGGCATGGGATCCATAAGGTTGAACGTCTTGAAAATTACCTCGTCTTTTATTCCCTGACATATTTCGTATTTGCCGTTGCCGAGGTTGTTGAAGTAGCGTGCTTTCCAGTCGTTGGAAAGTCCTTTCATTCCGTCCTCCTGATAGATGCCCGCCTTTGCCTTTGAAATAACGCTCTGCGAAATATCCGTGGCAAGGATACGGGTATCCCATTTAGCCTTCTCCGCACCGAAATACTGATCCATAAGCATGGCGGTGGTATAACACTCCTCACCTGAGGAACATGCCGCGCTCCATATTCTGAGCACATGATCCTTGCTGCAGGTTTCCACCATATACGGCAGAATAGTTTCCTTTAAGAACGTATAGTGCTCCGGTTCACGCATAAAGAACGTATGGTTTGTGGTCAGCTTATTTAATATAGTAGTGACCTCCGCGCCGGTGGTGTCCTTTAAAACGGCGTCGATATAATCGTTATAGTTAGTAAATCCGCGCTCTCTGAGCATATTTCCGAGTCTGCCCTGTACGAGAACCTTTTTTGCGGAAAGATTTATTCCGAAGTTGTCGTACATAAATTTAACAAGTCGTTGAAATTCGGCCTCGGTTATATCCATAATTTAAGCCTCGTCAAGCAGCTTTGCAACGTCAAGTATGAGTTTTGTGGTGTCATTTTCACCGCGGATCATATATTGAATGAAATCGTTGGTGTTTACATTTTTGTTTTCGGGAGCAGCCGAAATATCGCCTGTATGGATATCCTCGACGTCCGCGACGCTGTCAACGATGATACCGACAGCAATGTCGTTAAAATCAAGCGTTATAATACAGGTGTGATTTGTATAGGGTATTTCGGGTTTTCCGAAACGAATTCTTATATCAATTATCGGAACGACCTTGGAGCGCACGTTGATTATGCCTTTTATATAATTCGGAACGTGCGGAACTTTGGTGATATGCGACACACCTATGATCTCTGTGATATACTGGATCTCAATACCGTAGACCTGTTCGCCGATATTAAAAGTCATTACCTTACCGAGAATACTGTTATCGGCAGCCAGCTTTCTGTCGCCTGATTGCTGTTTGGCAACTGCTTCCTTTATTACATCGTTAGTCATGTAAATTTATCCTCCTTAACCGATAAGCGTATTTGTGTCGATGATAAGCGAAATGCTTCCGTCGCCCATTATCGTACAGCCCGACAGTCCCTCGCTCTTGATGTTGTAACGCGACAGGTATTTCGGGAACGGCTTTACAACGACTTGCTGCTCTCCAATCAGCTTGTCGGCGAAAATGCAGACAGATTTGTTGTTCGACTCAACCAGAAGCAGAATGCCGTCCTGAAGATCGGTGATCTCCGTATCTATACCGAATTTCTCATGCATACGCAGTATCGGGTAGCATACTCCTCTTATCATGATCATTTCGTTGCCGCTTGTATCGCGGAGTATCTGCTCCGGCTCTACCTTAAAGCTCTCATGGATAGTCGATATCGGCACTGTGAATACCAGATCGCCGACCGTGATCTCCATACCGTCGATGATAGCCAGCGTAAGCGGTATTTTAATAATGAAGTTGGTGCCGACGCCTTTCTTGGAGTCAACTATAATAGAACCGTTGCACTTTTCAACGTTCGCCTTTACGACGTCCATACCGACGCCTCTGCCGCTGAACTCGGTGACTTGCTCGTTCGTTGAGAAACCGGGCAGCAGAATGAGGTTCTGAATCTCCTTTTCGGAATACTCATTCTCGGGCTTTGTCAGAAGATTCATTTTCTTTGCCTTAGCCATGATCTTGTCTGGGTCAATACCCGCACCGTCGTCGGAGATCGTTATAATAACCTCTCCCGATGCGTTCTGAGCAGAAAGACGCAACGTGCCCTTTTCGGGTTTGCCCGCATAAATTCTGTCCTGAACGTCGTCCTCTATACCGTGATCCATACAGTTGCGGACAAGGTGCATAATGGGATCCTGAAGACTGTCGACGATAGACTTGTCGACCTCGGTGTCCTCGCCCTCCATAACAAACTCAACGTCCTTATTGAGCTTCTTGCGCATATCGCGTACAATTCTGTTCATCTTCTGGAACACGCCTGCCAGCGGAACCATTCGGATAGACATAACGGTATCCTGAAGTTCGCTTGTGAGCTTTTTCAGATCGCGCGCAGCCTTGGTAAAACTTTCAAGCTCCAGACCCTCAAGGTCGGGGTTGGAGATAACCATAGACTCGGTGGTGATGATCTCGCCGACAATGTCATGCAGCGCGTCCAGCTTTGCCAGATTTACGCTGATAAGGCTCTGTTTCTGAGCACCGCCCGAAGCAGCCTGCTGTGCGTTTGCGTTCGCGACGGCAGCTTGTGCCTTTTCGATAGACTGATCGGTCGGCTTGGATTTTTCGGGAGCTTTCGGCGCGGGAGCGGGTTTTTCGGTCTTGATCTCTTTTACAGGCTCGGGGGGTACTTCCGCCTTGGGAGCGGCAGCCTCAGTCCCGGCGGGCTTTGCCTCGTCGCCGGAAACTATCTCGTAAGACTGAACGTTAAGCGCGGTCTCAATCTGCTTAAGTATATAATCGCGGTCATCGTTAGCGGAGAACGTGATAAGGAAACCGTGATCAACTATCTCCTTTGAAGATTCGGCGTTAGTCTCAACGTCCGCAGGCGAAAACTCCAAGAAAGAGCACTCCTCGCGGATAGTGTTTATAAGCAGGAAAGCGCGCAGATTTTCCATCTGGCAGCCTTCCTCGAAGAACACGCGCACGGATATCTTGTCGTTGCCTCCGGCAGCAGCCGACGCCGCTGAACTTGCCGCAGGAGCCGCCTGCGTATCTGCGGGCGCAGCATCTCCTGAAGCCTCGGAGTTGAGCTTGTCGCGCGCCTTGATGAGCTTGCTTGTAAGCTCGTCAAAGTCCATCTGCTCGTATTCGCCGCCGATATTATTCTGGATTGCCTCGATCTGTGCCTTATACGAGTCGGAAACCTGGAATACAAGATCGTAAACGAAGCTTACGTCCGTGATGACGTCAGGATTCTCGCGGATAACGAAGAACATATCCTCCGCTTTATGCGCGAGGACCGAAAGATTGTCGAAGCCCATCATTGCCGAAGAGCCCTTTATCGTATGCATGATACGGAATATTTCTTTAATGTCGTCGCTTTCAAAGGCGTTTGCCTGCTCTGTGCGGAGCAAAATTTCGTCAAGCTGCTCCAGCAAGGAGTTCGTCTCGAAGAAATACATATCAAGCATAGCTTCCATGCCGGGTTCAATTTTTGCCATAATATCAATTCCTTTCCGAATACGCACAAGGCGTTTATTTTTAAAGAAATATATATCAAAGAACCGCTGCGGGGAACCCCCCGATTTGCCGATTCTAAAATTTTTTTCAAAAAGCCCTTTTATATTCTGTCAAAATGTGCTACAATAAAGTAAGAGCCAATATATTTAGGAGGGAAACCAAATGGCGCAGATTCCACAGATAAATAACCCCATAACGTCCAAGAACTATAATTACAGCCCTCGTCAGCAGGACGCTAACACCGAACCGTTTGACATTGTCAAACTCACCGGCGTGGGTGGCGCGGGTGTGGACAGCGACGCGGCGGCTAAAAGCCGTCTCGAAATGGGGAACCGCGAGCTTATCCCGCTCAGGGTTGCCGTCGCCAAAGACCCTACACTTGCCGTCGAGATGCTCAAAGACCTGCTCAACGTCGAGGTTTTAAATCAAGCGCTTATCACGGGTCACACCGAGCTGTACGGCAGTCTGGAAAACCTTGCCAAGGAAATTTACATCACACCCGAGCAGCTTGTTCAGGAAATCGTCAATCAAGAGCAGCAGAACACCATGTTCTCGGGTCACGAGTTTTACGACGTTCTCCGCGAGGTAGCTCAGACAACTACCGATTCCGGAACAAAGGAGATAATCGGAAATCTTCTGAAATCCATAAACTTTGCTCAGAACCGCGATGAAATACTTGGAGCGCTCCGTGCAAACCTCAAATTTCTGTCGGACTATTATTCGCCGAACGAGAAGCTCTCGGAAAAGCTGCTTAACCTTTCAAAGGAATGGGGCGCGGACGACTCGGAAAAATATTTCGACTACTTAAAGGGCGAGACGCTCGCGATACTCAAAGATGTGAGCGGCAGTCTGCTGAACGACGATAAAACGCAAATGCTTATTCCGCTTATCACGCACAATCTTTCTCGCTACAACAACAGCCCTTATATGTGCAAGGAGTACTTCAATCTGCTGCTTACTCAGATCTCCTCGGGAACCCTGCGCGAGTCCCTTAAGAATTCTTTCAACCGCCTTTTCTCGGCGATTTTCGACAAGAAACCGATGCAGGATCCAAATAACGTCAAAACAATGGAACAGGTCGGTTCAATGTCGGAGGACGGCAGACAAGTCTCTACAGATAATTATACTACAAACTTA
>CAJTTH010000024.1:39510-42376 GCA_910579125.1 uncultured Oscillospiraceae bacterium | reverse complement strand
TTCATTAATTTTTATTCTTAATGTTAACAAAAATAAAAATTTAACTTTTGTTGAGGAAAATAATGAAATTCAGCAAAATATCAAAAATTTTGGTAATGATTTTGTTGAAAATGCAGATAACTTTCAACCAATTTTTGACAGCGAGGGAAACTTCATCGGAATGCAGCCTAAAGAACCTGTCTTCGACAGGGACGGAAATCAGGTCGGGTTTCAGACTCAGCCGTTTTTATTTGACGATGACGGCAATTCTGTGGAAATTTCTTCCAATACTTTATTGTATAACGAGTACGGAGATACCGTTGATCTGAAACATTCTCTTTACGATGAGGACGGCGCTCCGATATACGAGCAGACGGGGCTGTATAATAAGGAAGGAGAGCCTGTTTCTGAAAAAATTTCCGAACAGGTATCGGAATATGCTTCGGAAAACGTATCGGAGGAAACCGCGCCGCAAGAGATCACAGGTTGGCACAAGGTTTTGAACGAAATGATGTCCGACCGCGGATATATGCAGGAACTGAAATCCTCGGGATTTAACATTGAGCATATTATGTCCGCATATAACCGAGGGCGTATGAGCGGTACGGACGCGCTGAAAATGATAATCGAGGGGCTTTTTGTTCCGAACTCGGGAAGTGCGGAAAATATCAATATTGCCGAGCAGTTAAATCTTATGGCACAGGATTTCTCGAAGATAAACACCATGCAGGAGCTTATCGACAATCTGAACTCGCTGCTGCGCGATATGCCCGATATTCCGCTGCGCGAAAGGCTGTACGGAGTTTTTGTCGATGTAATCGACAAGATGTCGGTAAAGAACGAGCTGCCGCAGCACGGTATACGTCCGCCCGTAAGCTCGACGCTTGACAATCTCACCGAATTCATTCAGAACAACATAAACAACCCCGCGCTTAAATCCCTTGACAGCTTTAACGCCGCAAATCTGCTGCAAAGTCTGCTCAACGCTCCGGGAGTATTTACGCCGCTTGCACACTATATTTTGCCGCTTCAGGTAGATAATACCCGCGCGTTCGGCGAGCTGTGGGTGGACAACGATGAAAACAATCCCAACAACACCCCGGGAACTCAAAGAAACTACCATCTGTTCCTCACCTTCGACGTGGAGAGTATCGGACGCTTTGAGGTGGATATGTACGCTCTCGGCGAGGAGGTCAATCTTTCGCTGCTCTATCCGCCGCGCTTTGAAAAAGAGATCGAGCCGATGAAGGACAGAGTTACCAAAATAATCAGAAACAGCGGCTATCAGGCGAGAACGTTCGAGACCGCGCCGCTCAAAAAACCGCATAATCTTGTTGAGGTATTCCCGAAGATAACGGATAAGAGAACAAGTCTCAACAAGAGAGTATAACACGGAGGAAATATATTATGCCGAAACAAAAACACCCGATGCCGCCCGCAAACAATAAGCGGCTTTACGGACAGAACGCAGCAGTCGCCCTGAAATACAATCCCGATATGAACTACGCGCCGGTTGTGGTAGCGTCGGGTCTTGGAGAGCTGGCGCAGAGGATCGTCAACATAGCGGACGAGGCGGGAGTTCCCATTTACCGCGACGACAGCGTTGCGGCGCTGCTGGTAATGCTCAACGCGGGAGAAACTATTCCGAAAGAGCTGTATCAGATAGTCGCGGCGATTTACGCCGAGGTTGTCTATACATCTAATAATATGCGCAAATAAAACCAATTTAAATTATGTAACGCCCCCTTATCGGAATGTTCGGGGGCGTTTTTTGTATGCCGTTTCAATCAATCTCTTTCAGCGTCTGATAGATCTGCTGCATTTTTACGTCTGTCGCCGCAATCGTCTCCGCGCAGTCCTTAAGCTGAGCGGCAAGCTCCGCCGAAACCTCGGTGTCGGTCTTATATTTCAATTCGTGCTCAAGGCTCGCCCAGAAGTCCATTGCGATAGTGCGTATCTGGACTTCAACATGAACAAGCTCCTTTTTATCCGACAAATAGACGGGAGTTTCGATAACGAGATGCAGACTTCGGTAGCCGTTGGGTTTGGGCTCTTTGATATAGTCCTTGCGCTTTATAAGTGAAACGTCGTCCTGTGCCGTAAGCAGATCGGCGACGGTGTAGATATCTTCAATATAGTTGCAGATAACGCGTACTCCCGCGATATCATTGAGATTGGCGCGCGCCGCTTCGACATTGAACGGCATATTTTTGCGCTGAAGTTTTTCAAAAATGCTCTGCGGCGATTTCAGGCGATCCTCAATATGATGAATGGGATTGTATGAAAATTTGGTGCGGAATTCGCTGTCAAGAATTTCCAGTTTGGTCTTTACTTCGCGGATAGCCGATTCGTATAAATGCTCCAGTTCAATGAATTTGAACAACTGCCCCATGAGCTGCTGCTGCGCGTCTTCCGGAAAAAGCTGTTTGACAGGCTCCAACTCGCTCGGGGGATTTTCTATGATTTTTTTCGTTCTTTTGATATTCATTTTCAAAACCTTTCACAAAATATCTGTCGGTTTTATTATACTTAAAGAAATAAAATTCTGTGTTATAATATAATGAATATTTTGTGAAATCGTGTTTAGGTAGACGCGTCCTCTTTCATACCGTTAAGCAGCGCTTCGATATCCGCTTCCGACATTTTACCGCCCGAAGCTGCGGTCTCGGGTGCGGCGTCCTCAAGCGTTTCCTGAACTGCTTCAGCCGTTTCGCTTACTGCGCTGCCGGCCGCCGCTAGCATAGCTTCAATGTCTTCTTGGCTCATCTTGCCGCCCGAAGGCTTTTCCTCAACGGGAGCGGTCTCAACAACGGTCTCGGTAGCGGCTTGTTCAGCGGAATTATCCTCTTGTTCGCCGCCGGCCGCCGCAAGCATAGCTTCAATGTCC
>CAJTTH010000024.1:0-39410 GCA_910579125.1 uncultured Oscillospiraceae bacterium | reverse complement strand
CCTGGCTCATCTTGCCGCCCGAGGGCTTTTCCTCAACGGGAGCGGCTTCAACAGCGTCAAGAATAGCACCTATATCCTCGCCTATGTCGGGAACAGCGGTCTCAGCCGCAGCGGTTTCTTCCGCTCCGATACCTGCTGCCGCAAGCATAGCCGCGATCTCATCCTCGCTCATCATGCCGCCCGAAGATTTCTCTTCGGCAGCCGGCTCGGGTTTTTCGGGAGCTTCATCGGACTGCGCAAGATCGGTAAGACCCGATTTTATCAGAAGTGCTTCGATCTCGTCCGCGGACATAGTATTGTTTGTAACGTGCTCCGACTCGTCCGGTTTTTCTTTGATAATTTCTTCCTTTTGCGCGAATTTTGCCGCAACGTCAACCTTATGTTGACTGAGTATCTCACCGACGTCCGCGTCGGACTTGGGAGCGGACGGTTCGGAGGTTTCGCGCGTTTCCGCGGCTTTTTTCGCACCGGGAGCGCCGACGTGCTGCATAAGATCGTCCCAGATGCCGCGCGCGGTCTCGTAGTCGCAGTTGTCGCCGTCGAAGCGCAGCCAGTATGTATCGTAAGGCGTAACGCCCCTTGTTTTGCGGATAATGTCGTATACATTATATTTTTCCAGCCCCAGCAGCGACAACTCCGTCATTGTAAACGGAGTTCTGTCCTGAAACACGCGGCAGGAAAAGAAATAATAAACGTCGGAAATATCCAGCGGACGATATATCGGAGTTATCATATCCTCCTTGTACTTAGTGATGATACGGTAGCTTACTTTTTCGTCCATTGATATCTCGTATTCGGCAATCGGACTGTCCTCTTTAAGCAATTCATATTTTAAAGGCAGAGGCAGTTCAAACGAACGGTTGTCCACCAGCCTGTATCTGTTACCCTTCAGCACACTTCCCATAAATACCCGTCTTCCTTTCAAAGGATTGCGTAAACCGCTTAAAATCATTATAGCACAAATTTAAATTATAATCAATAGTTTATGAAAAGTATTTTTATATTTTTTAATTAACTATGATAACTTTTACAAAATCAAATTTACTGTTTTGTTGAAAATTCATAAATTTTTAAAAAAGATTGAGAAGAATATTGGTTAAGTGTTTACAGATTTGTTTTTTTGTGATATAATGAGTTATAGCTCTACTTGTGCGGAAAAACTATGAGCAGAAATGGGGAGAACATATATGAAAGTCAAAACGATGATCATGGTCGCGGCGATCTGTTTCGCGATCATTCCGATGGTGGTCTACGGCATACTTACAAATTATCTCGTCGGTCAGGACGCGGACGCGATGTTCCGCAATGAATTGAGAAGTATGGCGCAGAATCAGACCACATCTCTGCACACGCTTATCGATGGTTCAAAGGCAGACCTTGAGACACTCTCGGCATTTCCCGAATTAAGGGCTGCATGCACGGACGGATATCCTCAGGCAAAAGCGCAGGATTTTATTGTCAGATTTATGGGGGATAATCCCTCTATAAGCGATATCGTTGTTGTTGACGATAAGGGAAATATCGTTCACGGCAAGGATGCGGGCAGTATGTTCGAGAATTTTGACAAATACGGCGAGTACAAGAATGACGTGCTGTATTTTGACGACGTTTCGGGAACTACGGGCTCGAACGCGAAAATGTTCATCAAGCGCAAATTTGAGACTTGCACGATGTTCGTGTTCTACGATATCGTGACCGTCGCGAGATTTGCGGAGAATACCGTGTTCTACGGTCAAGGCAGAATAGTTGTTGTGGATTCCAGGCTGAACTATTCGGGCGGCTCCAACGTAAACAATAACCTTGCCAACCGCTATACAAACACGGTCACAGACAGAATAGGATCGCTTACCGAAGGTACGCCCACGGAAGTATTTGAATACAACGACAACAGCGGACGGAACCTCGGCTGCATGATAAACGTCGGCGGCGCGGACGGTCTTACCGCAATAGTAAATTGCCCCGCCAACAGAGGCGGCACGTTCTCGACAAGCGCGCTTACTCCTATCGTTGCCGTAGCGGCGCTGCTTTCCGTTTTCTCTATCGTTGTGGTTATCTTTGTGTCCAAAGCAGTCACAAGCCCGCTCAGAAAGATTGAGGAAACTCTCGACAAGATACGCCGCGGCGACCACGAGGCTCGTATCGGCACGGTAAGCACCAACGAGTACGGACAGATGTCCCGCGCGTTCAACAATCTGGTTGACGAGATAGTTGTCAGCGAGGACAGATACAGAACCATCTCGGATATGTCGGATAATATCATCTTTGAGTGGAATTTCAAGACCAACGAGGTCATGTTCTCCAACAACTTTAATAAGAAGTTCAGCTACCGCGCTCCGTCCGACCACTTCGGCGACAGCTTTTTGCTCAAGGCGAAGATCCACCCCGACGACGCGGACAGATACAGAGCAGACCTTGACGCTCTCGAAAAGGGCAGCAACTTTGAGCGCAACGAGTACCGCATTAAAAACATCTACGGCGACTTCATCTGGGTGCTGATGAGAACGGCTACCCTTAAGGATAAGGACGGCAAGCCGCTGAAGGTAGTGGGCGTTATGGTTGACATCGACCGCGCGAAGAAGTCTGAGCAGCAGCTTACCGAGCGCGCAAGCTATGACGCGCTTACCGAACTGTACAACCGTGAGACTATCGAATCGCAGATCGACAACGAGATCTCGCTGTCCGAGATGCGTAAGTCCGAAATGGCGGTTCTGTTTATCGACGTTGACGACTTCAAGCACTACAACGACAACTACTCGCACGCGACTGGCGATCAGGTTCTCAAATTTGTCGCAAAGACGCTCAGAGACGTTACTGACGGCATAGGCTTTGCGGGAAGATACGGCGGCGATGAGTTTATCGTAATGGTGAGAAACGCGGAGACAAACGCACCCGCGCAAGTCGCGCAGAACATAATCGACAAGCTCGACGCGGGCTTTGACGCGGACGTAGGCGAGCATCTGGGAGTAAGCGTTTCGATAGGTATCGCGGTCATCAAGGACGACTACAATACCCGCGTTGAATACCTTATCGGTAAAGCGGACGACGCTATGTACTCCGTTAAGAAGAGCGGTAAATCCAATTACGCGTTTATCTGACAGTTGCTACATAATAAAACGCCCCTTTGTCGGGGGCGTTTTTGTATTAAATCTTTACTTGTAAAAATCTCCCAGAAACTGCTTAAGCAGCACCACTGAACCGTCAACGCCCAACGCGGAGCTGTCAAGGCAGAGATGATAATTCTGAGGAGTTCCCCAGCGCTTATCCGTATAATAATTATAATAGGAAGTGCGCTGCTTGTCTATGCGTTTTACATAGTCTGCGGCGTGCTTTTCTTCTATGCCGTAAACCTTTATGGCGCGCTTTACTCTGTCCTCAAACGGCGCGCATATAAAGATGTTGACAACTCCCGAAAAATCGCGCAGAGCGTAGTCGGCGCAGCGACCGATAATTACGCAGGAATGCTCGGACGCGATCTTCTGAATAGCGTTGAGCTGCGCGAAAAACAGCGCGTCGTCAAACGGAACGCCGCCCTGACCGTAGGTCGTCGAGAGCAGATAGAGAAAGCTGTTCGAGCGCTTTTCGTCGTTTTCCTCAAAGTGCGATTTGTGGATACCGCTGTCACCCGCCGCCACGTCAAGCAGCTTGTTGTCGTAAAATTCGATACCCATATCCTCGGCGAGCTTTTGTCCGATCTCCCGACCGCCGCTGCCGTATTGCCTTGTAATGGTGATAACCTTGTTTGTCATAGTAACCGCCTCGCTTTCGCTTTTTTGTTGTATATATTATAACACAAAGCAAAAGAAAAGTCTACATTTTCAACAAACTCTTTACTGCGATATGTCAAATTTTGTTGAATTTCTACAAAACAGCGGCTGCCTTTTTAGAATAAAAGCGGGTGAAACCGGTTGAGATAAAGTTATAGATTAAAAATCTCTTTGAGCGCAAAAACGTTTCTTACGGCAATATAGCTTTTGTTTCCGTCCTCAATTTCGCTGCTGACGTATTCTTCCAGCGAATTAAGCTCAAACTCGGAAAGCTTTTTCAGTTTTTTCATCAAAGCAACAGCACATTCGGTTATTTTGTCCAATTCGTCTTTGTTGGGTTTTTTGCAGCGGGCTGTCAGTTCGGCAGTCTTATCGCAAAGCCATTTTGCGGATTTTCCCTTATATTTTTTCAAAGCGCTTTCCGTTAATGCGGAATGGTCAATCTGATGCATTTCTTCCATAATTTATTCTTCTTAAACCCCTTTTAGATGTATTAACTATAAATGATATTTATATACAATTATAACATCTTTTAAGGAAATTGTCAATACTCTTTTTAAGATGTAAAATATTTTTATAAGAGATATTAACATTGAAAAGGAGTTTATATGAAAATAAATACTATTCCGCTTATACTAAAATATGTACGAAATCAACACGGCTACACTCAAAAGCAGATAGGCGAGATACTAAAGACGACTCAACAGCAGGTATGGAAATACGAAAGTGAAAACCCGAAAACAAACCAAGAGATACCCGTGCGCCATATAATCACACTGGCAAAGCTCTACAACGTAAGTACGGACTATCTTCTCGGATTGACCGACGTTCCCGACCCGTACCCCCGTTCGAAAGATGTAAACGATTAAAATTGAAAAAATTCTGAAAATCCGAAAAAACCCCTGTACAATTCCGAAAAAATCCTGTATAATAAATATGTACGGAAAAATTTTGACGAAACGGCGATAAAGAAAGATCGCTAAAGATCGGCTGAAGCCGTTCTTTAATACAACAGGAGTTTTGATATGACTGTTCAGGACCTTTTGGCTATGCTCGGCGGACTTGCCGTGTTTATGTTCGGAATGCACACTCTGTCCGCGTCACTGGAAAAATTCGCGGGCGGCAAGCTCGAAAACTGGCTCGAAAAGATGACCTCAAACCCCATTAAGGGTGTGGCTCTCGGAGCGGGCGTTACAGCGCTCATTCAGTCCTCAGCGGCTACCACCGTTATGCTGGTCGGCTTTGTAAACTCGGGGATAATGAAGCTCTCGCAGGCTATCGGCGTTATTATGGGCGCGAATATCGGTACTACCGCGACGGGCTGGATACTCAGCCTTTCGGGGCTTAAGGGCAACGGCATAATGGCGCTTCTCAGCCCCGACTGCTTTACTCCCGTGCTTGCTATTATCGGCGTCGTGCTTATTATGTTCACAAAATCCGACCGCAAGAGAACTTTCGGCACTATTCTTATCGGGTTTTCACTGTTGATGTTCGGCATGAATATGATGTCGGGCGCGGCAGAGGGCTTAAAGGACAACGCGGCTTTCCGCGACTTTATGGTGATGTTTACCAATCCGTTTCTGGGAGTGCTTGTCGGCGCGCTGCTGACGGCGGTCTTGCAGTCGTCGTCCGTGTCCATCGGTATTCTGCAAACCTTGGCTCGCGAAACGGGAACTATCACCTATCAGATCGCCTTGCCGATAATCCTCGGTCAGAACATCGGCTCGTGCGTAACGGCGCTCATTTCGGCTATCGGCGCGAACAAGTCCGCAAAGCGCGTTGCTATCGTTCACCTGTACTTTAATATTATCGGTACGGTCGTGTTCCTTTCGCTGTTCTATCTGGTGAACGCGCTTATCGACCTGCCGTTTATGGAGCAGCAGCTTGAGGCAACAGGAGTGGCGGTTATCCATACCAGCTTTAACGTTATCGTGACGTTGTTGTTCCTGCCGTTTACCAAGCAGCTCGAAAAGCTCGCCTGTCTGACCATCCGCGACAAGCCCGGCGACGAGGACAGCGAGGTTCCGCTGCTGGACAAGCGTTTTCTTAACACTCCTTCCGTCGCTATCGAGCAGTGCAAGAACGTTGCTTTTAAAATGGCAAAGCTCACGCGCAAAACGCTGCTAAAGTCGCTCGGACTGGTGACGAAGTACGATAAGGAGATCGCTCAGGAGGTTACCGACAACGAAAACGCGATAGACATTTACGAAGACAATATCGGTTCGTATATTTTGCAGATATCGTCGAAGGACTTGTCTGTGAGCGACAGCCAGCTGGTATCAAATCTGCTGCATACTATCGGGGATCTGGAGCGCATTTCCGACCACGCGGTGAACATTATGGAAGCCGCCGAGGAAATGCACACCAAAAAGGTACGTTTTTCACCCGCCGCCGAGGAAGAAGTCGGCATTATGATAAAGGCGGTCACGGAAATTCTGGAAATGTCGATAAACTCGTTTACAATGTTCGACGTTGCTCTCGCAAAGGAAGTCGAGCCGCTTGAGGACGTTATCGACGGTTTGCGCACCGAGCTTAAAAACCGCCATGTAAAGCGTCTGCGCGACGGAATATGCACGATAGAGCTTGGTTTTATTCTGCAAGACTTGCTGACAAATTTTGAGCGCGTTGCCGACCACTGCTCGAATATCGCGGTCTGCCTTATCCAGATAAAGGAAAATTCGCTTGACACGCACGAGTATATGACCGAGCTGAAGCGTCTGGACAAGTCCGAGTTTATGGACGAGTTCAATCGGTATAAAAACAAATACGCGCTGCCCGAGTAAAAACCAAATAATCAGAGAAATTCCGCAAAAAAATTTTGCGGGATTTTTTTGTTTACCCCCTTGACAAATACCCCCATAGGGTATATAATATAAACAAGAGGTGAAAAATTATGGAAAAGGAATGTCCGCACTGTCAAAAGAAAAAAGAGCGCTCCGACGGCGAATATAAGAAGCTGATAAACCGTCTGAACCGCATTTCGGGGCAGATAAACGGCATAAAGAAAATGGTGGAAAACAGCGCGTACTGCACGGATATTCTCGTTCAGGTAGCCGCCGCGAACGCCGCGCTTAATTCGTTCAGCAAGGAGCTTCTCGCGGAGCATATACGGACGTGCGTTGCAGATAATATAAAGAGCGGCAACGACGAGGTTATCGACGAGTTGGTGACCACTTTACAGAAACTGATGAAATAAAATGTCGGCGGCTGTTTACGGCAAACAAAACGTGCGGTTAAGGAAACCTATTCACCGTGCACCCTTAGCAGTAAAGCCAAATTGCGACCAACAGCAGTCGAAGCGTAGGCAATGCTGCTCGGCTAGTGAGCGAAGCGAACGGTGCGAGCTTTTGCATTTCAAATAAGGAGAAATTATGCAGCAATATAACGTTACCGGCATGAGCTGTGCGGCTTGCTCAGCACGTGTGGAAAAGGCGGTGGGCACCGTCGCGGGAGTAAAATCCTGTTCGGTGAGCCTGCTTACAAATTCAATGGGTGTCGAGGGCGGCGAACCTTCGGCGATAATAAAGGCGGTCACGGCGGCGGGCTACGGTGCGTCGCTCAAGGGCGCGGAGAAGTCCGCGGGCGAGGAAGAGCTTGCCGACAAGGAAACGCCGAAAATGAAGCTGCGGCTGTTCTGGTCGCTGGGATTTCTGGCGGTGCTTATGTACATCTCCATGGGCGGAATGATGTGGGGGTGGCCGTTACCGCCGTTTCTCGCGAACGACCATGTGGCAATGGCGCTGGCGCAGCTGCTGCTGACGGGGATAATTATGGTGATAAACCAGAAATTCTTCGTAAGCGGCTTTAAAGGGCTGATACACCGCGCCCCGAATATGGATACGCTGGTTGCGCTCGGAGCGGCTGCTGCTTTCGGATATTCGGTGTACGCTATGTTTGTGATGAGCGGCGCACAGGCGGTCGGCGACCATGAAACCGTGATGACGTATATGCACGAGCTGTATTTCGAGAGCGCGGGCATGATACTCACGCTGATAACTCTCGGAAAGCTGCTCGAAGCCTACTCTAAGGGTCGGACTACCTCGGCGCTGAAAAGCCTTATGAAGCTCGCGCCGAAAACGGCGGTGCTTATCCGTGACGGCGAGGAAGTGACCGTTCCCGTTGAACAGGTGAAGATCGGTGATATTTTCGCGGTCAAGGTCGGCGGCAGTATTCCCGTGGACGGCGTTATCATTGAGGGCGAAACGGCGATAAACGAAAGCGCGCTCACGGGCGAGAGTATTCCCGTGGACAAAATAGTCGGCGACGAGGTCTCGGCTGCGACGATAAATCAGTCAGGGTATATCCGCTGTAAAGCGTCGCGCGTCGGCGAGGACACTTCCCTGTCGCAGATAATCAAAATGGTGAGCGACGCGGCGGCAACCAAAGCACCTATCGCGAAAATCGCCGACAAGGTGTCGGGAGTGTTCGTGCCTGCCGTTATCGCGATCGCGCTTGTGACTATCGCGGTATGGCTGTTCACGGGAAACGGCGTCGGGTACGCTCTGGAGCGCGGAATTTCGGTGCTCGTCATTTCCTGTCCGTGCGCTCTGGGATTGGCAACTCCCGTCGCGATAATGGTCGGCAACGGTATCGGCGCGAAAAACGGCATACTGTTCAAGACCGCCGTTTCGCTTGAGGAAACGGGCAAAACGGAGATAGTCGTACTTGACAAAACGGGCACGATCACAAGCGGCGAACCGACGGTCTACGACGTTATACCCGTCGGGGTATCGGAGGAGGAACTGCTGAAAAGCGCGTTCGCGATAGAACGGCGCAGTGAGCACCCGTTGGCTAAGGCGATAATCTCCTATGGCAAGTCGTTCAACTTTGAGGTCGGAGAGCCGAGCGCGTTTCAGGTGCTGCGCGGAAACGGCGTTTCTGCGGTGCTGAACGGTCGGCAGTATATCGCGGGCAATCTTCGGCTTTGCGAGACATACTGTGATGTTTCCCATGAAATGCGTGAGACTGCCGAGCGGCTGTCCGACGAGGGCAAAACGCCGCTGTTCTTCTGCCGCGATCAACTCCTTATCGGAATAATCGCTGTCGCGGACGCGGTCAAGGAGGATAGCCCCGAGGCGATAGCGCAGCTCAAAAATATGGGTATACGCACGGTAATGCTCACGGGCGACAACAAGCGAACCGCCGAAGCGGTCGGGCGTATCGCGGGAGTTGACGAGGTCATCGCGGGAGTTCTACCGGGCGGCAAGGAGGACGTTATCAAGGAGCTGAAAACGCGCGGCAAGACGGCAATGGTCGGCGACGGCATAAATGACGCGCCCGCCCTCACGCGCGCGGATATAGGAATTGCGATAGGCGCGGGGTCGGATATCGCACTGGACGCGGCGGACGTTGTGCTGATGAAGTCAAGGCTGTCGGACGTTCCCGCGGCAATAAGGCTCTCGCGGAGCACGCTGCTCAACATCAAGGAGAACCTGTTCTGGGCGTTCATCTACAACGTTATCGGCATACCGCTTGCGGCGGGTATCTGGATACCGATTTTCGGTTGGCGGCTGAACCCGATGTTCGGCGCGGCGGCTATGAGCTTGTCGAGCTTCTGCGTCGTGACAAACGCGCTGCGGTTGAATTTTACGAAAATTTACAGCGCAAAGCACGACCACAAGCTGCGCAAAAGGGTCAATAAAAGCGGAAAACCGCTTAATAATAAGGAGGACATTACTATGGAAATTACAATGAAGATTGAGGGTATGATGTGCGCACACTGCGAGGCTGCCGTTAAAAAGGCGCTCGAGGAGCTTCCGACGGTGGAGAGCGCCGAAGTATCGCACGAAAAAGGCACGGCGGTCGTAAAGCTGAACGCCGAAACGGACTTCGCGGTACTCAAAAAGGCGGTCGAAGATAAGGATTACAAGGTAATCGCATAAATGAAAATGCTCGGAGTTGCTGCTCCGGGCATTTTTGTTTGATTTTTTTCTCTTTTGTAACCGGTGGTTTCGTTTTTTTCTTTATGCTGTCTCATGGTTGCGAGAAGACGCAAAAAAATTAAAGAAACGAAACCACAGTAAAAAATCAGGAGCACACTATCCTCTTACCCCATACAACAGCACATTAAACCACAATTAACCGTTTACACCATAAAATTATAATTTATAAAACCGCCAAAATTTTCCATTACAAGAGAATTTCTTAAAAAATGCCGAATTTTTTTGACTATTTCACTTGACAATTTAGTTAATATGTAGTAAAATATAAATAGGCTATTTTTAAAGGCAGAACTTTGAAAATTGCTTTGACGTTTATGATACTGTTTTTATATAACGTTGTGGCGGGAAATGTACGATTTAAGGGGAGATCCTTTATTTTACATCCTTATCTTTACTCTGCGCGTATGCGCTTTATTTTATTGGCACGGCGGCTTAAACGGATTCGCGGGCGGATTGCGGCGGATCTTCAGATATACATTCTTCCGCCGATTCCGGAAATATATCATTGAACATCATTAGGGGGTAGAATGACAGAATGGGGAGAGCTTTGCTCTGCCCTGTTTACGGCTGTCATCGGAATTGTATAATTTTCCGCCGAATTATTGCCGTGCGCCAGAGCACGGGTGAATAAGGAGGGGAAAGCGACAATGGAATTATACGTCGCAATAATCGGCATGATTTCATCGCTGATTCTTGGCGCGGTCGTAAGCGGCTACTTCTGCTTTCAGAAGGGCATAAAGCACCGCATGAAGACCGCCGAGGCGCAGTTTGAGTCAGCCGAGAAAGAGGCGGCACGTATTGTTGAGGAAGCGGGCGAAAAAGCCGAGGCGCTGAAAAAGACCGCGCTTGTCGAGGCAAAGGACGAAATATACGCTATGCGTACCGGTGCCGAAAAGGACATTCAGCGGCTGAAAAACGACGCCGAAAAAGAGCTTAAAGAACGCAGAAGCGAGGTTTCGCGTTCGGAGCGGAGAATTGCCCAGAAAGAAGAAAATCTCGACAAGAAAACCGACAAAATGGAAAAGCTCGAGGAGCAGCTCCACCAGAAACATAAGCGCGCCGACGAAAAGATCGCCGAAGCGGAGCAGCTTAAAGCGGGTCAAATGGATATTCTGGAAAGAATATCGGGATTTACTCAGGAACAGGCAAAGGAGCATTTGCTTGATATGCTTGACAGCGAGCTGAACCACGAAAAGGCGCTGAAGATCAGCAGCTACGAGCAGAAGCTCAAGGACGAGTGCGACGAAAAGGCGAGAGAATACGTTTCGCTTGCGATTGCAAGACTGGCGGCGGATACCGTTTCCGAAATGGCTGTTTCGGTAGTGGCTATTCCGAACGACGAGATGAAAGGGCGCATTATCGGGCGCGAGGGAAGAAATATCCGCGCTCTCGAAACGCTTACAGGCGTCGATCTCATTATCGACGATACTCCCGAGGCTATCACGCTGTCTTGCTTCGATCACGTCCGCAGGGAGATCGCGCGTATCGCGCTGGAGCGTCTTATTCAAGACGGACGTATCCACCCGGCAAGGATCGAGGAGACCGTCGAAAAAGCGCGTAAAGAGGTCGAACTCCGCATTAAACAGGAGGGCGAAAGAGCCGTTCTCGAGACCAACGTCAACGGTCTTAATCACGAGCTGGTACGCCTTATCGGTCGGCTGAAGTACAGAACATCGTTCAGACAGAACGTTCTCAACCACTCTATCGAGGTCGCGCATCTGGCGGGAATTATGGCGAGCGAGCTCGGTGTAGACCCCGCACTGGCAAGACGCGCGGGTTTGCTGCACGATATTGGAAAGGCGCTCGACCATGAGATCGAAGGCTCGCACGTTCAGATAGGCGTTGACGTGTGCAAGAAGTACAAGGAGAACCCCGAAGTCATTCACGCTATCGAGGCTCACCACGGCGACGTGGAGTGCCGTACCGTTATCGCGTGTCTGGTACAGGCGGCGGACGCTATCAGCGCGGCGAGACCCGCGGCGCGCTCCGAAAACTACGAGAACTACATTAAGCGTCTTGAAAAGCTGGAGGAGATATGCAACTCGTACAGCGGCGTTGAAAAATCATATGCTATCCAGGCGGGGCGCGAGGTTCGCATTATGGTCAAGCCCGAGCACGTTAATGACGACGATATGAAGGTTCTTGCACGCGATATCGCGAAACGCATCGAGAATGAAATGGATTATCCCGGACAGATCAAGGTTAACCTTATTCGCGAAAGCAGAACTATTGACTACGCAAAATAAAACAAAAGTTAACCGCACAGATGATTTTTCTGTGCGGTTAGTTATAGGAAAAGGGAATTTATGCTATCTACCGTTTAAATGGAGATTAGCATTAGGGCATAGGAGAATTGAAATGATCACTTTTGACGGAACGAAATGCGTTGCATGCAACAACTGCATAAGAGTTTGTCCATCTATCGAGGCAAATACCGTTGAACACGACGAAAACGGAAACGTCCGCTTTAATATAAATCCGGACAAATGCATACGCTGCGGCGCGTGCGTTAAGATATGCAGCCATAACGCGCGCAGCTACGAGGACGACACGGAGCGCTTCTGGGCGGATCTGAAGAGCGGACAGAAAATAGTCGCTATCTGTGCGCCCGCCGTCAAGGTATCGTTTGACGGCTGCTGGCGGAACGTTCTTGACATATTGAAAAAGAGCGGCGTGGAGAAGATATACGACGTGGCGTTCGGCGCGGATATATGCACGTGGGGTCATATACGCTATCTGGAGCAGCACCCCAAGACGAAGCTCATTTCGGCGCCTTGCCCCGCTATCGTCAACTACATAAAGAAGTTTTGCCATGACGCGCTGAAAAGCCTTTCGCCCGTTCATTCGCCGATGCTCTGCACCGCGATATATCTTAAGAAGTATCTCGATGAAAACGCAAAGATCGCGGCGCTGTCGCCATGTATCGCGAAAATGGACGAGTTCCGTGAGACGGGGCTGGTAGATTATAATATTACGTTTGAGCGTCTGGGACAGCTTTTGAAAAAGAACGGCACAAATTTCGACTCGCTGCGTAAGGTTCGCTCCAATTTTGAGTTCTCGGGAATGCAGGGCAGCATGGGAGCTGTCTACCCGCGCCCGGGCGGACTTAAGGCTTGTCTGGAGCTTGAAAACCCGAACCTCAACATTATCACCTCCGAGGGCACGGGAAAGGTGTACAAAGACCTTGATATGTACACGAGCGTAGGCGAGCGCGACCTTCCGGACGTGTTCGACGTATTGTCGTGCGACAACGGCTGCGGCAGCGGTCCGGCTATCGGTCAGGAAATGTCGATTTACCGTATGAGCGGCATTATGAACGGCATTGAGAAGTACAACCGCACAAAGCGCGTCAAGTTTGACCGTAAGCACCGCGACAAGCAGTTTTTGCAATTTGACAAGCAGCTCAGGCTGTCCGATTTTATCCGCGGGTATATGCCCGAGGATATCAAGCAGATACATGTTACCGAGGAGCAGATAGACGATATGCTCACACAAATGGGCAAGAATACCGAAACAGAGCGGAACTACAACTGCCACTCCTGTGGATTTTCTACTTGCCGCAAAATGGCAGAGGCTATAATCAAGGGAGTTTCGGCGGTAACGAGCTGCGCGCAGTATATGCAGCACGAAGCGGATATCCGCCGCAGTCATATTGAGGAGACAAACACCGCTATCGGCGAGGTAACGAGCGAGCTTAATCAGGTCGTTTCGCAGCTTACGCAGAATATTGGCGAGGTCAAGGAGGCTGTGGGAGATATTTCCGAGCTGAACAACACAAATCATTCGCAGATACTCGGGCTGTCGGAAATTCTTAACGAGCTTCTTCACCAGAGCGAAGAGATCAACACGGCAATGGAGTCGATAAACGGCAGCGTCGCGGGATTTTCCGATACGACGCGCGACATCAGCGACATTGCGCGGCAGATAAACATTCTTTCGATAAACGCGAGCATAGAGGCGGCGCGCGCGGGTGACGCGGGCAAAGGCTTCGCGGTAGTTGCGCAGGAGGTCGGCAAGCTCGCAAACCATTCGCAGGAGGCGGTCGCTGAAGCGGAAAAGAGCAACGCGCTCGTATTCGGCGATATAAAGACTGTAAACGATATCGTTGAAAGCATCAACAAGAAAATGGTCGATATACAGAAGATGATGAACGACGTCCGCGATAATATTTCCGCGACCATGGGCAAGGGCAACGATATAAGCGCTGCTATGGCGGAGGTTTCCGAGATAAACGACCACGTCGACGGATTGGTTTCCAAGGCGGAAAGTATGCTCGAATAAACGAGCGCGCGTAATGGAGGATATATGCTGTGGAATCCGTGGCACGGCTGCCATAAGTGCAGCCCCGGCTGTATGAACTGCTATGTTTACTATCAGGATTCGTTCCGCGATAAAAACTCAAGTGTGGTGGTGAGGAATAAGACGAATTTCGATCTTCCGCTGAAAAAGAACCGTCAAGGCGAATATAAGGTGCCGTCGGGCATGACGCTCGGCTCGTGCTTCACCTCGGATTTCTTTATCGAGGAGGCGGACGAGTGGCGCGGCGAGGCCTGGGATATGATACGCAAGCGTAGCGACGTTACTTTCCTTATACCGACGAAGCGGATAGCGCGGTTTTCGAGGTGCGTTCCCGAGGATTGGGGCGACGGCTGGGATAACGTCGTTATCGCGGTGAGCTGCGAAAATCAGGCTATGGCGGACAAGCGTATTCCGTTTTTGCTGGACGCGGAGATAAAGCACAGGGTACTCTTTATTTCGCCGATACTGGAGTATGTGGAGCTGGACAAATATCTGAAAAGCGGACTGATCGAGCAAGTCTCGGTTGGCGGCGAGAGCTACGCGAACGCCCGCACGTGCGATTTCGACTGGGTAAAGCGCATACGCGAAACGTGTCTGCTGTACGGCGTTGTGTTCGACTTTCATCAAACAGGCTCGAATTTCGTCAAGGACGGAAAACGCTACCGTATAAAGCACCGCGACGAGCATGAGCAGGCGCGAAAGGGTATGGCATATCTTGAACGAAACGATAAACGCTGAAACAATTCACAGGTTATTTAAAAATTTTACAAATTACGGGAGAATGAATTATGAAAAAGGTCATTGCATTATTTACGTTTGCTGCGGTGTGCGTTATGTCGGGCTGCGAAAGAGCTCCGCAGGTTTCGAAAGCGCCCCTGGCATATCCGAAGAAGCTGCCTTTGAATTCCCTGATGATTTCAAGGTTTCCGATTACATAACCGATTTTGACGAAATGGAGCTTACAAGTTGTTCCTATGTCAGCGATACCACGTTTCCGCAAGCGGATTCGGCGGCTGTCGCAAAGGCTGTCGAAGTCTACAAATGCTCCGAAATGTATATGGAGACAGTTGACGAGTTAAATAAAATTTTTCGTTACGAGGACGGCGCGTTTGTACGGAACGAGGGATACGAACAGTCATTTTACGCCGAACAGGTGGAAAAATATTATCTTGACAAGAACCACGCTCCCGAACCGGACATTATTGTTACAGCGGTTAAGTCGTTCAGCGGAAAACTTGACGGAAAAAATACCGGAAGCGTTATCCTGTTGAAAACGGCGCTGCCTCGGTGGTCGTGGGCGGAATATTCGGGGAATGTCAATTTTCATATTCCGATATTTGTGAATTCTGCCGGCGAGGGTCAAATTTTCAACGAGGCGTGTTCTCAAGCCTACGGCACATTTGAACTGTTGGACTGTTCCGGCACCTTTCACGCGTTGTTTAATTTCGGTCACAATGAAGGAAGACAAAGGAGCGCGATTTATTCGTTCAAAGATGACGCTGCCGAACTTTCATTTTCGGGCGGTCCCGTCGACGTGTATGAATGGATATTGCTGGGCGGCTACGGCTGGCACAGCTTTGAGCCGTTTATGTTCGACAAAGAAAACGGCGGATTCTGCGGCATAAAGGGCGTTTCGCCGAGCGAGGAGCTTGCGGAGATAATATGCTCCGACAAAATCGTATTAGCATACGTTCCCGACGCACGGGAAAGATATCGGGACGGAAGCCTGCAGATCGTCGGCGGTAAATATATCACATTCGGCTCGGGTATTCCATGGGATGCAATCACGTTTGTTTACAATAAAAGCTATAAGGTCTTTGAGCGTATTGAGCAGTCTGTTATGTCCACCGAAACATTTGAATTAGAAAAATATTATAACGTAAAGCTAAAAGGGTGATTTTGGATTGAGATGTATTAAAACTATCCTTGCATTA
Source organism: uncultured Oscillospiraceae bacterium (assembly GCA_910579125.1). Lineage (GTDB taxonomy): Bacteria > Bacillota > Clostridia > Oscillospirales > Ruminococcaceae > CAG-115. The sequence goes on along the minus strand of CAJTTH010000024.1, from coordinate 23,471 downwards.
TTTGTGCTCGCGGCGGCGTGCTGTCTGGCGGGCTGCTCAAATGTCACCAATATCTACGAGACCGACGAAAGGCTGCACGCTCAGACCCTATCGGGCTTGGAGGAGCAGTTCACCACGCTTGACGCGAGAGCTGCCGTTTACAACGGCGAGTATGAGCGCTTTGACATTCACGAGGAGCTGAATATTCAAGAAATAATAGCCCCGATAGGAGAAAACTGCTTTGTTGTGCGCAGGGGAGATGTCCGTTTTGCAAGCATTGGCGGTTCTTGGGAGAATAAAAGTGAATACGGAATTTACACGCTCGGCGGCGAGTATCGGTCGTTATTGCCGGAATATTCAACGAGCGGTTCAAGCAGCTTCAGAACGGTAATTATATACTGCACCGACCAATATATTCTGTATGAAAAGTTCGTTCTCAATCAATTCGGCATGACTGCGTCAAATGAGCTTTCGGATCTGTATTTGTTGAAGCTCGACGATTTGACGGAAAAAAGAATATACAGATTTATGCAGGATCATGTGCCGCATGCGGTTATTTGCAATAATATCGTTTATATGGATAAATTTGACAATTCTTTGGGAAACGAAAATTTTACGATAGTAAAATACAACATAGAGACGGGAGAGAGCGAGGATTTCTGCAAAAACGCGTACCGACCAATAATATACAAAAACAAGCCCGCCTTTTATGTCGGGGACGAAACGTTTGTAAGCTGTGCCGAGCCGCTGTTCGTTCCCAAGGAATACGGACTTAACGCAAAATCGCTCGATATATTCCCGACAGACGAAATGGCGTATTCATATTTCGGCAGCACCGATGGCAAAGACTATACGATAATGGGATATATCAAGGACGGAAAGCCGTTCAATATCTTCAAGGCAAACGGTCTTGTCAGCGTGTACAGCGTTGATTTCGCGGACGGATGCGCTGTGTGGAGCTGCAGTTTCCCCCATTGGAACTGCTATATGTATCCGATGTTTTACAGCGACAAGAAAAAGTCTGTTATCGTTATTGAGGATGAACGCGGTCTATACGAGGGCCGCATACACGGCGGAAAGATCTACTTTCTCAAAAGAAACAATGAATTAGATTCCCGATATGAATACGTTCTCGTTCTGGATATCGATAATATAAAATGACAAAAAAGCCGCGATTTTGGTCGCGGCTTTGCTTTAATTGACCAATGCTCAATCCGCAGCGTACGGAATGAGCGCGAGCTGTCTTGCTCTCTTGATCGCGGTCGTCAGCTCTCTCTGGTGATATGCGCAGCAGCCTGTAACTCTGCGGGGCAGAATTTTAGCGCGCTCGGTCATATACTTCTTGAGCTTTGCAACGTCCTTGTAATCAATAAACTCGGTTCTGTCAGCGCAGAACATACAAACCTTTTTGCGTGTGCGCTTAACAGGGTGAGCCGATCTTTCGATCCTATCAGCCATGATACCTTACCTCCTGTAAATTTTCGGAAAAATTCGTTACGTTTTGTGCGGCGCAAGCGCCGCCATGTTCTCAATCAGAACGGATAATCGTCGGAATCCGCGCTTGAAAAATCGGGTGCGGGGGTCTGAGATGCTTGCTGCGCGGGTTGCTGAGCGGGAGCGCTCTGTGGCGCGGAATAACCGTAGTTCCCTGCGGGTTCCTCGGGCGGCGGCGCGTAGCCTCCGCCATAGCCGCCGTTTCCGTTTGTCGCCTTTTCGCCCGTAAAGCTGAGCCTGTCGGCAACTATCTCATACCATGTGTTCGGGTTTCCGTTTTTATCGGTGTACTGTCTGGTGGTCATTTCTCCCTCAACGAGTATCATTTTGCCCTTGGAGAAATATCTTGTCAGAAATTCCGCCTGCTGCCGCCATGCGACAACGTTAAAAAAGTCCGACTTTCTTTCCTCGCCCTTTGTCTGAAAACGTCTGTCTACCGCGATCCGGAACGAGCATACGCTTACGCCCGCAGGGGTAGTCTTAAGTTCGAGTTCGTTGACAATGCGGCCCATCATAATAACCTTATTATACATGGAAACACCTCCATACAACCATTCAATAAATCTTCATCTTAAATTCCGACAATAAACTATTCATCACTTCGCGAGAACAACGACCGAGCGCAGAACGCCATCGGTAATGTTGATGATACGCTCCAGCTCTGCGGGGAAATCGGGCTTGGACTCGAAATTATAGAGAACGTAGTAGCCCTCGCTCTCATAATTGATCTCGTAAGCCAGCTTTCTCTTGCCCCACTCGTCTACGTTGGTAAGAGTACCGTTAGCCTTGATCAAGTCCGAGAATTTCTCGGTGAGCGCCTTGATCTGCTCCTCGTCCTTTTTCAGGGAGAACACGATCACTGCCTCGTACTTTTCACTGAGCTTTGCCATTTATAAGCACCTCCTTATGGATATATATCCCGCATTTTCTCATACGGGAAAGGGGTTATCGTCGTTATTAACGATTAACTAAATTATTATAGCAGATTTTTCCGAGGTTGTCAAGCGGTTTTTAAAGAATTTTTTTTGTGTTGATTTTAGGCAATACCACACAATTACCGCACTACGCGCTTTGTCACCCGGATTGCTTTGTTGGCGGCGTCCTTGCCGCCTCTTGGCAATCTTGCGACAACGTCATGTTGTCGGTGTTGCCTATATTGCTTTGCGGTAATAAATAAACGGCGAAAATATCCCTCTCATTCCCTTGACATTTTTTCCGGAATATGCTATAATAGATTTAAATAATTACAGCAAAGGGTGATCGTTATGGAGCAAGATGTTTTTGAGTGGAAAGACGAATATAATATCGGCGTTGATACAATCGACAGGGCACATAAGCAGCTTTTTTCGATCGTAAACCGTGTTATCAATAATTTCATGGATATGGACTTTGAGAGAAACAAGATGACCTGTATTGAGGCTATCAAGTATCTTAAAAGCTATACAATAAAGCACTTCGCCGAAGAAGAGGCTTATCAGCACTCAATCAATTACGCGGGCTATAAAGTACATAAGAAAATACATGACAATATGCGCGACGTGGTTATTCCCGCGCTTGAAAAGGAAGTTAACGCCAAAAGCTACTCAAAGGAATCGCTGGAGCATTTTATCGGCGTATGCGCAGGTTGGCTGGCGGCTCATGTGCTTATTGAGGATCAGGCGATAACGGGCAAGACCAGGAGCAAGTGGACGGCAATTGTCGCGGACGAAGACGACAGGACCAACGCCCTTGACAGCATAGTAAGAACTTATATCAGGGGGCTTTTCGGTATGAAAGCCGATCTTGTCAGCAAGAATTACGCGGGTTTTGCTTTGAACAAGCCGTTCTGCTACAACGATGTATACAAAACCGAGGACGGAAAGACGTATTCGGTAGTATCGGTCGTTGAGGAAAGCGTTCTGGAAATGATCGCGCTGAAATTTCTCGACGCAAAGGTTTTCGAGATGAACGCGGTCATGTCTTCCGTATTGTCGGAAATGCTGAAGTCCTTTAATATGGAAGTGATGATGGCGTTCCTGAACGGCTCGTTGAACAATATTAAGAGCAGAATAATGCCGAGCAGCGAATTTTACGCAAGCTACGAAAAGTCGTACCCCAGCTATACCATGCTGTGGCGAACTACGTGCGGATATATCGCGTTCGGGATCAAAAATGTTGAGTGAGCGCGGGTCGCGTCTTAAAGAAGTTATAAGCGGTATCGGTTTTTTCGGTACCGCGTTTTTATTTATACCGCTTGACATTTCTGCGAGAAAAATGTATAATATAGTTTGGCGGCATATTCGGCGCGGCAATGAGATATTTTATCTCGGAACACGGTGTAAATCCGTGACAGTCCCCGCTGCCGTGAATCGGTTGCGATTTTGTCGAAGAATGAAAATTCGGGTCACTGGCGTTTGTTGGGAAGGCTTGGCAAAATCGCGTTAACCGTAAGTCGGAAGACCTGTCAGCCGAAGCCGCACAAAAATTATCGGAGGAATAATACGATGAAAGCAAGAAAATTATTGGATGTGATCGCCGCGCTCGGTGCGTCGGCGGCAGTTTCGCTGAACGCGTTCGCCGAGCCCGCGGCAAAGGGCACGGTGTACTTCGCGGCAGTGAAGTCGACTATCGGACAGGGCATTTGCGTTGAGCCGACGGCTGTTCCCTTTTACGAGGGAGACGGCGGGATCGACGTTGTGAAACGCACGGCTGAGGTCACGGTTCAGGAGAGCGAATATGGCGATTATATCACCGCGTTCAAGGACGAGGACAACGGAGCGGCAGTTCCCGACGAGATCAAGGCGGTATGTACCGATATGACGGGCAGAAATACACAAGGTCAGCTTTCCGCACTCGATTACACTCCCGAAAGCGGCTGGAGCTACTTCCTCAACGGCGAATACGCGCAAGTCGGAATAAGCGACTACACGCCCGCCGACGGCGACGTTCTGGAATACAGATTTACCGTTTACGGCTACGGCGCCGATCTCGGACAGGATAACTCAAGCTGGGGCGGCGCGGCGGCTCTCGTGCCCGCGGTCAACGCAAAGGAGTTGATCAAAGCGGCTGCCTTAGCGGATAAAACTTCCGACGAATACAAGACGGCGATTGAGGCGCTCGGCAAATTCGGCGCGTCGCAGAGCGAGCTTGACGCTGCCGCAAAGGCTCTTTCAAACGCGTCGGAAACGTCCTCGGCAGCGGAAAGCACAGAGCAGACAAGCGTTCCCGATACAAACAGCGTAGATACCGGTGTTGAGAGCGTCGCGGCGGTATTTGGCGCGGCAGTGCTGGCACTCGGAATTATCGCGGTTTCGCGTAAGCGTTCATGATGAAAAAGTTCCGAACCCGTACCGATAGCCCGAAACGTTTGGATTTGTTACAGGTTCTTGTTACAGCGGTTTGCATTGCGTTGATTATCGCGGTGCAAACCGCATTCTGTATTGCTTCGGCAGATACCTCGGATATTATCGGGGAGCTTTTCGCGCTGAATATGAAAGAACGCGGCGCAGACGATTTTTACGATGAACTTCACCTCGGAGACGCGGACTGGACGGCGTTCTGCCGCGCCCGGCTGTACGGCGCGGAAAATTCGGCGGCGTTTGTCGAGAGCGCGAAACGTTCTGCGGAGGAGCTTGCCGGCGCGGAGGGATTTGTCACGCCTACCGAGCTTCAGCGTGCGGCTGTAGTGCTGTCGGCTTACGGGGAATGTCCGCGCGGACTGATAAACGCTGCCGCCTACCGCAATACAGACTTGGACAAACAGGGAGTAAACGCGTGGATATGGGCGCTCATCGCGGCAAATTGCAGCGGTCTCGAAGCCGAAAACGGCGCTTCCCATACCCGAACCGAGCTTGCGGAAACGCTGATTGCGAAGCAGCTTTCCGACGGCGGCTTCGCTTTGCGCGGAGACGGAGCGGACGCGGACGTTACCGCAGCGGCGATCTGCGCGCTTGCTCCGCTTGACAAAAACGAAAGCGTCAAGGCAGCTCTGGATAAAGCGGTTTCCGCGCTGTCGGGGCTTCAACAGGAAAACGGCGGTTTTCTTTCGCTCGGGAACGAGGTCTCGGAGAGCACGGCGCAGGCGATAATTGCGTTTACGGCTGTCGGCATTGACGACGGACGGCTTGAGCGTGCCGTTTCGGCGCTGATGAATTTTCGCTGCAACGGAGGATTTGCTCATACCGTCGGCGGAAAGTTAAATAAAATGGCGACGGCGCAAGCGTTACAGGCGTTTACAGCGGTCGAGCTTGCGGAACGCGGAGAATGTCTGTTTGATCTGCCCGCAATTCAGGACGAACCGCAAGATACATCGAGTGCGGAAAGCAATTCAAGCAGAAACGCCGAAAGCAGTTCCGAACCTCCGCAAAGCGAAAGTTATTTCGACAACGTCGAAAGCATCGGATTTACGGGTTTTCACATTAAGCTGATAATTTCGGCGGCGTTTGGAGCGGTCGGCGCTGTTGTGCTGATCGTCGGTATCGCTAAGCGCGGAAAAAAGAGCGTTGTTATCGGTATTGCGGCGCTTGCGCTTGCGGGTGGCGTTTGGCTGTTCGATATCCGAACGCCCGGAGAGATCACGGCGGAAGTAACGGGAAACGGCATAATGGTGCGCGTTGGCGCGGAATGCACAAGCGTGCTCTCACGTATTGACGACATTGACGAGGACATAAATCCATACTCGGCAATCCCCTCGGACGGTATAATTCTGCCGCTCGCCGAGGTAACTCTGCCCGAGGGCGCGACTGCGTTCGACGCGCTTGACACGGCGGCGCGCACAGAAAAAATACCCGTTGACCGTATCGGTTCGACGTTCGGAGTTTATGTGCGCGGCATAGGCAACGTATATGAGTTCGGATTTGGCGGCGAAAGCGGTTGGACTTACTGCGTAAACGGTATTTCGCCGCATATCTCGGCAGGTGCATACAAGCTGTCGGAGGGGGATATAGTGGAGTTTGTTTATGTTTGTGAGCTTGAACGATAATTTATTTTAACACTAAAGGCAATACCGCACAATTACCGCCTAACGGCTTTGTACGGTATTGTCTTAAAGAAACGAAACCACCGGTGACAACAGAAAAAAATCAACGGCGCAGCCCTCCGGTCCCGTGTGTCAGCAACAATGAACTATAAGTCGAGTGCAGCGCCAAATATCTTATTAAAAAATTTCTCCCGTTTTTTGCAACGGGAGAAGTTTTTTGAAAATCTATTATATATTCTTGCCGTCTGCGGGAGCGATCTTCCATATTTCGTTTGCGTAGTCCGCGATGGTGCGGTCGGAGCTGAACTTGCCCGCGCTCGACATATTCAGCCAGCACTTCTTGATAAATTCGTCGTGGTTGAAGCAGAAGTCGCTGTTCGCCTTGAGCTTGGCTTGAACGTAATTTTCAAGGTCGCCGAGCAGATAGTAGTGGTCGGGTCTGTGCCACGACGCGCCGTCAAGCAGCGAATAGTACAACTCTCTGAACGAGCCGTTCCCGCCGTCCGAGAACGTACCGTCTATCAGCGTATTCAGCACGCGCGCAATACGCGTGTTCTCGGAGTAGAGCTTTCTCGGGTCGTAGGTCGGCATTCTCTGCGCGAGATCCTCGACGCGCGCGCCGAAGATGTAGTTGTTCTCCTCGCCCGCTTCTTCGCATATTTCGACATTCGCGCCGTCGTATGTGCCGAGGGTCATCGTGCCGTTGAGCATAAACTTCATATTGCCCGTACCCGAAGCCTCTGTGCCTGCCGTGGATATCTGCTCGGAAATATCCGCCGCAACAACCAGCTTTTCCGCATACGATACGTTGTAGTTCTGAACATAAACGACCTTGATAGCGCCGTTTATGGCTGCGTCGTTATTCACAAGGTTCGCGATCTCGTTGATATACTTGATTATCGCCTTTGCCCGCGCGTATCCGGGAGCCGCCTTTGCGCCGAAAATAAACGTAGTCGGAGCGAAATTGGCGATGCTGCCGTCCTTTATACCATAATAGATATACAGTATGCTGAACGCATTGAGCAGCTGGCGCTTGTATTCGTGCAGACGCTTTGCCTGAATGTCGAACATGGAGTTCGGGTCGATTTCAATGCCCTCATGTTCCTTGATATACTTTGCCAGTACTGTTTTGTTAAGATATTTGATGTTGTTGAATTTTTCGAGGACTTCCCTGTCGTCCGCGTACTTGCGGAGGTCTTTCAGGCGCGAAAGGTCGGTTATCCATTCCTCGCCGCCGAGCAGCTTCGTTATCAGATCGGAGAGCTTAGGGTTGCAGAGCGCGATCCAGCGGCGCGGCGTAATGCCGTTCGTCTTGTTCTGGAAACGCTCGGGGAACAGCTCATACCACTCGGGCAGAGCGTCCTTTTTGAGTATCTCGGTGTGTATCTTTGCAACGCCGTTGATGTGCTGCGAGCAGTAGATCGCCATTTTCGCCATGTGGACAACGCCGCCCGAAACAGGCTGCATAGTCTCTATCTTGTCGCGCGTAATGCCGCGGCGGTACATATCCGAGATAAACTCGTCGTTAATGCGCAGTATGATCGCGTAAACCTCGGGCAGCAGCTCCTCGACAATGCCGCAGTCCCACTTCTCGAGAGCCTCCGCCATAATGGTGTGGTTGGTGTAGTTGAACGTCTTTTCGGCGATCTCGAGCGCTTTCGCAAAGGGAACATTTCTCTCCGTGACAAGTATGCGGATAAGCTCGGGGATAGCGATAACGGGATGAGTGTCGTTCAGCTGAACGGTATTGAACTCTGCGAACGAGTAAATGTCGCGCCCCGCCGCAAGATGTTTTCTCACCAGATCCGCCATGGACGCCGCGCTGAAGAAGTACTCCTGCTTCAGCCGCAGAATTTTTCCGGGACGAGCGTCGTCGTTGGGGTAGAGCGTTCCCGAGATGTTTTCCGCCTCTATTTGCCCCTTTGCAGCCGCAAAATAGTCATGACGGTTGAACGCGTCAAAATCGAACGCGTTTATCGGCTCTGCCTGCCACAGACGCAGAGTGCCCGCGAAGTCGTTCTTGTAGCCGAATATCGGCATATCGTAGGGCACTGCCTTAACATCGCCCGACGAATAATGAACTATCACCGTATCGTCGTCGACGCGTCTGCTCCACGGGTCTCCGAAGCGCGTCCAGTCGTCCGCGTATTCGCGCTGAAAACCGTCCTCGATAGTCTGCTTAAACAGACCGTACTTGTAGCGTATGCCGTAGCCGTTCAGCGGGAGCTTCATGGTCGCCGCGCTGTCGAGGAAGCACGCCGCGAGTCTGCCCAAGCCGCCGTTTCCGAGAGCCGCGTCCTCGATCTCCTCCAGATCGTTAAGGCTGCCGCCCGCGCTGTTGAGCAGCTCCTCCGCATAGTCGTGCAGCCCCAGACATAAGATGTTGTTATACACCGCGCGCCCCATCAAAAACTCCATAGAGAGGTACGAGGCGCTTCTGCCGCGCGGCGCGGAGCAGCTCATCATCGGCACAGCCTGTTTCATTATCGCGCGTGAAAGCGCGTCGTGAAGCTGTGCGGGCGTGCGCGTTTTTCCCTGAATATGGGAATCGCGCAGAATGTCCTCAAAGTCGTTCTTCAATAAAGTCTTGTCAATCATACTTTTCTCCTATCTTAATCTTCGTATCATAAAAGCAGGTTCCGCAGAGGAACGCCGCATTTCGTTTTGAAAAACTCTATATACTTAATAATTATACCACAATATTCCGATAAAATCAATAGTTTTTTTGCGGAAATTAAGCCGCACTTGCGTATAAACGCGATTGCAGCGCCGCTTATGCCGTCGTTCTCAAAAAAGTTTTTCAAACAAAACCAAAGGTTATTTGTTTAAATTGCACATAAGTGTCGGTTGAAATTCTACATTAAAAAGGGGAGTTTTAAGCTGTAATTTGAAAAAAATCGTTTACAAGCGCTTGAAAAAAGATTGTATTTATGGTATAATTTATTTATTAAGTAGGCGGCTATGGGTTAGTTGCGCCCAAAATTCGGAGCCGATCCGCCTATATTTTTCAACAGATGTTGGGGAACGGAGGTTTTCAGGTGAACAAATACTCTTATGTCGCCACCGATATCAACGGTCGTACCATCAGAGGACAGGAACTTGCAGAGGACAGCAAGGATCTTCAGGCAAAACTCAAGGAGCGTAAGATCTACCTCACAAGCTACCGCGAACTCGGCGGGGGCGTTGTTGATGTCAAATACAAATTCAAAACCAAGGAGGTATCCTTCATCAGCCGTCAGCTCGCTTCCATGACTTCTGCGGGTCTGTCGCTTGTAAGAGCGCTGCACATTCTGCAGGAGCAGCAGGAGAATAAAAAGGCGAAAGCGGTGCTTCTGGATATCTACGAGGAGGTTCAAAAGGGTAAATCCTTCTCCGACGTTCTTGCGTCAAAGCCCGGCGTTTTCCCGGGAATGTTTGTAAGTATGGTGGCAGCCGGCGAGGCTTCGGGTACTCTCGATCAGATGCTGAACAGATTGTCCGACCACTACGCAAACGCAAACAAGACCGCCAACAAAGCGAAATCCGCAATGGTCTACCCTATGGTTCTGCTGGTTTTGCTGTTGGTCGTTATCGTATTCCTTTTCGCGGCGATCCTGCCGAGCTTCGCGGGATTGGGCGATCCGAGTACATATTCCGCGCTTACAAAGGCGCTGCTGGCGTTCTCCGATTCGCTGGTAAACCAATGGTATGTATACATTATTGCGATAGTCGCGATAATCGTTGTTATTTTCGTGTGTCTGCGCACTCCGTCGATAAGACTGAAGATGGACGAGATGCTTTTGAAGATCCCGAAAGTCGGCAAGCTGATGGCGACGATCTACACGGGCAGCTTCGCGAGAAATATGTCGAACCTCTACGGCGCGGGTCTGCAGATGGTCGACTGTATTGAAAAGTCGGTATCGGTTGTAAACAACTCCTATGTTCAGAAGCGGTTTGAGGATGTCGTCAACGACATAAAGCTCGGTGAGAGTATGTCGAAAGCGATTGAGAAAACGGGAATATTTGAGGGTATGTTTACCTCGATTATATTTGTCGGAGAGGAATCCGGTACACTGGATACGATCCTTAACAAAGCGGCGGATTATTACGAGGAAGAGGCGGATTCCGCTATCACAAAGCTGGTCGGCTTGATGGAGCCTTTGATGATCATTATCATGGGTATTGCGATAGGCTTGTTCCTTGCCGGTATGTTCCCGTTGCTCTACGGCAGCATGACCAATATAACATAATTCCGGAGAGTGTTTCGGTTAATCAAACGCAGCAGCCAAAAAAGTGAAGCAGAGGAACAAGGTAACGGTTGCGAACTTTTTTGAGAAGCGTTGCTGCGCGACAAAATCTAAATATGAGGTGAAGATATGCTTTCAATAGACATTACCGACAGACAAATCAAGCTCGTAAGAGGCGTCCACAGCGGTAACAAGATAAGAGTACAGGACGCGGATATGCGCGAATTGTCACTCGGCATGGTTTCAAACGGTTATGTTACCGACGTTCCCATGGTAGCGGCGGAACTTAACGACATCATCAAGAGCAAGGATATCAAGGAGAAAGAGGCAATAGTTTCCATTACCTCGAGTTCGATCGTCTACAAGGAAATGATCGTCGCAAAGCCGAAGAATATGAAGAATCCGGCTATCATCGAGGCGATGATCCAGTCGAATATGAACGTCTCCAACGACTTCAACATATCCTTTACTATAGCCGGTGAGACCGAGGACGCGGAGAAGAACAAGATGCTCAAGGTCATCGCGGCGGCTTGTCCTCAGAGATTGGTTGACGGATATGTAAGACTGTTCTCGCACATCGGATTACAACTTAAAGGCGTAAACATCTCCAACAACTCCGTAACGCGCCTTATCCTCAATACCCCGAAGCTGGTAGAGAGAATGCCGATCCTGCTTATTCAGATCGACAAGAGCTTCCTCAACATGAACCTGTATGAGGAGGGTCAGCTCGCGTTCTCGCGTTTCTTCAACATTGACCCGAACGATTATGAAAACGCCCCCGACTATGTAAGTCGCGCGGTTTACGATAATCTGTTCAGAATGCTCCAGTTCATCAGATCGCGCAGAACCGAAAAGCCGCTTCAGGAAATTTTGTTCTACGGCGACATCGAGAGCTTCTCGGAGATCACCAACGCAATATCGCAGTTCAATATTCCGGCGAGCGTATTCAAGATGCCCAGCTCGATCATCTCGGGCACGGAACAGGATCTTGTAAAGTTTGCGAACGCTGTCGGCGCGCTCTACCGCCGCAACAAGGAGCTTGAGCATATCAACCTGCTGGAGGCTACCTCCGCGAAGGAATCTAAGGGCGCGAATTCGTTCCTGCTTGCGCTTGTGGGAGGCATCGTCGCTTCCGCAGCGGTAGTCGGCGGCGCTGTTCTGGTATGCGACTTCATCAACAATAACATTAAAAAGGAAATAAGCTCGCTCGACGCAAGGATAAATGACCCGGGTATGCAGAACGACCTCAAGATCGTTGCCGAAAGAGACGCCATGCTTGCGGGCTTCAACAGCTATAACGATACCGTCAACAAGACAGGTTTGCTGTTCGATTATCAGCCCAAGGTGCAGAAATATGTGTTCGACAAGGTGAGCGAGCCGCTTACCAACACCGAGGATAAGCTGCTTCAGGCGAACGAACAGCTTGAGATCGCGACCGTTTCCGTTTCCAATTACGATGTTACGGTCACATTCAGAGGGCTTTCTCAGGGCGATCCGTCCTCAATACCGTCCAGATACGCGGACTACCTTACAAACAAGGTTCTTGACAAATACGGCGATCCGTATTTTGTGAATGTTTCATACACAGGCTTTACGAAAGACAATGTTACCGAGTGGGGTACATACGCTATCATCTCCGCAGACGGCAAAAGAACGTATGATACGATTTTCTCGTTCAGCATGACAATGCAGCTCAAAATGGGCAGCGACGAGGAGAACGCAACAATCGATCTTAACGCGTCAGAGCCGGAGGGCGAAGGAAATCAGGAGGTGACCGAATAATGAAACTGAGTAAACAAGAGCGCATAGGCGCACTGATAATCATAATCATCGTGATCCTCGGACTTGGCGCGTGGCTGCTTGTAAAGCCTAAAATCGAGGATATAGATACCTCGACAAAATCCCTTGCTGCAAAGCAGGCGGAATACAATAAGGCTGTTGAGGAGCAACAGAGAAAAGCTCCGCTCAGAGACCAGATAATCGAGGCATACCAGAACGGCGAGCACATGGCGGATATGTTCTTCCCTGAAATGACCTCTTACGAGGCGGACGCGGCGTTCAGAGAATTTCTGAGCCAGTGCACCGCAAAGGTCGTTGTACAGGATCTGACCGTCGGCGAACCCGGCACGGCTACTCTCGGTACACAGTTCTTTACCCCGACAGACGTTTCTTACGATCTGAAAACCTACGCTACGCAAGGTCTTGAGATAGACGAAAAGACCGCCGCGAAAAACGCGCGCCGCGATCTTCTTCAGTCGACGCTCGGCAGCGCGCAGACTATCGGCGCGAGCACGGTGGACTTCACGGTTACCGCTATCGACCGCGAGGAGCTTGTTAAGTTTATGGACGAGATAAACTCCTACTTTAAGGACGAGAACGGCAATTCCGTGAGAAAAGCGATGAAAGTGAACGGTCTGACGCTCGATTATTGGGAAGTCACCGACAAATACGACAAACTCGTCGAGGAACTCAACAAGACAATGGAAGAAGCTGGCAGAGCTGCTTTGACGGCGGCGACGGGTCTTCCCACCCAAGAGGCGAACCAGACGACCCCGACGGTCAACGAGCCCGGCACTCAGGATAACAAGGAGATCGCCGGCATAACCGATTACATCTACTCGTGGTCGGACACCATGACGTTCTATTGCATAGAGCGTATGCAGGATCCTACTGCTCAGCTCGACGCTCAGGACGGAATTTCTGCGTAATTTCAGCGGCATAGGTGCGGATTTTTATTCGCACCGACTGTTGCATAACGGAAAACTGTGAATACTTGAAAGGAGGACATTATGACACACGCATTGAGAAGATATACCAGCAACCGCGGAAGTGCGCTGTTTATGGTTATCAGTACGATGACGGCGCTTATGATCGCGTGCGTGGCAATGTATTTCTCGGTGATCTCGTCGCGGACGACACAATATGCGACGTTCTTTCAGCATCAGTCGTATCAGTCCGCTTCCTCTATAACGGAAATGCTTTTTGCGGGTCTGAACGATTCGTCAAGCTCTTTCCGCGAGGGATTGTCTAAGGCAATGTTTGAACTCAACGAGGGCGAAACGATTACGACCGGATTGAACGACTTTACCGGCAGCTTTACTCCCGGCGCGGATATGAGTGCAGACGAGGCGGCGCGTCTTGAGCAGCTTGGCGCGTATTCCGTTGATATAACCCGTCTGCCCAATGAAAAGGTAGGCGGCAAGGATTGTTGGACATTCGATATTGCGACAACGTCCGTTGTAAACGGGCAGAGCGAGATACTGCATACTTATGTTCACCTTGAAGCGGGCGATACTCCCGCAGTACCGAGCAGCGACGGCGGCGTTTTCGCGGCGACAGGCTACGTTCCGAATGACGCGTACCTTGACGGCGGTTACTTCCTTACGGACGTTTTCTTCGATACCGAGTTTACGTTCACAAATATGTACGGAAGCAAGGCGAACTATATGGCGGGTAACCTTGCGACGGGCGGCTCGTTTACTGTGCAAGAATGGTTTATGCCTATTGGCGACGACACCGGCGGTTATGCATCAGCATCATTTCTGACCAGACCGACGACATGGGCTATCAGAGGCGATTTGACAAACAACGGCAACAACAACATTAGGCTCCTCGGAGGCAGCAGCATTTATGTCGGACGTAATTTGTCGCTTGCTCAATGGGGCAGTACGTTTGCCTCGGTGGACGGCGAAAAGTACGACGTTTATGTACTGGGAGACGTGTACATAATACAAGGTGCGAATCTTAGTGCTGTAAATCTGTATGTAGACGGAGATATCCATATTCAGGCAGGCAATATAACACTCGGCAATTTGTATATAAACGGTTCTATCATCGAGGAGGGCGGAGTTGTTCAAGGCGGAATGCCTGCTTCGCTCACCAAATGGGACGACTCCGTACCCGGGCTTACTTATGACGAGGTCGTGGAGCAGCTTGAAGAAAAGACCAAATCGGATTCCTATTATAAATGGAAGATCAAGGATTCCGATGTTGCGGGCGATTTTAAAATCAAACTTAATGGCGACGGCGACGGAACCTATCAAGCCGATAAAATGAAGCATACATTTACAATTGCGTATCCCGACTCGGAATCCGCAAACGACACAACGATAACTAATAAGATCGTGACCCGCAAGGGGACTATCACAGGCTTTGAGGGGAGTGATCCGGGCAATAGCGAACCGCTTACGATAGTTATTGATACAGGTTACAATCCCGATAACATTATAACATTGAGAGTAAAACCATATCTTGATGTTGATGGTGACGGAAAGCCAGAAACCTTTGCGTGGTTCCCCGGAAATCATGGTGAAAGCACAGGATTTAATTTGGGTACTCTTAAGTCCAAGACAATTCTTGTAAAGGGTAAAGGCTCGGTAGTAATTGATATTCCGGAGGGTACAACCTATCAAGACGTGAGTGGTCAGCAATTTATGCATTACAGTTGGTTTGTAATGCTGGGCGGTCAAGAAACGACTGCAGCGGACGGCAAGGTTTACAACAGTGCAAATCTTAACAATGGAACACAATTTAACGGCATGGTTCCTTCTGTCAACGCAGCTCAGTTCATTCACAGAGACTGTAATGACAGCGACGGCTGCGATTATAAAATCGAGACGAAGATTGACGATAAGGAAAAAGAATGTGTGTACTGCGGCAAACCTGCAAAATTTGTATTCTGCAAAACGCACGGCAAGGTCTGCACATTCTGCCCCAATTCCGACTGCGAATCCAACGATGGTAAAAAGTCTGATGAAATAGACCCCGATACCGAATACTTCAAGAAAAAAGCACTCTGCAACAACAGAATTCACAAGCCAGCTATTGACACATATCTTAACAGCCCCGGCGATTTGAAAACGCGTGTAAGTTTCATAAACTCAAAGGGAGAATCAGAGGTTATCTACCCGACTACCAATATCTTCCTTGTAAACTCCAATGAAAGTGCAGAGATTCGTTTTTCACAAAATCTTTCGCCTGTTTCTTACATGAGGAAGACTGAAAATAACAGCTTTTATGGCTACGTCTATGCTCCATATATGACATTTAAGGCAAAGACAGATGCTCATTCCAGTAGACCAATCAACAGGTTCTTCGGCGGTTTGACGGTTTCGGATTACGTCCTTGATGACGGCTACGCATTTACGGGCTGTTACCCCGAAGTAATGCCCACAGATCTTATGAGCAAGGACAGTCTTGAAAGTCCTATCGACGGTGTTCCTAAGAACTGGAAGATCACCTTCGGTTCAAACTAAAGGAGGCGCTTTAATTATGATGAAACGAATATTCTCAAAAAGAAGCGGCTTTACGCTGGTGGAAATAATCGTCGCGTTTGCAATCTTTGCTATCATGATGTCGATGATTATGCAGATTCTCCAGCTCTCCGTTAATCAGCGCAGGGCGAACAACGAGTTTGCCAAGGAGACGGCGACCCAAAGAGAGGCGCTTATTGTCAACAAAAAGGACACTACGTTTGACGAAAAAACGGGCGACATAACTTTGAAATTCGGCAAGAACGGCGACGCGTCGTTCTCGCTCGATGTCGGTATGGAATACCAGATGAAAAACGCGAATGAAGACGCTGAAACTGTCGGCGAGGGACTTAACTACTTTATCGCGGACGTCAACTACGACGGCGAGGGCATGGAGGTTCCGCCCGGCGGCGACGAGGACGATACGCTGACCGGTGCGCAAATGGCAAGATATGACACACGTCTTACGGGTATCAAGAAGCTTGACCAGATAAAAATTGTCTCCGTATCCAAAAGCTCGGTTGACGGGAAATGCCGCTATGTATTCACGGTTTCCTCCGACTCCGACCCCATGGTATATGACGATAAGATGTACTCGCAGTTCAGAATGTACTTCTATGATACCACAAGCTATTACAGCGCGATAGCCAAGACTGAGGGCGGAGATATCAAGTCTTACAAAAAGTGCTACGTTCCCGCAAAGGTTCTTGAGGTAGGATATGGAGACGGAAGAAGTACGTCATTTGACTACTCAACCGACAAATACTTTGTAGAGAAAGCCGGAAACGCAACGAGAGCGCTGTTTTACGATGACGGCACGATCGCTAAAAACGATAAGGACGGCATAATCTACGAGCAAGTACAGAACGCCGTAAGAGTCAGCATTTACAGAAACGACACCGACAAGGCAAACGGCTTTGTTAAGGACAGAACCGTACAATTTTATGTTGATTTTGACAAAGACCCGAACCTCGACAAAAACTCGTTTGGCAAAAACGCCAATGAGGGTGTATACGAGAAGTGCCCCGTATATGAGGTCGATGAAGACGGAAAAGTAAAGCTTGAGGGCGGAAAGCCCGTGATTGCAAAGGATTCCGACGGAAACGAAATGTACCATGTAAACATTTACGGCTGTCTCCCCTATGAAACAAGCAGTTCTTCGTTCAGCGGCTCAAAGTGGGTTGAGGGCAAGGAGCCGATAAGCGTTTACAGACCCGGTCACCCCGTTTACGGTTATCCCGTTAAGGACGGTCTCCCCGATGACGGCGAAAAGCCGCCGGCTACATCTACCGAGAGCGGCGAGAGCAATCCCCCGAGCACACCGGAAAGCACTCCCGAGAGTACTCCGGACACCCCTACTGAGGGCGGTGAAAGCACTCCCGCGGGCGGCGACGAAACGCATACCCCCGATGAAGGCGGTGAAACATAATGAAGCTTCTTCGCCTACTTAAAAGGCGCGGCAAAAGCGGCTTTACGCTGGTCGAGGTCGTTATTTCCTGCGTGCTGCTGGGAATATTGATACTCGGCGTATTCAGCGTTGTAACACCGATAATTTCGGGCGTCAAGTCCCGTGAGCAGAGCGCCAACGCGCTTATGCTCGGTGAAGCCGCCGACGCGTACATTAACAGGAGCATTAAAAACTCCGTTTTTGTCGCGATCTTCGAAAACGCCAAGCCCGACGACATGAAAGCCGACAGCACGATCCCCAAGTCCAAGCAAATGGAGGAAATGCTTGCGTTCATCAACAACGCCGACAACAAGGACGCGGCGGGCAAGGACATTTACGAGCTCAAGTGTATCGGCATACGCTGGAAGTACGATGCTAAGTCGCAGCAATACAAGTACATGATAACGAGTGAGCTTGTCGATAAGACGACCGGTGCAGTTGATATTTCATCGACCTCAAAGTCGTATGACGTGTTCGAGTCGTGCTTTTATGAGAACCTCTTCCCGGCGTTTACCTTTGATATTATGGAAACGCCCGTGCTTGGCGAAGACGGCAGTCCGACAACCGACCCGCCTACAATGCAGGAAGTTCCCGCGATTAAAACCACGATCAATGTGTACAGAGACGCGGATATGGAAGAGATGGCATTCTCGGGAGACGGTTATGCCGATTTCACCAACATCAAGCGTCAGCAAGCGACAGGCTATTATAAGCTCTTCTCCAAAAAAGGAATACTTGCTGCGGACGGCACTTCTTACGTCGACGGCACCGGAACGGTGCTCCGAGAAGCGCCCGACCCCGACGACGAGAGTTTACCCGACGCGGAGAAGCACCTTGAAACTTACATCTACTATGTAACCAGAAAGCTAAAGGCGACAACCACAACTACGACGCCTTAAAGTAAATACTGCAAACAAAATCGGGGCGATACGCTCGCCCCGAGATGTTTGTAAGTTATGTTAAAGCAGACCCATATACCAGTTCAGCAGATAATTCCCCACAAGCCAGGCGGCGGCAATTCCGACCGCAAGAAACGGTCCGAAAACCATTCGGCGGGAGTACTTCACCTTTTCGACAAGATCCTCCTTTATGAAGATCTTGAAACCGCCCTCACGCTCTTCCGTGATATTCTCACGCAGCGTCTGACTGAGTGCCGCCTTATCGGGCAAGCCTTTCCAGGCTTTTTCTTCGAGGAACTCCCATTCGATATCGGGATCGCCCTCGCTTATACTTCCGACAATAATATCCTCCTGACCGTCCAGAACATATCCCACGTCACGGTCAAGCTGATTTTGATACCATTCCGTCACAAGCTCTTTGATCTTCTCGGAAACCTCCTTTTCGGCGTTTTTATCGCGAACCTTCTTGATAACGCCGTATATTGCACCGGAGAGAATGCCGATAAAGAGCGCGATGAAAACCTTGTAGCCGAGCAGCAGCGACGCGCCGATCATAAGCTGAAGATCGCCGCCGCCCATGCCGCCGACGAGCACAAGGATAAAGAACAGCACCGCGATAACGCCGAGAGCGATAAGTCTTTCGTACCACGGCGTCGCGGGAAATACGAAAAACGACGCGATACCCAGTACGGCAGTCACAATACTGCACCAATAAGGGATCTCAAAATGGTCAATGTCTATCCCGCTGAGAGAAACAAGCACGGCGAACAGCACGACGGAAAACGCAAGCTCCCATTTAAAGCCGAAGATAAGATACGCGAGACAGTAGCTCACCGCAGTCACAGCTTCGATTATCATGTACCTCGGCGATATTTTCGCCTTGCAGTAGCGGCACTTTCCGCGCAGAAACAGCCAGCTGAATATCGGGAACATATCGTACCACGCAAGCCTGTGACCACAGGAGAAGCAGTGCGACGGCTCGGTGATTATCGACTGCTTAAGCGGAGTTCGCAGTATAACGACGTTCAGAAAGCTGCCGATGACAGAACCGAAAATGAACGCGAATACCGCGTATGCTATATTTAAAATAACGGGCATATTACCCCTCCTTGAAATAGATTAACTCTATTTTACCATAAAAAAGAAATTATTGCAAGTAATTTAACAGCGAAGCAATATTTTTTATACAGCTCCGAGGTTTCGGAAAGTTTACCCCGAAAGGAAGAATTCATAATGGCGGGACCGATTAAGAACGTACGAATTGGCGATGTACTTCTCAGCAGCGGATTTATCAGTCAGGATCAGTTGAAAGACGCGCTGGCGAAGCAGCAGGGCAGCGGGAAAATGCTCGGTGAGATCGTGCTTGAAATGGGCTTGGTTTCGGAGACGCAGCTGGCTCAGGCGCTTTCGATAAATCTTAAAGTGCCTTTTGTCGATCTTTCCGCAGTCAAGGTCAACACCGAGGCGGTATCCAAGATACCTGAGGCGATCGCTAAAGAGAAAACGGTTTTTGCCTACGCAATAAACCACAACCGGCTTATGGTCGCAACGAACGACCCCGTAAACTTTTACATCTTTGAGGATCTGAAAGTAACAACGGGAATGGAGGTCGTTCCGCAGATATCGACCAAGACCCAGATCGAAGCGGCGATCAACAAATTCTACTCCACACAGGCGATCGACAGCACAATGTCGGAGCTGGAAAGCGAGGGCGGCGACAAGAACGACATCGCCCAGAATCTCGCTCAGGCAGAGTCGGAGGGAAGAATAGACAACGCCCCGATCGTAAAGCTGGTCAATATGATGATAGAGACCGCTTTCAGAATGCAGGTAACGGATATACATATCGAGCCTTTCAAGGACAGAACGCGTATCCGTTTCAGAATAGACGGCGAGTTGGTCGAGCAGGATATGAAAATTCCGCCTTCGTTCCACAATTCGCTTATAACACGTATTAAAATTCTGGGCGGCATGAACATCGCCGAAAGACGTATCCCGCTTGACGGACGTTTCGGAACTCGCATCGACGGCATCAACCTCGATATGCGTGTGTCGACTATCCCTTGCGTATACGGCGAAAAGTGCGTTATCCGTTTGCTGTCGACGGCGGACGAAAAAACGCGCAAGATCACCGACCTCGGCATGACCGACTACAACTACCAGATGTTCAAACAGATAATCCGCTGCCCGAACGGAGTTATGCTGGTTACGGGACCTACCGGTTCGGGAAAATCCACGACATTGTACGCGACGCTCGGCGAGCTTTCTCAGCCTAACGTAAACATAGTAACGGTCGAAGACCCCGTCGAGAAAAAGATCGACGGCGTAAACCAATGCCAGATCAACGCGAAAGCAGGTATGACGTTCGCGGCGGCGCTGCGTTCTATTCTCCGTCAGGACCCCGACATCATAATGGTCGGCGAGATACGCGACGGCGAGACCGCCGACATCGCGATACGCGCGGCTATTACGGGACACTTCGTGCTCTCGACGCTGCACACGAACGACGCGGCTTCCACGATTGTCCGTCTGGTGGATATGGGCGTCGCGCCCTACATGGTCGCTTCCTCGCTCGTCGGGATCATCGCACAGCGGCTTGTAAAGCTGCTTTGCAATTCCTGTAAGGAAACGTTCACGCTTGACGACCCGGAGGAGCTCAAGCTCATGAACAAAACCACCCCCGTGCAGATATGCCGACCCCACCCGGGCGGCTGCAGAGCCTGCCGCGGCACGGGCTACACGGGAAGAACGGCTATCCACGAGATAATCGTCACCACGCCCAAGATAAAGGAGCTTATCTCTGCGGGCGGAACAGCCGAGGAGATCGGCGCGCTGGCGACCAAGAGCGGCACGCTGCTGCTCCGCGACAACGTAACGCAGATGGTTCTCGCGGGAAAAACCTCAATGGACGAACTTGTAAAGGCAACGTACACGGTATAAAGTATAAAGGGGAAATATAATGGAACACACAAACAACATAATGGACATTAACAGAATTCTGGAAGAGTCACGCGACCTCGGCTGCTCGGACTTGCACTTTACCGCGGGTCTGCCGCCCATTGTACGTCTGCACGGTTCTATCAGAAAGCTTTCGGGCTACCCCGACTGCACCGAGCCTATAATCGTCAACATAATCAATCAGATAACCTCGATAAAGCACAAATCGCAGATATCTAAAGGTCTTGACACCGACTTTTCGTACACGTCGGCAACGGGCTTCCGTCACAGAGTTAATGTTTACAGACAGCGCGGCTATCATGCCGTTGCCATTCGTTTGCTGCGCGACGATATCCCCACGCTCTCCGACCTGAACCTCCCCGCCACGCTCGGAGAATTTGCGCTCGCGCCGCGCGGACTGGTGCTTGTAACAGGTCCTACCGGTTCGGGTAAATCGACGACCCTCGCGGCGATGATCGACCACATCAACCGCCAGAAAAACTGCCACATAATCACGGTCGAGGATCCTATCGAGTATGTTCACACACACAAGCAGTCAATGGTAAATCAGCGCGAGATCGGACAGGACGTCGATTCGTTCGCGGGTTCGCTGCGTGCGGCTCTCCGTGAAGACCCCGATGTTATCCTTGTCGGAGAAATGCGTGACTTCGAGACTATCAACGCGGCAGTAACCGCCGCGGAAACGGGTCACTTGGTACTTTCGACGCTGCACACCACGGGCGCGGCGGAAACTATCGACCGTATAATCGACGTTTATCCCCCGCATTCACAGGGGCAGATACGTTCGCAGCTTGCGAACTCGATCGTCGGCATCATCTCGCAGACCCTCGTTCCGACCTCGGACGGCAAGGGCAGATGCGCGGCACTGGAAATTCTCTGCGCGACGGACGCTATCTGCGCTATGATACGAGAGGGCAAAATATTCCAAGTACCGACAGCAATCGCAACGGGCAAAAAGAGCGGAATGTTTACGCTTGACCAGGATTTGGCGCGCCTTGTACGCATGGGCAAGGTGGACGATGCAGTCGCGAGAAGCCGCTGTCAGGACATCACCGAGTACAAGCGTTATCTGGAAATGGGTGTTTAAAATCAGAACAAGTTCTTACAGCTTACAACACATTTCTGTAAAGGGTGATTATTATGATCAAAAAGCTGCACGCGGCGCGGGCGCGCAAGGGCTTTACTTTGGTGGAGCTTATTGTCGTTATCGCGATAATCGGCGTGCTTGCGGCGATTCTTGTGCCGACGATGATGGGCATTGTCGTAAAGGCGCGCGTCTCCTCGGCGAACTCTACCGCCGCGAATATACAAAAGCTCGTCGATTTGTTTATGTTACAGGCTGACGGCAACGGCGACCGCATGAGCGGCACTCCGACGGTGCTTAAAATAAGCATAAAATCGAGCGGCAGCTCTGCGGCTGTCTGGGAGAGCACTGCCGCGGCGGCGGGGTCTTTCCCCGATTGGCACGGCGGCACGGTAACATGGGGCACGGGCGGCTCGTACACCGAAAACACGGACACGAAAAGCATTACAAAGGGTGAGGCTCTGCTTTGCGCGGCGCTTTGCGATGAATTTTCAAATATACGCAGCGGCTCGATAGTCGTTGCGCTCAAAGGAAACAAGTGCACGTTCGCCGCGTTTACGACGAGCGTCAACAGCGCGCTTGACGACGCGGAATTTCCGACGCTCACCGACGGCGAGCCTCCGCAGTCGTTTGCGTGGAACAACGAGACGGGCATTTCCGCGAGCGGTTATATTATCGGCACTGCTCCGCAAGTTCCCCTCGCCTGACGCGCTGAATGTAACTATGCGGCTTTTCACGGGTAAAGGCAAATCCGCTTTTGTGAAATTGCACAAAAATTTTCCTGTTAATGAACAACTTTTAACAAATTTGTGTTTTGGGCGAAAAAGTTTTTAAAAACCACTTGCATTTTTAGGCAACTTGCGCTATAATATAAACACAGTCAAACAGTAAATATCCGAAACGGAGAAAACGTTTACAAAAACGGATATGCTTGACGAGAGTTCTTTTGAAAATCAAATACGTCTCTCATGATGAAGAATATCATAAGATGATCTTTTCATACTTTTTGTCTCTCGATTTGCGGCGCTGCCGCTGCGGAGACTTCCCCGACGCGGTCGGGAGTATGTTTTCGGATATAGCCCCGCTGGGGTTATACATAAAAAATTTTTTTTACAGGAGGTCTTTACTATGATAAAGAAACTTCAGGCTCTCAGAGCCAAAAAGGGCTTTACGCT